>NZ_AAXW01000038.1 GCF_000169335.1 Crocosphaera chwakensis CCY0110
AGTATCTGACTTGTAATACTCATCTCTATATAATAATAATCCTAAATCCATATCTTGCTCAATATCCCCGGAATCTTTAATATCAGAGATAAAAGGACGTTTATTAGCTTGTCCTTCCACGCCTCTGTTAATTTGTGCCAAGGCAAGAAACGGACAATCAAACTCCTTAGCCATATCCTTAAATGCCCCTGAAAACTTACCCACCGCTTGCGCTCTATTCCCTGCTGCTCTATCACCTAGCTTTTGAATATAATCCATTACTACTAACCCAATAGTTCCCCTTTCAGCTTTAATTCGGCGCAATACAGAGCGCATTCTTGAAGGGGTTAAGGTATTAGCAGGAGTATCATCAATAATAATGGGTAACTCGGTAAGTATTCCTAATCCTTTTACCAAAGAATCATATTCATCCTGATAAATTTCATTTCGCATTAATCGTGATGAATCTATTTTTGAGTGTATGGCTAAAAACCGTTTAGTTAACTGAGTTTTAGACATTTCTGCTGAGAAGAACACCACAGGAACTTTGTAAGTCATAGCGACATGATTAGCAAGATAAATAGAAAACCAAGTTTTACCCATTGAAGCACGACCTGCAATAATAATTAAGTCTTTTCTAGTAAGACCTCCTGTTAACTTATCTAAGTCGGATAAACCAGTAGAATAACCAGGACTTTTTCCTTCTTCTAATTCATTAAAAACATCCCTAAGACAATCATGAATAGGTTGAGGTTGAAAAGGGTCTTTTTCATCTACTGTTACCTTAAATAACTTTTCTTCTGACTGTTCTAGAATAGAAGGTAATTCCGTTACTGTATCATAGCCTAATTCTTCAATCTCACGGGCTGCATTAATCAGTAAACGACGCTGATACTTATCAACCACTAACGTTGCGTAACGGTCTATATTAACCGCAGAAACCGTCCTATCAAGTAATTGGGTTAATTTATTCTCTCCCCCGACTTTAGTAAAGAGCTTATGGTCTTTTAACCAAGTTTTGACTGTCATAAAATCACAGGGTTGATCTTTATGGTAAAGGTCTAAAGCAGCTTGATAAATTTGTTGATGAGCCATGACATAAAATGCTTCAGGAGGTAAAATATCTGCTACTCTGCTTATGGAATTAGGGTCTAAGAGAATACCGCCTAAAATGCTTTCTTCTGCTTCAATATTCTGGGGTAGTAAATGATTATCCATTATGATTTAGAATTGAAAAGACTACTAAGTTGTTTAAGTTTGTCCAGACTAACTAATTCTTGATTAGATTCCTCTGAAGTTTCATGAATCGTCGGTTTAGATGGCTTATCAACTATCTCATTTGATGTATTAGGCTGTGCTTCCTCTCGAATCATTGATAATAAACAAGCTTCTTGACTGGTAATAGTATGATGATTTCTATACTGTTGAAAAGCATCGATAGCTAATTTAACTTGTTGAGGGTCACGGTTATTTATTTCTTCTTTAAGTTTTGCCCCTACTTTGAGTCCCATTTCTTTAATTAAATTAATAATGTTCTGGGGTATCTTCATTTTCAGGGTTAGAAATAGAAACTTTTTTATCTTTAAAGGGGTTTGTATAGGAATGACTTTACTTGATGAATTTTGAGTGTTTAATAACTCTCGTAACTGTTTTCTCAATCGTTCACATTCATCCCTCAGTTCATAGATTTCTACTACATGACCTCTAAGCTTTTCATTCTGCTGTTTCAGGTCTTTTATTTCAGCTTCTAAAGCCTTAATTCGTTGCCTAGCAACTTCGTGTAAAGTCTTGAGGCTATTGGGTCTTGCTTCTGGTTCTTCTAAAGGATTTAATTGAGTATTTTCCTTTTGTTGAAGTTCATGAATATAAGCTTTAATTTCATCCCATTTGTATAAATAAGAAACTGAACAACCAGCGACCTTAGCAATATTAGCAAAGGTCAAAGATTTCTTTTGAGCTATTATTTCTTGTACAGCCTTTAATACTTGCTCCTTTTTCTGTTCCTTTCGTTGGGCTTGAGTCCGCCTTAAAACCTCCGCTTGTTTTTCTCGGTTATGCTTTTTAGCCATCAGCCAACCTCCTCAACTCAGGAAGCCATTTATTCATGGCCTCAATGGTAGCTTTAGCTTCCTCTGAGGCTAATTCTGCCCCTGCTTTCTCTGCATCTGTTAATCGTTGCTGTTCCCCATGATATTGACGTTCATAGAGAGGTAATTTTCCTGTACTGGGACGAAAACTTGAACAACCATAGCATTTAGGATAAAGATTGACAGGACAGGGAGTTTTGGGGTCAAGGGTGCAGTGTCCGTAAACTACTAAACGAGGGGCTATTTCTAAGTCAAGTTCATGGGCTTTAGGATTTTTTAGTAAGCTTTCAGGTAATGATTGCCAAGGTAAGAACTTATTATTAGGGTTCATCAAAAGTTCTTGGAAGGGTAAATCTACCTCTGCTATCTGTTCTCTTGTTGGCGGTGCATAGTGTTGGAAGGTGGTGCTACTGCTTTTGTGGTCAGCATACAATTGAGCAGCTTCCATACCATATTTAGCCCGAACTTCTTGTAAACGACTATGACGAGTAATTCTTCCTGTAAAGTGTGGTTTCTGTCCATTAGCATCTAAGATATTTTCTTTCTCGATTAACATCCGAATGATACGAACCATCGTGTTTTCGTCAGCATCTACACGAGGTGGCCTTGGTAGAGGCTTAATATTAGGAAAAAATGGATAAAAATTCGGCCTAATATTCCGAAAGTGACAAAACAAATAGGAATAATCTTCACCAAAAACTTTCCTAATCCATTGCTGTTGTTCTTCTATGACTGTCCTTATCTTCCGATTTGCCAGTATTTTATGCCATCGTTTTGTTTTCTGCTGAAAAAATTTGACATACCACTTACCATTTTCTTCTTCTAAGCAATCAAACCCTAATTGACATACATCCCCTGGCCTTGCAGCAAGATAAGCTTGAACTAAATAGTGATGAGCAATAGGTGCAGGTATTTTATCTAAATACCGTTTAATAGATTTACGAGTAACTTCATCTAACCAATCAGCATCATTGTTATTAGTTTTCAAAAAATCACGGCTACGAACTAGCGAATGAGTTTCTAAGTTTAGCCATTCAAAAAAATCTCTTAAATTAGCTAGTTTTCCATTTATGGTTCTACTTTTATTGTTTTTACAACTATCTAAAAAATTGCTAATAGTGTCTCTATTGATTTCATTAAAATCTTTAAGACTTGAAAGAGTAATGATTTTACCAAACTGTCTCAAGGTTATGATTTTTTCCCTTACGCCTGAATCTGAGGAAAATACCTTAGACTTTAGTAAATAGTATAAATATTTTTTAACTTCTTTTCGATACCAATAAGGATTGATTTCTTGAAAGTTTAGTATTTTTTGATAAGGTTTTTCATAAAAATATTCTAACTCCCAGACATCCTCATCAAAAGAAAATGGTCTTACTTTATCTTTCTTTTTATTGCTTACCCAACTTGCCGAATGAATAGAATTAGGATTAAAAGAAATCTTGCAATAGTGGCATTGACACTTACTACTGTTCTCTCCTTCTCCTATTTTGTACACCCATCCCTTTTGTCCATCATGTCCAAAATTACAATCTAAAGCTAAATTACAAATTGAATTATTACGATAGTAATATCTAGTTAACTTACCTTGATTACAGCGAGGACATTCAAATTCTTTATTATATTCTTGATGCCAGTTTACTTTTAATATCCCATCTAAAGTTTGATGCTGAGAAATAGGAGAATGCTTTGACCCAACTCCAGATACTTTACAGGTTAGGGAAGTTCTTTTTTGACATGAGTTGCATTGAAGTGCTAATTTGCAGAAACGATTTTCTCTACGAAAAAACTGAGTAAGTTTTCCTTCTTCACAATATGGGCAATCGTATTCTTCTTTATATTCTTGATGCCAATCAACTTCTAATATTCCACTTAAAGTTTGATGTTGAGAAATAGGAGAATGTTTTAAGCCAATTCCAGGGATTTTACAAGTTAAATAAGTTAGTTTTTTACAGTAATTACATCTAAGATTTAATTGACAAAAATAACTCTTATTAGAGATCAGTTGTGTAAGTCTACCGAATTTACAGTATGGACAATTATACTCTTTATGATAGTTCAGTCCCCAATCAACTTCTAATTGACCCTGTAAGGTCTTGTGAATTGAAATAGGAGGATATTTACGACTACTCATAATTTTGTTCTCCTTTTAAATTTCTCAGTTTTTCTAAACCTTGCAATCTAGTTTTTAATAACTTTAATAACCGATTAATTTCAGTAATTCTCCGCTCTTGTTTTGCAGTTTGTGCTTGTTCTAAATCTTGCTGTAAATGCTGAACATCCATTTCTAACTTTGGTTTATCTTCTAATGTCACTCGATGATGGTCACAACTTAAACAAGAATAACGATACTGGCAATCTCCTAGCATTGTTGGTCGATGACATTCGCCTAATGGCGTACTAATTTTGAGAAGTTCAGCTAATTTTTCATACCTTTTTTTTCTTGGTGTAAAGGTAGTTACTTGACCATACATATCTACATAGCCTTTCGTATTAGCTTCTTTTTCTAACCTTTCTAAAGATCGTTGACGATAATGAGGTAACATATCCAAAGAACCATGTCCTAGTACCGCAGCAATGTATTCATCTTCAGCTTCACAATGAGCCATAATACTCGCTTTTGTGCGACGTAGTTGGTGACTTTTTAAGTGAAAACGATTACCATACTTATCTTTTAAATCTGCTTTTTCACTAAAATCTTGTAGCCAAAGACAAATTAATGTATTAGAAACGAATTCTGGTAAATAGATTGGTTCTATTTCAAATCTTTTTCCATTTCCTGCACCATCTCGAAGGGCTGTAGAAGCTTTGCAAAATAACTTATCAAAATCTGAATCTGAACCTATTTGTTTATCTAAAAACTTCTGTTGTTCTCTAACTAATTCAGCAACCGAAGGATGAACCTGATAGAATCGCCAATGTTTTCTTTTTTGTATCCATCTTAGTAAAAACCAAGTATCTCCTTCTTTTTTAAGACATTGGCGAGGCATTCTTAATATTTCCCCAATCCGACAACCTAATACCAATTGTAGTCTAAATAATCTTTCTAATGGGGGTGGAAATAAATCAAAGTTTTCGTAAACTTGGTGTAGAACTTCTTCAGGAATCGTCTCTATTTTTGGTGTTGCTCTTTTATATTTACGAGGCGTATAAGGAAGTTTTAACCATTCTTCTTCTGCCCATAGCTTTGTAACATAAGTTATAGTTGATTGTCTATTCATTCTAGAACCTTTGCTACCATTGGTAACAAATTTCTGTAAGATTGAATCAGTTAATAACTCTGGTTGATTATACCCTTCTTGGATTAGAAATTTATCTAATTGCTTTAAGTAACAGACCCTTTTTACTACTCCACTTAAACTACATTTTTCTCTGGCACTAGCTAAAGCTGTTAACTTAACTAGGAATTTCAACCAAGGCAAAGAAATTTCCTCAAAATAAATATTACGAGTTCCTTGTATTTTTGATTCTTCCTCAGAATAACCTAATTCTTCAACTGACCAAATATTTTTACTTAATAAAGGGTTATTGATCCATTCTTTACTTAATTCTGAACTACTTATTTTTTTCTGTAATGCTTGTAATGGAAGCGAATTCATTCTTCTTCCTCCCTTTGTAAATAAGCATCCAGACTCATTTCATCTAACACATGGGAATAGATATCTTTGGTTGTAGCGATAGATTTATGTCCCAACAACTGCTGTACATATTGGTCAAGATAACCTGCTTGTAGCATTCTAGTGGCAAAAGTATGTCTAAAAAGATGAGGATGAGCTTTAATACCTGTTCTTTCTTCTAATTGATAGAAAAGGCTATTTAATCTAGCACTAGACATCGGTTTACCAATGTATTCACCTTCTAAGTTGACAAAAAGCATTCCATGTTCCAATTTTTCGGCTTCAGGCGGATATTCTTCCAATAGATAGGCATGAAATGTCTCTTTAACCGCATCTCGGTTATGGATTATGGGTATTTCTCGTTCTGTCCCCTTAGCTGTTGCACTATTCGGGTTATTATCCCGTCTGACAATACGAATTCTGCCTCGACTATCAAAATCGGCCACATCTACTAAATGTAATCCCAATAATTCTCCCCTTCTTACACCTGTTTCCCTTAAGAGCATCACGATTAGTCTATCTCTGTAGCTGTAACAAGCATCGGCTAATTGAGTTACTTGTTCATCCGTTAGACACCCAGGAAAGTTTTTTGGTTCTTTTACTTTGATGCGTTTTCTTTTATCTGGGGTACTTTTAACAATACCTCGTAGAAAACCGCCTCGTTTACCCCAACCGTGTGCTAACTTCGTAAAATGCTTTTCATCTACCCTACCTTCTACAGTGTGGAATTCATAGAATCCTTGTACGGCTGTAATAGCTAGATTAACGGTGCGTGGACTACGTTTTGACATAATTTCTCTTACGTCTTCTGAGATGACTTCTACTTCCCCACCTAGTAGATACCAATTTACAAAGTCCGCTAGTTCATTTAATCCTACTTCTTGCCAATCAAGAGATTTATACTCTAGCCATTGCCAGAAATCTAGTAGCCGACAAGCGTATGTGTTGACTGTATTAAAGGCTAATTGTCCCTTACGACAATAATTTAGGTATCGCTGAATAGGTTCTACTGGTAAACAAGTTTGCTTATCGAATATGCAACAGAACCTTTCCTCTGTCTGAGGATCTATAGCTCGTTCTAACTTCAGCACTTAATCTACATCGTGTAAAATTTTGACCCTTCAACTATATCACATAAATCAGGGTGTGTTGTTGTTGTTTATCTTTATTATGGAATATATAATTATTGTTGTTATAATGCTGCTTCAATGATAGTAAAACAACGAGGTTTAGAACAAATCGCGGTCGGTGCGCCCGTGATCAAACAGCCCAGTAATGGCGGTCTGTCGGGGGAGAAATCCTAGATAAGAGTCTACACGGGAATCCCTCGTCTTTCAGCGAGGGAGGTTCAACACTTATATGAATAATCTTAACTTACCTAATCCTAAAAAGATAATGGAGGCGGTTCCAGCTAATGAAAAATGTGGCAATGTTTAAACAGTAAACAGTTATCAGTTGTTTTTAGCTAGAGATTACAATGAGTCAGAAAGTATTTAAGTTAATTGTCCTGTTGGGGTTGATGTGTTTATTATTCATACAACCTGTTTATGCTGTTGTTAGAGAAAGCAAAATTCCGCCTAATACTGTGCTTTATAAGTCTATACAAACTTGGCGAGATAATTTTAAAAACCCTTGGCAAGTTATTTTTTTTAAAGAAATCAAGGGTGAGAATGAACCAATAATTAATCTTCGTTTAGTCGGGTTTCCTGATTTATATGAATTTGCACATCCTCAACCTTTAATTATTAAAATTCGAGAGGATTTAATCCTACCAGTTCCCGATGTATTTGCTAGTGATCAGGAGTCATTTGCTCCTAATATGGGACAGTATGACTTTACACCGATTCTCAATCAATTAGCAAGTAATAATTTTTGGGTCTTAGAATTACCCTTAAAAAATGGTGATTCTAGTACCATTAAAATTCCTTATTTCATTTTAGAAGAATGGCAAAAAATCATAGCTCGTGATTTACAAAACTAATTAATCGGTAAAATTATTTTTGATATTTGATCGAGTTGACTCCATACTTTTATAGTGATAACTTTAGCATCAATCAATCGTTCCTCATAGGGTAATTTTCCTGTTCCTGTATTCAAAGCATAAGCAGGAAAACACGCACCACTAATACTTATTCTTAAACAGTTCCCTTGAGTAATTTTAATACAAGTGGGTTGTAAAGGAATTTTTATGGGTAATTGCTCGCATTCTATTCTATAGTATCCTTGACTAAAATTATAAACTTTTCCATCGGGTTTAACTTCCGATAAAATAATAGAAATATCAAAGCTTACTGTATCAGCAGTACAATATATTTCCATGAAAGGTGTTCCCTTAATTAATAAATCTTCGGTTAACTTTTCAGAGGTATAAGTTAAGATATCAAAACGATTATCTAATTGCGATCGCTCAAAAGAACCTGATGGAATACTAGCATGACCCCCTAAAGATGGAACAGGCCGCCACGGATCATGAACAATAATATCATTAATATTATTATCAGGAATCGTATTAATTAATTGTCCATCATCTTCTTTAATATTGCCTAACCCTTGACTAAAAATATAGTAATTTTTTTCTTCTTTATTTGTCCAATTTTGAGAATATTTCCATTTATTAGTTCCCATTTCAAACAATGATACGGGTTGAGAATATAAATAGTCTATCTCTTTCCCTTTAAGAAAATGATCAAACCAATCAATTTGATATTGATCAATAAAACTGCAAGCTGATTTTGTATAGTTTTGACTCCCTAGTTTTGACCCCCAAGGAATATGACCCCAAGGACCAATAATGAGATTTTGGGGATAGTTACTATGGCTTTTCATAGCATTATAAAGGTTAAGATTACCCCGTAAATAAGGGTCAAACCATCCCCCAATATGTAACATAGGTAAATCGAGTTTATCGATGAATTTTTTAGGAGATAAATTACTCCAATAATCATCGGGGTATGAATGATTAATCCAGTCATGATAAAAAGAATTAAATGCAACCTCTTTCATCAAATTTGGGTAAGCAAAAATAGGATCAGATAAGGGTAAATTCCGAGATGCTTCATACAGTTTATGAAAAGCATTACTATCCCCTTTTAATCTGGCTGTTTCTGCTGCTAATTGTATCGCCCAACCTAAATTAGTTTGTAAACAAAAGGCTCCGTTTTCATAACCCCAATCATGGTACAAATCATAAGCTACCATAGAAGGGCAAACCGTTTTTAATGCTTTTGGTTGACTAGAAGCTGCATATAATTGAGTCATTCCTTGATAGGAGAATCCATACATTCCTACCATTCCTGTACTGCCAGGTAACTGAGATATCCAGTTTATTGTCTCAAAACCGTCTTTTATTTCGTTAGTAAATAAATCAAAATTGCCTTGAGACGTTCCTCGTCCTCTCACATCTTGAATAACAACAATATAACCATGAGACGCATACCAAATTGGATGAGAATAAACCACCGTAGAAGCAATTCTTCTCCCATAAGGTTGTCGCATCAATAAAATAGGAAAAGACTCGGTGCTGTCGGGTCGATAAACATCAGCATCGAGACGAATTCCATCCCGTGTGGTTAAGGATAAGGTTTCTTGTTTAACCTGATACATTCCTGTAATTGATAAAGGGTTTAGGTTAATTATTTGGGATGGGGTTGCCTCCATAAGTTTCGATTAATTTTTCATCATTGTCATCTGCAATAGTTGCCACTAAAGTGATGGCGCGAGAAATTTCTCCGGGGGATAAATCAGCAACAGCACGCTGACTTAAAACGACAATTTGATTATTCATAATTCCAAAACGAGTTTCTAACGTTTCTTCTCCATTCATCTCTAATAATTTTCGCATTAAACCCAGTTCATCTTTAGCAGGAAGGGTTAACACAGGAGACCAAACAGTTAATAAATCTTCTTCTGTTTCTCCTGTTAGCTGAACATAAGTTTCCACACTGCCATATTGAAACTTCCAAACATATCCTTGATCATCGTGATGCACCATCGCACTGTTATTTTGTTGTAAACTATCGATGACCGTTTCTATTGCTTCTTGATGGCTGACTTCGGTGCTAGTAAAGTCATCCGGTAAAGTATATTCGCTGGTTACGTTAGTCATAATGAAATAATAATGTTGAGTAAGTGGATAGTCTACTTTCTTATTATCTCTCGTTGAGGGAGTCAAAAAACAACATTTTGTGAAGATATCTAAAAATTTGATCCCTCATAGGAGAAAATGGCCTGAGTTGTTATGCTTATTATTATGGTAATGTCCGGTTTTTCCTCAACTTTAGGCCGTGAAACCCTTAAGGCTTCTAATACAGAAGAAGATACGCGATCGCGCATTCTCAAAGCAGCTTTACGTTTATTTGCTGCTAAAGGTTATGATGGCACAACGACTAAGGATTTAGCTAAGAAAGCCAAGGTAGCAGAAGGAACCTTATTCCGCTATTTTCCCAATAAAAAAGCCATTTTAATCGAAGTAGCAACCCAAGGATGGATAGAAATTTTAACTGACTTATTAACCGAATTAAGCGAAATGGGAAACTATAAAGCGGTAGCGCAAGTAATGCGGAGAAGAGTGTTAAGAATGCAGGAAAATAAAGATTTATTACAAGTATGTTTTATTGAAGCGCAATTTCATCAAGAATTACGGGAAAAAATACAATCAGAAGTGATTATAAAAATGACTGATGTAGCAGAAGCTTTCTTTGAAACTGCGATGGAAAAAGGCATTTATCGTCGGACGAACCCTAAAATTGTTGCTCAAGTTTTCTTAGGAATGTTTGCGATCGCAGGGTTTTCTTCAGATACAATTATCACCCCGGAAGCCTCTCCTAAAGCGTTACAGGAGATGGCCGAGGGGATAGCAGATATATTTTTGCATGGAGTCTTAGCTTGATATTAATACATTAAAAAGTACAAAATTTATTTAATATTCTTGTACATAGTTGGGATGAACCCAGAGAAAGTCTCCGCGTTTATTTTGAACTCTTTCTAATCCACCAAAACTAGGATCTTTTTGTTGTAAAAGATGATGTAACTGTCTTAGAATAGAGCCACTAGCTTTGATTACTTGAACCGAATTAGAACCAGATGACTCATATTCCCAGTCATCATTTTTAGACCCCCATTTATCTAATAAATCATTTCCTTTGAGTAAAGAATCAGTAGATTTAACCCCGAATTCAAGTTGTTCTGCGATCGCTTTATATTCGGTATCATCAGTGTTTATTTTTACGGTAGGAATCGCTACAGGTAAAGCAAGTTTAAGGGTTGTAGAAATAACTCGAATGATAGGGGAAGCTTTTTGAAACCACTCTCTTGTTAATTCAATTTCATAAACTCCACTACTATCATTATTATTAATCATTGGTAGTGGAAGACGGGAATGTTCACACCATAAAGTAATACGAAAGGGTTCTTTTATCCAATTTTTTAAATTGAAGAAATTTTTATTAATGGGTTCAATATGAAATAATCTAGGACCGTCTTTTGCTGGATCACTTAATGTATTTAATAAGAAGTTGAACTTTTCATTAGATACCGTCATAGACGTTTTTATTTCGGTACTTAAGTTATTAACTTGAGCATCTAAATTATTCATAGATTGATTCATTCTAATCATTTCTTGACGATGTTTTTCAAGGATAGAAATCAGTTTATTTTGATTCCATTCTTCTGTAATTATATTAACCGCCATTAAATCATCAATCTTATGAAACTTACGACAAACAGGACAACGAACTTTAGGAATTTCTTCTTGTTTAGATTCTATAATTTCATCTTTTTCAATTAATCCTTGACAGGTATCAGTCGGACAAGGGATATATAATCTAGGATCTAATCCTTTCCAAAATCTTTTAACTAACCCCATAATTTCCGAAGAAAGATAACCTAAAAAACCTTTAGGATAAGCTGCTCTCACAGTAATATAAATATCCCCGTCTCTGTCTTCAATAAAAGCGCGTCCTTCAACTCCATTATCTAATAACATTCCCGTCTTCCAATGACAACTATTATTATAGTTTTGACGACCCAAAGAATAAGGATGAAATCTAACAATTAAACGATAAATTAATCCTTCTGCTTGTTCTGTTCGTCCTGTTTGAACATCAGTAATACGACAAACTTCTGTTAATTCTTTATCTCCTGATTTCAAAACCCATTCATTTTCCCAATGTTGAGGACGTTGACTAGGAACTAATTGAGCAATTAAATTAGTAGGTGGTGCATCAACATCCGGTAGTTCAACTTGATAGGAAAGATCACACCGTTCCATTAGTTTACAAAAAATAGGATGTAAAGCTTCAGGATAACGATCTTCACCCCGTTTAGGGTCATTCCATAACTCACTAAGTTGTTGATGAGTAGCTAAACCAAAATTGTTTTTTACTTCTCTACTTTCTAAGACAAAACTAATTGCTTTACTTAACCATTCAGGTTTCAGAATTATGGTATCTTTAAGAACAGGATCATGTTTATAATAAATTAAATAACCTAATTCATTAAGAAGGGTTAAATAGGTTTTTGCTAAAGCTAAATCAATCTTTTTATAAAGACAAATTTCTAGAAACTGTTCATAAGTAATCCAAGAATTAACTTGACTTTTTTCTCGAATTGTGTCTAAAATTATTTTCCAACTGGCAGGAACAGAACGACGAATCATAGGCATTTCAGTCGCTATTTTGGCCAGTTTATTTTCAAGAATTTCTAATCCTTCTGTTGTATAACTATCGACATGATGAAAATCAACAATTAAGTCATCAAACTCATTACGTAATAATTGTTCATCAATATGATCTAAACGTTCTTTTAGTCCACCATGAGTGGCAATCACTAAAATTCGGGGTTGATAGTCTTCTTGTTTCTCATCATAAGTACGATGTTTAATCATTTTAATCCATTCATCCACTCGACAATTTTCTGGTCCTCGACGTGGATTCCAAACCGCTAAATAAATAGCTGGAGTGGTAAAAAACATTTGATGAGTATAACGATAAATATTTTGTCCCCCAAAATCCCAACCATTAAATGTTATTTCTGTATTAGATTCTTTATCAACAAGAATAAGTGATTTAATATCAATTTCTACACCATGAGTGGTTGGACGATTTTCAATCCATTCATCTCCTCTAAGTGCAGCTAGTAAACTGGTTTTACCGACTTCTCCTTCTCCTACAAAAATTAGTTTGACTTCATTTAAAATAATTTCTTTTTCTTGTTGCGATTGTAAGTATATTTTCAGTTTCTTTAAACCTTGTTCATAGATTGATTGTAATTCAGGGTTTAATGGATTATTAGAGAGGTAGAGTTGTTCAAGAGAATGTAATTGAGTGATTTCTGGTGGTATATTACTTATTTGATTATTAGAGAGATAGAGTTGTTCAAGAGAATGTAATTGAGCAATTTCTGGTGGTATATTACTTATTTGATTATTAGAGAGATAGAGTTCTTGAAGAGAATGTAATTGAGCAATTTCTGGTGGTATATTACTTATTTGATTATTATAGAGGTAGAGTTGTTCAAGAGAATGTAATTGAGCGATTTCTGGTGGTATACTACTTATTTGATTATTATAGAGGTAGAGTTGTTCAAGAGAATGTAATTGAGCGATTTCTGGTGGTATATTACTTATTTGATTATTATGGAGGTCGAGTATTTCAAGAGAATGTAATTGAGCGATCTCTGGTGGTATCTCACTTATTTGATTATTGTGGAGGTAGAGTATTCTAAGAGAATGTAATTGAGCGATCTCTGGTGGTATCTCACTTATTTGATTATAAGAAAGATCGAGTTTTGTCCATTTTTCTAATTTGGCTTTTTTTATAAGATCCAATAGTTCATCATTTGTCATAAAATTATCTCTTAATCAGTTATCAGTCATCAGTCATCAGTCATCAGTTATCAGTTACTTGTACTCAGCTATGCCGAAGTATCAGTTTTTTAGTTTCTTCATACTTCTTCAAGAAAAATGCTTTTAACTAGCTTGAGTTCGGGATAAGCTGAAAAACTAATTTTATCCTTATTTGAAAAACCTATTATCTCGTTAATAATCGTTTAACTCCGAACTCCGAACTCTGAACCCCGAACTCAGGTTAACTGTTAACTGCTACGTTCAAGAAGTTCCTGAAATTCGTCCAGTGAACCGATAGTGATTCCTTGTCTATGTAACGTTTTCAATAATTCTAAATCCTCAATTTGGTTAATTTTCTCAATTAAATCTGAAGGTAACATCTCAAAGCGAACTTCTAACACTTCAATCACGTTTTCACGGCTACCTTGTAGAATACCCTCCGATATTCCTTCGGATCTTCCTTCTTGGCGTGCTAACCGTTCAAAACTGGTAACATAAGGCATCTTTAAATCCTCCTCGAAACTCATAATTTCCTGTTTAAATTGACTTTCGATGGACTCTGGTAAACTCATCATCCAATCAATTAATCTGAATAACTCTAATATATCCTGTCTGCTATATCCCCGTTGATACAAACTTTTGGCGATTCTTAATTTTCCTTGATAACGTTGATCGGGATCTTGGTTGGTTTGCTGTGTGGTTAAATGAGCAGCCACAATCACCGCAAAAGGATTATTATCAGTTAAACTCTCGCTTCGTCCCTGATAATCCAACAATTTAACCGCAGGAAACAAAAAATTAACCTCACATCCCCATAGTCCATTTTGATATTGATTCGGTCGCCAAGAATCCTGATTATCAGCTAACACAGCTAAACTGACCACAGACCGCCGATACATATCAAAAATGCGATAATTATAGACATACATCCGTTCAGCAAAGTCAGAAGCAGCTTGACTCTGGATTTCAATATGAATTAGTACCCAGACTTCGGCCCCATCTCCTCGCCAAACCTTCACTAATTTATCTGCTTCTCGAAGACCTATTTCTGCATCCCTAACCACCTGTTGAAATTCCTTATCTAAAAATTCATAGCCACGACTCCAATTAATATTGCCATTAATTTCAGGAAAAAAGAAAGCCATAAACGGTTGAAAGTACAGCGATAAGGCTTCTTTCCAGGGATTATCATAATCGGCACGTTGCTCTGTCATTATTGTCCTAAATTATTCTCAATTATCTATAGTTTCATTATTTGATTAAAATGTTTAGCAACAACAAAAACAAAAGAATTCAGGGTGTTATCACCAATGACAGATAATAAAACAAAATATATCTTATCTATTGATTTAGGAACCACCGGCAACCGCGCTATTATCTTTAATCATCAAGGGGGAATGATCGGCCAAGCCTACAAAGAATTAACCCAACATTATCCTCAACCCGGCTGGTTAGAACACGATGCCCTAGAAATTTGGCAAGATACCCTGAGCGTCTTAGAACAAGTCTTAGAAAAGACCCATATTGCTGCAAAAGACATTGCAGCCATCGGTTTAACGGTACAACGGGAAACCTGTCTCTTATGGGATAAAACCACAGGTAAACCCCTCCATAAAGCCATCGTTTGGCAAGATAGACGCACCTCCCCGATGTGCAGTCAATTGAGAGAACAAGGCAAAGTAGAAGAGATTGAAAACCGCACCGGATTAGTATTAGATCCTTATTTCTCTGCCACAAAATTAGCTTGGTTAATAGATTGGGTAAAAGAACATAAACCCGACACCAATTTTGATAATGTGATTGCTGGAACCGTCGATACTTGGATGTTGTGGAACCTAACTGGCGGAAAAGTTCACGCCACAGATCATAGTAACGCCTCTCGTACTATGTTGATGAATCTTGATACTCGCAACTGGGATGAAACCCTACTGGATTTATTTAACATTCCAGCCCAGATTATGCCGAAAATTAAACCCAGTATGGGGATGTTTGGTCACACCGATGCTGACTTATTGGGAGTAGAAATTCCCATTACCGCTATTTTTGGAGATCAACAAGCAGCCCTCTTTGCTCATGGTTGCAATCGTCCGGGGTTACTGAAATGCACCTACGGAACTGGGGCTTTTCTCATTGTACAAGCAGGCCGTGAGGTGATGCGTTCTCCCAATGGTTTACTATCTACCGTTGCTTGGACTAAGGATCAATCTACGAATTACGCTCTAGAAGGGGCTATTTTTACTGCCGGAGCTTCTATTCAATGGTTACGGGATGGTATTAAATTGATTAACAGCGCAGCTGAAACCGAAGCTATTTGTAATCAACTGGCCGATACCAATGGGGTTTATTTTGTACCTGCTTTAAGTGGTTTAGGCGCACCCCACTGGGATATGTCAGCGCGAGGGTTGTTTATGGGTATTACTGGCGGTGTCCAGCGAGAACATATGGTAAGGGCGGTGTTAGAAGCGATCGCTTATCAGGTAAAAGAAGTGGTCGACGCAATGAATAAAGATTCGGATTTATCTGTGGCGCGGTTGAAAGTGGATGGCGGTGCGTCTCAAAATAACTTTTTAATGCAGTTCCAAGCAGATGCTTTAGGGGTTCCCATTGAACGTCCAGTTGTCTTGGATGCGACAGCACAAGGGGCTGCTTTCGGAGCAGGTTTAACGGTGGGTTATTGGGATAATTATGATGATTTGATCGCTTGTCGTAAAATTGATCGCGTTTTTGAACCAGGAAAAAATGCAGATGCGGTACAGGAGAACTTTTCGACTTGGACAAGAGCCGTTGAACGAGCGAAACATTGGATTGAAGAGTAAGGTAGTCGGGAGCAGAGGGAGCAGGGAGCAAGGAGAAATATTTATATTCTTCCTAGTCTTCTCATACTCCCTAGACTTCGCCAACCTTATACTAACTTTCAAAAGTTATTAGAGACTTAACCTCACACCCTACACTCCACACTAGATATCTCTAGTTATTTCTAAGAATTGGTATTACCCAGACTTAGCTTGAGAACTATGACTACGGGGATCAGTGGTTGGGTTGTTTGTATTTTTTAACTCGGAGGTTTGACCCGTAGAAGCAGCATAGGGTAAGGTTTCATGGTCAATTAAGGCGTTTAAGTTGGCTTCCATTACTGATGGGGGTTGTTCGCCAATGGTTTGAGCGATCGCTTTTCCCTCATCGTCAATAAAGACAAAATGAGGTATCCCATCAACACGATAACGAAGAATTTCGGGCAACCATTTATTATTATCCACATTTAACATGACGAAGTTGACCGAATCCCCATATTTTTGCTTCAATTGAGCTAATTCGGGAGCCATGGCCTGGCAACTGGTACACCAATCAGCATAAAATTCGGTTAAAGTCGGTTTTCCATTTTTCATCGCCACTTCAATAGGGGTTGAGTCCTTAGCTTGGCCTTCTAAGGAAACGGAACCAGTTTGGGTTTGAAAGCCAAAAAATATCGCTATACTAAGAGCAATGGCAGCAAAGGCAATGATACTATTTCTGATACGATTAGCATTAACAATTTCAGACATATAACTTATTAAAGAAAAAAGATTTTTACGTCTCATCTATTTTATAATACTTCCCCTTTTTTGGAGGTTAATGTCAATTTCTGAACTTGAGTTAAATCATGAAAAAACGAGTCACTCTTACGTTTCCAAAACGCACCGTACAAATGCCGTTAACCTATCGTTTAGCTAAAGATTTTAATATTGCTTCTAATATTATTCGCGCTCAAGTTGCTCCGAATCAAGTGGGAAAATTAGTATTAGAATTATTAGGGGATATTGATGCTATTGAAGCAGCCATTGATTGGATGCAAGCTCAAGATATTGGTGTATCCTTAGCCAGTCGAGAAATTAGTATTAATGAGCAACAATGTGTAGACTGTGGATTATGTACTGGGGTATGTCCTACAGAAGCTTTAGTGCTTGAACCCGAAACCTTTAAGTTAACCTTTCGGCGATCGCGTTGTGTCGTCTGTGAACAGTGTATTCCTGCTTGTCCTGTGCAAGCGATTTCAACTACTTTTTAAATAATAATGTGGCAGTTTTATTCAAATTAAAGATAGAATCTCAATTAATTGAGCGAGCTTCAATAAAAATACGTTTAACTTCATGATGAGAAGCCCAAATATCTGCTTTAATTCGACGAATAGCGACCTCAATTTGATCAGAAGTTAAATCATCTTGAAACTCGATACTCAAAGCTAATAAAATGTCCGTCGGTCCAAGTTGCAGCGTGATGGGAGATTCTACTTTGTAAACGGATGTGTCTTTGACCACAATATTTTTGATACTATCTCTGACTTCAGGAAATGCGCTTTCTCCTATCAATAAACCTTTTGTTTCGATAACCAGTACAATAGCGACAATTGTAAGAATAACTCCAATAATAATAGAGGCTAATCCGTCGTAAAAAATTGTACCTGTCAATTCACTCAAAAATACCCCTAAAATAGCCACAACAATGCCTAATAGTGCTGCAGTATCTTCAAAAATCACAACAAAAGTAGTCGGATTTTTACTACGGCGCAGAGCTTTCCAGAAGTTAATATTGTTGTCGGAGCGTTCTTGATTAAACTCCTGCACAGAAATAAAAAGAGCAGTTCCTTCAAATACGGCAGCAATAGAAAGAACTCCGTAACTTACAATAGCGTTAGTAGATTCTCTTGAATCATGAAAAGACTTAAATCCCTCATAAATTGATATACCACCTCCCAGAGCAAAAATTAGAACGGCAACGACCAAAGACCAGAAATAAATTTCTTGGCCATGTCCCAAAGGATGATCCTCATCAGGCTCTTTTTTACTCCGTTTAAGACCATACAGTAGTAAAACCTCATTGATTGAGTCAACAACTGAGTGAATTCCTTCAGATAACATAGCTGAACTACCGCTAATAGCAGCACCGAAAAACTTAGCCACGCCAATAGCTATATTGGCAATCATGGCAGCGTAAATTGTGCGAGTTGATTCTTCTGGCATATAAGCAACAAGAAATGTGACTTTTTTTATTGATAAAGAAAACTTTCTAAATATAACATCGAATGGACAAATTATGTGAGATTTGACTGTCGTTAACTACTTTTAGAAAAACTCAGGTGAGTAAGGAAATTATTGAGATATGGCTGGACGACATTGGGAAGAAGTTAATCTTCTTAGTAACTGTTCCTAAAGAAAAAAAGAAAGAAATTGACTGGGAAGAACGAAATACATGAACATTATTTTAGAGGCTTGTGCTGTTGTTACTTGTTTACGATCTTAAGAAGGAATTGAAATTAAAATAATAAAAATTCAACCATTTTGTTAAAGATGAACAGTTCACAAGTATCTTGCTATTTTAGAATAAGGATATTGACTTAATGACAGGAAAATTGTCAATTGAGTATCAATATTAGGGGTAACAGTCATGAGAATTCTTTTAGTGGAAGATGACGAACGAATTGCTAATGTTTTAGCTGCCAGCCTAACTGAACAAAGATACACCGTTGATATGGCTGGTGATGGGGAAAAAGGATGGGAATTTATCGAAGCCTTTTCCTATGATTTAATCCTGTTAGATGTCATGTTACCGAAACTAAACGGCATTGGTTTATGTCAACGGATTCGTCAGTCAGGTTGTAGCATTCCTGTTCTCATGTTAACAGCAAAAGATACTAGCGAAGATAAAGTTACTGGGCTAGATGTAGGAGCAGATGATTATGTGGTAAAACCCTTTGATGTACCTGAATTATTAGCACGAATTCGTGCTTTATTAAGACGGGGTAATGTTGCACCTAATCCGATTCTAGAATGGCAACAATTACGCCTCGATCCCAGTAGTTATGAAGTGACTTATAGCGATCAAATATTACATTTAACTCCTAAAGAATATGGATTATTAGAGTTATTTTTACGCAACGAAAATTTAGTGTTAAGTCGTAGTGCTATTTTAGATAATCTCTGGTCATTTGAAGATCCTCCTAGTGAAGAAGCAGTAAAAGTTCATATTAAAGATTTACGAAAAAAATTAAGAAAAGTTGGCGCACCACCTGACTTTATTGAGACAGTTTATGGCGTAGGCTATCGACTCAAACAAGGATAAATCATCAACAATTTAGAAGTCAAAAAAGATTGAGATGAAAACGAAATCTAAACAAAAAACCCTTGATCACCAATTTAAGGCTTTACGATGGCGTTTATTACTGTCTTACTTATTAGTTATGGTAGCCATTCGTTTAATTTCAAATGTATTAATTTATCAATTGTTTGCTCATGGTTTATATGAACAGTTGGATCAGCGTTTAATTAATTTAGCCCAATCAGCAGCCCATAGTTTAATTGACATTAAAAATAATCCTAAAGCGGTTGATAATCCAGCCTATCGGGAACTGGATCAAGATGGAGATTTAGATATTGCTTGGCAAAACCTCCGACAACCTCAACAAAGTGTAGAATGGTTTGGCGATCGCCAAGAACCTTTAGCCCATTCTGGCAACCTTAAACCCTCGTGGCCTTTCAAAGTAGGTTTTCAAACCGTTAAAGGGGGAAAAATTCGTATTTTAACGATTGTTGCTTATCATGATCCCGAAGAAAAACGACATTTAGAAGGCTATGTAAGGGTTAGCGAGTCTACTCAGTCAATTGAAGCGGTTTTAAACCGATTACGCTGGAAATCCACCGTTGGGGGTATGATCGCCCTAGGATTGATTGGTGTGGGGGGGATGTGGTTAACCCGACAGTCTCTTAAACCCATTGAACAAAGTTTTCGACAATTAAAACAGTTTACTGCTGATGCGTCCCATGAGTTACGCAGTCCCCTAACCGCCATCAAAACCTCTGCAACCCTCTTAAAAAGCCATCCTGAGCGATTCCAAGCCGAAGATATTCCGAAACTGGATATTATTCTCAGTGCCACTGATCAAATGTCCCATTTAGTAGAAGATTTACTCTTATTAGCCCGTATGGACGGAAAACGGGAGATGACCCGTCAAAGGTGGCAAAAAATCCCTCTCATAGAATTATTAGAGGATGTGGTGGAATTTTTAGAACCCAACGCGGAAGGAAAAGACATTACCTTACAATTATTCTGTCTTAAGGATGCAATCATCAAAGGCGAAAGCCATCAATTATTACGGTTATTTTCTAATTTAGTAGAAAATGCCTTACAGTACACTCCCATCGGGGGAAAAGTAACGGTTAGCTTAAAACAAGAAGATAAATCCGCCCTGGTGATGGTAGAAGATACCGGCATTGGTATCGCAGAGGAAAACTTACCTCATATTTTTGATCGGTTATGGCGAGAGGACACCGCCCGAAGTTATCGCCCCCAAGGATCAGGGTTAGGGTTAGCCATTTCCCAAGCGATCGCTCAACACCACGATGGAAAAATTACTGTTAAGAGTCAAGTGGGTATAGGTAGCTGTTTTCAGGTTCGTCTACCTTTAGTTAGTTAGAGAAAAATTTTAGATCAACCCGACTTCCTTACTATCTTTCCCTACAGTAATAAGTAACGAAGCAAAGAGTCGTTATTACAGTTTAGGAGTAAGTCTTATGAATCGTGAAGATGGACAAGTTTTATGGATTACCGTGATTACGTCTGCTTTTTCTTTAGTTCTCACCTTTGGGTTTGCTTTTTAACTCATATCTTGCACCTTCGATACAATTAGCCAGTGATGATAGGCAACAGGTTTTTATTTTGATGCTAACTTAATTGATTACCCTCTCATGATTATTAAGTTTATTTGTTCTAGTACAAGATGTCAGTAAACCCCTTCTAGTGTCGATTTTGCATGGGCTTAATCGTATTAAGCCCCTACAATCATTATTCCATAGCCACCCCATCTTCGCGGGCTGCTAATTCTACCGCACTAGCAACAGCATGAGACACTCGCTTATCAAATACAGAAGGAATAATATGTTCAGCATTTAACTGGCTTGAATTTACCAGAGAAGCGATCGCTTTAGCGGCCTCTAAATACATATGCTCAGTGATATTTCTAGCCCGACAGTCCATAGCCCCGCGAAACACCCCAGGAAAAGCCAAAACGTTGTTAATCTGGTTAGGATAGTCACTGCGTCCGGTAGCCATCACCGCTACATCATTAATAACTAACTCAGGTTGAATTTCAGGAATAGGGTTGGCCATGGCAAAGACAATGGGATCTTTATTCATCGACTGCACCATCTCTTGAGTTACCACTCCTGGCGCACTCACCCCTAAAAACACATCGGCTCCTTGCATCGCATCAGCCAAAGTACCAGTAGCACTCACCGCATAAGCTTTTTTTTGAGAGTTGAGATCCTCTCTATCGTGAGAAATTAATCCTTTCGAGTCGCATAACCAAATGGTGGTAGCCCCGGCAGCACGTAATAAGGAGGCGATCGCAACCCCGGCAGCCCCGGCTCCATTAATCACAATTCTCACCTTTTCTAGAGACTTTTGCACCAATTTCAGAGCATTAAATAAAGCTGCTAAAGTGACAATTGCCGTTCCATGTTGATCGTCGTGAAATACAGGAATATCCAACTCTTGGCGCAGTCGTTTTTCGATTTCAAAGCAACGAGGGGCTGCAATATCTTCTAAGTTAACCCCTCCGAAAACCGGGGCGATCCGTTTAACAGTTTCGATAATTTCTTCTGTATCTTGGGTGTTTAAACAGATGGGAAACGCATCGACTCCAGCAAATTCTTTAAATAACATAGCTTTTCCTTCCATCACCGGTAAGGCAGCTTCGGGTCCGAGGTTGCCTAACCCCAACACTGCACTACCATCAGTGACCACTGCCACCGTATTATGTTTAATGGTTAGATTGTAGACTTCAGCCGGATCACGGGCGATCGCTTTACAAATACGTCCTACCCCTGGAGTATAAGCCATAGCTAAGTCACTTTGAGAGGTCAGGGGGAGACGACTTTCTACAGTAATTTTACCTTTACGATGAAGTTCAAAGGTGCGATCAGAAACTTTAAGGATTTTAACGTTAGGAATTTCTCTGACAGCAGAAACAATTTTTTCGGCGTGTTCTTCACTCGATGCTTCAACTGTAATTTCTCGTTGCGTAATTTTGAGGTTATGCTCAATCAACAAAATTTGTCCAAAACTTCCCTGGGCGCCTGCGATCGCTTGGGTAACGTTGGCGAGGGTTCCTGCAATATTCGGTAATTCGATGGTTAATGCAAGGCTATAACTTGCGGTTGGGTTGAGGTTTGCCATGTAACTCCTTAACTCATATCAAGAGAGATTGACACTCTCTCCCTTCGTGTTTATCTTTATTCTGACTACAGTAGCCATCCGTTTGAGATGGACGGGATCAGCAGATCACCATTTCTTATCTGTGTCCCTTTTAGTCTATACCTTAGATTCGGTTATTCTAATTCTTTGAATAATAGTTTAACGTCTTGGCTATGGGGAGGGATTAATAGGAATAAATTAAGAGTGTATCTGATGAGAGTGAGAAACCCTATATTTGTTTTTTTACCCATTCTTTAACGGCTTTTCGGAAAGTTCGTCTTCCTAATTTACGGTATGATCCAATTAAGGAAGGAATGCCTTGAATATCAAGATTAGGAAAAATTAAACTCTTTTCTTTTTCGATATATGTTTCTGTTTCTAATTGATAAATGTTGAGTTTTCCTGAATCATAACACCAGATTTCGGGAACGCCTAAGCGAGAATAAATAGGAAAACGCTCTAAAGATTTACTGGTTAAATCAATTTCTAACACTAAATCTGGGGGAGGATCTTGATTCAAATCAAAGGTTAATTTTCCTCTAATTAAAGGTTCATTTTGGAAGTAAAAAGAGTTATCAGGTTCAACTCCTGCTTGTTTAATATCTCGTTTCCATGTTGTTGACCCTAAACATTCAAAGTCTAAGTCTAATATTTCAGCAGCATCGCATCTTTAATGGTATCACTAATTCTTTCTTTATAATATTCGTGTTCAGATAAAGGAGTCATAATTTCTAATGTTCCTCGATCATAAGCAATTCTAGCAGAGCGATTGTTTCCTAAATATTTTAATAAGTTGTTAAATTGTTCCCAACTAATATGATATAAAACCACTCGATCAGCTTTTGGCTTAGTAGGCTTTTTACTGATTAACATAATTTTTATTGATGTTAGACTTGTTTAAATCTATTATAATAGTTAGTATTGATTATTGCATTAGAAAATTATTCTATGTCTATCTGTGAAAAGATTAACAATTTAGAGAATTTTTTAGATAAAATTGAATTTTATTTACAAGAATTTGTTACTCCTTTTGCTTTGGAAATTGATCAGTCTCCTGATGCTCTTAAAAAAGCTTTAGACGGATTAATAGAACTCTCATTATTGTCCAGTAGAATCCCTCAATCTTGGGGAGGATTAGAGTTAAACACAGAAACTTTTTATCTACTTCAGCAATTGTTATCTCAATATTCTGGAGCATTAGCTTTTTTACAATTACAACATCAAGGGGCTGTTAATGCTATTGTAAAAAGTGAGAATGAAGCTTTAAAACAAAACTATTTACCGAAAATTATTGAAGAAAACTTATTATGTGGTTTGGGTTTTTCTCAATTACGAAGACAGGGACAACCGATGATTACTGCTACTCCTATTCAGGGAGGATATGAGATAACGGGTAACATTCCTTGGATTACAGGATTTGATTTTTTTGATATCTTTATTTTAGGAGCAACTTTACCAGACGGTCAAGAAATTCGGGGAATTGTTCCTTTTACTCTATCGTCTCAAGTCAGGTTTAGTGAACCGATGAAATTAGGAGCGATGCAGTCAACTAATACGGTAACCGCTACTTTTGAAAACTATTTTTTACCTGAAAATAATGTTGTTTCTCTTGCTCAACCTGGAGACATACATAATAATGATAAAAAAGTGGTTCTTTATCCCAGTTTTTTAGTATTAGGTTGTGCTAAAGCTGGTCTCAATATTGTTGAAACAACTGGTCAAAAAAAACAGCTTGATTTTATCCAAGAAGCTTATAATCACCTCAATGAAGAATGGCAAATTTGTCACAATAAAATTAGAAAAGCTATCAATATCGAAAGCCGTTCTTTTGAAGAAGATTTACAGTTAAGAGTGTGGTCAATTAATTTAGCTCAAAGATGTGCTACAGCAGCTTTAACAGTATCTAGCGGTGCTGCAAATTATGATAGTCATCCGGCTCAAAGGGTGTATAAAGAAGCCCTAGTTTTTAGTGTTTTTGCCCAAACCACGGATATTATGAAAGCAAGTTTAGAGCAAGTTATGTACAATTAATCATTAATGATTAATAATTCAATGTTTTCATCAAGCAAGTTATAGCAGTAGCAAAATATATGAGGACATTTGACTATTACTGATCTCTTGCACCAACACAGAAAAACCAAAATAAAAAACCTCAGTAAACTGAGGCTGCCTAGGAGGAATCAAAATGTAGAGCAAGTAAAACAATCAACATTAAAAAAGTTTTTTAAGAGCAGGTCTTGATCAAAGCTGACTTGTTGTAATCTATTCCTAGTTTGCCCAAAAATAAACGGTTTTCTATCACCTCAAATTAAATAAATGATAAAAAAACCTCAGATAAACTGAGGTCAAGTAGGAGAACCCATGAAGAAAAAGTAAAACAATTAATATTAAAAGAGTATTGAAAAAGCAAGTCTTTATAAAAGTTTGACTTGTTGTAATCTATTCCTAGTCTGCCCAAAAGTTGATCATTTCCTATCACTCTGGATAAAAGTCACATCTTGTCCCTTTGAAAAATTGGCTAGTGGTGAGAGGGAACAGGGAAAAGGTAAGGGGTAAGCAATTCCCTCTTTCCCAATAAATTTACAATACAAGCTGTTTAAAAATGCCCATTAATACTGATTTCGGCAAGAGCTTTTTTACTTGAGCAACACTTTGGTTACAAGACCAACAAAATTGACCTAAAATGTTAATTGCGTCCTTAATTTGTTAGATTAGTCAATGGAAGAAAGTCATCAAGAACCGTCACTTTCCTTTGAAATTGCGTTAAAAGTTGCCAATGAAGCGGTTTTTTCTCAAACTTCTAGACATCTCAAAAATATTGAAGTAGCTGTTTTGCAAGGGGCTTGGTTAGGCCACAATTATGACAAAATTGCTGATACAGTCGGGTACGCACCAGAATATATTAAACATGATGTTGGCCCTAAATTGTGGAAAATTCTCTCAGCTAGTTTTGGGGAAAAAGTCAGTAAAACGAATTTAATTGCTGTCTTAAGCCAAAAAGCTCTGTTAGAAAATTCATCAATCAACCCTTCTCCTCTCAAAAAGTTAGATTTTAAAGCTCCAACGGGGATTATTCCTTTAGACTCAGCCCTTTATATAAAACGATATCCCATTGAATCACGCTGTTATGAGGAGATTATGCGTTCTGGCTCATTACTGCGGATTAAAGCTCCTTATAAGATGGGTAAAACCTCTCTTATGATTAGAATTCTTGCCCATGCTCAACAAACTTCTGAAGATAATCAGGTTAATACGGTACTTTTAAATTTACAACGGGCTGATAAAGCGATTTTTTCGGATTTAGATCGGTTTTTGCGTTGGTTTTGCGTTTCTGTCAGCCGCAAATTGAACTTACAGCATCAAGTTGACAATTATTGGAGTGATACGTTTGGCAGTAAAAGTAATTGTACAGCTTATTTTGAGGATTGTATTTTATCAGAAATAGAAGGGGTTTTAATTCTCGCCTTAGATCAAGTTGATGAGGTTTTTCTTCATCCTGAAATTGCAGATGATTTCTTTACTTTATTACGATCTTGGTATGAAGAAGCAGCTTATGGAGACAGTGGTAATCCTCTGTGGCAAAATTTAAGATTGTTGATTGTTCATTCGACTGAAGTCTATATTCCTCTTGATATTAATAAGTCTCCGTTTAATGTGGGATTGGCTATTGAATTATTCCCTTTTACTGTTGAACAGGTGGGACAATTAGCAGATGTTTACGACTTAACGTTATCTGAAAAAGAATTGAATTTATTAATGACATTAATTGGGGGACATCCCTATTTGACTCAACAAGCTCTTTATCATTTAGCCACTCAATCTTTAACCATAGAACAGTTTCTGGAAACTTCAATTACCGATGAAGGAATCTATCATTATCATTTGCATAGACTTTTACAATCGTTACAGGAAAATCCCCCTCTTGCTGAAGCCTATCGTCTGGTACTAAACACACCAAACCCCATTGAAATTAATCAATTATTGGCGTTTAAATTACATAGTATGGGACTTGTGGTTCTGCAAGGAAATCAAGTTATTTCTAGCTGCGAATTATATCAACGTTATTTTAGCGATCGCTCGATTAAAGATCACAATATTGAGTTAATGTAAAACTTTATCAAGGGTTTATAGGCAGATACACTTCACCTAATCTACCTTTATTATCATTTAAAATGATATAAAAAAGTAGTATGGTTTGTCAAGGTTATTCTGTCGTTAATTATTGAGAATATTTTTTACAAGTTTTTGATCATAGTGAACATTTTTAAGGACATTTTGTATAAAAAGTTACTTTTTTGGCTTAAAAAAACAACTGGAAAAATACAAATATAATACATTTTCATAAATAAAATAATTTTATATAAAGTTTTCCTCCCTCCTCTACCCCACTTAAAGACTTTTAAATATCGCATAATTGTCTTTCTTGAGAACTGAGATTAACATTTGTTTGGAGATAATCATGTACCCAGGCACATCCTTGGGTTAATAATTGGTCAGGATTAACCGCTAAAAATCCCTGCCAAAGAATCACATTTCCCATCAAATCTGATGAAATTAATCCTTTACCATCAGGGGTAAAACTAATACTTTTCACGCCAAAACGATGACCGCCTAAAGTTTGTAAAACTTCCCCTTGTAACGTCCATAATTTAATGGTTCCATCCTCTGAAGCCGTTGCGATTAGATAACCATTAGGACTAAGACTAAGATCATTGACCTCCTGTTCATGACCTTGAAGTGTTTTTAATTCTTGTCCCTGAAGATTCCACAATTTCACAGTTTTATCTTTACTAGCGGTGGCAATGATTTGACCATCAGGACTAAAAGCTACAGCTAATACACCGTCCTGATGTCCTTGTAGGTTAACTAATGCTTTTCCTTGTAAATTCCATACTTTTGCCGTTCCATCTTCACTGGCAGTAGCTAACAATTGAGAATCAGGACTAAAACTGACTTTTCTAATAACACCCTGATGTCCTTTTAGGGTTAATAATTCTTTTCCAGTTACGTCCCAAATTTTAGCCGTGGTATCCCAACTAGCAGTGGCAATTAACTGTCCATTGGGACTAAAACGAGCATCCCTAACATCTCCCTGATGTTCTTCTAAAGTAGCTATTAGTTGACCTTGAAGATTCCATATTTTTGCTGTTTTATCTCGACTCGCTGTAACAACTAGATCCCCTGTCGGACTAAAGTGAATACTTCTGAGGTTGTCTCCATGACCATTTAATACCGCTAATTGATTCCCCTCTAAATCCCAAAGTTTGGCCATGGTATAGCGTCCTGCGGTGCCTAGAACCTTACCGTTGGCACTCAAGCTAACCGAGACATTGGCCGTATCTCCCAAATTAAGAAGATTAATAGACTGAGCGTTATGAGCCTTATCTTTGAGAGACCAAAGCCTAACGGTGCCGTCTTCCCCACTACTGGCTAAAACTGAATCATCGTTGTTAAAATTCACCCCCCATACAGCATCGGTATGACCTTGGAGGGTTTGCAATAGCTTACCTTGACGATTCCATAACCGAACCGTTTGATCAAATCCTGCGGTAGCAATGGTTTGGCCATCACGACTAAACACCGCACTTCCCACCGTATCCGTATGACCCTGCATGGTTGCTAATTCATTCCCTTTCAGATCCCATAATCTGGCTGTTTTATCCTTGCTCCCTGTAATTAGAGTTTGACCATCGAGACTAAAATTAACATACATGACCCAATCTTGATGACCCCGTAAGGTAGCTAATTCTTGACCCTGAAAATTCCAAATTTTTGCCGTCCCGTCTCGACTGGCCGTTGCTACCATCTTAGTCTGAGGATTAACATGAATCGCCACCACAGGGGCTTTATGAGTGGGAAAAGAGGTGATCAGTTCTCCTTGCAAGTTCCAGAGGTAAATGATGCCATGCCAGCCCATTGTAGCGATGATTTGACCATCGGAGCTAAACCCGACACAAGCCACCCAATCTTGATTAACTTTGAGGGTGGTTAATTCTTGTCCATCTTTAACTCGCCAAATTTTCGCGGTTTTATCCCGACTGGCACTGACTAAATATTCCCCATTGGGACTATAGTTAACACTCCACACCGCATCACTATGACCTTTTAGGGTATGTAATAAAGTACCATCTGGTTGCCAAATTTTTAAGGTTTTATCCCAACTGGCAGTGGCTAAGGTTTGACCATCAGGACTATATTTAACTCTAGTAATGACATCTTCATGTCCTTCTAAACGGTTGCGTTCTCGTATCCAGTAAAGGGATTGACTGAGGGCTTTTTCCAGGCGTATTTTAAGATCAGGATCAGCATTATTCCATCCCATTTCTTGTAGTTTTATCCCCGCTTTCAAGCTTTCTAAAAGTGCATCTAGGGTGTGATGAGATTCAAAGGAGACTTCTGAAGAAAGAGTCATGGCTTTAATTTCGCCGAAGGCGACTTGTCGTCTTTGGGAAGCCGTTTGTAGGGCGAACCATCCAGCAGCCCCTAATAGCATAGCTGCCATTAAAGAACCAATGCGAATAATTTTTCTGCCTTTTTTTTCTGCTGTTGTTAGAATTTGATTGGCTTTTTGACTAATGGCTAAATCCCCTTCAACGGCTCGTTTTTCTTGTTCTTGACTAGCTGCTAGGTAACGATAATCTTGATTACTTAAATTTTTATCTTTGGCCCAGCTTTGAGCATCTAAAAGAGCTTGCCCACGTAACAAATAAGCTTCATCTTGATAGTTTGAAGCTACCCAAGCTTTGAAATCTTCTGCATAGGGACGTAATTGATTAATTTGTTTTTCGACCCAATCTAAATTAAAAACATTTTGATAAATTCGATTATAAATCTGTAAATAGCCTTCTTCTTTAACCACTAATCCTGATAATAATAATTCAATTTGTTCGGGAGAATCATCCGCTATAACTTTACCTTCAAGTAAAATTTGTTGATAAAGTCCTAACAGTCGGCTGGCCCGTTGTTCATTATTTAAAAGGCGATCGCGGATCGTTCTTAAGTGAGGGGGTTCGTCTTGAGCAGCCCAATTATCAATAATATTAGATTCGACAATTTCTTTTACATTGGAAGTGTTTAAAGAAATGCTTTGATCAGAAGCCATGATTTGACAAAGTTTTTGGGTTAAAAAGGGTTGTCCTCCTGTCCAATTTAAAATTTCTTGCATTACCCATTGGGGTTGTTTTACTTTATCTTTTAATCCTAAAATTAGGGGCTGTACTTCTTCTAATTCAAACCCTTTAAGTTGAATAGCGCGACCAATATTAAAGGGGGTACGAATTTTATCAGCAATGAGATCAGAAGGGGTTGCTACTCCCAATAATGTAAAGGTGAGATGCTCATATTCATGGCAAGAACGTAACAAGGCAAAAAAGTCATCAGTATTAAAAGGAAGACTGAGAGTGCTATCAATTTCATCGAAAAAAATAACAATCGATTGATCAATTTTCTCTAGCAAAACATCTTGTAATAATTCTCCTAAACAGTTGATAGGAGACAAGTTTTTTCGTTCATTTAACCAAGGCAATAGTTTAATTTCTTTCGATAATTTTAGTCCCCGTACCAAACGCATCATAATATCGGCATACCATTGATTCGGGGTACTATCTCGATTCCCAATGCCAGACAGATCCACATTAACACAGACAAACCCCTCCGCTTGCAAACGCTGAGCCACCCGAACCCGTAAACTAGACTTTCCTACCTGACGAGCATTAAGAACATAACAAAACTCTCCAGCTTTTAACGCTTGATAAACCTCTTCATCTGCTTTTCGGGTAACATAACTCGGTGCGTTGGAAGGTAAACCACCACCGACTTGATATTGGTAGGAAATAGGGTTGGAGTTAAACATCTGGGGTTGGTTAGGTTAGGGAAATAAAGTGACTACATTCTTTATATGTTCAATTCCCAAAAAAGGGGAGGTAGAAAAGTTAAGGATTTTGGGTTAGGTTTGATGAATGTTAGTTGTCTTATAATAAAATTCGATGCTAATCTTGTTTCAAAATGATTACTTCTATTTCCCCTCAAGTTTTAGAAAATGATATTCCTCAATGGCAACCTGCAACCTGGTCAGATTATCTGGCTTATCGAGACGATGAAACCCAAGATGCAATTAAACTCTTTTTTGATCAAAATTATTTATTAATCGAAATGGGACGGGAAGGAATTAACCATTCTCAGTTTTGCGAATTGCTAACGATGCTAGTCTTTGCTTGGTTCTCCCGTCATCCTGACGAAAAATTTAGTTTATTAAATCGCTGTCAACTGGAAAAACCGAAAACACAAGCGGCCGCGCCTGATTTAATGTTATATCTAGGAGATGATTATCCTACTTGGGAAGCTGGACAAAGACGTTATATTAATTTAGCAGAAGTTAGAGTCCCTGATTTAGTGGGAGAGGTGGGTGACACCACTTTGGCAACGGATTTAGACGAGAAAAAACATCTTTATGCGAAATTAGGCATTCGAGAATATTGGGTGATTGATGTCCGAGGAAAACGAGTAATTGCTTTTATTTTAGGGGAGAATGGAGTTTATCAAGAAATTGAGATTTCTCAAGCTTTAAAAGGACTTAAACTATCATTAATCAATCAAACTTTAGAACGCTTAGAAACTGAAACGAATGGCATGGCCGCCATTTGGTTTTCTCAACAAGTTGCCAATTTTTTAAAAGATAATTCAGTTTAGCTGACTGAAGATTTCAAATGAACTTGAATCAAACCTAATAATCCTAAAATAGTGATTAAAATGAATCCTTTGGTGCCGGTGGGTTCAGGAACACTTTGAGAGATAATACTGACCCTTGCATCAGTATTAGTATCTCGATAAATTAGATTATAAGCGGTTGAATTATTTTCTAAATGAGCTAATAAGAAAATAGCTGTCCATTGAGCAATCAATTGATTGGCTTCCAATTGGTTTAAAGTCGCTTCTTGAGGATCGGGATTTGCCCCTAAAGGATTATTAATATCTGTAATAGAATAATGATTTGCGCCGTCAATGGTAATTAAAGCTTTTGGAGGAGATTGCACTAAATTAAAGGTATTAATTGCTTCATCTGGAGTGGCAATTCCATCAAGACTTCCTTGAATAAAGCCAATAGGAATTCCTTGATTATTAGTCACTTCAAATTGATTGGTAAAGAAATTAAATCGGTTCATTCCATAACCAATGACAGCTTTTAATTCACTAGGACGTTCAAAAGTTCCTGTACAAAAAGGAAAGTTACATTGTCCTTCTGTACTCTGAAGAACTGCCCCTCCACCATGAGAATGTCCCACTGCACCTAATAATTCAAGATTAATTTTTCCAAATAAAGGAGAAGCTGAATTTTCATGTTCTTGTTGAAAATAATTTAAGGTATTGGTAATTTGAGAAAGTTCAGGGAGTTGTCCATCAAAGTTAAAAGCAGGAATCACTTGTCGATGGTTAGAAAGGGCAACAATAAACCCATAACTCGCTAACTCTTGAGCAAACTGAGTATATTGCTCTTTTTCCACTAATGCACCCGTTAAAAAGACTACCATTGGCAAGGGTTCTAAACTCTGGGGATAATAAATATCTGTTTCATCTGATTCAATAGTTGTCATTAAAGAATTGACAGAATAGCGAGAAAAAGACTGACCATAAACAGGAGAATCGATTAAAACACTAAAAAGTGTCAGGGGAATCAAACCGAGAGAAAAAGTTAGTTTAGGTAAAGTTTTCATGGTTTTAACAACGCCTCAATCCATGATAGTAAATTCGTCAAAAAAATAGGGGGAAAGTTCCCCCTATCGCTAAAAATTACTCAAATTGATAATCCTTAGCATCGACATAATAGACGATCAAACTCCAATTCATTGCTCTGTCGTAACCCGATTCAACCATGATGGTTGCATGATTCCTTAAGATAATTTGTGAGACAGTTTTACGCCAAGATCCATTATGACCATCAGTGCGATTAGAAACCACCTCCCAACCGACAATTAAAAAACGACTATCGGGACCAAACTCAAAGGTATGATGACTATGACCAATTTTAACGCCTTTTTTGAAGTTATACTGATTCTTATGAATCACCACCGCATCACTTTTGAGGTATTGATCTAATCCATACATCCATTTATTTACCCCTTTACTTTCATTAATTTTGTGATTTGCAGGGGGTTCAGGATTATTTTTCAGGGATTCCTGTACTTCAAAATAGAAATCCATCCGCGCTGCTACATCATCTAAATCCGCTTTCAAAATTTGGGCTTGTTGTTGATAGGATTTACGCAAGGTTGGATTTGTAACTAAAGTGTCCTGATTGGAAACAATCCCTAAATTTAAGGTATTAAAAGGTACTTTATATTGATCCTGATAATACTTAGGTAAAGAGTCATAACGGGCGCGAATATCCCACAGTTGACTATAGAGAAGGCTTAATTCAACAAAAATTCGAGGATCAACGGGAATGGTACGCGGATAACCAGGAATAATGGTGCTATAGTGCTTTAACTCCGCTTTCATGTTTTCGCCTTTTTCATTGGCTTTGAACCATTTTAAAGCGTCTAGGATGGTTTGAGGACTCCAAGGACCACTGGGGGCTGTTCCTGTGTAACCTTCCAGGTAAAGATAAGTAGAGATGCTCACATGATGTTCACTAGCAGCCCGCATAAAGCGACTACTTCCTTCTGCACTGAAGACTTCGGGAACTTCTGCCCCTAAACTGGCTTTAAATTCTACTAAACTTTCGGCACTGCTTGTCTCACAAACATAAACAGCTAAGAAGCGTGAACCTCGTTGAGAATCAGCGATAAAATAATCCCCATAGGTTTGTCGAAATTGTGCAGGATTTGTTGCTAGTTGTTTCGCTTGTTCGGTTAATTCATAATTGACAGGTTGATCTGAATAACCAAATAGAGAGGAATATTCAGCAATTAAAGTAATACTTGTTTCTGAATATTTAATCTGAGTTAAAAATTCCGTTGATGCACTAATTTTGACGTTATTGAAATTGTAACTTCCCGACGCACTCGCCCCAATTTCTAAATTTAAACTACTATCATCGGAAATAAAACGATAGGATTCAGAGGATGTTTTAATAGGATTGAGATTAGGCATAAAAGATTTTAAGGCAGATCCTAATAAGCTTCCTGTAATCACATCTACCCCAGATCCCAGGGTAAATCCATCTGTCCAAGGAATATTAGTCAGGGTTCCTTCAAGAGTTGTTTGAGGAGTAGAAACAGCCAAAGTTGCGGGGAAACTGTTTATTTCAGGGTCAACTGAAACACCGTTTGTTATATCGAGAGACTGAGTTTCATTAGTTAATAGCATCGTGCTTTCTCCGTTTGTTTTTTGAGTTGATATTTCCATCTAATCAAATATTTTTAGGAATGAGAATGTAGAAAAGTTAAGTAAATTTGAGTCGGGATCTTAAGTTAAGGCTAAGTTAAGTTTTTAAGTTTAATTAACTCCTTAACTTTTCTGTATCGACACTAATCTTTAAAAAATTTATAACGGTAATAACTTCAAAAAAGCACTCAAGGAGTTATACCCATGCAATTATCTTATCGCGGTTGCCAATATTCAAAAAAATCGGTTATTTCATCTCAAGATAATAATACTATTCAGGCTAAATATAGAGGGATTAATTACCTTATTCATCAAAATAAATCTGTTTTAAAACAACCTTCAGCGTTACTCAAATATCGAGGGATTCCTTATTCAAGGGAAGCCAATGATTCTGTTATTCAAATTGATTCAAGCTGCCAATTTAATCCTGCGATCGCTCAATAATTTCTAACTAAAGGAGAATAAAAATTATGGCTACTTTTACCATTACTACAACCAGCGATGTTGTTAATGCGAATGATGGGCTTTTGAGCCTACGAGAGGCTGTCACGGCAGCAGAAGCCCTACCGGGAACTGATACGATCATTATCAATGGCATTGCTCTACTAAATAACCCAATTGTCATCAGAACAGGCAATAACATTAACTTCCAGGGTAATGGCACTAGCATTAGTGGCTTCAATGGACAGGGACGCACTTCCCTATTTCTCATCAACAACAGCACCGTTACATTTAATAGTTTGCACATTAACAGAGGTCTTGCTCAAGGAGGAAACGGCAGTCGAGGTGGTGGCGGAGGTTTAGGGGCTGGAGGAGGCCTATTTCTGAATCCAGGTGCGAATGTCACCGCAGATAATGTTGTGTTTTTTGATAACCGAGCAGTGGGAGGTAATAGTTTTGCTGGTCGTGGCGACGGTGGACGGGGTGGAAATGATTCCTCGGCTGGGAGTAATGGCTTTCCGGGTGGTAGTGGCGGTTTGCCGAGTTTCTTCGCCATTGGCGGTATCGTCCCAAGTGGTGGCGGTAGAGGTGGTGCTGGTGGTCGGATAGTGGGAACGACAGGTCTCGGAGCGGGTGGCGGCGTGAGTGGTGTCTTCGGCGCAGGCTTTGGTGTCGGCGGTGGTAGTGGCGGTGGTGGCGGTGGTGGTGCTGGTGGTGCTGGTGCTTTTCGAGATGCGACGGGTGGCGGTGGCGGCGGTCGTGGTGCGAATGGGAGCTACGGTGCTGGCGGTGGCGGCGGCGGCGGCGGTGGTGGCGGCGGTGCCAATGTGTTGGGAGGACAAGCTCGCCCCGGTGGTGCTGGTGGTTCTGGGGGCGCAGGTGGTGCATTTGCTGGGGACGGACGCGCTGGGGCGAATGGAGGTAACGGTCGTGTAACCTTTACTGGCGACAGTCCAGGTAGCGGTGGTGTCGGTGGACAAGGCGGTGGCGGTGCGGGTTTAGGAGGTGCAGTTTTTGTCTCTAACAACGCAACCTTTAACGTCAGCAACAGTTCATTTCTCTTTAATTCTGCTGTTGGTGGTACTGGCTTTGAGAATGGTCAAGGGCGAGGTGGTGCAATCTTCGCTCAGTCAGGTGGTAGATTACGGGATCTCGGTGGAGTCAGTTTCATCCAAAATTCTGCATCAACTGGAAATGCTGATAGCAATATCTATCCAATTAAAATTAACCGAGGTGATGGCACTATTGAGGTAGAAGGATTTCAGGGTGTAGGTACAGGTGATAATCCCTCATTGGAAGTTCGGGAAACTTTTGATGAACTAATATTTACAGGAGACGGATTAATTGCTGAAAAATTGCTCCTCGCCCAATCTGGTGATGATTTAGTTGTCAGCTTTGAAGGGGTCGATGATACCCAAGTGATTCTTAAGGACTTTGCTCTCGAAAATCTCGATAACTTGCCAATTCCTGGGGGTCAGCACAGTCAGATTGGGAACATTCTGTTTGATGGCGAGACTACCGTGCAAGATAGTTTTGATGTCTTCAACGCCGACTCAAACCCAAGAACTGTTGAGAAACGCAACACTGTCACTTTCCTCAATGATTTAGATAATCGTGTGCGCGGTTTTCATGACTCTGATGATGTTATCAATGCTCAAGGGGGTGATTCCTTCGATTTTACTGAATACCTACAAGTTGGCGGACAAATTAGCTTTACTCGCCATCAGCACAATTTACTGATTAATCTCAGTAATGAGGATTCAGTGATTGTTAGGGGGGATCTTAATGCTGCTGAACAGCAACTTTTAACATTCACTTCGCTTATTCAGTCTTGATTCTTGATTCTTGATTCTTAAAGAAAATTTGGGGTTATCATGAAGAGCGATCGCTGCTTAAATAGCATTGAAACTTTTCTATAGTATAACCTTTTGGTTTTTCTGTTACGAGATATCAATAAATTATTAAAAAACCTCAGATAAACTGAGGTTAAGTAGGAGAACCCATGAAAAAAAAGTAAAACAATACAAGAGAGACAATTAAGAGAATTAATATTAAAAGAGTTTTGAAAAAGCAAGTCTTTATCAAAGCTGACTTGTTGTTATCTATTCCTAGTCTTCCCAAATCTGAATCGTTTTATATCATTCAGAAATAATTAATTTAACTGATCACTGATAAGTGTGAAAACAATTATAAAATCTCAATTATGATTCGCTAATAACCCCCAACCCTGTCGCTATAATGAAGTCCTCAACAGATGAGGATAACAGCCATTATGACAACCCTCCAAGGAAGAGATATCTTAGGAATTGGTGATCTCAGTGCAGAGGAAATGACTCAGGTGCTAGACTTAGGTGCAGCGTTAAAAAGTGGTCAGCGATCGCCTCGTTGTCAAAAAATCTTAGGACTGTTATTCGATAAAGCTTCTACCCGTACTCGTGTCTCTTTTAGTGCAGCTATCTATCAACTTGGGGGACAAGTCCTCGATCTAAACCCTAGTGTAACGCAAGTGGGCAGAGGAGAACCTACCAAGGACACAGCAAGGGTGTTAGATCGCTATTTAGATATTTTAGCTATCCGTACCTTTGAACAATCAAAGTTAGAAATCTTTGCCGAATATGCTGAAATTCCGATTATTAATGCGCTAACCGATTTAGAACATCCCTGTCAAATTTTAGCAGATTTTATGACTATTAAAGAATGTTTTGGTCAATTGGCAGGGAGTACGGTAACTTATTTAGGAGATGGTAATAATGTGGCTCATTCTCTTATTTTGGGTGGGGCATTAATGGGGATGAAAATTAGAGTAGCAACCCCCAAAGATTATCAACCGTTACCGATGATTATTGAACAAGCTAAACAGTTAGCCAAACCCGGTTTTGAAATTACCATAACTGATGATCCGATTGCTGCGGTTAAAGATTCTAATGTTCTTTATACTGATGTTTGGGCAAGTATGGGACAAGAAAATTTAGCAGAATCAAGAATTCCTATTTTTCAATCTTATCAAATTAATGACGAACTGTTAAATCAAGCAGATAAAGATGCTATTGTTTTACACTGTTTACCCGCCCACCGAGGAGAAGAAATAACCGATAGTGTCATAGAAGGAAAACAATCAAAAGTGTGGGATCAAGCTGAAAATAGAATGCACGCTCAAAAAGCTTTAATGGTTAGTCTATTAGGTATTTAGAAGGAAGGATAAAATCTAGATTAATAATAACATTTGTAACTAAATTTTACAAATAAATAAACCTATCAATCAAGGAGTATAAAATTGATACAGTAAAAGTATAAAGTCAACAAGAAATAAAGAATAAAAAGATTAAACAGTTGTAAAAAAACTGGTCAAATAATCAGTATAAAACTAAAATTAAATCATTATTTAGGAGTCAAAGAATGGACTTAACAACAACCTATATGGGAATGACCTTAAAATCTCCTTTAGTTGTAGGTTCTTGCGCCCCACTAACTGAAGAAACCGATAACATAAAAAGAATGGAAGATGCAGGGGCTGCAGCCGTTGTTTTACACTCGTTTTTTGAAGAACAATTACGACAAGAACAACTTGAATTACATCATCATTTAACCCACGGTACCGAAAGCTTTGCCGAGGCTTTAACTTATTTCCCTGAACCTGAGATTTTTCATGTGGGTTCTCAAGAATATTTAGATCATATTCACCAAGCAAAAACAATGGTGGATATGCCAGTTATTGCTAGTATTAATGGCTCAACGTTGGGCGGATGGTTAGACTATTCTAAACAAATTGAACAAGCCGGTGCCGATGCTTTAGAACTTAATATTTATTATGTTCCCACGGATTTAGATATTTCGGGGGGAGAAATTGAACAGAACTATTTAGACATTTTAAAAGCGGTAAAATCAGAAATTAATATTCCTGTTGCCATTAAAATAAGTCCCTATTTTAGTAACATGGCTAACATGGCTAAACGGTTAGGAGAAACTGGTGCTGATGGTCTGGTTTTATTCAATCGTTTCTATCAACCCGATATCGATTTAAACAATTTAGAAGTGCATCCTAATGTTCTTTTAAGCACCCCTCAAGCGATGCGTCTTCCTATGCGTTGGATCGCTATTTTATATGGAAAAATTGATGCAGACTTGGCTGCTACCAGTGGCATTCATTACTCAACTGACGTTATTAAAATGGTCATGGCCGGGGCAAAAATAACCCAAGTGGTGAGTGCTTTATTACGTCATGGTATTCATTATTTAGGAACCTTAGAAGAAGGAATACGTAACTGGATGGAAGAAAACGAATACAGTTCCATTCGACAGATGCAAGGTAGTTTCTCTCAACTTCATTGTCCCGATCCGACGGCCTTTGAACGATCGCAATATATGAAAGCCTTACAAACCTATGCTCCCATTTGGCGATCGCTTCAAGATCCACCTCTAGTATGAAGTAAGCAGGTAGCAGAGGAAACAGAGGGAGAAAAATATAAATGTTCCCCGTGAGGGCGTTTCCTTTTCATTAAGATATGAATTGAAGATAAGTTTAAATAACAATGTTAAATATTCCTGGGTTCCACAAAAATTACCTGCCCACTAGCCTTGGAAACATGGTCTATTATATGGCTGATGGTCTTCCTTGGTGTACCACAGAAGAAACAATATCAGATCGTCCCACATTGGTCTTTTTTCATGGGTTTGGGGGTGGTTCAAGTGCTTACGAATGGTCAAAAGTATATCCTGCGTTTGCCAGTGAATACCGCATTATCGCACCGGACTTAATTGGTTGGGGACAATCATCCCATTTAGAAAGAAACTATACCATTGATGATTATTTGACGACCCTACCTGAATTTCTCGAAGAAATTAATTCTGGTCCCGTAACGGCGATCGCCTCTTCTTTAACGGCAGCTTTTATGATTAGAGTTGCCATTACTCGGCCTGAGTTGTTTAAATCCTTAATTTTAACCACACCAGCAGGATTATCTGATTTCGGTGAAAATTATAGCCAAAGTTTCTTTGCTAAATTGGTTACGACTCCCGTTATAGATCGGTTTATTTATGACTTTGGGGTGGCCAATGAAACGGGAATTCGTAATTTTTTAGAAAACCGTCAATTTGCTAATAGTGATCGCGTTTATCCTGAAATTGTCTCCGCTTATTTAGACTCGGCCACTCAACCATTAGCTGAATATAGTGCTTTATCTTTTGTCAGGGGAGATTTATGTTTTGATCTCGCAGAATATATTGAAAAATTAACTACTCCTACGGCGATGATTTGGGGGAGAAAATCTCAGTTTACTGGCCCTGAAATTGGTCTAAAATTAGCTCAAATGAATCCTACTTTCATCAAAGCATTTGAAATTATCGAAGAGGTTGGCTTAACACCACAATTAGAATTACCTGGGGTAACTATTGGTTTAATTCGTCGCTTTTTAACTAAAGATTTAGCATGATAACTCTTTTGGTATGCCCTTAAATTCTAAACTAGCTTTGCAAAGGAATTTACCTAAACTTTTGATTTTAAAAGGGTTATCTTTTGCTTGGTTTCCCATTCCCACTATCATGTTATTTTATGAATCTCATGGGTTATCGATTGAGCAATCAATTTTCTTAAAAACAGTTCTTTCTATCTCCTTTTTTTTGTTAGAAATACCTTCAGGATATGTTGCTGATCAATGGGGAAGAAAGTTTTGTCTTGTTAGTGGTAGTGGAATTTGGGTTATTAGTTGGTTAGTTTATTGTACTCAAGAGACATTTTCCTGGTTTATTGTAGCAGAAGCCTTAACAGGAGTGGCGGGTAGTTTAATTTCTGGGGCTGATACAGCAATAACCTATGATACCTTATTAACATTAGAACGCGCTGAAGAATACCGTAAATTTGAAGGAAAGTTAATTGCGATTTCAGGGATTAGTGAGGCGGTTTGTGGCTTAATTGGAGCTTTTACCGCTCAATATAATTTAGTTTATCCTTTTTATTTGCAAACCATTTGCTTGATGATTTATTGTTTCTTGTCAACCCAATTAATTGAACCGAATAATGATGATCTACAACTGCCCCAAGAGTCACAAAATTTATGGTCAATTGTCAAAAATGCTTTGCTGATTAATGCTTCAATTCGCTGGTTTATTTTATTCAGTGCCACGTTTTCAGTGGCTACTTTTTTAATTGTTTGGTTATCTCAAACTTACTTATCAAATTATAATGTACCGACAGCTTGGTTTGGAGTAGTTTGGGTTGGGTTTCATGGGGTGATGAGTTTAGCTTCTCTCTCTACTAATAATCTAGAAGAAAAATTAGGATTGAAAAAAAGTTTATTATTCTTAATTATATTATTGGGAAGTTCTTATATCTTTTTAGGCATCATTCATCAAGCTTGGGGCATTATATTTGTTGCTATTATTTATGGAGTTAGAGGTTGGGTGAATCCTTTACTCAATGAAGGACTTAATAAGCTAGTTTCTTCTACTTCACGGGCAACAATGTTTTCTATTAAAAGCTTTATTTTTCGGTTGGGTTTTGCTATTATTGGAACAGCTTCGGGGTGGTTAGCAGATCAAAAATCCTTAAATTTATCATTAACAATAACAGGTATCGTCTTTTTAGTCTTTGGTTTATTTTGTTGGCGAAACTTGATTAAATTAAAAGCTATCTAAAAGAAATACTTATTATGTATGAACTACAAAGAAGAATACTATAAAGAAATATTATTTCTATCTCCCTGCTCCCCATACCCTACACCTGACTCCCTATTCCCTCAATAAATATGTCTCTTCCCTCAACCATTATCATTAAATTAGGTAAATTTGTCTGGACAACCATGTGGCATCAAATGATGTCTCAGTTAGCCCCTCGCAACGAAACAGGGGCGTATATACGACCTGAAAGCGAATTTCGTCATGATATCAATAAGCAAGCTCAGAACCTCTATAAACCCGAATCTGGCCGTTATGCTTTGTACGTTGGCATCGGTTGTCCTTGGGCCCATCGGACTTTAGTGGTTCGTGCTTTAAAAGGTCTAGAATCAGCGATTTCCTTGGTTTGGGTGAGGGGAGAAGCAACGGAAGGCGGGTGGATGTTAGAAACGCCACAAGAGGGTTGTCGAAGTTTGAGGGACGTTTATCAACGGAGTCAACCTGGTTATCAAGGAAGGGCAACAGTGCCGGTTTTATGGGACAAACAAACTCAAACCGTTGTCAATAACGAAAGTGCCGACATTATTAAAATTCTGAATCGAGAATTTAATGAATGGGCAAAGCAAGCAGAACTTGATCTTTATCCGACTTCACAAAAAGAACAAATTGACAGCTTAAATGATCGTATTTATCACACTGTTAATAATGGAGTGTATCGTTGTGGTTTTGCTCAAACTCAATCCGCCTATGAACAAGCCTGTGATGAGTTATTTTTAACTCTTGATGAACTAGAAAAAATATTAACCAATCATCGTTATTTATGTGGGCAAACGATTACCTTAGCCGATGTGAGACTGTTTACGACTTTGTTTCGCTTTGATGCCGTTTATTATGGATTGTTTAAATGTAATAAGCGTCGCATTCGAGACTATAAAAATTTATACGGTTATTTACAAGATATTTATCAATTGCCTGGGGTGTCTTCTACTTGCAATTTAACAAAAGTCAAACAAGATTACTATAGTAATTTATTTCCCCTTAATCCAGGAGGCATTATCCCATCAGGACCTAACCAACAAGACTTATTATTGCCTCATAATCGGGAAAATATCAAGCTTTCTGCTGTCAAAGAATGAGTTGATAAATTAAGCTAAAATCCATTATCATTCTATCATTAACATTCAAAGTAAGGGTGAGGAGATTGGACAAAAAAGGAAGATGAAACAAGATCGGCAAAGGCGAGGTCAATAACTTATGGTTCAACGGGTGCAAAAAATTTTATCTCAATGGGGAGTTGCTTCCCGTCGTCATGCTGAGGATATGATTATTGCTGGACGAGTTAAATTAAATGGGGAAATCGTGACATTAGGAGATAAAGCTGATCCGAGTTGCGATCGCCTAGAAGTAGACGGTCGAATGATTCAACCTAGTCAACGACCTCAATTACTTTACATATTAATCAATAAACCCGTCGGAGTGGTTTGCACCTGTGATGATCCCCAAAATCGATCAATTGTCTTAGATTTATTACCCAAACAATTAAGTAAAGGGACAGGAATCCACCCCGTAGGAAGACTCGATTTTAACTCATCTGGCGCTTTACTGTTGACCAATGACGGAGAGTTAACTCTGAGATTAACCCATCCCCGTTACCATTTGCCCAAAACCTATGAAGTCTTGATTCAAGGACATCCTACAGAAGAAAGATTACAACAATGGCGTGAAGGTGTTATGCTAATGGGCAAAAAGACTTTACCGGCTCAAGTAGAAGTGATTTGTCGTTATCGTCAAAATACTCGCTTGAAAGTGATTCTTACTGAAGGAAGAAATCGCCAAATTCGTCATATTGTTCAACACCTTGGTTTCCATGTTCTTCGACTCCATCGCACTGCTATTGGTTCTCTTGTTTTATCTTCTCCTAACGAAAGTAGCTTACCCAACGGCCACTATCGTTTGCTTACCCCTTCAGAGATTCGTTTTCTTAAGCGTCGCACCAACCTTATCACTGACACGGAAGGGAAGCTGATTGAATAGATATGTCCAGGAAACAATCGTCACTTAATTCTCCTCATCACAAAACTAATCACACCCAAGAATCTCAGTGTCAGACTCCTGTGGTGGCTGAAAATAGTCGATGGCAACAATTGTGGGATAAATTTATCTTAAATGGTTATAAAACCAGCGAGGAATCAAACGGAGAAAAACCACCCTCTCCACCCTCTAAAAAAACAATTTATCTGAAACTATTACTTAAGTTATTATCTAAATTTCCTAAACAAAAAAAACATTATTTTGATCCTAAAAAATTACAGAAACAAATATTAGAAGATATTGGACAACAATTATATAATGAACGTCAAAAACAGGGATTAAGTCTCGCTCTTATTTCTGGAGAGACTCGTATTTCTTTGGCATTATTAGAAGCCATTGAAAAAGCCAAATTAGAGGAATTACCTGAAGCTATATATACCCGTAGTTTTATTAAAAAGTTTGCAGATTTTTTAGGGTTAGATGGAAAAAGTTTATCAGAAAGTTTTCCCCTGGATAGTAATCCTAAGTCTCAAAGTTCTTCTAGGTTTCGTTTTTTCTTTCCTGTTTTACAATTTCGTCCCTTACATCTTTATTTTTTATATATTATTATTGTGGTTATTTCCGTTCAGAGCATTTCTAATACTTTAAAACGGGCTGCAACAGAAGGGGCGATCGAAGAATTACCCGTTCCTGTGGTGGTTTCTCCTCCTCCACCTCTGATCAAAAAACCAGTCATAATTAAGGTTCATAGTAAAGGAAAATCAACCTTAAAAGTCATAGTAGATGGAAAAACCACCTTTGAGGGAACATTAACCAAAGAAACCCAAAAAACGTGGGAAGCTAATAAAAATATTACCCTCGAAGCAAGCAACGCTGGCTTAATTTTAGTCACATTTAATAATCAAAATGCAAAACGATTAGGTAAATTAGGAGAAAGCAAAAAGGTAACTTATTCTCTTCCGAATATTTCTAATAATTCAAAACAAAAAGACACAGTCAATCAGCAAGAGTAAAGGTGTTTGCTGATAACTGTTCACTGATTACTGTTTATGGCGAATCTTCCCATTCTGCTGTCAAAGTACGATAATTAAAATCTTTTACTCCTGGATGACAAACCACACAATTTTTGGTGTTGATAGGTTCATTGAATTCAACACGAGGATGAAGAATTTTAAAATACTGAGATTGCTCAATATAATAAGGAACGGGGGCATCTTTGAGCAAAATAGGGCGAGAATTGCTTTTAAGATAATCCCACATTAATACTTGACTCAGACGAATCATGTTAGGAACTGATGTTCCATAATGTTTTTGAGGGTTTTCTAGTAGTTCTTGCCAAGTTTCTGTCGGTAACACTTCTGGAGGAATGGCAATATGACACCCCGAACAAGTAGAGAGATAAATGTCTTTTCCGGCTTCAACCGTCGAACGATTTGGACCAAGAGGACCGATAGATTGAGATTGTGCTAGGGTATGACTCGGTTTGGCTGCTAAAGCGTGGGTAAATGCAGAACCTACACTGACACACCATAGTAGGATAGCTAGAGAAATCACTAAATATAAAAGATTTGACCGTTTAAAATGAAAGAATTTTCGTAATTTCAGCATATTTTGAATTAATTAATTTTAAACTAGCAACCCAGAGAATTCTCATGTTGATGAGTTTGTGGCTCAATCTATATTAACGGTTACTGATTATCTTTTGTCTGCTAATTAATATTAAATAAGAAATAACAGCAAAAATAAATTTTAAAAATAGTAAGGTCAGCAAATAAAAGAATTTTCTTATTGAATCATAAATTAGAGCATTTTGCACACCTATAAAACTTAAGTTGAGTTGTTAAAATTAATTAGAATTTAAACTATCGTTATACTAATTATAATGAAAATATTATGAAATCAAAGAAAAAAGTAAAACCAATCAACTTAAAGTTAAAGACATATTAGCTGATCTAGAACAACAAACAATAAGCGTTGATGGATTAAAATTTGAAATCTTAATTTCTCCTAACTCAGAATGACAAGATTGTAAGGTAGGCATTGCCCACCCTACGGATGACTGAAAATGTTCCAAAACAGTTTATGCTAGAAAAAAAGTGACGTTACGAAACGTTACATAAGGGAATTTGTAATCATTAATTATGCAATGTATTATCAACCGTCGCGCCCAATTTAGTGCCAGTCATCGTTATTGGTTGCCAGAATGGGACGAAGCCAAAAATAAGCAAGTCTTTGGTGCCTGTAGCCGTTTCCCTGGTCATGGTCATAATTATGTCCTTTTCGTCTCTCTATGGGGCGAGATTGACCAATATGGCATGGTAGAGAACCTATCTACTGTCAAACAGGTCATTAAACAAGAAGTTACCTCTCAACTTGACTACAGTTACCTCAATGATATTTGGGAGGACTTTCAAACCACCCTACCCACCACCGAAAACCTGGCGAGAGTTATCTGGCAACGGTTAGCTCCCCATTTACCCATCGTAAAAATACAACTATTTGAACATCCCCAACTCTGGGCCGAATATCAAGGAAATGCCATGAAAGCGACGTTAACCATTCAAACCCATTTTAGTGCAGCCCATCGTCTTGCTCGTCCAGACCTCAGTTTAGAAGAAAACACCAAAATTTATGGTAAATGCGCCCGAACCCACGGCCACGGTCATAATTATCACCTAGAGGTGTCTGTTAGCGGAGAGATTGATCCCCATACTGGCATGATCGTTGATTTAGGGGAACTGCAAACTATTGTAGATGATTATGTCGTGGAACCTTTTGATCATAATTTTTTGAATAAAGATGTGCCTTACTTTGCTGAGGTTGTCCCTACAGCCGAAAATATTGCTCTTTATATCGCCCAACTTCTAGAACAACCAATTCAAAAACTAGGGGCCCAACTGGAAAAAGTTAAATTAATTGAAAGTCCTAATAATTCCTGTGAAATCTATTGTGGTACTTCTGCTGAGTCCTTAAATCTACCCTCTCAACAAGCCCCTCAATTAGTGACACTTCATTAACTAATGTAACATTATTGCCTTGAGTGTGACTTAGAGACTCAGGGTAGCCCTAGGGTGTTTCCTGGGGCTTTAAACTGAAAGAAGATACCTTTTATTTTATTGGTGTCTAATAACATTAGCAACAATTAGACAGTCTGTTATATAGTTTGATTGTCTGGTTGCGTTTCAAACATCCAATTCTGAGATTTTTAGAAGGATCAAGCCAATATGGAATCTAAAGTTCAAGAACAAACCACCCCCAAAGATTTGAGTTCAGAAGCCCCCGGAACCCTTACTAAATCATCTGGTATGGGAGATCAACCCTGGCAAGAATCATTCGATTATGTAATGCAGATCCTCGCTAAAGTTCCCGAATATTTGGGAGAGTTTTTTAGTGAGTACAAACAACCCCTAACCATTGTAGGACTGTCACTTTTAGCGATTATTACTGTCAAAATTATCGTCGCTGTTTTAGGCGCAGTTGATGATATCCCCCTATTAGCCCCTCTATTAGAAATGGTTGGCTTAGGTTATAGTGCTTGGTTTGTTTGGCGTTATCTCTGGAAAGCATCGAACCGTAAAGAGTTATTAGCCGAGTTTGATGCGATTAAAAATCAAATGTTTGGTGATAACGCCTAAATTTAACTGCATTTATACCGTTTTTTGAATCCCTCCGATCATTAAAGTTCGGAGGATTTTTTCTTTTTTTAACAGAATTTCAGGAGAAGTCCTTAATACCAATTCTCAATATTAGCTAGAGAATAAATTTAACTTCTGACTTCATTCAAATCCAACCACCCAAAACAGCTAATCCAAAAAATCGCCAAGGAACGTCGACAGTTTTAAATCCCACTGAAGACAGCATGGTTAAATGGGTTCTTAAGGTCGTTAAACGATCCGGTCCGGAATGACCTTTTGGTTGACTATTGCCTATTTGAGAACGAACTTTTGCGATTGTAGTTCCTTGGTTAGCTGTCCATTCTTCTCTTACCCTGGAATAAATTGTTTGTAATTGTGATGCTTCTTGTAAAATAGGATCGGCATTCCAAAAACAGCCACCACTGGTTAAATTTTTAGCCACACAAGTTAATAATTTATACTTCATTTCATCTGTTAAATGATGAATGGCTAAAGAAGAAACACAAGCATTGAAATTACTACCGATTTTCTCTTTTATTTCTCCATTTGCCCATGCTCCAAAATCAGCTTCAATGAAAGTAATGCGATCGCTAAATGGGGTTTTTTCCAGTTTAGATTGCGCCATTTTGATCATTCTCGGAGAATAATCAAGGGCGACTATTTTGGCATCGGGACAATGTTTGAGTAATTTAAGACTAAGTTCTCCAGTTCCACAACCTAAGTCTAAAACATGACGGGTGTCTATGGGAACACAAGCGACAAGAGTATCAAGCATTAAATCATAATGGGGGATTAATTGACGAATTCCTGTGTCAAATGTTTTTGTATCGGCAAAAACTTCTCCTGGATAAATCGTGGTTGATTGATTCATGAACCGTCCCAAAACTTAATATATAATAATTGTAACTCTATTCTTTATCTATATTATGACGACTGATGAAAAATCGGAATTAATTGCTATCAATCAAGCTTTTTATCGAGGGTTTGAAAAAAGAGATATAAAGGTGATGAATCAAGTTTGGTGGCAGGGTTCAAGTAGTACCTGTGTCCATCCTGGAGGTAATGTTATTAAGGGATGGGATGCTATTCGTTCTTCTTGGGAAACTATTTTTAAAAATACTGATTATTTAGAAATTGACACAGAAATTATTAATATTGATATGGGTCAAGAAGTAGCTTATATTATACTCATTGAGAAGGTAACCCAAATCAATAATGGAAGGCGTTTAGAAGCTCAATCAATAGCCACCAATGGCTTTAGAAAAATGGCTCAAAAATGGTCTTTAGTTCATCATCATGGTAGTCCAATTATCCGAAGATAAATGTTTACCTTTACCTTCTCAAACAGGAACTTACTGTTTAGTTTTTTACTGCTCAATTTTATCACAAGTTACCGTGGGAAAACTAGGAATTTATCAAATTGTTCCTGGTTATTACTGTTATATTGGTAGTGCTTTTGGAAGGGGTGGATTACAATCACGGATAGAAAGACATTTAAAAATAAATAAACGTCATCATTGGCATTTAGATTATATTAGACCTTATTTGGAACCTATTGAATTTTGTTACACAACTGATAGCATTAAGCGAGAACATCAATGGTCTGATTTATTCTTAAAAGAAGAAAATTCAAGCATTCCTATTAATAAATTTGGTTCTTCAGACTGCCATTGCTCTACTCATTTATTTTACTACAAAGTTAAACCAAAACTAGAAAAATTATTGAGTAATTATCCCATAAAAATATTATCTTTGAGCCGGCGACATATTACGAATCGCAGCAATTTTCCAGTTACCTTCTTGCTGTACAACGATAAAGGTACTCCATAAATTTCTCACTTGATTACTCTCTAGTTTAATTTCATATTTTGTATCCACAATGGCAACATTTGGATTTAAAAATCGGATTGTTTCAATTGTAATTGTTCTTTCTCCTGGGTTACGATTGGAACTTCTTAACATTCCTTGGATAGAAGTTTCAATACCT
>NZ_AAXW01000037.1 GCF_000169335.1 Crocosphaera chwakensis CCY0110
GAACCTATTCCTGAACCTACCTCAACTCTAAGTCTTCTTTCCCTTGGAATTCTTGGTGCAGGTGCAACTCTAAAACGCAAACTAAAACCCTCTAATTCTATCGAAAAAGAAACAACAAAAGTAGGCTAAATTGCTTTTGATTATAATTTAATCCCTCCTTGATTTTAGGCGAGTTAAGGGGGATTTTTTGGCATTCTATAGCAATCAGGTTTAATTTATGAGAATATTAGTATTAGGGTTTAACACTGTTAAACCCCTACAAATCACTCAAAAAAGAATTTAAGCTAAAGTTACCCTTTTTAGATTAATTATGAAAGAAGAAGTATTATTATCAATTAATTAGGGTCGTGAATAATATAACCTTGCTGACTCTGATGAGGTACACTTTAAATATTATGTAACTCAATCAGGATTTACTCAAAAGATAATTCTCTTTTAGTAATTACACAATCTTGAAGGTATAAACTGATTAACTCTTCATATGAAATACCTTTTTCGTTAGCTTTTTCTTCAAAATATTCAATAACATCTAATCCTAAAGGTAATGTAACTTGCTGTTTTAATTGTTTTGCAAAAGGATTAGGGCGATTTTTCATTTTAGAAAGATCATATTCAGGTTCCATAAATTTATCCTCTATATTGTTTACTTTCATTTTTAGTTGCTTTTCTAGCAGAAATAATTCTAATGACTGACTCTTGTTCTCGATAACAATGGACGATAAGTAAAATTCGCATTTTAGAACTTCTACCCAATAATAAGAATCGTTCTTCTAGATTAGAATGATTATCATCCCAAAACTGTATGGCTTGATCATCATAGAAAACAGATTTAGCTTCATCAAAAGAAATGCCATGTTTTTTCTGTTTTAGCTTGTTCTTTTCATTATCCCACTCAAATCTTAAGCGATTCATTCTTATTCCGTTTGTCTTCTTGTTTTGTAAGGTGGGAATTGCCCACCCTACAATTTATAACCATGTTATCAAATAAAGAAAAAATAATAAACTCATGGCTACAATTGAAATTAATCTAATTTCTATCAACTCTTTGTAATCATCTATAATTTTTCTAACGATAATCTGGGCTTTGGATATCTCTTAAACGGGCTTCTGGACGTAAAAATCTATCCATTTGTGATTCAAAAAATTGACGATTTTTAAGTAAATGTTTCGGGTTTTCATCATCTAAAGGATAGAGTAAAGCAGTTCTTAATGCTTGAATTACCGCAGAGGTAACATTGTACATTGAACGCTGAAATGTAATCCCTAATTGAATCAATACATCCTTTTCTCCACGACAATGTTTTTGATAGTATTCTTGTAGATAATCAGGTAAAAAGTGATACATATCATCCATTAATAATGTGGGAGGAATACCAGCCGTTCCTACAGGGAAAACATCGGCGTATAAAATGCCATAGTGAAAGTCTTTTTGATCGTCTGGAACTTGTTTTGCTTGGGCGTTATAAGACTTAGTTCCCCTAAAGGGTGCAGTACGATAAAATACCGCTTCAACGTAGGGTAAAGCTGCTTCATACAGCCACATAAACCCCTTAGATTTAGGAATGATTTCGTAACATTCATCCCCGATATAAACATGATGATAAATCGGACGGCCAGCAATAGCAAAAATACCATTAATTAAAAAATTCATGGCATCAGGAACCCCTTTAAATCCTCCCTCATCATAAATATCAGACATCTCAAAAAAGACAGGAGCCATCACTTCCCAAAACAGTCCCAAGTTAGAATAATAAGATAACTGTCTAACTTGTTCTATAAACATCTCAGGAAATAGTTTATATAACCCTAACATAGCAGGATTGTTCTTGAAATAAGCTTTAATCGCTTTGTCTGCATTAGCTTTATATTCATCAGTATCTAAGTAAGCATCAAACTTACCTAACCCCATATCTCGACCATGCCAATACATGGCTCGCATACAAGCTTCTGCAAATTCCATATTAATGCGATCGTGGTTAAGATGATGAAATAGCTTAGGCATTTTTCCAGTTTTTCCCTTCTCCATAAACTCTAAAAGTTCAGGATGTGCGCTTGCTATTCCTCGCCAAACTCTTAAGTCAGCATCGTCACCAGCATAATGATTGTGTAAGTCTAAATATTCTTGGGGTAGGAAATATTTAAAGAAAGGAAGGGGTTCTAAAAAAACTCTTTCAGCTATATACAATAAATCACGCCAATAAAAGTCCATCGGCACAGCATAAGCTTTATAAATGCCGATAATTTGCATTAGGTTTTCTGGGGTATCGGGTAACATTGAACCCCCAGCTTCTAAGCGATGAATCACATCAGCAAAGGGATGGGTTGATGGGGGAATTTTTGCGGTAGTATTAACGGTTGCTTGTGTCATAATATATCTTAAGTTTTTATCAGTTGTTAGTTCAGTTTATTGTTCACTGCAACTTGTTCTATGGGATGAACTCTAACGACAAATAAATCTGTTGTCGGTTCAATCCATTTTAGTAACCAGTTGGGTTGTACACCGAGAACTAGGATAATTAGGGTGAGAACGAGAGCAGGAATAGTCTCAGTGGGTAAAACGGGGGGATAGTAACTCTTTTCGTTATCTAATTTGCCGAAACAAGTCCGATTTAACAAAATCACAAAGTAAACGGCAGTTAAACCAGAGGCGACGATACAGAGTAAAGTAGGAATAGGAAATGTGGAAAAACTGCCCTGAAATACGATAAATTCAGCAGCAAAGCCCACTAAACCAGGAATTCCAGCACTGGCCATTCCTGCAGTGATTAACAAAGCACTGGTGAGAGGTAAACCGCGTATAGGGTTCATTAACCCGTTGAGTACGTCTAAGTCACGGGTTCCTACTTTGCGCTCTACAATGCCCACTAAATGGAATAACAGGGCTAAAATTAAGCCATGACTAATCATTTGGGCAACTGCACCAAGGGTACTTAATCGAGTCCCGGCTGCTGCTGCAACTAAAATATAACCCATGTGACCAATGGAACTGTAGGCAACCATGCGTTTAATATCCTTTTGAGCGATCGCACTTAAGGCTCCATACAACACACTCACAGTTCCAATAATAGCTAATCCTGGGGAAACAATAGCCCAAGCATCGGGAAATAACTGTAAACCAAAGCGAATTAAGCCATAGGTTCCTAATTTTGCTAAAATTCCTCCTAATAGAATGGTAACTGCTGGAGATGCTTCTGTGTAAGCATCAGGAAGCCATGTATGCAAAGGAACTAAGGGAATTTTGATACCAAAACCAATTAATAATACGGTTAATAATATTAGTTTGGTGTTTAAGGCTAACCCTTCTGTGGTGATAATGTCGTAGTCAAAACTGCTGGCACCATTGAGAAAACCGATGCCTAAAAATGCTGCTAAAACTAACAGCCCAGAAACGGCAGTATAGAGTAAAAATTTAGTGGACGCATAACCTCTTTTTTCCCCTCCCCAAATAGCAATCATTAAATAGAAAGGGATTAATTCAAGTTCGTAAAAAATGACGAATAATAAGAGGTTTTGTGATGCTAACGCCCCTGTAATTCCTGCGTTAATTAATAGGGTTAGGGCATAGTATAAACGAGGTCGTTCTACATTTTCGCCTATACTATAAATTGCAATAATTGTCAAAAGACTATTTAAGGCAATTAGAGGTAAAGATAAGCCATCAACCGCCAAACTATAGCTTAAGCCAATAAAATCAGCCCAGGGTAAATATTCAGAAAATTGCCACCCTGGATCACTCAAATTAAATTGCGTTAATAACCAAATCGTCGCGCCGAAGATAATAAAAGCTAAAATTGCAGTAATTTGGCGCAAGCGAGATGAGTCTAATTTACTTGGTATTAACCCGATAAGAATTGCTCCTAATACGGGAAAGCAAAGTAAAAAACTTAGCATTGTTTTCTCCTAATTCAATGATAAGGTAACTTTCAGATAATTAAAAAATGAAATTGGAAAAAAGTACGCCAACAAAAAGGATAACTCCTAAAACAATTGACAAAAAATAAAATTGAGTTTGACCAGAAGCATTGTATTTTAAAGTTTCTCCACCAAAGATGGTCGCTAATCCAACTAAGTTAATCACTCCATCCACTAAATAGCGATCAAACCAAGAGATAACTTGAGAAACTAAACCCACCACAAAAACAATGGTATTACGATAAAATTTTTCCGTATAAAGATCGTAAGCAAAAAAGTCTTGTAAGGCTTTTGAAGGTAACTGAATAGGTTTAGGAATATCATCATTGAGATAAAGATAAGCTGCAGTTCCGACACCGATTAAACTGGTAAGGGTTAATGATCCAGCTACTGTCACATTTAACGCTTGCCATATCGGTAACAACCCCCATTGTTGCAATAAAATGGGAACGTGCAACGCAAACCCCATCGTAAACATCATGGGTAAAACTAACGCCCATAACCCTTCTGGCGATCGCACGGTCATTTGTTTGATTTTGCCACCAAAAATCAGGCTAAACTCACGGGTAAGACTAAATGCCGTTAACCCATTGACCACCAACATTACCAGCACTAACTGAGGATAACTCAACCAAAGGTTATCGGCCATCTCTGTTAATGTCCAAAAACAACCCAACGGTGGAAAAGCAACCATAGAGGCTGTACCAACTAGGAAACATATACCAGAAAGGGGACGACGAGACCATAAACCGCCGTATTGGGTTAAATCTTGGGTAATGGTGTTTAATACCACACCTCCCACACTCATCACCAATAATGACATGGCGATCGCATAGGTAAACAACAATTTTAACGCCACTGCATCCTGTTGGGTTCCTACGGCAATGAAGACCAAACCCATATATGCACTCACCGAATAAGAGAGCGATCGTTTAACATCAATTTGGGCCATGGCGATTAAACTAGCACCAATAGCGGTAAGAGAACCCACCACAATCATGAAATTAGACGCTACATCAGACAAAGCTAACACAGGCTGTAACTTAACTAATACCCATGCACCAGTGGATACCACAATAGTATTCCGTAAAATAGTCGCTGGCATCGGGCCTTCCATCGCTTCATCGAGCCATAAATGTAAGGGAAATTGAGCGCATTTACCCAAAGGGCCAGCAATAAGGGCTAAACAAAGTAATGTGGCTGTTGTTGAGCTAATAGTTGTAGTTTGCGCCCATACAGCCAACTCATTATAATTCCAAGTTCCAGCTAAAGGTAACAAAGCAACCACTCCCATGAGTAGAATTAAGTCTCCTACCCGTTTAGTTAAAAAAGCGTCTCTAGCCCCAGTTACTACTAAGGATTGATTGAACCATAAACCAATCAGTAAGTAAGTCCCTAATGTGAGAATTTCGAGGACAACATAACTAAAAAATAGGGAGTTACACAAAACAAGCGTTGTCATTCCTGCTTCAAAAAGAGCAATCAAAGAGTAAAATCTTGCCCATCCCCAGTCCATTTCCATGTAACCAATGGCATAAATTTGTGCTAATAGATTAAGTGCAGTAATTAAGACTAATGCAGAAATGGTAATGGTAGAGATTTCAATCTCAAAACTAATGTTTAAATCAGCAGCATGAAGCCAAGAAAAAGATAAATAACTTGCTGGTTTCCCCCAAGTTTCTACTAAAACAATCAAACTGTGAATCAAAGCGATGAAAGTCATCAAGATATTAACATAACCTGATGGCCTGGGCCCTGTTTCCCGAATAATTCCAGGGGACCAAGGTATTGCAAGTATGGCTCCCATTAATGCGTACAAAGGAACTAGCCAAATCGTTTGACTTAAGGCTTCAATCATTTGTATTTTTCGATGATAAGTTTTACATACATTTACTTACCTATATTAAAACAGATTCATAGAACTAAGTCTATGACTAGCCCTATAAAACTGTCTTATAGTTGAGATAAGCAAGTTAATGGTTTATCTTACACTGCTTTTGTTCAGTAGGATAGTTAGAGAAGAAAATAGAATGAAAATATTGACACAATGCTTTTAATAAGATTAGGAGTATTTCCTTATCATCATAATGTTAAACTAATAAATAATTTAATTAACTTCATTTATTATTTAACAAAAACGGAAGTTGAGTTTATGCAAGTAATCACTCGAAAATTTAATGTTAATGAATACTATAAAATGGCAGAAACAGGTATTTTAACCCCAGAAGATAGGGTGGAATTAATCAGAGGAGAAATTATTGCAATGTCAGCTATTGGGAGAAAACACGCTGCTGCTGTTAACCGCTTAACAAATTTATTTCCTCCATTACTTGGAAACAAAGCTATTATTAGTGTACAAAATTCTATCAGATTAAATAACTATTCGGAACCTCAACCTGATATTGTTCTTTTAAAACCGCGTTCTGATTTTTATGAAAGTAAAATTCCTGAAACTGATGATATTTATCTCGTCATTGAAGTTGCTGATAGTACCATCAAGTATGATCAAGAAATAAAGTTACCTCTTTATGCTGAAAGTAATATTAATGAAGTTTGGATAGTTAATTTAAACAATAAAACTTTAGAAGTGTATCGACAGACTCAAGATAAAACTTATCTCGAAAAACAGAAAAATGTTCAGTCTATTTCTCCCTTAGCTTTTCCTGATATTAATTTAACTATTAGTGATATTTTCGGTTAATTGTGTTTATGGTTCTAGAAAAATAGTCTTAAACTAGAGTCTTACACTGGGCAATAATAAATCCATTCCTGCTTGATAGGTTAACACCCAACCAACGATAAAAACAATCATAGCACTGACAACTGATAAAATTTTTGTCATTTTAATCTGATGAGGAAGACGCTCAAATAGGGATTTAGTATTGATTAGTAGCAACCCTAAAGCAGTTAAGGTTCCTGCTAACCCCAAACAGAAAATTAAAACTAACAAAATTCCCCAACCAATTTGACCTAACGCAACCGTACTAAACAGTAAAACCAGGGCTGAGGGACAAGGAACTAAGCCTCCTGCAATACCTAAAGTCAACAAACTCCCCCAACTGATAGAGTCTGTGTCACCATCTACTGGGAGATGACTATGAGTATGATGGGAATGATCATGAGTATGATGAACATGATCATGATTGTGAGTATGATGGGAATGGTCATGGGTGTGAAAACTTGTTGTTGGATAAAGCAACAGACGCTTTTTTAATAGCTGAAAACCCAAAGCAACCACCATTAACCCTGAGAGCAAACTCAACCAAGGCAGAAACAACGTCGGTAAAAAATACTGGGAAGCTACCAAGATAAGAAACCCTAACATTAACACCCCTATAGTATGAGTGACAGTTGTGGTTAAGGCTAAAAATAGAGCGTGTTTTGCTTTAGCCTTCGTTCCCACTAAATAAGCTCCGACCAAAGTTTTTCCGTGTCCAGGGGATAACGCATGAGCAGCACCCCAAACAAAAGCCCCAAACAATGCCACCAGAGAACCCGTTCCTAAGTAAGCTGGTGTGTTAAGTAGGTCTATTTCTAGGGTAGGTTGATAGGGGGTAAACAGATAATTGACCTTTTGACCGTTGCGAAAAATAGTAGTTAGACAGCGAGAATTAGGGGAATTATCTAATAATTCATAATCTATTTTTATTTTATCTACTGGATGCAACCAAGTGTAAATTAGTCCAATGGTGCTATGGGTATTTTGACCTGGAAAATTGCCTGGAAGTAATTGTTGATTCGTGGCTTCTACTGTTAGTGTGGCTGAATGTCCGTGACTATCCTTTAAACGAAGATGACTGGTGAAAAAATTCTGTAGTTGTTGTTGATTATCAGTAATTTCTGAAGCAGATAATTGATAATCATGATTTTTATCGGCAAAATCTATTAAATTAGTGGGTACAGCCAATGTAATGCGAGTAATTAAAGGATCAACGTTAATGTGAGCAACGGCTAAATCGGTACCATGACCATGAAGTGGCTGTATTCTGAGTATTGACAATCCTAGTGATATTAAACAAGTTAATACAGCAAGAATGAGCATTTTTTTGCCTGTTTTTACCATTGCTTTAACCCATAATTACTTTCACAAACCTCTGTTAATTCACAAAATAAAGAAGTTTGTGCGGTTAGCCCTACATTATCATATTTATTTAAAAAACTGCGAAACCTCGTAATCTTCTTGCTTTTGAGTGTTGATTGATTATTGTAGGTTGGGAATACACTACTTTTTTTAAAAGTCAAGACCTTGCAACACTTCGTTACATTCTGTTACATTTATTAACGTAGGCATTCAATAAAAAATAAATTTATGACATCTCGCAGTTATGTAACCGAAGAACAAGGCCGTTTAAATAACTATGCTATCGAGCCTAAAATGTATGTTGACCAAAAGAAACAATTTGGATTTAATAAATATGCAGAAAAACTCAATGGTCGTTTTGCTATGATTGGTTTTATCTCGTTATTAGCATTTGAAGGCTTAACGGGACAAGGTTTAGTAACCTGGCTAACCAATCTCTAATTATACGAACTCCCTAAAATAAAATAAATTACAGATAATTCTATGGCTGGTGAGAAATAATTAATCACTAGCCATATTATGTTATTCATCAAAAATTAGGTAAGAAAAAGAACAAGATAACATCATAAAGTTGCAATAAGAATAGGTATGATTGGTGAGTCTTCAAGTCCCACCTCATACCTATTTAGTGTTTTCAATGAAGCCATCCTTTCAGACGACGGGCCACTTGAGGTCGACGTAACTTACGCATCGCTTTACTTTGAATTTGACGCACTCTTTCACGGGAAAGGTTAAAAATGCCTCCCACTTCCTCTAAAGTATGAGGTTGAGCCGTACATAACCCATAGCGTAAAGAAATAACATCCTTTTCTCTTTGGGTTAAGACATCGCTGAGAACGGCTGAGACTTCATAACGCAACATTCCTTCATTCATCAGTTCTTCTGGAAGTTGTAACTCTTGGTCTTCGAGTAAATCGACTAACTCGGTGTCTTCACCTTTTCCAACCCGATGATTTAAAGATAAAGATTGTCGACGGAGTTGCAATAATTGACGCAGTTGAGAAGGACTGACTTCTAACTCATCAGCTAATTCCTTTTCGTTGGGATTACGCTGTAACTTTTGTTTTAGAACCCGTTGGGCTTTTTTAAGTTTGTTTAATTTTTCAACAACATGAATTGGTAAACGAATGGTTCTCGCATCATTAGCAATAGTTCGAGTAATTGCTTGACGAATCCACCAATAAGCATAAGTAGAAAATTTGTATCCTTTGTTGGGATCAAATTTTTCGGCCGCACGATTTAAACCGATCGCACCTTCTTGAATTAAATCCAGGAAAGGAACACCGCGATTAAGATAACGTTTGGCGATCGATACCACCAAGCGCAAATTAGAACGAATCATTTTCCGTTTAGCCGTTCGTCCCCGATGCAAACGATGTTCAAATTGCTTTTGGGTCTCAAAACCCATGGCCTGACCCCATTCTGCTTTAGTTGGGGGACGTTGTAACTCTTCCCGTAATTGTTGTCTGGTTTCTTCTGCTTGAACTAAAAATTGAACATGATTGGCTAATTCCACCTCTTCTTGGGCATTTAATAGCGGATAGCGAGACATTTCTTTGAAAAATGCTCCAACTGTATCATCAGATACTGTTTTACGATATCCCTCTGGATATTGATTACCTAACTCATCAGATAAAGAGGAAATTTCTACTTCGACAGACTGTAATTCATTTTCCGTTTGTTCGAGTTCCCCTGCTTCGATTTGAGAGGGATTGAATTGATTGTTTGATTGCGTTTGCATCATTTGTGTCGTATTCATAAGCTAATAATTCCGAGGAGTAAAACAGGTTTAACAAGTTTGGGAACAATTGGAGAGGAGACGAGGTCAGCTATATCAGGAATTATGGATGATTTGGTGTCAGTTGAATTAGAAAATCTTTAAGATTCTCTTAATAATTTTTCAACCTTCTTAGGGGATACCAATCAATAACCAAATAACGGAAAAAAGATCAATAAAGGACAAAACTCAATCTTGCTATTTAATTAGAGTGACTGTTGCCTCGTCCATCAACTCATAAGGGTTTGAGAAGACTGGCTGCTTATCAGGCTACCAGAATTATTTAGATGTTTTGTCTATCTAATTACAAAAAGACAATTTTGAAAATGGAAAGAGTAGTTTTTGCGATTAAACTATAGAATGTTTTTAACATTTGACTGTCTCCTTCACACTAGGAATTAGATTTTTTCTCTTGATACTCACTAACTTATCTGATGTGGTGGGGATTTTTCATCCTTTTTGAGATAAAGTTTTGTTAAGTAATAATTATCAGATAAATTAATAAAGAAAATAAAAAAAAACGATGGTTCTATCTGGTTATACTGTAACGTATTTTACAAAAATTTGTGAAGGGATTCCTCATCGTTTGTATCAATAGACTGCTTTGAGACGTTAGGTAAACTCTAAATTCTAATTGCTCAATACTAAAAATCCCCTACGATGAGAAATATAATCTTATTCATCGGTTTAAAGTAATGTCACCGTTTAAGACAACTGACATCAACCCCCAGTTTATTCGTACTGCAACCCATGAAGAATTTTTGCTTAGCATTAGTCTTTGGACAATTGGGTGGGGAGTTACCTTGATTATGATTATTTGTAGTGGCATTCTTTCCAGTTATTTTGTTAAGTATAAAGTTACAGTCAAAGCATTAGCAACAGTTCGGCTAATCGGAGAAGTTAAAAACAAAAAAAAATCATGAAAATGAGAACTTATAAAAATTTTTTAATTAGAAATTGGCAAGTGTGCGATCGCGAAAATGTCAGTCAATTAATCGCTTTAGTTTTAGATGAATATGGACTCTCTTTTGAACCCGACGGTGCTGATCTCGATGTAGTAAAAATTGAACAATATTATCAAAATGTAGGGGGTCAATTTTGGGTTGTCGAATTAAATCATAAAATAGTAGGGACTGCTGGTTATTATCCCATTAATCGAGGAGTTCGTGCCGTAGAAATTCGGAAAATGTATCTCATCCCATCAGTGAGAGGACAAGGGTTAGGAACGTATTTATTACAAAATTTAGAACAGGAAATACTTAATCAAGGATATCAACAGATATGGATAGAAACTGCTACTTGTCTCACAGAAGCGATCAAGCTTTATGAGACGTATAATTATCAACAGAGTAGTGGCGTAGAAACCCCTCGATGTGATCGAGTGTATATTAAATATCTCTAAAAAGTTATTTTATTTTTTTGTAAAAAAACTCAATAAAAAAAGGATTAATTCTTGATTAGAGTACGTTGAATTAACTTTTGACATTCTTCGACTGATGCGCGTTTTTCCATTATTTTTACTAATTCTTGATAAGTAGTTTCATGGCGAAGGAGTAAATTTTTTGCTTGTAATAATGCCCAACTTTCTTTTTGAGGATAAAGATGGGAAGGAATTTCTAAAATTTTCATAATTTCTCGTAAATTTTCTTTATCTTCTTGTCCACCTTCAGCTTGACTATAAATCATATTTTCTGCAGCAATACCAGCCATTAAAACTGTAAAGGTTCGCTCAAGAATTAAAGGATTTTTACTAACTTTTTCCTCATCCGATAAAAGGCTAAAATCAAATTGTACCCCTCCGATACCAGCTTGTTCTCCTTGCTTTAAAGTTTCCCAAGCGGTTAACGTATAACCAGTAACAGGAATTCCTAAACAATAAGCTGCCAATAAATGTCCTGCTTCATGATGAATGATACGTCGACGCTTCTCAGAGGAAGTAAATAGGTCTAAAAACACAGTTAATCCCTTTCCTCCCCAACTGAAACTATCAACCGTCGCAAGTCCCAATATAATAAAGGTGGTTCCAGCAGGAATAAATGGTGATATATTCAACACTGGACTCAGTAACGCCGATAAAGTCATAGCAAAAACTGCGATCGCTACTAGATTTAAAGATGTTTGTCCCATAGCATATAATAAAAAACTAAGTTAATATTCTTAACTTAATTTTACAATATGATTTCATTTATAACAAATTTACAAACACAATAACGACTTGTATGATTAAAGATTAATAAATTTTTAAATTAACTGTAATTCAAATCACAAGGTGATTATGATTTGAATTTATTATCATAAAAAAAGAGAAAAAAGAATTAGACTTAGCTAACCTTTTTCTCCTTATGTGTGTATAACAGGAGTAGAAGTATCTACCCTTTCCTATTAATGAACTATCTTTTAGACAACCACTGTATTTTGAATCACCGACATATATAAAATTTTGGTTATGATTAAATAGTATTGCAATATTTGATTAAGTCAAAAAACTATTAATATATCTCAGAATAACGAAATAGAAAAAGGTACTGAAATCTTTATCAAATAAAAACTTCAGCTATCGAATTTTGAAATTACGCATTCACCAACGCTCGAATATTGTATTAACTTTTGTTTTTGTATAGAGTTAAACTTTATTCTGCATGATTCCGATACCAATCAATGGTATTTTTTAATCCTTGTTTAAAGTCCATCTCAGCCACAAAACCAAACTTTTCCTTAGCCCGTCGTGTATCTAAACAGCGACGGGGTTGGCCATTCGGTTTATCGGTTTGCCAAACAATTTCTCCTTCAAACTCCATTAACTCACAAATTAATTCAGCTAAATATTTAATCGAAACTTCTTGATTTGTTCCCAAATTTACAGGCTCTGGATCATTGTATAATTGAGTAGCCATAACAATGCCTCTTGCTGCATCGGTAGAGTATAAAAACTCTCTCGTTGGAGAACCATCCCCCCAGACAAAAAGCTCTTTTTTTTCTTCTTTTTGTGCTTCATAAACCTTACGAATTAAAGCAGGAATGACATGGGAACTTTGAGGATTAAAATTATCTTCTGGCCCGTATAAATTAACCGGCAGTAAATAAACGCCGTTAAACCCATATTGTTGACGATAGGATTCTAATTGAACTAATAACGCCTTTTTAGCGATACCATACGGTGCATTCGTTTCTTCAGGATAACCATTCCAGAGATCATCTTCTTTGAAAGGGACAGGAGTAAACTTAGGATAGGCGCAAATGGTTCCCACACAAGAAAACTTTTCAACCCCTGCTTCATAGGCAGCATGAATTAACTGTGCGCCCATCATTAAGTTATCATAAAACAATTCGGCTGGTTTTTCCTGGTTTAAGCCAATTCCTCCCACATGAGCAGCCAAATGGATAACAATATCTTGTTGTTCAACTGCCCGTTGGCAGTGATCGAGTTTTCGTAAATCGCAGTCACGAGATCGAGGAATGGTAATTTTTTCGGGTTGTGCGCCGGCAGACACCAACTCATTAACCACTTGCTTACCAAGAAAACCAGCCCCACCGGTTACCAAAATTTTTTTATTAGTTAAATCTAGCATTGTGTTTATTTACTCCCTTGATCCCTGAAGGCGGTGAACAGTTGCCTATAATTAGTTGTTGAGTCTGTACTTAACCCCTAATTATTAAACAACTGATTGCCGACATTAGTCCACCATGACACTCATCGGTTGGCGCACATAAGCATTATCCTTGAAGAGTAACACTTTGTCATTAGATGTTTCATTAGGAGAAGAGAGACCCAAAGCAGCCAAGTCTGCTTCTACCATCAAATGTACTAACTGCTCAAAAGTAACAGAGGGTTCCCAACCTAATTGAGTTTTGGCTTTTGTAGGGTCACCAATTAGTAAATCCACTTCTGCTGGTCGTAAATAACGCTTATCGAAGTCTACATAATCTTCCCAATTCAAGTTGACGTATTTGAAAGCGATTTGCAGAAATTCTTTAACCGAATGAGTTTCTCCAGTGGCTACGACATAATCATCAGGTTTCTCTTGTTGTAGCATCAACCACATGGCTCTAACATAGTCTTTAGCATAGCCCCAGTCCCGTTTTGAGTCTAGGTTCCCTAAATATAATTTTTTCTGAGTTCCTGCAACGATGCGAGAGATCGCTCTGGTAATTTTCCGAGTGACAAAAGTTTCTCCACGACGGGGAGATTCGTGGTTAAACAAAATACCGTTACATGCAAATAAATCGTAAGATTCCCGATAATTTAGGGTTTGCCAGTGGGCGTAAACTTTGGCACAAGCGTAGGGACTACGGGGGTAAAAGGGAGTGGTTTCTTTTTGGGGGATATCTTGAACTTTACCGAACATTTCTGATGATCCGGCTTGATAGAAACGGACCTCAATCCCTGTGCGTTGTTGATAGTCTCGGATAGCTTCTAATAGGCGTAGGGTTCCCATTCCCACAGAATCCACTGTGTATTCTGGAGAATCAAAACTGACCCTAACATGGGATTGCGCGCCTAAATTATAAATTTCAAAGGGTTTGACTTCTTCTAAAATCCGTCTAAGGGTTGTACCATCGGTTAAGTCTCCGTAGTGTAGAAATAACTTAGCCTCGGTTTGGTGAGGATCAACATACATATGATCAATGCGATCGGTATTGAATGTTGAGGTTCGACGGATAATACCATGAACTTCATAACCTTTTTCTAATAACAACTCACTGAGATAAGAACCGTCTTGTCCAGTAATTCCAGTGATTAGAGCGCGTTTTGTTTGAGTCATCGCTTAGTTATCCTAAAATATGAGGGAAACTTAAATTAAGTTTTGTGATCAGCTTGAGTCTTAATAACATACTTTACTTCACAATGACAAGCTCTGCCCACCCTTCTCATGGCGTTTCCCAGTTGAGTAGCGAATATTTCTAGTTTCAGGAGAGAGGGAAGACTTGGAAGAGGAGGAAGACACTGGAGATTTTTTCCATCAAAGTCTTCCTTGTCTCCTTGTTTCACTGCGATTCAATTTCTCTATCGAATTAAAAAATGTTGTTATACTAAATCTTTTTCTTGCCAAACCACACTTGTTAGATAAGCGGGTTATCTAAACCGAATCTGGTATTACCCTTCCCACTCACCAAAAAAGTAAAGCTTTCCCTGTAGTAGAGAAAGCTTGTAAGTGAGGCTATAAACTTATTTTAATGTAATGCTTAATAAGCACCATTATTTTTGGGGAAGAGGATCACTCCGATGGTTTTGAAAATGATCCAGATGTCCATTAACCAATTACGGTAATTGACGTAGTAAACATCAATTTGAACTCGTTGGGGATAGGGAATATCATTTCGTCCTGACACTTGCCATAATCCTGTAATTCCGGGGCGAATGGTCAAAACTTTTTCAATTTTACTACCGTATTTACACAATTCTTCAGGAACTAGGGGTCTAGGACCCACCACACTCATATCCCCTTTGAGAACATTCCAAAATTGCGGAAATTCGTCTAAACTGGTCAAACGAAGGAATTTACCAATCCAAGTAATGCGTGGATCTTCTCTGAGTTTGAAATTATCTTCAAACTCAGCCCGCATTTCTGGGCAGTTGGCCATCATTGTTTCTAGAACTTGATCTGCGTTCTGCACCATGGTTCGGAATTTAATACATTTAAACTTTTTGAAATTTTTTCCCGCTCTCTCTTGGCAATAAAAAATTGGACCAGGGGAACTCATAGCGATTAATAATCCCAACAATAGATAAAGAGGGGAAAAAATAATCAGCACAGATAGGGAAAAGACGATATCAAAAGTTCTCTTAACAACTTGATCGTTGAGTATCCCTCGAGAACGAGGTTTTTGATAAATTCTTTGGGACACTGAGGCTGGTAAACCTCTTCTCGTCAAAGCTTGTATTGCTTTGACAGCAATAAATTGGCTATTAGCAGTCATCTTACTCCTTCACATCACATCACACCACACTAATTGTGATCTTCTCAGGCCAATGAAACAAATCATAGCAATTTGAGATCACAGTAATCGAAAATTGGTTATCACGCTTTTTGAGTAAAGTCTTGATAACACTGTTCTAAGAACGTCAAATAAGACGTTTCAAAGACTTTTGGAGTAAACTTTGCCGCTTGGTGACGGCAACTCTCTGGATTAATCTGATGCTGAAACTGACAGAAAGTTTCAACAGTTTCTACCAGAGCTTCGTGGGTTTGAGGGAAAAAGAACATTCCCGTCCCTTTATCTATATTTTGACGAATATCTATTACCGTTTCTAACGCACCACCACCTCCGTAAGCAATGATTGGGGTTCCACAGGCTTGGGCTTCTACCAAGGCGATACCAAAGTCTTCACAGGCAGCATAGACAAATGCTTTGGCTTGAGTCATGTATTGCTCTACCACTTTATTTTTTTGCGCTCCTAGGACTTTGATATTTGATTGTGCCATTTGACGAATTTTCGGCAGATCAGGCCCATCACCAATAATAATTAAAGGATAACCTAATTGATTAAAAGCTCGCACAATTAAGGCAATTTTTTTATAACTGACCAATCTCGAAACGGTGAGGTAAAAGTCTTGTTTCTGGGAGTTAAAGGAAAATCTATCTAGATTTACAGGGGGATAGATAACTTTAGCCTCTCGTCGATAACAACGCCAAATGCGACGAGCGGTATGATGGGAGTTGGCGATAAAGTAGTCAACGCGATTGGCCGAAATCACATCCCATTGTCTGAGACGATGCAACAAGTAACGGGTTAGAATTCCAGGAATTCCTTGACCGACTGAGGAATGATTAAGATAGTCAAAGGTTAAATCCCAAGCGTAACGCATGGGGGTATGACAATAACAAATATGAACTTGTTGAGGACTGGTTAACACCCCTTTAGCCACCGCATGGGAAGACGAGAGAATAACGTCATAATCTCGTAAATCCAACTGTTCGATAGCTAAGGGGAGAAAAGGTAAATATTTTTGTACACCATTGCGAGCTAAGGGAAAATTTTGTAAGAAGGTATGACCAATCCTACGGCCATAGAGATAACTGTCAGGGTTAGTCGACTCGAAATCAATTAGAGCATAAACATCGGCTTTAATATGCTTTAGAATCTCTTCAACGACTAATTCTGAGCCTCCTGTGGCTTTGGGGGTCAACCATTCATGGACTAGGGCGTATTTTATAGCATTGTTCATTGACCTAGAATTATCTGCCGTTGAATTTTTACTGTTCTAACTCTTTTAAAAATTGCTATCATACACAACCATCTATTTGATTATTTGTTTCACCTTATTAGTTTTATCACGATTCTCCGTGAGTTTCTAATAGATTAGTAAAAAAAATTCCTTAATTAATAACGAATAATCATTAATTATTCATTATTAAAATTCATATCTGATAAGTGGTATTACTGGTTAAATCTATCCTTACCTTGATCCTTTATCTTCAAGGTGTCCCTTCCATCCTAGAGAGATAGAGTTTATAATTTATCGGAAATAGAAAAAACTGATTATATACACAAATGGTGACAACGAAACTTAAAATACAACTGCTAGAAGAGGAAACCCATAAATTAATTGAATGGGTGGAACAGATAGAACACTCTGATCACACTGTTTTTGAGAAAGCTCAAAAGGTAGCCACTCGTTTAGGAGCCCATTATCGTCCTGAAGATGGGTTAACAGAAATTGGTTTTTGGACACCAGAATTAGAATCAGATATCATACAACCTAAAAATATTTACTTAGAAGTTTTTACCCCTAAAAAAGATATTGATCCTACCTTGCCAACTCAAAGAGTGGTTTTTCGTAGAGATTATGTACAATTGGAGAAAAGAGGAGAATATTTTTGGGGTGTTATTGCTGGTTTAAAAGCAGGAACAAAGGAAAGTTTCGGTTCATTTTATTGGTTACGATACCTGGATTGGGAAACCAATGAAGTTAAAGCCATTGGTGATTGTTTAGCTTATTCTCTTCCTTACGGAGTTTATGCTCCTGCTGAAGTGTATAATCTTCATTCTTTACAAGCAAATCGTCAAGATATGGCTTATTTTTTAAGAGATAAATCAGAAGAAAACTCCGATGAAATTGTCTATGTTCATCCTCCCCATAATATCTTACAACTTCATGTTAATACCGCTTCCCCGGATGGAAGCTTAGCCGGACTAACAGAACTGTATCAGCGTATCGGTAAAAAACTGGTTCAAAAAGAAAAATTGACTCCTGCAGAACAAAATTATATTGGTTATGATGCCGTACAATTATTACCTGTTGAACCGACAGTAGAATATAGAGGAAAACACGAATTAGGTCATGGATTTTTTATGATCGATGATAAAGATTTAGATGAAATGGATGCTGAATCTGAAGGAATTGAACACGAACCTGGTAATATTAAAATTACCCTCAAAAAACCTGATACCCAAAATTGGGGTTATGATATCGTCATTTTTGGCAGTTCAGCTACCAATCCGTCGGTATTAAGAACCCTCCGACCAGACGAGGTTATAGAATTTATCGAAACCCTTCATAATTTTCCCACAGGACCGATTAAAGTTATTTATGATCTGGTCTATGGTCATGCTGATAACCAAGGGTTAGACCTACTCAATGGTCGGTTTATGAAAGGGCCAAATATGTATGGTCAAGATGTTAACCATCAAAACCCTGTAGTTCGAGCTATATTATTAGAAATGCAGCGACGAAAAAATAACACCGGGGTCGATGGAATCCGAGTTGATGGAGCCCAAGATTTTAAATTTTTTAACCCTATTTCTGGAGAGGTGGAATATGATGATCAATACCTACAAGAAATGGGCAATATCATTCAAGAAATTGGCCTAAGTAAACGTCATCTTTTTGCTATTTTTGAAGATGGCCGTCCCTGGCCGACAGAAGGATGGGAAGAGATGTCAACCTATCGCAATATTATTGATTTTAATCCCAGAGCCTTTCAGTGGGGTCCTTTGATTTTTGCTCACAATACTCCCTGTCTCAAAAGCTTTTGGGAAAGAAAATGGCGACGGGTTTGCGAAGTGATGCAGTTAGGAGAAAATTGGATTACGGGTTGTGGAAATCATGATACCCTTCGCCGTGGAACCCAAGTTGATCCCAACCTAGATATTAACTGGAACTTAGGAAAAACCTTACCAGAAGTCTTAAATAACGCCTACGATAACCCCTCTATCGGTTTATTAACCTACGGATTTAGCCCTGGCCTTCCGATGGACTTTATTAACTGTACCATGCGGGCCCCTTGGGGATTTTTACGTAATACAGATGATCGTTATGGAGTGAAAGTGGTATCTGAAGAAGCAGGAGGATTTCTCGATTGGCAAATCATCCCTGAAACTTATAACTATCCTGATGTTTTTCCCAGAATCAAGGCCATGGGATTTACTAAACTTGGGGAGTTAAGGCAGTTTGTCACTGCGTTAGTGGATGCGCTGGCTGAAAGTAACTATGATTTAGATGAAGTTGCTCATATTTGTCAACGTCATTTAGGTCATGATGGGGAGTCAGAAGAGGCAAAAAATGAGGCAAAAGTCCGAAAATCCGCAGCAGAATTACAAAAGCTCAATGGTCCAGATAAATCTCAAGTCCTCACTGAATTATCTGTCGCTAAATTAAAAGAATTTGCTAAAGCTTTTATGGAAGATGCTCACGAACTCAGCAATGTCTGGTTACACCAAGAAACCCTTAACGCTGACCAGGTAGCCTATAATTTAGCATTGAGGCGTTTTCGTCAAGCTAATCCTTGGTTACAACGTAATTTAAAAGAAAGCGATCGCTTTAACCAAATTCAAGACCCGGAAAAAACCCTATTTTATGGAGTCCGTTATACCACGGTTGAAGAAGATAGCGAAACTGAACCCTATGGCGTTGCTATGATCACTCACATGAGAGGGGAACCCATGACCGTTAAAATCGGGGAATGGTTAGACCTTGATCTCGATCAATGGCAAATTGCGATCGCTTCTCCAGGTCTCAAAATTGATGATTTAAAGGCGTTTGAATTACACGATAGTCAGGCTGTGTTGTTGGAGAAAAAGATGCTCTAGTTGAAAGCAGTTATTAGTGACCGATAACTGATAATCGGTCACTGTGTTTATAACTGAACTTAGGTAACTACGCCTGAAAACTCTCTTCGGGAGTTCCTTGATGGACAGTTTTAACCCATTTTAAGCGTTTAGGACGAACGGACATCCGCGCAGTAACACAGGGCATAATGATTAACCAGTGCATCATATACACTGTTCCCCGTAGAGTTTGCCATGCTAAACGAAAGATATCCAAAAACCCTAACTTGTCTTCATTGTGGATACGACGTAAACCAGTAAACATTCCCCAAAACGATAGAGATAACATTAACCCAGTCAATGGGCCTAACAAAGGTAAACGATGGCGAGTTACAGTGATCATCAGATCAGGAATGGCCGCCGTTGGGAGAAGATACTGCATCAAAATAAAGGAGATGAGATCAAATTTTTTCCCTAACCCCATTGGCTGATTGACAATAAACCGCCAATAATCTAAATAGCGTTGATAACCTCCTTCGGCCCAACGGTTACGTTGATGCCATAAGGATTTAGCGGAGGTAACCCCTTCTTCTTCAACCGCCGGATGATTTAAAAAGCCAATTTTCCAATTAGCTAAATGTAACCGCATGGTTAAATCTAAATCATCGGTAATGGTTTGTTCATTCCATCCTCCACAATTAATTAAGGCAGTACGGCGCACAAATTGCCCGTTACCCCGTAATTCTCCAATGCCACCTATAGCAATACGTTTTTGCTGAAAAAAGCTGTCTAAAGCCATTTCTGCTGCCTGTCCTTTGGTCCAGAAGTTTAAGGATTCGTTGGCAATCTGTTTTCTGACTTGGACGGCCCCGATATCTTTTTGATCAAATAATGGGACAACTCGCTTTAATAGGTCTGGCGTTACTTTCGCATCCGCATCAAACACGGCAATAATGTCTCCTTGGGTTTTGGGAAACACACCATTTAAAGCCCCGGACTTACCTCCTTGGGCTCCTGCTGGACGACGAATAACGTTGAGTTGGGGATATTCTTTGCTTAAGCGATCAAGAATTTCAGGGGTTTTATCTGTACTATGATCATCTACAATCCAAAGATCATATTTTTCAGTGGGATAGTCTAAACTGCATAATTGCTGTACTAATTTACCAATAACCGCCTCTTCGTTTTTCGCTGCCACTAATAAGGACACAGAAGGAGCTTGTTTTAGATCTTCTTCTGATAAGGGTTCGGGAATAGGGTTAGGTTGGGCAAAAATGAGACGAAACGCTTGTAAAGTAAAAACAGTGGTTAAGGCAACAATCACCCATGTTCCCCAGGCCACTAAATGAAGCATGATCACAATACCCCAAATAGCCATCAAAAGAAAGGCCGCTTTTTTGCGTCGTCCTGATAATCCTTGGAAAAAGTCGCTTCTAAACTCTTCTTCTTCGTCTTCGGGGTCAGACCATTCAGATAATAAAGAACTGATGGGGTCTAAGTTGTCTGGGTCGTCGTTGTCTATCCAATAATTTTTTGCCATAATTCAAGGGTTAATTTAATGTTGTTTTTTACTACTAAGAACAGGGGACGATAGTTTTTAATCCCCTGTCTTTGTTAATCTTGTTTAGTCCATATTCTAACGAAAAATGTTCATTGTTTTCGTAAACTGTGACGGTTATTGACCTTGAAGGACTTAAATCCCAGAAAATTAAGGGTTTTAACTCTTACACCTTTTAGGGTTTATTAACACCGAACTTCGGACTCGTGATGACTTGGGTTTCTATTGATCCAATGATCTTTAAAGGTTCATCAACACCAGCCCATTTTGCCCATAATTGACTAATTTGTTGATAGAGTGAGTTTTCTTGATCTTTTAAACTGATATTTAAACGCCAAGATACAGGAATGCCAGAATACCCATTATAAGCGCCGGATAGGACTGCTGTAATCCCAAGAATAACGGGATAGTTGAATTGAGATGCTTGTAAAATACTTAATTTAAAGTTGTCTGTAGTTCGACAAAAACAATATAACGATAACAATAGATAGTTACTATCTAAGGCTGTTTGTGGTCGAAACTGTTTCTTTAGTTCAGTTAAGGTCGTTTGATTATCTAGAAATGTCTCTACTTTTTTTAGTAAGGGAGAGACAGTTAAAAGATGATTTAAGGGTGGTTTTTCTTGGTTTAAAATTAAGTTTGTAATTTTTCTAAAAATCATAATATCTTCTATGGTTTCTTGAGTTATATTATTATATTTTTTGATTTTTTCTAGTTGTTCGTGCAATAAAGCTTCTGTTTCGTGGAAAAAGAGAATAAGGGGTAAAATAACTAAGATAAATTCCCCTGAACTAATGGATGATTTTTTGCAAATAAAAGTGATTTTCTCACAAGTTTCTCTTGATATTGTTTCACTTTTAATTAAATCTATGATGACTTTTTGATTGATTATTTCCCAATTCAATAATGTTTGTTTTTCAGAGTTAATAAGATTAGCTACTTTTAACCCTAATAGGGAACCTCGAAAACTATTTGATAGAGATTGGTTCATGAATTTTTTTTAGCAAAAAAATAAGAAAGTTTGTAGTAAAAACTTGACTACAAACTCATTAATAGAGATTTTATAGGATAATTTTTACCTAAACTAATTCTACCATATTTGTATATTCTGTTATGAATTCATCGTAAGTTAAACTATCATTTTCTGTTTGTGGACTCCAAATTAGTTCAAATTTGAATAAATAATCGGAAGGCATTGATCCTAAATTATTTAAGGCTTCTTTTAAGTCATCTGGGGTTCTAATATCGTCAAATAATGGCTTATCATGTGCCGTTCCTAATAATAAACTGACCACAATGTATGTCGCTGGTTCATCGTCAGAATAAACAACAGATTTTTGTCTAATATTTCCTTCTATATTCGATAACGTTTCTGAACTTAACTTACTTCTTTCTTCTAAAGATAAACTATCAAATTTAGATTCCGCTTGATCAATATGAATTTTTTGAGAACTATGAATATGATGAGTCCAATACTCAGAATTTCTCAGTAAAATCAAAATAGATTCCTGTAGTAATTCTCTTAATCCCTCTTCTGTACTGGTATCCACTTTTAAACTTAGTTCTGTTAACCCTGATTGTACATCGGTTGCTGATGCTAATAAAGCAATTTGTAGCTGAGAAATGGTAACAATATCATTATCTCTTTCTCGATGATAAGCACGAGAATTACTACTTTGACTATGACCACCTAATGCAGATTTTAAACCATAAGAAACGACTGTATAAATAATAATCCCTCCAATTCCGAAAAAGATTAATAAGATTAGAAGATTAGCCCATTGTCCACCATGATTATAACTGCTTCTACTGCTGTGATAAGGTCTAGAATCAGAATAATCACGGGAATTATTATTATTATAACTAGGAGAATTATTATAGGAACGACTCCGATTTGAAGAACTTCCTCTTGATGGTGATCCCGATGAACTACGAGAACTTCCAGAGGAAGAACGTCCACTAGAACGAGAGGAACCACGACTAAAAGATCCTCCTCCACTGCGTCCCCCACTGCTTCTTGCTTGTACTTCTGTTTGTACCGTTAACCAACTATTAGTAGTATTGGGTATTTGTGGGGTTTCGATGGTGTTTATAGTAGCGATCGCTGCAACCGTTGTCAAGAATAATTTTGTTGTTTTTTGTAACATGATTAATCATTATTTGCTCCTACTATTTTAAGGGTTCCCAAAAATTGCTTGTAAGTTCAACAAAACTGTATAAAGTTATGGTAATTGTTACAAATTATCATATTTTCTTAATTTCAAATCAATTATCTTATTGTAGTCTTTATTTAAGATCAAAATAACTAATTACCTGATGTCTATTTTTATTTTTAAATAAAGATGTCAAGTATATTAAGTACACAGGGAGAAAAAATAATATGAAATTCAGTCCTTTAGATTTTTCTCAGATAGGTGAAGAGTTTAAAAAACTAATATCCAATATCTTTTTTGAAGGGCAAGAACCAACATGGTTATCTCCACTTATTAACTCTATTTTACTAGCTGTCCTAGTTTTATTAGGTCTTTGGGGACTGTTATTTGTAATTAGTAAAATAAGAAAAATATGGATAGAAGAATTTTGGCCATTATTTTATAAATAAGAACAAAAAAGGGTAGTGTAATTTAAGTAGTGAAAATCAATCTAAGTTGATAGTATTTCCTCATTATAATGGTGAATGAAATATAAAATTGCTCCTTCATGATTGAAAAAGTTTTTAGAAAACGCTAGGTTTTTTCTAACTAGACGAGAACAACGATGCCTTAAGGTGTTATTTAACCTTTCAAACAAGACTTGCGCTTGTCGAGGGAACCTCGACGCGTTTCCTTGTTCAATCCTAGTTGTCTCACCACTTTTCTTTGTACTAGGATAATGACGCTCTTGAGGAATTACACCACAATATGATTCCCATAAGTCTGTATAAAATTTTCCATACTCTTTACATAAAAACTTTGGTTTTTTATGATGTGTGCTTCCATTTTTCAAAATTTGATGGGAACCGCAATAAGGACAGGGGGGACGAGAAGAGAAGAAAGACTCTTTATCCATCGCTAATTTTTGAGCGTCACTGACTAAAAATACTGCCTTAACTATAGAAAATGATGTCAGATTTGAAAACCTCTTGTGCTTTGTTTTCTTATTCTAATAGAAACTTAGGAAAAAATTTGACTTTCACTACTTATGATACACTACCAAAGAATGATAGAAACTTATTCAGGATCAGAATTTTTTACTACTTGGTTAAAAGAATATACTCGTCAAGATAAACAAAGATTAGTTAATTTAGGAAATGAATTTTTAGATGAACTTTATATCTTAATTGAACAAATACAAGCGAGACAGAAAACTTCTGAAAATAAAAATAATTAGAAAGAGTTTATTTTTTAATTGAAATAATGTGCTAAAATAGTTTTCGAGTAGGTTGGTTTGAGGAATGAAACCAAACAATAACATTAATAATAATAGTTTAGTGTTGGGTTTCGCCGTTTAAAAAGGTTAATATATAGATTATCAATCAATAGGGCTTAACCCAACCTACGACGATCTTTACTGTTTAAAAAGACTAATTGTAAATTAAAAATAAGTATAGCTCAACCCAACTTATAAAGGCGATCGCCTTATTTTATTATAAAATAATAGTAATTAGTTGATGGGAATACGTTAATGACAGTACAACGTTGGACTGATGAAATGCTTGATGAGTTGGCTTCTAGTGTCAGTGAGATAAAAGACAGTGTTGATGGTTTAAGGGTGACGACTCAAGCATTATTACAGTTGGCTGCTCAAAGTCAGCGAGATATGGAATTGATTAAGCAACGTCAAGAAGAAAATGATCAGAGGTTTAATGTTTTATTAGAGGAGGTTCGCTATTTAATTCGAGGTAGTGAAGATAATTAAAAAACTTGAGATCGGAGTTAGGAAACATTGAAAGAAATAATTTCCTCAGAATAATACAAAGAGGTGGACTAACTGATCTTCAGTCTAACAAAAAAATTACAACAATTATTATTATTAATGACTAATCAATATTTTGCAACCGTTGCCAGAGGTTTAGAAGAAATTGCTGCTAAAGAATTAGAAAACTTAGGAGCAGAAAATGTTAATCCTGACTTTACTGGGGTTTATTTTGAAGGAGATAAAGCCTTATTATATAAAGTTAATATCTGGTCAAGAATTATCTTCCGAATTTTAGTGCCTATTCATACTATTAATAGTAAAAATGCAGAAGAATTATATAAAAATGTCAAAAAAATAGATTGGTCTGACTACATAGAAATTGACCAAACCTTTGCCGTTAATTGCACAGGAAAAAATCAACAATTAAATCATACTCATTTTACAGCATTACAGATAAAAAATGCTATTGTTGATCAACAACGAGATCGCTACAATAGACGCTCAAATATTGATGTCAAAAACCCTGATATTTTAATTAATGCTCATATTTATGAAGATGAATGTATTATTAGTTTAGACAGTTCAGGAGATAGTTTACACCGAAGAGGATATCGGCCAGCAATGGGAGTTGCACCCCTAAAAGAAAGCTTAGCTGCTGCACTATTAGAAATGGCAAACTGGACACCTGATATTCCTTTTTTAGATCCCATGTGTGGGTCAGGAATATTACCCATTGAAGCTGCGTTTAAAAGCTTAAATATTGCCCCAGGGTTATCAAGAAATAGTTTTAATTTTGAACAGTGGCCAGACTTCGATGCAGCTTTATGTGATGAGATAATAGAGGATGCGATTCAGCAACAAAAACATGAACTTGATGCACCTATTTTTGGCAGTGATGAAGACTTTGAGATGGTACAGCAAGCAATAATCAACGCAAAAAGAAGTGATCTTGATCATCAGCTCAAAATCACTCAAGTTGCTTTAGAAAATGTTGAAGCACCTACCGATCATGGTATTATTATTTGTAATCCTCCCTATGGTAAACGGTTAGGTAATGCTCAAGAATTAGGTAGTTTATACAAACAATTAGGGGATGTATTTAAACAGCGTTTTAAAGGGTGGACAGCTTATGTTTTAAGTGGCAATAAGGAACTAACCAAAAAAATTGGCTTAAGAACATCAGGACGTATTCCTCTGTACAATGGCTCTTTACTTTGTACTTTACTTAAATACGAGTTGTATTAGGATAGAGACAATACTAAACCTTCGTGTTAAAATTTCAGGTAATTAGTTATTAAAAATGTTAAAATAAAATTTTTTACACTATTAATTATGACATCTAAGCAACTTTTATCAGTTTCTACAATTTTCATAGTTATTGTCAACTATAAAACACCCGAATTAACTATTGATTGTTTAAAATCTCTAACCCAGGAAATTCCTTTAATTCCTGATCTTAAGGTTGCAGTAGTGGATAACGATTCTCAAGATGGTTCAGTTGAAAAAATTCAAGACACTATTAAAAAAGAACGTTTCTCTTCTTGGGTTTCTCTAATTCCTTCCAATAAAAATGGAGGATTTTCCTTTGGTAATAATTTAGCCATTCGTCCTGTTTTAAACGGTCAAAATCCTCCTGCCTATTTTCTCTTACTTAATCCAGATACAGTAATTCATTTTGGTGCTATAAAAACATTAATCAATTTTATGAATAATCATCCTGAAATTGGTATTGCAGGAAGTCGTTTAGAAGAACCAGATGGAACACCTCAACGTTCAGCTTTTCGCTTTCCTTCTATCTTTAGCGAGTTTGATAATGCTTTAAGATTAGGTATTGTTTCAAAGCTATTAAAACGTTGGATAGTGGCTCCTCCAGTTCCTGAAAATCTTTGTCAAACGGATTGGGTAGCAGGAGCAAGTATGATTATTCGTCGGGAAGTTTTTGAAGCCATTGGATTATTAGATGAAGAGTATTTTATGTATTTTGAAGAAGTTGATTTTTGTTTAAAAGCGAATAAAGCAGGATGGCTTTGTTGGTATGTTCCCGACAGTCGAGTTATTCATTTTGTTGGTCAAAGTTCAGGGGTAACTAATACTAAAATACCGCCAAAACGTCGCCCTCAATATTGGTTTGATTCTCGGCAACGTTTTTTTATAAAAAACTATGGTTTAGTTTATGCAGCCTTAACAGATTTCGTAGCACTTATTGGCTTTATTCTTTGGAAGATTCGCGCTAATATTCAAGGGAAAGTATGTAATTTACCTCCCCAATTTTTAGGAGACTTTTGGAATAATGCTGTTTGGATGAAACGAAAGTCTCAATTACCTTCATAATTTGGTATTCTAGTTCCCATTCCTTTAAAGTTTAGTAAGTAATTCCTAAAATAAAAATGGAAGCGAAATCAAAGTCAACTGTAAACACTGAACAAACCATTGATCATAGTTCCCAGAGTTTATGGGAACAAATAAAAGAAGATTGGATAGTCCATCAAAAAGATTGGACAAAACCAGGATTTCGAGCAGTGGCTGTACAGCGATTCGGAGTCTGGAGGATGAAAATAGAACCAAAGTTATTACGTGCGCCTTTTAGTATTATTTATCGTTTTTTATATCGATATGTTCGTAATATTTATGGGATTGATTTACCCTATACAGTTCAATTAGGAAGACGAGTTATTATTGAACATCAAAGCTGTATTATTATTCATGGTAATAGTGTTATTGGAGATGATTGTATTATTCGTCAAGGGGTTACGTTGGGAAATCGTTATATTAACGCTCCATTGGATGCTCCAAAATTAGGAAAACGAGTTAATGTAGGAGCAGGGGTTAAAATTTTAGGCAAAGTTATAATCGGGGATGAAGTGAATATTGGTGCTAATGCTGTTGTGTTATCAGATATTGAAAAAGGACAAACGGCTGTAGGGATTCCTGCTAAAATCATTAAGTCGAAGTCAACAGTAAATTAATTGTTTTTAATAGGAAGAAGGAGTTACTAAAAAACTATGGTTAAAATTATTGAGCGTCGCTCGTTAGGAAAACAAAATGTTTACGATATTGGCGTAGAAAAGGATCATAATTTTTTGTTAAGTAATAATTTAATTGCTTCTAATTGTTTCAATAAATCCCACTCTACCGCTTATGCTTATGTTACTTATCAAACCGCTTATTTAAAGGCTAATTATCCCGTTGAATACATGACGGCTTTATTAACCGCCAGTAGTGACAATCAAGATAAAGTCGAAAAATACCGAGAAAACTGTCAAAAAATGGGTATCGATGTTTTACCCCCAGATATCAATCGCTCCCAAAAAGATTTTACCCCTGTAGGAAAACAAATTCTTTTTGGTTTTTCGGCGGTTAGAAATTTAGGAGAAGGCGCAATTGATAACATTTTAAAAGCAAGAGAAGAAGCAGAAGGTGCATTTGAATCTTTAGCAGATTTTTGCTGTCGGGTTGATCTACGTTCGGTTAATAAAAGGGCGTTAGAAACCTTAGTTTATGCCGGAGCCTTTGATGCTATTAATCCTAATCGCAAGCAATTAATTAATGATTTAGAATTAGTTGTTCCTTGGGCGCAAAAGAGGACGAAAGAAAAAGAAAGCGGACAGTTAAATATTTTTGACTTAATGAGTGGTAATAATACAGAAACTACTGAATCTAATAGTGATTTTAAACACGCTCCAAGTGCTTCTCCTGTAGAAGATTATTCTTTACAAGATAAATTAAAATTAGAAAAAGAACATCTCGGTTTTTATGTATCTGAACATCCATTAACGGCGGTTAAAAAAGCAGCTAAAATTTTATCTCCCATCAACTTAAACGAAATAGCAGAGCAGAAAGCAAAAACAAAAGTGAGTGCTGTGATTATGGCTAATGAAGTTAAACAATATACCACTAAAAAAGGAGATCAAATGGCTTTTTTAGTATTAGAAGATGGCTCAGCACAAGTAGAAGGGGTTTGTTTTCCTGAAACTTATAAAAGAATTCGAGAAGTTTTAATCGAAGATTCTCGTCTCATTGTTTGGGGAAAAGTTGATTATCGAGATGATAAAGTTCAGTTAATTGTCGAGGATGCGGAACCCGTAGAAACAGTGAGAATGGTGATGGTAAACTTAAGTCTTGAACAAGCAACGAATCAAGTTTCTTATCATAGTTTAAAAGGTATTCTTCAAGAACATTCGGGAGATAAAAATAAGGCAAAAGTTCCTGTGATTGCTATTATCGGAAGCGGAGAAAATCGCCAGTTAATTCGCTTGGGACAAGATTATTGGGTACAAAATGATCAATCAGTGGTTGAGGCTCTCAGAAAGGCTCATTTTAATGCTTATCCTACCCCTTTAGTCAGTGATTTATCGTCCTAAACTTTTTGTTGTCTATGATTAAAACTAACTCATGAATTCTTGGTTTTCTCGTCCTCAAAAAATTCTTGTTACTTGGTTACTCATATTAGTCACAGGTTGGTTAACAGTTAAAACCTTAAGTTATATTGGTGGCTTAATTAGTTTAATTTTAACTGCTTCTTTAATTGCTTTTTTATTAAACTATCCGGTACGAGGTTTAAAAACTGTTTTACCTCGTTCCTTGGCTGCTACGTTGGTTTATTTAGGAGCAATTTTTATTGTTATTTTCTTGGGAATCACTTTACTTCCCCCTGTGGTTAACCAAGGAAGACAGTTAATTACTAAATTACCAGGTTTATTAGAAGAAGGGCAACTACAACTAATAACATTACAAGGATTTATTAATGCTAAGAAGTTACCCATTGATCTTCAGTTTTTAGCATCTCAAATACTCGATAAAGTAGAAGCGCAAACAGAAGATATTGCTTCTACTGGATTCGGATTGGTCTTAGGAACATTCAATTGGTTTATCGATTTAATTGTTGTAATTGTTATTTCTTTTTATATGTTATTAGATGGGGAAAAAATTTGGAAAAGTATCATAAACTTTTTCTCTCCTCAAATTCGTGACGTTTTAACCACAACATTAAAAAAAAATTTACAACGATTTTTGACGGGTCAATTAATCTTAGGTTTATTTATGGCGGTTAGCTTAACGATTGCTTTCCGACTGTTAGGAATTCCCTTTTTTCTTCTCTTTGCTGTTTTCATTGGGGTAATGGAGATTTTACCCTTTATTGGGGCAACGTTAGGCATTGGAACGGTTACTATTATTTTGATATTTATTAATTGGTGGTTAGCAGTACAAGTGTTAGTTGTTGCAGTAATTATTCAACAAGTTAAAGATAATTTAATTGCCCCACGAATTATGGGAAATTTAACCGGACTTCCCCCCGTTATGATTTTTATTGCGTTATTACTGGGGGCAAAAATTGCTGGTTTATTAGGAGTCATTTTAGCAATTCCTTTAACTGGAGTAATTAAAGGGATAGCAGAAATTATCGGTGACCCCACCTTACCACCACAAACCGGTAGTCTATTTTATAATCCTTTTTCTAAACTTTCATCAGGAGAAGAAATAGAATTGTAAAATCAAACGAGTAGAGTTAAGCTACCTACACCGTACACCCCACTCTCAAGCTTTACATTATTATTCTTGACTCCCTATATCTGACTGAGAGGGAAGGGATAAAGGCGTATTTAAACCGCGATCATAAATAATAATATCCCATTGTCCTGAACGGTTGGATTCAAAGGCAATTAAGCGGCCATTTCCACTGATGGTGGGATGACGCACTTCTCCTAATATATTTTTAGTAATGTTATCAGCCCGTGACGTTTGGCGATCGTAAACAAAAATATCTTGTTTTCCTTCTTGTTCGGAAACATAAACAATGTAACGTCCGTCAGCACTAATATCAGGTTGATCTTGTATAGTGCCAGGCTGATTTAATCCGGGTAAGGGTAATAAGCGGCCATTGATTTGGTCGTATAGCCAAATGCTACGCTTTCCTTGACGGTCAGAGGCAAACACCAAGTATCTACCCTCGTAAGAAAAACGCGGATGCTGTTCAGAAGATCGAGTATTTAAACTATTGCCTAATGGTTGAACGGGAGGTGTAATAAATCCTGAGTTAGTACAACTAACTAAATAAAGAAGAATATTGCTACTTAAAAGCTTAACGTAACTATTCAACCTTTTACTTTTAGGATGCAACTTCGCTATCAGAAGGAAGGAGACAACAATTAACATCATCGAGGCAAACTTTACCCCATTGTAAAGCCCAGCGAACTAACTCTACCCGATTTTCTGTTTTGGTTTTCGTTAAAATGTTGCTGATATGATTATCAACGGTACGCTTACTAATCTCAAGTTTCTGGGCAATTTCAAGATTAGTCAAACCAGTGGAGACGAGATCGACAATTTGCATTTCTCGGCCAGAAAGAGACACAGGGTTTTGAAACTTAGCACTGGTCATAGGTATTTGTTGTGATAGTACATCTACTTATCTGTTTTATCTATTGTAGTGGATAGGTGACAGTTCGGGGAGATAACTTTGCATTTTGCAAATATTTGATCTGCGATCGCTTAACCAAGTCTTAATATACTATGATGGAAGTTAAACGATTACATCTATCAAATTAAAAAAAAGAAGGCTCTTAAATCTTCCTCACAACCTGAATTTATCATTCATAATTTATGTTATAGACAATACGGGTTCACGAGAGGCTAAACCAAAAGTCTCTTGAGCAAACTTAATTTTTGCTTGAGTTGTTGATAATTTGGGCAAACAATCATTAATTAATTCTAACCGTGGGATAAGTCCTGTTTGGTTAGCAATTTGAATGGATAACCCTGGTCGTGCATTCATCTCTAATAATAGCGGGCCCTTATCCTCATCGAGAACAAAATCAACCCCCAAATAACCGAACTCCGTCTCATTCCCCAAAGCGGCCGACATTTCTAATAATCTTTGCCAGTGAGGAATCGATAACCCTTTCAAGGGACTTCCAGTTTCCGGGTGTTGGCTAATATAGCGGTTATTTTGAATCCCTGTTAAGGTTTTCCCTGTCCCTAAATCGATACCAACCCCTACACCGCCACGATGAAGGTTTGCTTTTCCATCAGAAGCTTTGGTAGGTAAGCGTAACATCGCCATAACGGGAACCCCTTGATAAACAATGAGACGAATATCAGGAACTCCCTGATAAGCAACATCTGCAAAGATAGGGTCAAACTTAACTGCATATTCGAGGATAGCCTTATCTTTTTGTCCCGATAAGGAGAACATTCCACTAAGAATATTGTGAATATGGTAGTGCAAATCATTAGGTTTGAGGACTTTTCCACTACTTTTAATATAACCATCTTCAGTGGTATTTTTGATGACAACGATGCCATCTCCTCCGCTTCCTTGGGCTGGTTTAACTACAAAAGAGGAGGATTTTTTGACAATATCAGCTAATTGTTTGACTTCGTTTTGAAAGCGAATGACTCCATAGGTTTCAGGGATAGTTACCCCCAATCGTTGAGCAATTTTTTTAGTTTCTAACTTACTATCTGCATAACGATAGAGTCGTCGAGGGTTATTCGGAAATAAATAATCAAGGTTACGGGAATTAATTCCTAAAATACCTGATTTTTTATTAAATAAAAAAGGCAACATAATGATTACTACAAAAACAACATTTAACTGTTGTAAAGGCTTAATAGTATTCAGCCTTTACTGATATTAAACTCCTCCCAACTACTGACTCATCTGCTGCTGTAAGGCACGAAATCGCAGATATTCGGTTAATTTATAGCCGTTATAGCGTCCAAGAAGGATATTGACCGCTAACACCATTAACAACAACTCAGGAAAGGCGAAAGCAATATGCTGCACATAATCATTAATAGTGCAGAAATAGCCGATAGTTGCCACAAAAACACTACCTAACCCTGAAATAATGACATTTTTTGCTCCTTCTTCTTCCCACATTACTGCAGCCCGTTCAATGGTCATGGCTAAAATAACAATGGGAAATAGAGAAATAGAAAGGCCAAGGTTGATGTTGAAATGTTCCATAACCACCGCTAATGCACCCATAATTAACACTGTAGCGGTTAAAATAGAAGCCAAACGCGGGACAATCAATAACTGTAAATGATTTAATCCAGCCCGAATAAGTAACCCTAAAGCAACGACGAGGATAAATAGGGGAATACCCACCATTAACCCTGTTTCTCTAAAAGAAAGGGCGATCAAAATGGGGGTAAAGGTACCAAAGGTGGGAATACCAATCACCTGATGTAATAGAGCAATAATTAATGCACCGATGGGAACTAATACCAACACCTGGAACACTCGTTGAGTAGTGAGGGGAAGTTTGAGCAAAGAATAGTTTAAAAATGGGTCAAAAGTAGCTCTTTCTTGCCAGATTGCTTGAGTTAAACCCTGATCCGTGTTGGGACGTACCAATACTTCTAACCGCACATCCCCTGAACCCGTGACCGTGATAGGATCTTGGGAACCATACCACCAAGTTAAATAGGGGGTTTCTTCGGTGAAACTGAGATTAACTGGATCAAAAGCTAACCAGCGATCGCTATTTTCTTGTTGCACTTCTAACCATTGAATAAAGTCTGTGGAATAAACTTCTTCTTGGGTTAATTTAATACCATTTCCTACCCTAGCAGGTACTTGCGCCTTTTCTAAGAGAAATGCAGCAATTTTCGGGGATGAATCTTCAACGTTGAGGGTTTCGGTTAAGGTTTGAATGCGAATATCATCCCCTCGCAAGGCTAATTCATACACCGCTTGTGCTAAGGTAAGGCGATCGCTTGATCGACTTCTAGCTTCTCTTAACAGGGAATTAATAGCACCATCAGGGGCGTTTTCCATTAATTCTTCTAAAATTTCGGCTCGATCTTCGCTAAACTGATTAAACTGTTGATTAACTAAGCGACGACCGGTAATTGATACAGGTTCATCAGTAGATTCTGACCCATTAGAAAAGCCTTTTTCATCCACAATAGTCCGATAAAATAAGGTTTCACTTCCGGTAATTCCTGTATTATTAAAGATGGCAACACGATTGTTAAAAGGCTTTCTTGTTTCGATTTCCCTCTCGTAACCATCATTAATGAAATCTTCCTCAATGAGACGATAACGGGATGAAAATTGAGGTAATTGAACTTCGATCAGATCAGGAAGTTCTTCTTCTGAAGACAGTAAAGACCGTTCTGAGTCAATAAAAACTTTGGTTTCTACATACCAACTTTGATAAGTTTGATCGGGAAATAAAGGGATATCTGAAGAAATAACTTTATGCAAAAATATAGTTAAAGAAATAGCACAAAGAAAAAGAGCTAAAATAACAGTGCGTACCGTACGATTCATTATTCCACCTCCTGTCCCTTGCATTCAGACTTGTTGGTGAACTTTTTGTTAGAATCAATGGCTAAATTACCTTTTTTGAGCATATTACGCCCGATTAAAACAGAATAATTAAATTGATCGCGATCGGCCAAATTAACTTCTTCTTCTACCCATCGGCCAGCAATACATAGTTTCATCTCTACCACAGGACGACGAAAATAACCGCCTTCACCGTCTTTAATCTTGACCCAACGAGTGATCGGACGTTCAAATACCGCACTTGTGTCGTCTCCATTGATAAAACGGAATTTGATCATCCCACCAGCTTCGGTTTCATTATCGGGTTTACTAATAATTTCGGCATTAATAGAGGTTGTAGTTGCCCCTGTGTCTAGTTTAAATTCTAGCGGTTCGTCTAAGCCAACAATATTGCCTTTTTCTATCCATCCTACGGTTTTTAGGGGTTGTTCCGAGCCGTCACTAGCTTGGGTTTGTTGCGAACCACAACCTGCACAAAAGAGAAGGGTTGCGCTTAAAAGACTAAAAGTTATTTGTTTTATAGGGTAATGTTTTCGTTTAAATAAATTCCTCATTCTTAATTCAATTATCTATCGATTTTTGTTTGTTAAATTTTGTAAAACATACATTAATATAACGATTTAGACAGAGAAAAAAATCGTTCAGACGATAGATATTTCTGTATATTTGAGAAATTTTTCACTATTGCATCTATCTAAAGAAAGAAATTTATCAGTCAACAGTGATCAATTATCAATAATCAGTATTTAGCTAGTTTAATTGAAGGTATTTAAGATGTGAGACTCCTACTAGCAGTGATCGTTACTACTAATAGATAGCAAGAAATACTTATTTTCCAATATGTTTCTTAAGAATTTACAGAATTTAACCTTGTAAAATTAATATCAAGTTAATATAAGGGTAGTAATCCAATATAATCTAGAAACTTCGAGGAAATAGAGAAAGATGTTGCATCGACTTTATGGGTTGCTTGTGGGAATCGATGATTATCCTGCTCCCGTTCCGAAGTTAGCAGGTTGTGTTAACGATGTCGATGCCATCGAAAATTATTTGAGAAATCGCCTCGATACTGAGCAATATGAGCTTCATCTTCAACGACTCACCACCAACGGGCAAGATGAACTACCGACCCGAAAAGCTATTATTGCAGGATTTCTAGAACATCTTTGTCAAGCCACTGAAGAGGATGTGGTTCTTTTTTATTATAGTGGTCATGGTTCAACGGAAGCTGCACCCCCAGAATTTTGGCACTTAGAACCCGATCGCATGGATGAAACCTTGGTATGTTGGGATAGTCGTACATCGGATTGGGATTTAGCGGATAAAGAACTAGGTTATTTAATTGCTCAAGTAGCCAAAAAAAATCCCCATACTATTATTATTCTTGATTCTTGTCATTCAGGATCAGGTACTCGTGATGTGGTTCCCCCGACGGGAGTGCGTCATACTGCTGCTGATCGCAGAACCCGTTCAATTGAAGAGTTTATCTTTTCTCTCTCAGATTTAGAAGCCATCCATATAGGTGCAAAGAGTCAATCGACAACAGACACATTCAGTGGTTGGAATTTACCCCAAGGAAGACATATTCTGTTATCAGCTTGTCGGGATCTCGAATTAGCCAGCGAATATTCAGGAGACGGACAGCAACGAGGGGCGTTTTCCTACTTTTTACTTGATACCCTCCAAAAAACTAACGGAACTTTGACCTATCGAGAACTGTTTAAACGCGCCAGTACCTTAGTTCGCAGTCGCATTAAAGATCAATCCCCTCAATTAGAAGCCATTGTACAAGACGATTTAGAATTGCCCTTTTTAGGAGGAGAAGCGATCGCCAAACGAGATCCTTACTTCACCCTTAGTTATGAAAATAACCGTTGGGTGATTGATGCCGGTGCAGTTCATGGTATTCCTCAAAACACGCAATTAGCCTTATATCCCCAAGGAACACCCACCGAACAAATGAAACAGTTATCAATGGCTATAGGAGAAATCCAAGTCATTGAAGTACAACCCCATCAAAGTGTGGTTGAACTGATTACAACCCCCAATGAGTTAACCACAGATACAGTTCTCAATGCAATTATAACCAGCTTACCTTTACCTCCGTTAGGGGTTTATTTTGAAGGAGACGAAACAGCCTTAACCTTAGCAAAAGAAGAACTAAAAACCATCAGTTGTGGACAACCTTCCTTATATGTGCGAGAAGTGGATAACATAACTGAAGCACAATATCGATTATTAGCCCAAGACGCTCAATATATCATTACCAAACCCACCGATAAACGTCCTTTAGTTAGACAGTTGGAGGGTTATAACCAAATTAATGCACATAAAGCCATTGAAAATTTAGAACACATAGCTAGGTGGACTACTGCTTTAGAATTAGAAAGTTCCCCCGGTACTCGCATCGCACCCAATGGGGTGAAAATGCAGTTTTACCGGCCTGATGGCACAGAAATCATTGATTTTCCCCTGCGTTTAACCTACCAAGATCAAAAAGCCCCAACCTTTCGCCTCAAACTAACTAACCCCAGTGAAGAAGCCTTATTCTGTACCATCTTAGACCTAACAGAACGATATTCCGTCAGTGCGCCCTTTTTTCCAGGAAATAACTCAGGGGTTTGGATTCAACCCGGCCAAGAAATTTGGGCTTTTCAAAAAAAAGAAATTCCTGCCAGCATCCCTAATGAACTCTGGAAACAAGGGATAACAGACTATCAAGACGTTCTAAAATTAATTGTTAGTACCGCCGAATTTGATGCGTCTCTGATGTGTCAAGAGGGGTTAGAACAACCTAAAGTAACAACAAAATCTGTCCCTAAACGTAATAGTACCCTCAACCGTTTAATGCAACGAGTGATTACCCGCGATATTGGCGTTGCAGAAGTTGAAGAAATAGATGAATGGTCTACTTCCCAAGTCACAGTGATTACCACAAGACCCAGAGAAATCGTTACTATTCAACCCGATAACCCGACTCCACTGGGTATGGGTGTTACCCTAGAACCTCATCCTAGTTTACAAGCTACTGCCCGTTTAACCACCGTTTCTCAATCCACAAGAGATGTCGGTCAACAGATTTTACCGCCTATTTTACAAGACAATACCCAACCCTTTCAATTTACTGCTAGTCGAGGAGTTGACCCAGGGTTAAGCGTCTTAGAATTAAAAATAAATAATACTGAAAGTTTAAATACAGTGACCCGTGAACACCCGTTAAAGCTATCTGTGGAGCAAGGTTTAGAAGAAAATGAATATGTATTACCGGTTGCTTATGATGGGGAGTTTTTTATTCCCCTCGGACGAGGAGAAAGCAAAAATGGTAAAACAGAAATTAGGTTAGAACGATTAACTGATCCTTTAGCCCAAAGAAGTAAAAGTTTAGGGGGATCAATTCGCATTTTCTTCCAAAAAGTGATCGCCCAAAAGCTAGGCTTAGACTTTCCTTATCCTATTTTAGCTGCGGTGGAATATGAAGAAGCAGAAAGTATTCGCTATTACGCAGACATAGAAACTGTCAAAGAAAAAGTCAAAACAGCGAATAAAATTGTCTTATTTATTCACGGTATTATTGGGGATACTCAGAGTATGGTTCCCTGTGCAAAAGATGTAAAAATAGCTGTAAATGAGCAAGAAAAATCTCTGAATGAGATTTATGATCTAGTTTTAGCCTTTGACTACGAGAATCTGAATACTGATATCGGTATTTTAGGACAACAACTCAGACAACGACTCGAAAGCGTAGGGTTAGGTGCAAATCATGGCAAGATACTACACATTATCGCTCATTCGATGGGAGGATTAGTTGCTCGTAGTTTCATCGAACAGCACAATGGTAATGAAGTGGTACAGCATTTAATGATGTTAGGAACTCCTAATGCGGGTTCTCCTTGGTCTACGGTACAAGATTGGGCGTTTACAGCGTTAACCATTGGTTTGAATGGTTTATCAATATCGGGGTTTCCTATAGCTGCGTTAGGAAACTTATTGGGAACCATTGAAGCGATCGATATTAATTTAGATCAAATGAAACCAGGATCAGATTTCTTAAATAGTTTAGCAACTTCTGCTGATCCGAAAATTCCTTATACGATCCTAGCGGGTAATACGTCCATAATTCCACCTCCTGACGAAACAACCGCCAATAAAGTACAAAATTTACTCGAAAAATTGGGACGGAGTGCCGTTAATTTTCCTTTCTTGGGACAACCCAATGATATTGCTGTTACCGTTCGTAGTATCAAAGCTATACCTGATGGGCGATCTCATTCTCCCCAGGTGCAAGAAGTTTCTTGCAACCATCTAGTATATTTTACCCATCCCGACGCACTACAAATCTTGGCAGAAGCTATTATCAACACAGGTATTCTAACCGATGAAAGTGATCACCAGAACCCAGACGCAACCGAACCTAAAGAGGAACTAACTCCTGTTACTGTAAGACCCGATACTTCTGTATCAGAAGGAATTTCCATGTGGGTGATCGGTTTAGTAATCATGATTATAATTGTATTAGGAGGAGGATTTTGGATGTGGCAGCAATTCCAAAATCAAGAACCAAACAATCAAGATAATTCTAGTTCCTCATCCATGTTATATTAAGTTACTTAAGTTCCTAAACTTCGGTAGTTTTTTCTTTGAACTGAATCTAAAATTTAGGAAAAATCTAGTAGAAGAAAGATACCATCATGTCAGAGTTTTCTCGTGATATAGCTGTAATTATAGGTATTAATGAATATGATAACGGCATTCCAAAACTAAGTACCGCTAGATTCGACGCTAAGAAACTCAAAGAAATTCTACAAAAAAAGCACGGTTATGAGGTTAAATCTTTCCTTGATAAACAGGCAACTTCCAAAAATATTTGGCATTATCTCAAACAAGAATTACCTGAAAAAATCAAGCAACCTGAGAAAGTAAGATTATTATTTTATTTTGCTGGCCATGGTAGTCCACCCGAAGGAGAAGCAGGGGAAGCAGGTTATTTATTACCCCAAGAAGCAAAAATTGGTCAACAAGATCAATGGCTATCGATGAAGGCTATTCATGATGCTTTAATTGCACTAGAGTGTCATCATTTATTAATTATTTTAGACTGTTGCTATGCGGGTGCATTTCGTTTTGGTACTAGGGATATTGGGGTAATGCCTGAAGATATTTCTAAAGAACGTTATCAACGTTATATTCATTATAAAGCAGGACAAGTAATTGTTTCTACTGCTCATAATAAAGAAGCGATCGATATTATTAGAGATAATCGAGGTATGAGTGAAAATTCTGTTCATTCTCCCTTTGCAGAATTGCTTTTTAAGGCGTTAGAATACGGAGATGCTGATTATACTAATGATGGCATTACAACCGTAACAGAGCTTAATTTATACCTATATGAAAAACTTTTAGAACGGACAAAGGATCAAAAACATCCTCAAGTTTCTCGCACTTGGTTTTTACCTTTTCTTGATCAGGGAGAGTTCTTTTTTCAAACAGGAGATTTTGATCCTGACCAACTTCCTGATGCGATCACACTTAATAAAAATAATAATCCCTATCGAGGATTAAAACCTTTTGAAGAGGCACATAGTAATTTTTTCTTTGGTCGTACTGATAAGATTCAACAACTAGAAAAACGACTGAATAATGATGAATCTTTTACAGTTATTTTAGGAATTTCTGGTTCAGGAAAATCCAGTTTAGTCAAAGCCGGTTTAATTCCTAAACTAAGACAAAATAACAAAAAATGGCGAATTCTAGAGCCTATTGCACCGGAATCGACAGTATTTAAAGACTTAGCTAAAGCAGTATTACCCCTTATTTTAGAATCTAGTGATCCAGATTTATACTTTCTACAAAATTTAGGAGACATTCTAAAACAAGCTAGAAAAAGAGATAAATATAATGAACAAATAAAAGAGTTATTTGCACAATGGCGTATTACCTCTCCAGAAGATAAGTTGGTATTAATTATCAAACACTTTCATATCTTAGAAAAATTATGTGAAAGTCAAGATCAAAAGCAATCTTTAGCAACATTAAGAACCATAGGATTAAATCATAGTCGATTAGTTTTAGATCATTTCGATGAAATCAAAGAGTATTGTAATAATTTGGAACAAGAAAAATTAGAACAGTTCAACAAAAAATGTAATCAATATATCAAAAATCTAAGTGAACAATGGCAACAAAATGGTCAACAGTTTGGCAAGTTTCTCCTTGAACATTGTCCAGAAGATAAACAAGTCAAAATATTATTAGTTATCGACCAATTTGAACACTGTATTAATCAATGTACAAATGAGCAACGAAAACAATTTTTAAATGCTTTACAAGCAGCGTTAGATAACTGTTCTCAACAAATACGATTAGTATTAACTTTACGTTCAGATTTTCAACATTATTTTGAGAACTCAGAACACCTCAAAGATTATTGGCAAAATGCTTCTTTTCCTCTCAAACAAATGGAAAGAGATCAGTTGAGAGAAACAATAGAAAAACCGGCATTAGCACAAGTATTATATTTTGAAACCAATGACAACGGAAAAAGTCTCGTTGACGAATTACTTGATGATATTGGAGAAACTCCAGGAGCGTTACCTTTACTATCTTTTACCTTAAGTGAACTGTATTTTAAATATGTCCAAAAACAACGAGGCGATCGCACTTTAACCTGGGAAGATTATCATGAACTTGGAGGTGTTACTCAATCTTTAACCCGTAGAGCAACCGAAGAATATAATAATCTAGCTAAGGACTACGACAAAGTTGATGGTCATGTGATAAAAGTCGATCCTTTGAAAACACAAGTCCGTCAAACCGTTTTACGTTGGGTCATGCTACGGATGGTTAACCTGGATGGGGGAGAAAAAGCAAAACGACGAGTTCTCGATGATGAACTAGAATATGGGGATGAGAAGACCAACCAAAACCGAGAATTAGTAATTAATCGTTTTGTCGATGCTCGTTTATTGGTCACAGGGACAAACCTTGAGGGAAATAGTTATGTTGAACCCATTCATGATGTTTTAATTCGTGAGTGGGACAAAATTACAACTTGGTTAAGTACAACAAAAAAAGATGTTACTGAAGCTCAACAGCAGTCTAAAGCTCAAACCCAGAAAAAACAAAGATTTAGGTTTAATTTGCCTTTTATTGGCAGGAATAAAAAATCAGGAACAGAACAAGAAAGATTTAATCTTAATTTGCAAAGAGACTTAACGGATGCTGCTTTCAAATATGAGGAAGCGAGTGAAAAACAATCTCCGAAAGTCTTTGGGTTACTCTGGGATGATGCACCTAGATTACCTGGTGCTGAACAAGTTTTAAAGTCAGATGATAATTGGTTAAACAAGGTTGAAACTGAGTTTGTAAAAAGACAAATACGAAAAGCTAATCTGAATAGAGGCATCGTGATCGCAGTTATTTCAGGGTTAAGTGCATTGACAATAATTGCTGTGTTTTTTAGTTTAGTGGCTGAAAATAGACGAATGAATGCTGATATCATAGCTTCATCTTTATCTGCCAAAAACTTACCTGATTCAGAACAGCAACTAGAAAGTATTACAAGTGCTATCCGCGTCGGTAAACTTGTCAAAGATAATAACAAGAATATTGATCCTGATGCTCGAATACAAGCAATAACGGCTCTACAAAAAGTCGTCTATAACAATACTTCAGTCAATTCAAATTTTAGACAACGTAATCGTCTGGAATTTCCAGTTGGTCAAACAACTTCTATCATTAATTCGGTAACTTTTAGCAAAGATGGATTAATAGGAACCACTTATACAGATGGGACCATAGCACTATGGAAAGCTGATGGAGCGAATCTCAAAACTTTCAAAGCTCACGAAGACACAGATAAAGGAGCCAGAAGCATCAGTTTTAGTCCTGATGGTGAAACCTTTGTCTCTAGTGGTGATCGCTCTGTTCAACTTTGGAATATCAATGGAACTTTGATAAGAGTGTTAGGTAAACATAATGGCTCAGTTCCGAGTGTTAGCTTTAGTCCAAATGGTAAAATAATTGCATCAGCGAGTGGTGATGGAACCATTAAACTTTGGAATCCTAACGGTAATCTGCTCAAAACAATTAAACAAGCTCATTCCCCCTATGTCCATAGTGTTGAATTTAGTCCTGATGGTACTGTGCTTGCTTCTTCTGGTAGTGATGGAATGGTGAAGTTTTGGACTGCTGATGGCAATTTCATCAAGGAAATTAATCACGGAAGTCATGTATATGATGTAAGTTTTAGTCGAGATGGTCAGATGATTGCCTCTGCTGGGGAAGATCGTAACGTTAAAATATGGAAGCGTGATGGAACTCCCATTATGACTTTTCAAGCTGCTCAGAATTTGACCAGTCATGGTAATGCTGTGTATGAAGTTAGTTTTAGTCCCGATAGAAAAATTGCTTCAGCCAGTCAAGATCATACTGTCAGGATTTGGACATTGGATGGGATTTTATTACAAACCCTTAAAGCTGATAGCTTTTATGTAGAAAGTGTAACTTTTAGCAAGGATGGTGAATATTTAGCTTCTGGAGGTAGAGATGGAACTGTTAAACTTTGGAGTGATAATCAGCAAGTTCAACCCCGATTAATGAACTCAGATAAAAAAACATTAAGTTTTAGTCAAGACAGTCAACTAATTGCTTATGGCACAATTGACAACACTGTTGAAATTCTCAAAACGAAAGACTTAAAGCCGTTTAAAACCATTGACAACTATGATGAATCAATTGAAGAAGTTGTTTTCAGTCCTAATAGTAAAATAATTGGTATTGCTAACCAGATAGATGGAATTGTTCAATTAGGGAATCTTGATGATACTCCACCTGTATTTTTGCCAACTGATAGCACTTTTTTAAACAGTATAAATTTTGATCCTAAAAGCCAAGTTGTTGCTACAGGTCGAACTTTGGACGGAAAAGTTGAACTTTGGTCAGTTGATGGTAATTTTATTCAAAGTTTCAACACTGAGAGTCCAGCTGTTTCTGACCTGCAATTTAGTCCTGATAGTCGATTAATTGCAATAGGAACTTGGGCTCCTTTTTTAAATGCTCATGGTACGGTTATTTTAGGTAAATTTAATGGGGAAAAAATCGAGCATTATAAAACTTTAAAAGGCCATCGTAATTGGGTAACAGAAGTGAGTTTTAGTTCAGATGGAGAAATAATTGCTTCAGCTAGTCAAGATTCTACCATTATGCTATGGTCTAAAAATGGAGTTTCTTTAAGACTTTAAGAGGACATACAGGCTATGTAATGAGTATTAGTTTTTATCCTAATGCAAAAGTTCCAGTCTTAGCTTCGGTCAGTGCAGACCATACCGTTAAATTTTGGAATGTCGAAACAGGAAGTGAAATTACAACTTTAAAAGGACACGCGGATAAAATAACATCTTCACAAGATTATATTATTCGTTTTAGTCCCGATGGAAAATTACTAGGAACGACTGCTGATAATAATACTATTCTCCTTTGGAATTTTGACTTAGACAATTTATTTGATTTAGCTTGTGATTGGGCTAGAAATTATCTTAATACCAATCCAAACGTAAGTCCCTCAGATAAAGACTTGTGTAAAAAAAATCTAGTAATTGAAAGAAATTAACCCATTGATATTCAGGGACAAAAAGGAGAGAAAGAATGTAAATACTGGTTAGAGGTTGATGATTATGCTATAAGATCAGCGTATACTCATAACATGAATAATAAAGATATTCGTGAAGTAAAAAAAATCATCTTACAAAACTTTGATGATATTGTTCAAGTATGGAATACCCACTTTGGAGGTTAATTAACCTATGAGTAAAATTCATAATATCGAAGCTATCAGCTTTAATCAATCCCATCTCATTCTGATAGTAGATGGTCAAACTTATGACTTTCCTTTAGTGGAAATTTCTCAAAAACTAGCCCAAGCTAACGAAAAAGAACGAATAGCTTATCAAATTTCTCCATCAGGTTATGGGATTCATTGGCCACTAATTGATGAAGATTTATCTATTAATGGTCTATTAAAAACTGCTGAGAAATTAGAAATTTCTACAGTTCAACAATAATTTCGATTTATTGCTTGTATCAAAAATGAAACAACTTACCCTTACAATTAAATTTTCACAAGAAAAAATTAAAAAATTCTGTCAACGCCACTCAATCTGTAAATTATCTTTATTTGGTTCCGTATTAAGAGATGATTTCACCGAAAAAAGTGATGTTGATGTTTTAGTAGAATTTGAACCAGGAAAAACACCAGGTTTAGCTATCATTACAATGGAAGATGAATTATCAAATATTATAAATCGTCAAATCGATTTAAGAACACCAGCAGATTTAAGTCGTTATTTTCGTCAAGAAATCTTAGCAGAAGCAATGGTGATTTACGAAGCACGATTGATAATTTAACTCGTCTAAAACATATCCTAAATTCTAAAAAAGAAGCTTTATAATTACTCATAATGTGACCAAACAGAAACAACTTTAATAATTTTAGTTTCATCATTAATTGAATAGATTAGACGATGTTTTATATTAATTCGCCGTGAATAATACCCTTTTAGATTACCAGAAAGTTTTTCATAAGGAGATTGATAGGGGTTAGACTTGAGAACATCAATTAATTCTCTAACATTGGTTTCCAAATTAGCTGATTTCAACTTTTTGGCATCCTTAATCGCAGTACGACTAAATTCAATCTTCCATTCCATTTAAAGCCTTCAAAAAATCTTCTTCTGACCCCCAATCATCAGCTTTTTCAGCTTCTTTAATTGATTCAACTAAACCTGGTATAGATTGTAAATAAAGTGTTTCTTGCAAACTTTCCCAATCATCTTTAGATAATAAAACAGCATCCCCTTTTTTACTGGTAATCATTCGTGGGAGATGGTCTTTATTGACTTCCTCTACTAAGCTAAATAAATTGGCTCTGGCCTTACTAGCACTGACAATTTTCATTGAGTCCTTTCCAATATGTACAATTAATTATACTATGATTTTCTAAACTTCGGTGTTTTTTTCTATAAAAATGTCCTAATTAAAATGTGTAGTGCTATATTAAATAAGTGCTATATTAAATAATCGTTTGATTTATGCGACTAAGTCCTCATCAAAGAGAAAAACTAGATCCTGGCAACGATGAAGATTTTTATTTGTCTCCCCGTTTTGTCACTCATGTTGATGAAGGGTTTATCGATCAATTAACGAATCTTTATCGAGAACGTTTACAACCGAAAACACGAATTTTAGACTTAATGAGTAGTTGGGTGTCTCATCTTCCTGATGATATGGAATTTGACCATGTAGAAGGTCATGGAATGAACCAAGAAGAATTGGCCAAAAATCCTCGCCTTGATCATTATTTTCTCCAAAATCTGAACGATAATCCTAAATTACCTTTAAAGGATAATGATTTTGATGCCGTTTTGATTGCTGTTTCTGTTCAATATTTACAGTATCCTGAAGCTATTTTTTCAGAAATTCATCGTATTCTTAAACCGAATGGCCTTGTTATTGTTAGTTTTTCTAATCGGATGTTTTATCAAAAAGCTATTTCTGCTTGGCGTGATGGCACAGATGCAATGAGAATTCAGTTATTAAAAAACTATTTTAAGTCAGTGGCAGGATTTAGTAAACCCGAAGTCATTATGAACGTATCTCCTCTGCCTAGTTTTTTACAAATATTAGGCATGATAGGAGCCGATCCTTTTTATGCTGTGATTTCACAGAAAATGAGTTCTTAATTGGGTTTCGGTGTAATCTATTTATCAACGAATAATTGATAATTGATAATTAAAAAATGTATCAGAGATAATTATTCATTACTCATTATTAATTGATGAATGCACCAATTTTAAGGTAACATTGCTACCCATTGATGTTGAGCAAATCTCAGGGAAAAAGTAACCAATAATACAGTAAAAAAGGCTAAGGTACAATAACCCCAACGAGGCGATCGCGATACGGTGACTCCTAAAGCAATGGACAAAGAAACAATGCCATAAGCTAAACGATTTAAGGAGATCGTTCCTCCAGAGGATAACAACAGTCCCAACGCACATAACCCGTAAACATATACCACTAAACTTAAGCGTTGACGAGAACACCATAACAATACCAATCCTCCTAACACAGATAGAGTATTTAGCAAAGCATCACCGCTTAAAAGCCATAAGAATAAACATAAACTGCATAAACCATAGTCAAAATAGGCTTGAGGAATAGAAGCGCGATAACGCCATAATCCACAAGCAATAGCCATAATTATAAGAAATAAAAGAGGATGCCAAGGATCGGCGATCGCCCCAGATGCCCAATTTTTGCCCCCGATCGTAATTTCTGCCAACATTTGCCCCCATCCTTCCCAGTCAATGCCTTGTTTCCGTTGCCACTCTGTATGCTGTACAGTAATAAAGGCAATGGGATTATTAAAATGAATCCAACAGTAGAGACTGTATAAAAAGGTTCCCCCACCACTAACAAAACCTGCAATATAAGCTATCAAGGGCAACTTTTTACGCCAAGCAATAAACAAAAAAGTAGGAATTAAAGCCAATCCCGTAATACGAGTGGCTGTGGCTAATATTCCCCAAATCATTGTTTGAGTATATTGTTTACTTTCAAAGGTAAATAAAGCTAAACTACTAAACAGTAAAAACAGTCCTTCTGTGTAGATAACTGTGCAAAAAATAGATAAGGGACACCAAGCTAAAATAGCGATAACCCAACGAGCCACTAATGCCCCATTAGTTCTTTTAATCCATATATAAACAACAAGCAAAGTCAGAAAAAATGCAATATTATTAATAACAATACCCGCAATATTAGAAGAAAATCCTAGAGCCATTCCTAATCTCATTAACAAGGGGAATAAAGGAAAAAAAGCAACATTAGAGCCTGGTTTTGACCCTAACGTATCATAACTATTAGCTGCAATTTGTTCATATAAGGGACTATCCCACGCTGAAAAAACTTCCCACCCAAAAGTCACTCCATTATTCTCTGATGACATAGAAAGTAAGGGAGCAATACCTATCATAGTAAAAATAATAATACCCCGACTAAGTAAACCCATCAGAAAAACAAAATACCATTCATTTTTGAAAATTTTACTAAAGAAATATAGCATTATTATTTTATTGTATAAATCCATAACTATAATATGTCATACTTTTACCCAGTTTTTACTTAAAACAAATAAACTACTGTACCCGTTCCTTTTCATCACTAGCTAATTTTATCAAAGATACAAGATGTGAGTTCACAAAATTTTAGTAAGTCTCTCACTATTTTAACCAGAGCAAAAAACGTTGAATTTTACCAATTTTTACATTATATTTAGTGAATTGGATAAATTAAATATCATTATGTCTATTGTTTTCTTTCATAGTCTTAATCCTGTTAGTTGGATAAAAAAGAATCTGTTTAGTAGTTGGTTCAATAGTCTTTTAACTATTATTAGTCTTTTATTTATTTATTGGCTTGGTCATCGATTGATTTCTTGGGTATTTTTTCAGGCACAATGGCAAGTTATAACCGCTAACTTACGCTTATTTTTTGTCGGACAATATCCTGCTAATTTATTATGGAGAGCTTGGACAAGTTTAGCTATTATTATTAGCTTATTAGGATTTTCTTTGGGAACTTTATCTAATAAAAATAATTTATTTAATTCTATTAACTTAATTATTTTAGCTTTAGTTGCATTAATAATAGTCTTGTTAGCTGTTCCTATCAGTTTAATTTCTAGTGTAAAATTATTAGGAATATTATTCTTATTTGTAGTTTTTTTAATAATTGGTCAAAGAATTAGTCAAAAATTTCCTAATGTTAAAAGTTGGTTATCCTTAATCTGGATACTTAGTTTCTTTTTATTATTAGGTTTATTACAAGGGATTTTATTTTTAGGAAACGTAAGATTAGATGATTTTAGTGGTTTAATTTTAACGGTTTTTGTTGCTATTATTAGCATTATTTTGTCTTTCCCTTTTGGGGTATTATTAGCATTGGGAAGACAGAGTAATTTACCCATTATTCGTTGGTTATCTATTTCCTATATCGAGCTAATTCGGGGATTACCTTTAATCGGTATTCTCTTTATGGCACAGGTCATGTTACCCTTAATTTTACCTCAAGAAATGCGGATTCAACGAGTCATCCGAGCCATTGCTGGATTTACTTTATTTAGTGCTGCTTACTTAGCAGAAAATGTCAGAGGAGGTTTACAATCTGTACCCCAAGGACAAACCGAAGCAGCAAAAGCATTAGGATTGAATACATTTTTTGTCTTAATTTTAGTTGTCTTACCTCAAGCATTAAGAGTGGTTATCCCTACTATTGTCGGTCAATTTATTAGTTTATTTAAGGATACTTCATTATTAGCGATCGTGGGTTTAGTAGATTTATTAGGAATCTCTCAATCCATTTTAGCGAATCCAAAATTTATTGGTAGGTATGGAGAAGTTTATATTTTTGTTGCTGCTATTTATTGGATCTTTTGTTATTCTATGTCCTTAATTAGTCGTCAATTAGAAAAAAAGTAAATTTAAGAGGATATTAAATGGATATTTCTGTTTTTGTAGGAAAATGGGTACTTATCGGTAGTGTTTTTATCAAGAGCGAACTTGAATTTATTGGGAACCAACCAGACCCTAATGGGGTAAACAACTGGTTAAATAATTCAACGCCTCAAGTTCTAAAGAAAATAGAGTCCACAGAAGATTTAATCTTAATAATTAACCCTGATGGAACTTTTGAAGAAGAAAAAACGGGTAATCCTAAAGTTGAATGGTTTGACTGTGAAGGGGTCTTGTGTTCTGAAGTTAAACCCTTTAGTGGTTACATAAATGTATCAAAGTCCAAATTCTATTTAATGGCAGATGAGTGTCCTCTATGGGCTAAAGATGAGAAACTTAGATACAATGATGGAGATACAAAAATCTCTGATACTATTCAAATCTCTAATGAACAGCTAATTCGTACCGTCTCTGTTGTAACTGACGATATGTATTTTGATAAAGTTGTTCTTGTCTATGCAAAAACAACAACCAAGTAGTTGATAATTTTTAAAAATCAAATACAATTATCTTACTGCGATCGCAGTAAGATGTTGAGATAGAAATATTGTTGCTTTTGAAAGTCTCTTTTTCTCAATTTATGAAACTTTCAGCAGTAACTGATCAATACTCGCATTATGATCGATAAAAGAAAATAAATGTTTATATTGTATTTTTCCCGTTTTATCTAACACAAACTGTGCTGGAAGTGGTGCGCCTAAAGCTTGTCCTGTATGATATCTCCGAAAGACTTGACAATCAGGATTACTCAATAAAGGCATTTTTAATCCTAAATCTTGAACCACAATTTTACTTTGTTGAGCATCGGTGCTGGTAATCATTAAAATCTCTACACCCCGTTCAATAAATCGTTCATAATACTTATTCAGATAACAATATGAG
>NZ_AAXW01000036.1 GCF_000169335.1 Crocosphaera chwakensis CCY0110
ATCAAGAATTAAACTAGATACTAATCTAAGTAATACATTTGGTTTATTTGCTGTAGTGTTAAGAACCCTATACCTCTAAATTCAAGTGATTAATAGGAATTAACAGCTTCTATGACCTATTACCTATTCCCTATGTAAGAAATTTCTAACATGGAGTGGTCAACTTGCAAAAATTAACGCTAAACTGATAAGCAAGTCATGCTTCCAATGCCAGCACAAAGGATAAAAAATATAGATAGTAACGTTAAGAGTCCAATTTAGGGTTCAACTGTTAGAAAAACTAATAACAAACCTTTTTAGACAAAAGTTATAGTTATCTATCTGCCAATCCAAAAAAGCTGTGTATAATGGGATGATGAGTGAGGCTATAAACTCTGTAGTCAATTCTAATGGTGTGAGGAAAGCTGAAAATGCTGAAATTATTATGGAAAACCTTGCTGGTTAGTCCAGCATTCGCAGGAATCGTACTAGCATCTAACTCGGCTGCTGCTGAAGGTACATCCCAGTTTGAATTTAATGAAAGTGCAACTCAAGGGGTAGAAATAGCCCAAGCACAAGACGAATTATTAGACAAGCTTGAAAATTACAGCCAAGAGGGTAACTCCAACAGTAATGATCAGGTTACCAGTGTTAGTGAATTACGGGATGTTTCCCCCACTGACTGGGCTTACGAAGCATTAAGAAGCTTAGTTGAGCGTTACGGTTGTATTGTTGGTTATCCTGATCGTACCTTCCGAGGCAACCGCGCCACCTCCCGTTGGGAATTCGCTGCAGGTTTAAACGCTTGTTTAAACACCATGGAACGTTTAATCCAAGAAAACGTTGCGGTCCTTCGGGAAGACATCGAAAAGCTCAAGCGTTTAATGCAAGAATTTGAAGCAGAACTCGCTGCATTAGGCGCACGGGTAGATAACTTAGAAGGCCGGGTTGCTTTCTTAGAAGATCACCAATTCTCCACCACTACCAAGTTAGTTGGGGAAGTGATCATGGCTGCAACTGCTGCTGGTGGTAGTCGTTCTTCTGAAGATAACCAAGCGGTTCTACAAGATCGGATTCGTTTAAGCTTCAACACCAGTTTTAGTGGGGAAGACCTCTTAGTTACCCGTTTATCTGCCAGTACAGGTACAGGGACTGACCGTTTCACATTAAATGAACCGAACCTCAGAGTCATCAACCCTGCTACCGGTCAACCTATTGGTATTGCGTTTGAAGAAAATACCTTAATTAACCCTACTGCAACCCAAACCTTTAATATCGGGCCTCGTCGGAACGAACAAGATAACGACGTAACCATCGACTGGGTTGGTTACTATGCTCCTATTGAGCCATTAAACAACTTCAAGATTGATACCTACATCACCGCTTGGGGTGGAAGATGGCATCACTTCGTACCTACCTTAAACCCCTTCTTCGAGGACTTCGACGGAGGTAAAGGTTCCTTAAGTACCTTTGCTCAACGTAACCCCATCTACCGTATTGGTGGTGGTGCTGGTGCTGGTATGAGCTTCCAAGTTGGTTTCTTAGAAAGTTTACTTGGTCCTACCTCTGTTAGCTTTGGTTACTTAGCAGGAACCGCCAACGATCCTTGCCTCAACGGTGGTGGTCAAAACCCCGATGGTAGCATCCGTGGCTGTCAAAACAGTAATGCGGATAACCCTGCCACTCCTGGATTTGAATATGCAGAAAGTGATGGCGGTAACGGTTTATTCAATGGTAACTACGGTGCATTAGCGCAACTTAATACCAACCTCTTTGATGTGATTAATATTGCGTTCACCTATGTCCACGCTTACCACAAACCTGATTCGCCTATCTTCGGTTCTGGTATTCCTTTTGGACCTGGTGAAGTCGGTACCTCCTTTGCTAACTTCTCCCGTTCTGAGTTGAATAACGCCTTTGCTGCTGGTTCTATTGGTGCGCCTGGAACAAGCACCCCAGATTACAACAGCGAAGCTGACGGTCAAGGGTTGCTTCCTGTTAATCCCTTCGACATCGGTGGTAAAGTTACCAACAGTTACGGTGGTGAGTTCACCTGGCGTGTAGCTGAATGGCTAAACTTCAGTGCCTTTGGTTCTTTCACTAACGTTCGTTTCATCGGTCGCGGTTTAAGTGCTGAGGTCTGGACTGGTGGCGGTGGCTTCGCTTTCCCCGATCTCTTCAAAGAAGGAAACCTTTTAGGTATCTTTGCAGGGGTTCAACCCTATCATGGTGGTCGTAACCGTCCTACCACAGCAGACTTCTTTGAACTTCCCAGTCGTAACCCTGTAACGGCTGAAGTCTTCTACCGTTATCAAGTAACCGATAACATTTCTATCACCCCTGGTGTCATCTGGATCGCTAACCCCGACCAATTTGTTAATATCCAGGGTGCTGACGATGAAGTCATTGGAACTGTTCGCGGAACTTTCTCCTTCTAAAGTTTGGTAACCCCAATTTTGATCTAAGCTCAAGTATTAGTTAACCCTGTGATATGCAGGGTTTTTTCTTTTTATTAAGCGATCGCTTAATCTCAAATCTTGAATTTACTTTTCTGCATATACATAAAAATACCTTAACTTCCTAAACTTCTATGGTTTTTTCTATCTACGAAATCTAAAATTTAGAAAAAATGCCTTAGAAGAGACATAAAATTATGTCAGAATTTTCCCGTAATCTAGCCGTCATCATCGGTATCAACGACTATAATAACGGAATTTCAACGCTGTCTACGGCCGTTAACGATGCTAAAGAAATCAATAAGATTTTGAGAGAAGAACATGATTATCAGACATGGACTTTATTAGATAAAGTTGCAACCCTCGAAAATATTACATACCTCCTTACAGAAAACCTCCTCCAACAAGTTACCCCAGACGATCGTCTTCTGTTCTACTTTGCTGGTCATGGTATCGCCTTAAACGGAGAAGACGGACCCGAAGGCTATCTTATCCCTCAAGATGCCAAATTAGGGGATACTAACACCTATCTACCCATGACCGAGTTACACTCAACCTTATTAGAGTTACCCTGCCGTCACTTCTTAGGACTCTTAGACTGTTGTTTTGCCGGTGCGTTTCGTTGGTCGAGTACCCGTGATCTTGGGGTAATTCCAGACGTTATTTATCAAGAGCGTTATAACCGCTTTATTGCTGATCCGGCTTGGCAAGTAATTACCAGTGCAGCCTCAGACCAAAAAGCGGCCGATGCCTTCGATTTTCAGACACAAAGGAGCCAAAAAGGTCAGCATTCTCCATTTGCGACGGCTTTGATGGACGCTTTAGCAGGGAAAGCAGATATTTATCCTCCATCTACCAATGGTAAACCTGCAGGGGATGGGGTAATTACAGCCAGCGAACTTTATTTATATCTACGGGATGCTGTAGAAATTGCTTCAAATAATCATCAACGTCAAACTCCAGGTATTTGGCCGCTTAAAAAACATGATAAAGGAGAATATATTTTCCTGTCTCCGCAACACCCTTTAAACTTACCCCCTGCACCCCCTTTAGATGTCTCAAAAAATCCTTATCGTGGCTTAGAATCCTTTGAGGAAGAACATAGCAACCTATTCTTTGGTAGAACCACTGTCATTGAAAAACTCTATGAATTTGTCAATACTCATACGTTAACAGTTGTATTAGGAGCCTCTGGAAGTGGTAAATCAAGCTTAGTGAAAGCAGGTTTAATTTCTTATTTCAAACAACAGTCAAACCCTAATGAGTGGCAAATTTTAACCCCATTTCGGCCTGGGGAGTCCCCTCTAATGGCTTTAAATAAAACCCTAGCATTAGAGAAAATAAAAGTAACAGAGGAGGCAGAGGGAGCAGAGGAGGTAATAGAGAAAAGAATGACTAACTTATCTGGTTATTTAGCAGTTTGGATGAAACAGCATCCTGAGACTCATCTATTAATGATAATTGACCAGTTTGAAGAATTGATGACCCTATGCAAAGATGCAACAGAACGAGAAAACTTTCTGGGTTTATTGGCTCAACTTATTGAAACTTATCCCCAACAGTTACGAATTATCATCACCCTCCGCTCTGATTTTGAACCGCAATATCAAAATAGTCCCCTCCAAGAATATTGGCAAACCAGTCGCTTTTTAGTCTCTCCCATGAGCCGTAATGAGTTACGGGAAGCTATCGAAAAACCGGCCGAACAACGGGTAATGTATTTTCAACCCTATGATTTAGTAGAACAATTAATTGATGAAGTGGCCGATATGCCAGGCACTTTACCTCTGCTTTCCTTTGCGTTGAGTGAATTGTATCTTAAATATTTACAACGACAACAAATCGCCCAAAATGAAGGGGAAACCATTGATCGCGCTTTAACCCAAGAAGATTATCAAGCTTTGGGTGGGATATTAACGTCTTTAACCAAAAGAGCAGATGAAGAATATCAGAAGTTAGTCACAAAAAATCCTGCTTATGGCCAAGTTATTCGTCATTTAATGTTACGAATGGTGTCTATGGGAGGAGGAGAGTTAGCCCGTAGACGAGTCTTGTTATCAGAATTAGAATATCCAACGGAAAAAAATGCTTTAGTTAAAGCAGTCATTGAGCGGTTTACCACTGCAAGGTTACTGGTAACAGGAGAAGACGCTGAAGGTAACCCCTATGTTGAACCGGCTCATGATGTTTTAGTACGGGGTTGGCAAAAATTGTTGATGTGGAAACAAGAAGATGAAGAGAGCATCATTTTGCAACGACGGTTAACCCCCGCAGCACAAGAATGGCACTTTCAACAACAACCGAGGTTTCTTTGGCATACTAACCCTCGTCTTAATTTATTGAAAACGGTAGCAAAATCCGATGATAATTGGTTGAATTGGGTAGAGGGTGAATTTGTCCGCCGTAGCATCGCCCGCAAAACCTTTAATACTCGCCGTAATCGTAGTGTTGCCATTGCCGTGATACTAGGGTTGAGTGCCGGGTTACTGTTTTCATTGATTGGTTATCGCAATACGTTAATTGAAGGTGCGATCGCTTCTCAAAGTTCTGCTAAGAATAATTTACGCCTAAACCATTCACTTGATGGGATGGTTAATAGTTTACAAGCAGGACAAGCCTTACAACATCCACTGGTCAAATTTCCCTTATTTCAGTTATTTCGCTCAACTGATACCATCCAAGAAGAGATTCAAGGGACGTTACTATGGGCTGTTTATCGTGTCAAAGAAGCCAATCGTCTGATCAAGGAAAACAGTTTGATCGTTAGGAGTATTTTGAGTCCTGATGATGAGAATGGGCAAATGATTGCTAGTGCAGGAGAAGATGGGAATATAAAACTTTGGAATTCACAGGGACAAGAATTGGCATCGTGGCGAGCAGATAATCAACGAGTTTGGATGGTAGCCTTTAGTCCAGATAAGCAAATTTTAGCCAGTGCAGGGGAAGATGGAACGGTTCGCCTTTGGGACTTACAAGGAAAGCAGTTAAACGAATTGAAAGGACATAAGGCTACAACCCGTTTTGTTACGTTTAGTCCCGATGGTCAAAAAATCGCTAGTGTGGGAGGACAAGATGGCATCCTTCGTTTATGGAATAAGAACGGAAACCTTTTGAGGAGTTGGCCAGCAGATAACCTGAAATTTCTTAAAAGTGTTGATTTTCATCCTAATAATCAACTTCTAGTAACGGCAGGAAGAGATGAAAAGATCAAAATTTGGACTTTAGACGGTAAACTCTTAAAACAATTAGATTTTCATGCTTGGGGGGCTTTTTTTAGTCCCGATGGTCAATATCTTGTCGCTGCAGGTGATGATGGTACTATCGGCCTTTGGAACTCTAAATATGAGTTAGTGCAACGATGGCCAGTTGATGAGGGGGAAATATGGAATGTCGCTTTTAGTACTGATAGTAAAAAAATTGCGAGTGGAGGAGATGACGGAAATGTACGAGTATGGAATTTAAAGGGAGACATACTAACACAATTTGAGGGACATAATGGGCCGGTTCGTAGTGTTAAATTTACCGCTAATTCTCAACAGGTAGTAAGTTCAGGAGATGATGGGACAACCCGTTTATGGAATGTACCAGATCAATTATTTGATAATCAAAATATAAAACCTTATCAAACTCCTTTAGTTAAAAACAATCAAGATATTGTCAGTCCTAATAATAAGTTACGAGCTTTTATTGATAAAGATAATAGAATTCAGATAACAAATATAAACGGGACAAAATTAAATACATTTCAAGATCATATAGGAACAGTCTCTGCTATCAATTTTAGTCCCAATTCTCAACTTTTAGTGAGTGCTGGAGAAGACCATACGATTCGGGTTTGGAAAGACTTGGATAAGAAACAACAAGGACGATCTCGTTCGATTTTCCAGGTTGATGAAGAAGAGATTAAAAATATCCAAAACTATACCTATGATGAAAACAGAATTACAGCAGTCATCTTTAGTCCCAATAATCAAAGAATTGTTTCTGGAGATAATGCTGGCTATATAAGAATCTGGGACTTAAAACGAAACCAAAAAATTGCAGTGTTGCAAGTCTCTAATCATGCAGTTAATACTCTTGATTTTTCATCAGATGGAGATTTATTAGTTAGTTTTGCCAATCAAAAGGAGACCATAAAATTATCCCTTGAATCTTTTAATCAGTTGATCGCGCGAGGTTGTCATACTATTAAAGATTTCTTAGAAAATAATCCTAATTTTATCTCTACAAATTCTTTTTTATGTAAGAAAATAGTGTTTGATAATAGTAACGACTTAGTAACTATTAATAACAATCAAAAATTAGACAGTCAATTCTAAAACAGTTCGACTCAAAATAAAACTCTATTGCCTGTTGCTTGTTGCCTCTTGCCTATCCTCACTAGCTAGTTTTATCAAAGGTGCAAGATATCAGTTGATAGAAAGCTAAGAAACCTTAACATTTCCCCAGAATCATCCGTGTCTATCTCTACGTCTGTTAGGATAACTGTCAATCCGTTACAGTAATGGGTGAGTGAGTAGGAGTGAAACAAGGTGTTAAGTCAAGAATCAATGCCAGGCGTTGTTGCTAAAAATCGCTACAATTATCATCTATCGGAGATTATTCGCAAACGAGCGTGGGTAGAAATCGATTTATCGGCATTAAGCCATAATGTCCGTCAAATTAAACAATTATTGTCTCCTAAAACGGCTTTAATGGCCGTTGTCAAAGCAGATGCTTATGGCCATGGGGCGATCGCCGTTGCTCAAACCGCCCTACAAGCCGGGGCTTCAGCTTTAGCAGTGGCGACTTTAGGAGAAGGGATCGAACTACGGGAAGCTGGAATTACTGCTCCTATCCTCATTTTAGGTGCCATTAATACCCCCGAAGAAATTGCAGCGATCGCCCATTGGAATCTCGAACCAACCTTATGTTACCCTGAACAGGCTATGGTTGTTTCTCAAACCCTATCCCAGTGTGAAAAAGTCTTACCGGTTCACCTCAAACTCGATACAGGAATGTCCCGTTTAGGCATCCCTTGGCACCAAGGAACAGAGTTTGTCACCCTCGTCAAACAATTACCCTATTTAAACCTTCGTAGCGTCTATTCCCATTTAGCGACGGCAGATGATCCTGATCCGAGTCATATGTATCTTCAGCATAAACGGTTTAAAAGTGCGATCGCTAACCTCAAAACCCAAGGTATTGGACCCCCTCGCCTTCATTTTGCCAATTCTGCGGCCACTCTCATTGCTCCTCAGTTACACTACGATTTAGTTAGAGTAGGACTTGGTTTATATGGTCTCTACCCGGCTCCTCATTTGCGCTCTATCGTACCTCTAAAGCCTGTTTTGCAAGTTAAAGCCAAAATCACCCAAATTAAGTCTATCCCTACAAATACAGGGGTCAGTTACGGTTATCAATTTGTTAGCGATCGCCCAATGAAAATAGCGGTTGTTGGCATTGGTTATGCTGATGGGGTTCCTCGCAATTTATCCAATCGTCTACAAGTCTTAATTCAAGGTCAACGGGTTCGTCAAATCGGTGCCATTACCATGGATCAATTAATGTTAGATGTGAGTCATCTTCGTCAGGTCAAAGTAGGAGATGTGGTGACATTAATTGGTCAAGATGGGGATTACGAAATTACTGCCGATCATTGGGCTAGAATGTTAGGAACCATCTCCTGGGAAATTCTCTGTGGATTTAAACATCGACTACCAAGGATTAAACACCATGACAAAGTTCCCCAAGGAGTTATGGCCGAAAATCTTCCCTAATCTTAAGAATAAAAACTAGAATTGTGAGCAGGTCAAAACTTGATTTAACAGGCCGTTTAAAGAAAAAGAAATGGAAAAAACGATTTAAGTTAATTTTTGTACTGTTAATCGGCTTCATTTTAACGAGCTTAGTATTTAATGTGTTGGTAAGATTACCCATCAATACTAATCATTCTGTCGATGGAATTTTAGTTCTGGGGGGAAGTATTCGACGGGAAATCCATGCAGCAGAAATTGCGTCTCAATACGAATACCAAGAAGTTCCTATTATTGTTTCCCAAGGCTCAAAACCCCCTTGTATTAAGCTAATTTTCCAAAGAGAACAGGCTCGAATGCATAAGGTTTGGATTGAACAATGTGCTTATTCAACCTTTGATAATTTTTTCTTTTGCGTTCCCCTTCTACAAAAACATGGAGTTCACAAAGTTAAAGTGATCACCTCACAAAGCCACCTACCCAGAGCTAAATGGTTATCTCAAATTCATCTTGGAGCCAAAGGAATCGCCGTTGAAGTGGATACACCGAGAGAAAATGGCGTTCCAGGTAATCATGAATCTGATTTAAAAACGTTTTTAGATGTTATTCGTAGTTTAATGTGGGCTGTGGTGAGTCAAATTATTCAACCTCCCTGTTTTGAGGTCACTCCTTTAGAAGATGTTAACCTTACTGAGTGGTATGACAAGGGATTTAGCTGCGAATATCAAGGAGGACTCTCTAAGTTGGGTCAGCAGAATCAATCTAAAAGCAAGGTATAGATCAGATTAATTCTTTCGTGAAGTACAATCTAGAAACGTTTTGAAGAAATGCCTCTAATACTGGGCGATCGCTTTTCCACGAACATAAACAGAATCAATGGCAGAGATATAACTATCTTGAGGATGGATTAACAAAAAATCAGCATCCCAACCTGGCGCAATATTCCCCTTAAAATTACCAATTCCCGCAGCTTTTGCTGGATAGGTAGAAACTAATTTCCAGGCATTCTCAAACGACATAATTCCCATTTCAGCTAATTGAAACGGTGCATGAAATAGAGAAGGAAAATGATAGTCAGAACAAAGACAATCTACCACCCCTTTTTTAGCTGCGATTTCAACACTCATCCAACCAACATGAGAACCACCCCGAATTAAATTTGGCGCACCCATTAACACCGATGCACCATAATCTCTCGATTTAGCTGCTAATTCAATGGTGGCCGGAAATTCGGCGATAGAAACCCCCCGTTTTGCACTCAATTCGACTTTAGTGTCTGTATCATCATCATGAGAAGCAAGGGGAATATTGCAATGATGGGCCAACGTGACTAATTCTTCGATCTGTTGTAATCCTTTTTCTTGATTACTCAAAGCGGTTTGCATCAGATCATGTAATTCCTCATCACTCATCTTGTGTCTGCGTCGCAAAGAATTAAGATGGCGATTCAGTTTGTAGTCATCTCCTACAGGGGGAAGATGATCATTGAGCGATAATAAATCAATTTTTCCCTGTTTCAACCAATCACACAATTCATCATAGTTATCCGTATTCCCCTGTTCGTGACGGATATGAATACGACTATCAGCTTTTAAACTTTCTTTTCCTTCTCCCAAGATAAAATCAATAATTTCCCTCGCTGTGTCCCGACTGCGTAACCCAGGTTCATAGGAATCCGTAATGGAATAGAAAAAAGTGGTAATTCCCGCAGCCATTAAATGGCGATCATTTTCCAGTATAGCCATTTTAAAGGGAAAATGCGCTCCAGGGCGTGGGGCGATCGCTCTTTCAAACGCATCTCCATGTATATCAACTATCCCAGGTAACATCAACAATCCTGTCGCTGTAATTGTTGGTAACTTGATACTGTGAGACTTTTCTATAGAGATAAATTTTCCATTTTCAATAATCACCGTGGCATTTTTTACCCAACCCTCTGGAGTTAGAATATCTGCACCTTCAATAGCAAACATTTTCATCGCGTCTTATTTTGAATACTTTGAGTAGTTTAAGACGTAAGGATTAGGGTTGAGTTTAACGTTGAGTTATCTTTTAGTTAAGTTGAATAAATTATGTTATGATTAAGCTCAACTTTTAACTATTTTAATGTTTAGATAAAGCAGTTTTATGGAACCATTACAGTCAATTGCTACAAACAAAATAGCTGAACTTGTCTTTCGGAAGTTTCTTGAAACCAGCACAGGAGAATTAACCAAAAAGTTTACAAATACTGCTGTACAAAGGATAGATCAATTACATCAGCAAATTTGGTTTAAGTTACGAAGCAATAAACAAGATCGAGTTGAAATTAATACGATTTCCGAACAAGGCATTGATTATGGTGAGCTTAAAATTTTATTGAAAAAGGCTTCTTCATCAAACCATGAAATCTTCTGGAAAAAAGCAAATCATCAAACATATTTACTAATGCTTAAAGCTGTAGGAAAGGAGAAATATGATTGGATAAAAAAAGAAGATATGCTTAAGTTTCCTTGCGATGATTTAGATATTATTGACACGCTTTGGACAAAATATAGCGACAGTCACTTTGGGTTTAGTTCTCAAAATAGAATATGGAATAGTATTCATAATCGCAACGATTGTTTTTTTTCAGGTAAGAATTTTGCTAGTCGTGTTGGATGGCTTAATATCGATGGTTCTTACAAAGATCCAGGTGAATTAAACTATAATCTTGATGCAGCACCACAAGGGCATCTTCCTTATACTCCAGAATTTACAGGAAGACTCAGCAACAAGCTTGGTTATTGGCTATTCTCTCATCTGTCTTCTAGATTCGCCAAATGTGATATTTACTAATTTGATTTTGAATTTCGGTTAACTACGGAGATCGCCATACCTTCATAACTTTTAATGTTTATCCTCTTAAGCGTAAAATAATCAATAAACTAATTAAATTGCCTTACAGATGAGTGTAACCTTAGCCAAATGGACAATTGACGAATATCACTCCATGATTGAAGCAGGATTGCTAGATAATCGTCGAGTAGAGTTATTAAAAGGGGAAATTGTTGAGATGTCGCCTGAAGGAGAAGCTCATGCTTATTTTAGTAGCGAAGCAGAAGACTATTTAAGGGGATTATTGGATGATCTTGCTATAATTCGTTCTGGTAAACCCATCACACTCCCTGATAATAGCGAACCCGAACCAGATATTGCGATCGCACAGAAATTAGGGAAAGAATATTTAACCCATCATCCCTATCCTGAAAATGTTTTTTGGCTAATTGAGTATGCTAATTCTAGTTTGGACAAGGATTTGAATGTTAAAACGAAAATTTATGCAGAAGCAGGAATTAAAGAATATTGGGTAGTCAATCTTAAAAAAAGACAGCTTATTATTTTTAGAGAACCGCAGGAAACAGAATATACTTCAAAATCTACTGTAAGTACGGGAGTAATTTATCCTCTAGCTTTTCCCCATCTTGCTGTTGAAGTTAATGCAATTATTAGTCAATGATTTTTATTTAAACTGAATTTTTTTCAATGGTGATTAATCTACGTTTTGCTACTTTTGCTGATCTCGAACGATTACAATATTGGGATAAACAACCTCATATTATTGCTTCTAATCCCAATGATCAATGGAATTGGGAAGTAGAATTAAAAGATAAATCAGAGGGACGAGAACAATTAATTGCTGAACTGAATGATCGTCCTATTGGATTTATCGAAATAACCGATCCAGCCCGTGACGATAGTAATTATTGGGGGAGTATAGAGGAAAATGTACGCGCGATTGATATTTGGATTGGGGAAAAGAAGGATCTCGGTAAAGGTTATGGCACAAAAATGATGCAATTAGCATTAATTCGGTGTTTTTCTAATCCTTTAGTAACGGCAATATTTGTCGATCCTTTAGCTAATAATACTGGCGCTCATCGATTTTATGAACGTCTTGGTTTTAAGTTTCTTGAACAGCGACAATTTGGTAATGATAAGTGTTGTGTTTATCGTTTAAGCCGAGAAAATTGGCAACATTAATAAATTGTACACCAAGCATCTCAAAAAATATTTGACTTGTATTCAGTTTTTGATTTTGTCAATATTCATTAATCTTATCCGAGAACATCGGTAGATAAGATTAACCTGAGTTCGGAATACGGAAAGAGAGAAGTAATAAGCTGAAAATAACCCAATCTCCAGTAACTTCTCCCTATGCTCAGTATAGATGTTTTATCTTGGTGCGTGTTCTGCAAAATATTTGAATCTCAATAGAAAAACTGTGATTTCCTATTATTTCAGAATAGCTCTAAAATCAGTAGAATCTCCAAAACGGTTTAATTCTAGGATAAAAGACGGTTGATGATTTGATTGATTTACTAGCACAATAAAGGCTTATAAATATTTGTTTTTGTACCAGTTTCTCGCTTTATTCATCAGGGGTTTATTAACTTCATTCCAAGTTAATTTTGATGCTTCTAATTCCGCTACACTTTCTTTGTTGATATCCATAGAAATCCATTTCAAAAACTGTCCCATTTTCTTAATATCGTATTCGCCATTACAAGCTTCCGTTACCGCTTGTTGTAACCTAGCTTCAGTGACAAACAAATCAACCAATTCTTGAATATTACTAGCGACTTCAGCATTAATTTGAACGGGTTGTTTTTGTTTAACAGATTGATGTTTAATTCCTTTAGCTTTAAACATCAATTCTGTGTAGTTTTCTCTTTCAACGACATGATTAGCAACGGGATACATAACTAATCCTTCCCCAACCCCTTCGATACCAAACGTATCTTTCACCCAAGGATCAACTTCTTCCACTGATTCAACCATTTGATTAATAGTATCTGATGCCGTTTTTAATTGTTCCACATCACCAAAGTTGAGAGTAATCGGATCTCCGTAGAAAGGAAGAACAAAAATATCTTCATGTTCTGGTAAGAATTCTCGAATTTTTTCGGGTCGTATTTCTAACTTAGCAATTTCTCCATTAACCCCTCCATATTGCATCGCAAAGATCGCCCAAATTTTGCGATCAATTTGAGTTAATGCGACTCCTTTTTGAATACTCGAACCACACCATTCTCCATAGAGAGTGACATGATTATGATTCTTTAAAGCTGCGAAGTATTCTATGTTTTGATCTACCCAAGTGGCAAATCCCGCATTGTCAGATTTAGGGGTAATAATTTGGCTTCTTTTTTGGGCTGCAACTTTTCCGTCAGAGGTAATTTGTACTCCTGCATTTGTCCCGTGTAATTTAATTTTGGCATGATAGGTCACTTCCAATGTTTTGCCGAGAGCCTCTAAAGTACGCCGAACATTGTGTAATAATTCAATGCTTGTCCATTTAAGAAAAGTAATCTCTTGTTGGTCATTAGTAAGGGTTTTCTGACAGTAAATCTCGGAAAGATCCTTACCAACTTCCGCGTCTACTTTACCTCAAGCCATTCCATAAGAATAAACACCCCGTAGTTTACTTGGCTTGATTTTTGTCCCGTCTTTTAAGACTGAATCGACTAATGCAACGGCCACAATTTCACCCACTTGATAGACATTATCTAAGTTGGCTATGATTTGAATTTTTGATTTTCCTGGTACTTTCATCTGATAGATTCTGAGGGAATCAGCGTTAGGATGAGGTTCTGCTGCAATGGTTTCCATAACAATGACAGGCATAGCGATCAACCTCCTTGTATTATCTTGTATTACTTATCCTTGTTGTAACATAAAATAATACAAAAAGCAACTGTCCGAATCCATAATACTTTAAAATGCTCTCCCCTTCTCCCCACTCCCTGCTCCCTTGCCGCCCAAACAAGTTAGTTTCGATCTATTGAGATTGGTCTACCCAATTGAAAAATGCTGTAACACCGAACTTCTAACATCGAAATCATACTACATCAAACTTTTCCGAATAATTCCTGATATCTGTTCCACCAATAAAACCACGACAAAAATCACAATAATGGTCATAAAAGCTTCATCGTAACGTAACAACTGCATCGAGGTGGCTAACTCTACTCCGATACCCCCTGCACCTACTAAACCCAAAACCACCGCAGAACGCACAGATGCTTCCAAAGAATACAACGTAGAAGCCACAAAAGAAGGCATAGTTACAGGAAAAATTGCCCCAACTATAATACCCCATTGAGATGCACCCAACGCCCGTAACGCTTCGACTGGTTTGGGATCAATTTCTTCGATGCGTTCAGCAAAAAATTTACCACAAAAACCCATTACATCAACCATAATGGCTAAAATTCCGGCACCTGCACCCAAACCCACCACAACAATAAATAATAAACCCCACACCAGATCAGGAATGACTCGCAACAGGGTAATAAAACCGCGACTAAGGCTATATATTGCTCGATTAGGACTCGTATTTTTGGCAGCAAGTAACGATAAGGGTAAACTAAACAAAGCCCCAAAAACCGTCCCCACCAAGGCCATTTCAAAGGTTTCGATAGTGGCGGTAATAATACTAATGAGGCGATCTGGTTTAGGGGGAAACGCCTCGGCTAGAAATTCTCCCAAGCGAAAAATACCTTTATAAATTCTCTCTGGGGTTAGATCGCTAATATACAAACCATGTAAGAAAAAAGCGAAGAGTACACCTACCCCTAACCAGACAGTAAACGTCGGTTTACGGAAACGGGGAGGGGGTACAGTGGTTGATCGTTTGTGAGACGTATTTAATTTCATTATTATTAGGTTGAAATTTCCCGAATTCCTAACTCTGAACACCTAACTCCGAACTCAGGTTCATAAAGCATTGTTAAATCTCGATCCTGTAAATAATTTACTGTCGTATCCATTTGAATTTTGCCGTCTCGTAACCCAATAATACGATCGCCATATTCTCTAGCTAATGCCAGTTGATGCAGGGTACAAATAACAGTTAATCGTTGTTCTCTCACAATTGACCACAATAAATCCATTACCTCTTTCCCTGCTTGGGGATCAAGACTCGCAACGGGTTCATCCACTAGGATTAACTTGGGGTTTTGCATCAAAGTTCGAGCGATCGCCACTCTTTGCTGTTGTCCACCAGACAAGGTATCAGCCCTTTGTTGAGCAAAATGGGTTAAATTAACCCGATCTAGACATTCCATTGCTCTTTTTCGCTCTATTTCAGGGGCAGTAGCCGGAAACCAATAACGAGGGCTTGTGCTGCGTCCCAATGCGCCATGTAAGACGTTGTGAAAAGCCGATAAACTCCCCACGAGATGGAATTTTTGAAACACCATTCCTAGTTGCGATCGCATTTGTCGTAATTGTTGAGAATTAAGCTGAGATATTTGCCAATTCCCAATGCAAATATCCCCAGAGGTAGCCGTTTCTAAACCCAAGATACAGCGCAATAACGTCGATTTTCCCGAACCATTTGCCCCTAACAGGACAATTCCTTCCCCTGGTTGCGCCGAGAAACTAACCTGATCTAAGGCAGTTGTTCCGTTGAGATAAACTTTAGTCAGTCCGCTAATTTTCAGCGATAACATTTAAGTACCTAGACAAAAATAAACGTTACAGTGGAGATAAGGCAGGAGGCAGGAGGGAAGAAAGTTGAAGTAATCCCTTGCATAGCTATTGCCTAAACTCCTCTTAATTCCCAACAAATTCAGTAAAATCATTAACACCAATGGCTTGATAGGCTTCGCGGATAGGGTCATAATCAGAGTCTTTTGCTTCAACTAGAGTAGAACCCTTATATTTTTCGTTCGCAGAGACAGAGACAATAGCTGCAATTAACTGATCTTGGTTTTCCACCATGCGTTCTTTAATTTCTTCTACATATTCAGGCTTTAATTTATTACTGGCAATGAATACATCACTGGGTAAGAGATCACCTGTTTCAATAATGGGATACTCTTCTGATTTGAGGCTTTTGGCTTGCATAAAGCGATCGTAATCTAAGGCTGCGCCTCCCCAAGCTTCTACATCTTCGTTTCTGAATGCTTGTAAATCCGCATCCCCTAGCATTTTAATGTAAATATCTTTTTCTGGTTGTAATCCAGCATCAACGAGGATTTTGGTGGGGCCTAATTGTCCGCTAGTGGAACCGAGATCGGACATGGCGATTGTTTTGCCTTTGAGATCGTTTAGGGATTTAATCCCACTATTTTTATGGACTGCAATGACAGATCGATAGTTAGGACGAGTAATAGCAATAAACGGGACAGCCTCAGTTTTAGCCTGCATTACCACATATTCGGCTGGCCCTGTCAAGACAATATCGACTTGATCCGATTGTAAAGCGACGGCTGCTGCGGTGCGATCGGCAACAGGAAAGAATTCGATTTCTTTATTCAATGTTTCGGCTAATGCGTCACGGAAGGGTTCATAGTCCCGTTGCAGCTCTTCTAACCCCTGTACATCAGTTACCGCAAAACGCAATGTATCGGGTTCTCGGTTAGCGTTGGTAGAGGAATTAATAGACGCACCACTACAACCGACCAGAAATAATAATGAATATACTAAAAGATTGCGACGTTTCATTAATCAATAACCTGGACTTTTTACCTCAAAACATTTTATTAGTAAATGATATTGTTAGGGTTAAGTACAAATTATCATTAAGTTAAAATTGTTGCTTTTTTAATATTAAGTAGCTTACCTATGGTTAAAGGATAGGAGGGAAGGAAATCTCAAAGGAAACTATTTCTCCAGAAAAACGACTAACAGTATATTCAAAAAAATTTTCATCAGAATCTTTTACTAAACTGATAGATATTAATATAGGACTGTTTTTTTGTATATTGAGATATTGATTATCTTCCCGATTTGATAGACTTACTTCAACGATATTTTTGGTTCGATAAGGACTAATATTGTATCGATTTTTCAATAAGCTATAAATTGAATTGGTTTGGTAAACTGAACTTAATAAATTGGGACATTTTTTTTCAACAAAATAGGAGGTACTTAAGCATAAAGGAGTAATCTCTTTATCACTAATTTCTTCTGTAGAAAAAAAAGCGGAACGGAGGGTTTTGATTCTAAAAACAAGATCATTCTGAGTAATATTTAGACTATTTGCAATATTGAAAGGGGCTGGTATCAATTTAGAACTAATGATTTTCAAACAGGGTAAATATCCTATTTCTAGAAGATTTTGCGTAAAATTAGACCTATCATTAAGATGATAAGTTAGTTTATTCTCTTTAACAAAAGTACCACTACCCTGACGACGATAAACTAAATCCTTTTCCAATAAAATATCTATAGCTTGACGAATAGTTGAGCGATTAACTTTATACCTCTCTGCTAATTTTTTTTCGGAAGGCAATACTTCATTTGCCGTATATTTTTTTTGATTAATATCCTTAATTAAAATATCGGCTATTTTTTGATATAAGAAATACTTTTTATTCTGTTTCATAAATTATATAAAAAATTTTAATTCTTATAACAACAACCATAAATCTTAACACCATTGACCCATGTTTGAGTCACTTGGGGTAAGTTATTAACCATTTTTACCATAATTAAATCGGCTCTTTTTCCCACAGTAATCTCACCGCGATCGCACAAATTGAGTGCTTTTGCAGGATTAGCAGTGACAAGAGCGATCGCCTCTGGTAAAGTTAAATGGGCTAGGTTTGGCAGACGAAAAGCTGCGGTTAATAAGGTAGCAGGAGAGTAGTCAGAGCATAAACAACTAGCAACATTATTAGTAATAGCTTCAATAGCTTTCATCGAACCACTTTGGCTTTTTCCCCGTAAAATATTCGGTGCGCCAAAGATGGTATGTAAACCCATTTCAATTGCTTTTTTTGCAGTATGTAAATTCACAGGAAATTCACTGATTGTAATACCCAGATTTGTCATCGTTTCTATTCTTTCTTCTGTATCATCATCATGGGAAGCAATGGCTACATTATGGAAATGCGCTTTGGTAACAAGGATTTTAATTCTCTCTTGCGCTCCTTGTGCATTATCTAATTTTTTTGTCACCATTATGTCAGTTTCAGTCTCTGATTTTTTATAAGTATTTCTCAAATAATCTCGATAAGCTTGTAAATTTTTAAATTGTCCTTGTCCTGGGGTATGATCCATTAAAGAGAATAAATGAACACTATCTTCTTCTAGTAAATCTAAAAGAATTGGTAAGCTAGTTGGATCAGTAATTTCATAACGACAATGAACTCGATTATCAACTAAGGCAAACGGTTGATATTGATGAATTACTCGGACAATTTCTGCTGCCATTTCATTATTTCTTACCCCTAACTCTTCGTGAGCAAAAGAAATACTATGAAAGGGTGTAGTAATACCAGCGATCGCATTTTTTCGATCAATTTGAGCGATGGCAAAATCCAAAGGAAAAAATGTATTTGCTCTGGGTTCAATTTCTTTTTCTATGGCATCACAATGAGCATCAATCATCCCCGGCATTAAATATTGTCCGTGTAAATTAATTTCTGTTACATTACTAGGGGGATCAGGATTAATTGCTGTGATTACTCCATTTTCAACTAAAAGAGAAGCAGACTCTAAAACTTTATCTTTGAGAATAATTTGAGCATTTGTAAAATAAGTTTTCATCGTTTTTTAACTTTAATAAATAAGCCGATAAATTAGGTTGATTGATTAGTTTTTTTTAACTTAAAACTTTGCTGATAATCTGACCATTTTCAGAGGATAAATAAACCTCAAAATCAGCTAGTTGTGCCACTAAATTAGGATCATGGAGAATAATTAAAATTGCTGTTCCTGATGCTTTAATACGTTCGATAATTTTCATCACTCTTTCTGCTGAAGTTTTATCTAAACTTGCTGTGGGTTCATCTAACAGTAAAAGACGAGGAGAAAAAATCATCCCTCTGGCAATATTTACCCGTTGTTTTTCTCCCCCTGAAAACGTACTAGGAGACAAATTCCATAATCTTTCAGGGAGTTTAATTTCTGCTAAAAGATGTTTTGTTTTCTCCCTAGCTTCTTTTTGATCCATCCCTAAATCAAAAAGAGGTTTCGCTACTACATCTATGGTAGATTTTCTGGGCAAATAGTTCAGAAATTGGGTAACAAAACTAATGTCAGTTTTACGTAAACGCATCATTTCTTGTTCACTTACTGTAGCTAAATCTAGACATTCTTTGTCTTTAGTGTAATAAAAAATAGAGCCTTCACTGGCTAAATAAGTCCCATAAACACATTTTAAAATGCTTGATTTTCCTACACCAGACTCTCCTGTTATGGCAGTAATTTTTCCAGAAAATGCCTCAAGAAAAATATTTTCAGCCGAAGGAATAAATTTTTGCTGTTCATGGAGAAAAAAGGTTTTACTTAAATTCTCAATTTTTAAAACAAGATTATTACTCATAATTGACAATAATTAATAAAACAGATTTTAGATTAGCTAAAGAGCAGATGAAACTAATTGTTGAGTATATTGATGTTGAGGATCTTCTAATACTTGATCCGTCAAACCCGATTCAACAATTCGACCCTGTTTCATAATTAAAGTACGATGAGCTAACAATTTAATCACCCCTAAATCGTGAGAAACAACAATCATTGAAACGTTTAATTGTTGTTGCAATTGCAGAATTAAATCAAGAATACGCGCTTGTACCGATAAATCTAATCCTGTTGTTACCTCGTCTAAAAGTAGTAACGGGGGTTCGGTTGCTAAAGCACAAGCAATTTGTACCCGTTGCTGCATTCCTCCAGAAAATTGACTGGGTAATTGATCCATTCTTGCTAGAGGAAATTCTGTGCGATCCAATAATTCTCTAGCTTTCTGACGAATTTTGGCGTATTCAAAACAGTCATTCATCAATAATCTTTCAGCAATATTTCCACCAGCAGATACCTTAAAATTCAAGCCTAAATGGGGATTTTGATAGACCATACCCAGTTTATGATGGCGCAACCATCTTCCTTGAGCAGCATTGAGTTGAAATAGGTTATATTCTTCTCCTTCATCCCAAAAAATACCTTTTCCAGAGGTAGGTTTTTCATCAAAATAAAGCATTTTAACGAGGGTTGATTTACCACTCCCAGACTCCCCCATAATACCTAAAATTTCACCTGGATACAGATCAAAGTTGAGGTTATAAGTGGCGACGATACTGCCACAATGAGGACAAATATTTCTGTTATATTCTGCTCCTGTGGATGTCAAACATTGAGAGCAACCGTCACCATAAATTTTAGTTAATTTCCTAACTTCTAGTATTTTTTCCATAATGTTAAATTATTTTTAGTTTTACTAATCAATCTTTTTGCCTTTTGCCTTCCGCGTAGCGGCAGTAGTCACTATCAGAACATTGATAGATTTTTTCTCCTGTTTTGTGTTGTAATTCATCTAAAAAACTATCTGTTGAACCACAACGACTACAAGCGCGTCTGTTTCCCTTTTCATCGATAAAATCTTCAACTCGAAAACCGATATCTAGAAAGGTTAACGGTGCAGTTTGAGTATAGGGAGGAATGGCATAAATTTTCTTTTCTCTACCTGCACCAAAAAGATGTAAAACGGGGGAATTGTTTAATTTAGGCACATCAAACCGAGGAATAGGAGAAGGATCAATGACATAATGATGGTTAACGCAGGTAGGATAACGATGAGAAATAGTAATTTCCTTGAATTTGACCATATCTTCGTAGAGTTTGACCCACAAACGAGCGTAATCTCTTTCCCCGTGCATGATTTTTCGTTTTTCCTCGTTCGCTTCAACCACAATTAAAGGATCAGGATAAGGCACTTGTAACACCAGAATTTGTCCTTTTTTCAGAGGTATTTCCGGGATACGATGACGGGTTTGAATGATAGACGCTTCAACGGTTTTTTTAGTGAGATTCACACCCGGACAAGTTTGAGTGACAAATTTACGGATATTGACGGCGTTAACCGAGTTATCACTCCCTTGATCAATCACTTTGAGGGTATCTCCTGCACCCACCAAAGACAGGGTTATTTGTAGTCCTCCTGTCCCAAACCCTCTGGCCATCGGCATTTCCCGTGAAGCGTAAGGAACTTGATACCCAGGAATAGCAACCGCTTTGAGAAGACTACGACGAATTTCTTTTTTAGCATATTCATCAATAAACCCAAATTGATAGCCATAATTTTTTGTGCTGTTTAAGGTTTCTGTTGACATAAGTATCTAGATAAAAATAAACATTACAGTTCGGAGTTCGGAGTTGAATATTTTTTAACGATTAATTTTCTCTTCTGTTGGTTTAGTTTGTTTTTGTTGGGTAGTGCGGAGACGATCAAGATCGGATTGAAAGGTGACATAATGAGGCATTTTGTAGTGAGACGCAAAACCCATTGATTGCACACCATCAATATGCAATAAGACAAATTCGGGATCTTCGGAGGGGTTTTCGATACCTTGGTTTTGTCCTTTTTGTAAGGCACGATCTAAAATAGCCATTGCGATCGCCTTAACTTCGTTATGACCAAAACACGCACCATACCCTAACCCAAAGGTAGGTAAACTATCCTTGTCTTTACTGTTATACATCGCTACAATTTCGCATTCAGTCATCAATACCTCTCCCACTTCTTGTAAGTCTCCGGTGATGGGATGGGGTAACATAACCGGCAAATAACCCACCCTCAACTCTGCTACAGTGGGGTGTACATCGCCATAACCTCTCATATTAGAATAGGCGATCGCTAAAATTGACCCGGTTTCTGCTCTGGCCATGGTTGCTAATGCTGCTGAACGAGAAACGGGAAAAATTAAGGGTTCACGGGTAATATCAAAGGGTAATGTCGGTTTATTGATAACAGGAGGTAATAATCCTTCTGTGCGTAAACTTTCTAATACTTTGGGAAACGTAGTGGGTAATGCTTCATCGGGGATGTTTTTGAGCCAAGATTGAGCAATATTGCGAAATTCTTCGGGGGATTCATTTAATAAATTAAAACGGAATAATCTTTGTAAATAATCAGAAGTCGGCCCTAACATTTGTTCCCCTGGAATTTCCTTAAATGCGGCCGAAATACGACGAATTAATCTTAAATTTTCCCCATGATGGACAGGGGTTTCTCCTAAACGGGGTTTAGTAGAACGATAGGCTCGGAGATAAAAAGCTGCTTCAAGGATGTCTCCTGCGCTTTGTTTAATGGCTAGAGAGGCTAATTCGGGATGATATAAACCCCCTTCTGATAATACTCGACTGTGTAAAAAATGGAGTTGATTTTCGATAGTTTGAGCAGACAAAGGATCATTATTTTGATCATTAGTCCGCAATACATCTAATAGATTAATTGCTTCATTGATCGCCTCTTCTCCTCCTTGTATGGCTACATAACCCATAAATATATTCTCCAAAGAATGAACATTAATGATTAAAAGAAATGATAGTAGTGCGTGGTAAAGCTAACAATTGCTCAGTATCTACTAAAATTAAATCTACCCCTAAAGGAAAATTGCGATTCCATTGATTTCTCAGGGTAAACCAATGAGGATCAAATCCTTGTAAAAAAATGGTGTTACTATTCAGAATACCTGGCCCAGTTAAGTGTAATTTAAAATCTCCTTTTCCTATAGATTCTCCTTGTAAAATAAGGGTTGCTCCTTCTTCTGGATTTGATAAATCTCCTAAATTAATCTCGAAGTTATCTATAGGACGATTAAAAGCATTTTTAACAATATATTGAGCATTTGTTGTAGTATCTAAAGAACTTTGTAATAACAGGTGATCGCTTTGTTCTACTAAATTATCTTCGTCATTCCAAGTAACCGTTTGATCCAAAATTGTAGAAAGAATTGCCACTAAAACTGAATCGGGTCTTATCTCTTCTTTTAAACTAACAATTTCTCCAGGAAAACTAAAACAATGGAGGAGTTTACGAAATATTTTTTGTTGGGTTTGGGGTTGCCAAATTGAATTAATCTGTAGCATCATTTTCTCCCTGACTTAATAAGGAAAAGTTTACTTTTGTTTTAGCTAACATTGCCCCCCTAATCTGATTTTCTTCTGCTCTTTTTTTCATCCCTAATTCAATATAATGAGCAACTTTTTTCCAACCTGGAAGTTGATGAGCCATTACCGCGTCACAAACTGCTAAAGCAACTGCTAAATCTTCAGAATCTGTCATCACTTGTGCTGCTCCGTCATAACTTTCTCCTTGTTCATTAATTAGACTTAAATAAGCATGAGAAATAGGAATTTCTCCAAGATAATAGGGTTCATGGAATACTCCATCTTGCAGGGTTACAAGACTTAAGCCATTTTGGGGTAAAATTCGATATTTAATCTGCCAATTTTTGTTAATTTCTTCAGCTAAATTAGAGATAGTTTCTAGGGAATGAGCCGTCAAAGCTTTAACCCATAAAGAACGTTCATAAGTCATCATAAAACCTGCTTCCTTAACCAAGTTGATAAATAGTCGATGGCAACAATTGTAAAAAGAATAATTAACATTAAAGTAGCAGCTTTTTCATAGTTAAAAAATCTAAGATTTGTATTCAATTCCACACCGATACCACCAGCACCCACTAAACCTAATACAGTCGCCATACGAACATTACGATCAAAAATATAAAGGGTATAACCGATCGCCTCTTGTAAAATAGAAGGCCAAGCTGCATACAGAATTAATTGTAAAGTGTTTGTTCCAGTGGCACTTACCCCCTCATAAACTCCCTTATCGACTCTTTCCATACTTTCGGCTAAGAATTTCCCTAAAAACCCTGTCGTATGAATCCCTAAAGCCAGAAAACCAGGAAGCGGTCCTAAACCCAATGCTGCGACAAAAACTAAGGCTAATACTAAATCTGGCATGGCACGAAAAAAGTTTAAAATTTCTCTTGCTATTCGATAACTAAGGGGGTGAGGCGAGAGATTTTTAGCTGCTATGGGTGCTAAGAAAAAGCTTAAACTTAGAGCTAAAATTGTCCCCCAAAAAGCGATCGCGACTGTAATCATCATCAACCAAAGATATTTAGGAAACTCACTAAAATCTGGGCGAGTATAACGACTTAGATATTCGGTAATATTCTCACCGCTACGGAGTAATTCTCCAAACGGTAACTGTAAATAAACTAAACAAATAATCGTTAAAATTAACACAATTCCAAATATCAGAAGTGGCCAGTTAAACGGTTTGGGGGGTAAGCTATTCATCATTTAAAGTGCTAGTTGAGACTGCATGGGAGCAGGGAGAGGGGAGCGTGGGAGAAAAGTTTGAGCGTTTGTACTAAAAACTTGAATATCTGGTTTAAATGCACAACAACTTAACTTAGACATGATCATGTTTTCGTTTAAATAATATAGGAACGTAGTTGAGTTGAGAGATGATCTAAAATTGTCACCGTCAAATAAATTGCCAAAACAATTAAAATTAAACGACCATAATTAAATAAACGAATAGAAGAAATTAACTCATAACCAATGCCTCCAGCACCCACAAAACCCAGTACCGTCGCTGAACGAATATTGTTATCGAGAATATAAAGGGTTGTGCCGATAAAATCAGGCATTGCTTGGGGCAACATCGAAAAATGAACCTTTTGTAACCAATTTGCTCCCGTTGCTTGTACCCCTTCAATCATCCCTACGTCAACCACTTCAATGCTTTCAGCGAAGAATTTGCCCATAAATCCTGTTGTGACAAACGTAAGAGCTAAAATACCAGGGAATGGGCCTAATCCCAGGGCAGACACAAAGAGTAACGCCCAAACAATCTCAGGTAACGCCCTCATCAAACTGAGCAGGTTTCTCACAAGATGAAAAATAATGGGCAAAGGACTACTATTTCTGGCTGCTAATATTCCCAGTGGTAAGCTAAAACAACAAGAAAAGACGGTACTTAAAAAACCCATCGCAATGGTTTCAAGCAGTTTATGGGTAAGGGTTGGGACATAACGCCACTCAGGAACCGTCAATAAGTTAGATACAAAAGCGAAGAAATTATCAGTCGATTTAACGATGGTAAGAGGGTTAAATTCCACAAGGGGAGCCGTTACTAACAAAATGATGATGATAATGAGAACAAACAGAACTATTCCCAGAGACGGTAATCCATTTTGAGTCGGCCAATGTCTATGCCACAGCGATTTTTTCATGCTCTTTTTTGTCATAAATTGTCTCTAGAAGACTGTTATTGAGCAGATTAACGGGCTGATCATCAAAGATTACTTTCCCTTGTTTAATGCCAATAATGCGATCAGCAAACTGCATAGCCAAATTAACTTGATGTAAACTCGCTAATACCGTTACGCCATCTTCTTTGCAGATTTTAGAGAGAAGTCCCAAAATCTCTAAGCTTGTAGCAGGATCTAAACTAGCTACAGGTTCATCAGCAATAATGATCTGGGGTTTTTGTGCCAAAACACGGGCGATGGCTACCCGTTGTTGTTGCCCTCCCGATAAATTACTGGCTCTCTGCCAAACTTTATCCGTTAATTCAACCCTTTCTAACGCCCAATGAGCCAACTTATAATCTTGTTTGGTAAAAAGATAAAAAAGACTCTCCCACCAACGACGATAATAAGAACGCCCAATTAACACATTGGTCATAACATTAAGACGATTAACCAAATTAAATTGTTGGAAAATCATGCCCACTTTAGCGCGAATATGACGCAAATTTTGTGGGGTTAACTTCCGTTGATCAATGAAAATCTCGCCTTGGGAAGGGGTTTCTAAGCCGTTTACCATGCGTAACAGCGTAGATTTTCCTGCCCCCGAAGATCCGAGAATAACTGTAAACTCTCCTGGATTAATGGTTAAATCTGTCCTCTGGATTGCTCGAAAACCATTGTTAAACGTTTTCGTTACTCCTTTAAATTCAATGGTAGTCATGGAAAAATACTTATTTAAGAATTTCCTCTTTTTGTAAACCTAGCTGTTGCACAATATCCCGAATCACTTGATAGTCTTGGGCGCTTACTTCTTCATAACGAGCTAAAGTACCATAACCAGTGACTTCAATCTCATTATGAGCATTGAGAATAACCTCTTTTATCTTGGCTTTAGTTTCGGGATCTAAATCAGCACGATAGGTTAACGGGGAACCTGGAATGGGATCAGAGGTTTCTAAAATACGCAAATCATTATCTTTAATTAAGCCTTTTTCCAGCATCTTGTCGTGGGTAATATCGTTACTTCCGGCCGCTGCTACTGTCTTGTTTTTCACTGCCAACTGTGCTGCATCATGGGAACCGGCATAAGTAACTTTGCCAAAAAACTGATCAGGCATTTCTCCTGTACTTTTTTTGACCATATAGCTAGGCACTAACGATCCTGACGTGGAAGCCGGATCAACAAAAGCCACATCAAGACCTTTTAAATCAGCGATGGATTTAGCAGGAGAATCCGCCGGTACAAAAATCATACTTTGATAGGTAGAAGTCCCCCCTTCTTTGACTCCCACAGCAAAAGCCTCCGCTTCTGCTTCCTGTTCTGCTAAAACGTAAGAAAGGGGGCCAAACCAAGCAATATCAACGCGATCGCGTTTCATCGCTTCAATGACACCAGCATAGTCAGTGGCTTGAAAAACTTTAACCGGCATTCCAATTTTCTTTTCTAAATGAGCTCGCATCGGCTCAAATTTAGCCAGCATTTCTTCGTTGTCTTCTGCTGGAATCAATCCCATGATAATTTCAGACTTAGCTGGTGAAGATGCTACCTGAGAAGTGTTTTCAGAGGTTTGAGCGTTATTCGCACATCCTCCGAATAAAGGTAATAAAACAAATGCCCCCAACAGCAATTGACGACGTAACATAAATTTTCCTAGATTTAAGATTGAATGAACCACTAAGGTTAGTGTTTGAATAGCTCATCCATAGCTTAAGGAAGGAAAATTAAACCCATTTTAATTTTGGAATAAATTTTGATTATAAATTTGTTCGGACAAGTGACCTAAGTTGTTGGTTTTTTTATAGCATTATTTTCGGGGTATCGAACCCCTCAATTACCGCACTCTACATCCCCGCGTTCAGGTACGGCGTGGGGACTGTTAATTGATGGGTTGAACATAATACTAATACAAACCCCCGACTTAATCTTATCCTAACGTTTCGATAATAGCCTCTTCCTTACTATTGGTATGACGAGATGGGGTTTCCCGTTCAAATTTCATGTGGATAGAGCGAGTTTGCTGTCCATCGGCAGCGATCGCCACAATAGGATAATCGATGATTCCATCTTGAAATGACATTTGAAAGCGAAAAGTCCCGTCTGGGTTCACTTTAACGGGATGACCCCCAACTAGAACGGTTGCATCGGGTTCTGTGGCACCATAGACAATTAATTCAGCATCGGCCACTAACCAGAATTTCCGAGAACGAACCAACGCTTCAGAGGCAATACCAATACCCGACATGGTTAAACCGGATACGGTGGGGACTGTCCACCCCAGTCCTGACGGGAAAGATAAGGCACTTTCGGCTGATCCTCCTATCTGTTGCATCGCAGCAAAGGCCGATCCTGCGACTCTGGCCGCTTCTGCCACTTGCTCACTAACAGCAAACCTTGTTTGAACTGGGTTAGGAGGAAGCAAGGGTTCAATCACATTATCTTCTATTGCGTCCTCCCAGTTAACGGTGGCAAAAATATCTTCTATCCAGTCAGAGGGATACAGGGCTGGAACGTGCATTTTGGTAGAACGGGCTAAGACTAACCAACCCCCATCAACACTGCGATAACCAATATCTACAACGTAGTCGCGATCGCTTAAGGGAATAGGAATATACCATTCTTGGGTAAAATCATCACATAGATATTCTTGGACGCTATGAGGACTTTGATAATTGAGATCAATATCGCTAACATCATAAATACGTAGGGCTAATTGTTCTCCTCCTTTAGCTTTTAAAGCGTCTTTAGCTTGTTGGGAAACAGTCCAGTAAGCATAGGCCCATTGAGGATCGCGGGGTAAGAGAACGATGCGATTTCTTTGGTTACCCCCAGAAATATCCCCAAGTTCTTCATCAATGTCGGTTTCGTTTCTGGTGGTGCTTTTTTCTCGTCCCACCTCGAATTTAGAGGCTTCTACTTTTTGTGCCTCTTGAATACTAGACTCAACCTTAGCTTTGGGTTCAGTTTTGACGATGGAGGGAGTTTGTAACTGTATCGCTTGCTTAATGGCAATTAATAGTTGCGCTTTACGCATTCTGCTATAACGGGAGATGTTATATTCGCTGGCTACTTTTCGTAGTTGGCGTAAGGTCATCTCTTCTAATGGGGGCTGGCTTTCTGGTGCCATGAGATCACTCTCCGATAGTTTTTACGGTTAATTGCTCCTGGCATTAGGTCATCAGTCTTATTCATAAGGATGATCAATGACTTGATGGCTCTGAGGATTTGTGTTTTTAAACTGTTGGCTTAAATCTTATGTAACAAAACATAAGTCTCAACGGTCAAGGGGTGGTTTGACCAAAATATCAGGAATTTACGGATTGATAACCTTTTGGGGATCAATATGTTATGATTCCATGATATTTTGAGATTTGAGCGTCCCTTCGTTTTTGGCTATAAGGGAAACACCTTGAGCAATTGGGTTTTAAACCCTGATGTTAATTGGTTGGTTAGAGTTTTAAATCTCTATCCCATTGCTCCTTACACCCTGTTCATTGGTCGAATAGGGGTAAGCTAAACCAAAATTTTGCCCCTTGACCTGGTTCTGTAATGACCCCAATTTCTCCGCCATGAGCTTCAATAATTTTTCGGCAAAGATATAACCCTAATCCTAACCCTAAAGTCTGTTTAGCTTTGTTCCCTCTTTGATATCTTTCAAATAAGGTTGCTGCTAGTTCAGGGTTGATCCCCACCCCATTATCTTCTAAAATACAGCGAATTTTGTTGGGTTTTAAGTTTTCTTTTTCTGATTTTATTATATCTGCTTTTAGCTTTAATTCAATACCTGGATCATTATGTTTTAACGCATTAGCCATGAGATTTTCTAGAACACGCCAGAGGCGATCGCTATCTCCTTGAATCCTGGGCAAATCTTGAGCAATCTCTAGGACTAAAGTGGCTTGTTTTTCTGTCAACATCGGTTGCCATTCAGTGGCTAATTGCCGACTTAATTTTTCTAAGTTTAAAGGTTTAAGATTGAGGGTAACTCCTCCCATTTCAAATTGTTGGGTTTCTACCAAAGAATTAATTAAATTCAGTTGGCGATCACAACTTTTTGACATTTGTTCTAATACTTTTCTCGAAATTTCTATGGTATCTTTTTTTTGTTTTAAAAAGTTCTTCAAAATCATAGAAAACCCTAAAACAGGATTCCGTAGGTCATGAGAAACGGCATGAAGATAAATTCTTAAGGTTTGTTCTGTTTTCTCTCTTTCTTTTATTTCTTGCTGCAGTTGTTTTTTTTGCCTTTGTATGGTTAATTGATTTTCGATTCTTGCAATAACTTCTTCGGCTTGAAAGGGCTTCGTAATATAATCTACTCCTCCTAAGTCAAAGGCTTTAACTTTATCTAAAACATCATCTAACGCACTAATAAAAATAATGGGAATGTCTTGGGTTATTGGGTCATTTTTTAATTGTTGACATACTTCATAACCATTCATCGAGGGCATATTAATGTCTAACAAAATTAAATCCGCAGGAACTTGATGAATGGTATTTAAAGCAGTTTTTCCATTGAGAGCTTTACGGACTTTATAGCCTTGTTCTGATAACATCGCTGAAAGTAACCGTAAATTATCGGGAGTATCATCAACAACTAAGATATTACTGGAATCGGAGGTCATAGAGGGAGTTGGAAGTTGGGAGAGCAGGGGGATTTAGGGAGGTAGAGCAGAGAAATATTAATATTCTGACTAGACTTTTCACACTTCTCACACTCTTTATCGGAACTTTATAACATCATTTGATTGTCTTTTGAGTTAATTCGAGGACAGAATCAAAAAGGAAATTTTCTGACCATTCTTGAAGGACTACGGCTAAAGGTTGACTATCAGAAGGAATATGATTAATTAATTCGAGTATGCCATCGTCACTACATTCTAATGCTGCTTGATGTAGCTGTTCGATCCATTGTGGGGGCATTGTTTGCAGAAGTGTCTGTAATTTAGAAGTGGTTTCTGGGGTGATAACTCCACTGTGTTGAGAGGAGCCGTTTTGCTCATCTGAGTCTTCATAAATATATTCAACACCGAGATGCTCAGCGATTTTCTCCCATAACACATCTTCTCGGAAAGGTTTTCGCATAAAATCATCACATCCTGCTGATAGAACTAAATTCCGCTCTTCTTCAAAAGCACTGGCTGTTAAGGCAATAATAACTGTTTGTTGTCCTCTAGAAGTTGCTTTAATCCGTCGGGTGGCTTTATAACCATCAATAATGGGCATTCTCATATCCATCCAAATTAAGTGAGGTTGCCAATGTTCCCAAAGATCCAAAGCTTCTTGGCCATTACTCGCTTGACGAACATTAAAGCCCATCGAAGACAATAACTTAACTAATAGGATACGACTTTCTAAACGATCATCAACAGCCAAAATCCGATATTTTGGTTGACCGGGAACTAAACCAATCACTCGACGAGGGGCTTTATTAATTTTAATGGTATTCCCATGAACAATGGTAGCTTTAATGGTAAAGGTAAATAAACTACCTCGGCCTAATATACTACTAACACTGATTTCTCCCCCCATTAATTCCACAAACTTACGGCTGATAGGCAACCCTAACCCTGTCCCTTCATTAGAGTTACGACCGGTTTCTGTTTGTCCGAAGGCTTCAAAGAGTTGATCAACTTCTTCGATAGCAATTCCTGGCCCTGTGTCTTCGACTTCAAAGGTTAAGATAATGGCTTGATTATTCGGACTTTGTTGACTGGTTTTAATGCGTAGAATAACTCCACCTTCTTGAGTAAATTTAATGGCATTTCCTAGGAGGTTAATCAGAACTTGTCGCAGTTTTCCTTCATCGGTTTCTATATATTGAGGAAGGTCTGGATTTTTCTCAAAGAGGAGTTGTAAGTTTTTTTCTTCTGCTTTTAAATGCAGCATGGATTCTAGGTTATCAAGCAGGCGATAGAGATCGAATTGTGTTTTATTCAAGGTGGTTCGCCCTGCTTCTATTTTTGTCATCTCTAAGATGTCGTTGATTAACTCTAATAAATGTTCTCCACTGCGACCAATAATGTCTAAATTTTGTTTATGTTCTTCTTTTAAACTGTGATCTCTTTGCATCACTTGAGTAAAGCCTAATATGGCGTTTAAAGGGGTACGTAGTTCATGGCTCATACTGGCTAAAAATTCACTTTTAGCACGGTTGGCTGCATCCGCTTGTTCTTTGGCTCGTTTCAGGGCTTCTTCTGCTTGTTTTCGTTCTGTAATATCCCTAATAATTGCTGTGAAAATAGTTTTTCCTCGTAACTTTATTTTAGAAATAGAGACTTCTGCTAAAAATTCGGTGCCATCTTTTCGTTGTCCAAAAACGGGACGACGACCTCCCATTTGTCTTGCTGTTTCTGAAGTATTTTGAAAGGTTTGGATATGTTGATAGTGATCGTCAGTAAAGCGTGGCGGAATTAAAAGATTAAAGGGTTGACCTAATACTTCGTCGGAGATATAGCCAAAGATTTGTTCAGCAGCATGATTAAAGAGGGTTATTTTTTGTTGTTCATCAATGGAAATAATGGCTTCATTTGCATTATCTAAAATCCCTGCAAATCTCGCTTGAGACTCATTTTGCGCTTCTTCGGCAATGGCTCTTGCTTCGGCGATCGCCATTAATTCTCCGACTAATTTCAAGAGATTAACATCTTCTTTTGTCCACTTTTGATAGAGATTGGTATCGATGCCTAAATAGCCAACAGTTTGACCCCCTGCCATCATGGGAACGACTAATAAATTAGGACTCAAACTATTTTGATAAGCTTCTTTTTCTGCGGTAGCTTCTGGGGGAAAATCCTCTAAACGATTAATACAAATTGATTTCCCTTCTATGAGTTGTTTGGAAAACCAGGGAAAGACATCTAAGGAAATATTTTGAGAATCATGAATGGTTGAGGGAGTATATTCATTACACCATTCATGTAGCATACTCCAGGCTTTTTCTTCAGGAAAATAACGGATAATATAACTGCGATCGCATTTGGTAAATTTTCCTAGGGATTCTAATATAAAATTAACGGCAGTTGTTAAGTCTTGATCGATTAATTGTCTGGCAATATTACTCAGTAGCGCGTCTCTTTCTGCTTGTTTTTTGATGGCTTCTTCTTTTTGTTTGCGATCGGTAATATCTCGACTAATTCCAATAGTTCCCATTAGTTTACCTTCGGGACAACAAAAGGGAGTTTTTAAGGTATCTACTAGGCGACGTTTTCCATTAGGATAAGTGATCCATTCTTCGTTACGATGGGACTGTTTTTGCAGCATCATAAAGCGATCTTGTTCTCGAAATCCTAATGCTTCTTCGGGAGGAAATAGTTCAAAATCGCTTTTACCAATAATATCTTTTCTATCTCGTCCGGCAAAGGTTTCAAAGGCATTATTACACATTTTATAGACTCCTTTGGAGTCTTTGCAAAAAACAAGATCCGGAATACAATCTATTAATGAAGTTAAGAGAATTTGTTCATCTTTGCGATCGCTAATATCGGTATGAGAACCAGCCATTCTTACCAGGTTTCCAGTTGCATCCCACAAAGCTTTTCCCCTAGAAAGAATCCATTTGTAGTTACCATCTTGGCATTTTAAACGAAATTCTGCACTATAATGATCGGTTTTTTTAGCAAAGTGATCGGCTAAAATTTTCATCACTCTTTCTGTATCTTGGGGATGAAGTAATTTTTTCCATGTATTAATATGATTAGGTAATTCTTGATCACCATACCCTAACATTTCTTTCCAACGAGGGGAGAAAAACATTTCATCAGTTTTCAAATTCCAGTCCCAAATTCCTTCATTGGTTCCCTGTACCACTAACTGCCATCTTTCTTCATTTTCTCGTAAGGTTTCTTGCATAGTTAAAGCCACTTTTTGATCAGCTTTTAAGCGAATAATTTCTGCTTGCAAGTCTTGAATTAGTTTATCTTTTTCTCTCGTTTGGGAAGGATAATTGTTCATTGTCCCCTATCGTAGAATATTTATCTAAATTATAAAATCCATCCCTAGATTGATCAATTAATAATTAATAATTGTTTAATTAGGTTGACAAGGCACTCTTTTAATAGTGAAAATATGACCGATTAATAACTGATAACTGCTCACTGGTAACTATTTTAAGAATCCAATTGGGATAATTTTAATGCTCAGCAGTTACGTTATCCCAAGGAAGAGATTCTATGGTAATCATTGTGAGTTTATGTTAGAGTTAACGGCAGACTCACTTGACGGATCGTTACTGGAGTTAATAGACGCATCTACACTATTGAGAGACCAATGATACTCCACAGGAATATGGGTTTGTTGGCAAATAGCTTCAAGTTGTTTTTGTTGCGCTCTAGCTTTGCGTAGAGTAATGATAAGTTGCTGGACTTGTTTTTCTAGGTTAGGTTCTTCATAACTCATCATTAGGGTTTTGCGCTCTAGCAATTGTAGTAGTAATTCGTAATGAACAAGGGAAGGAAGAGGAAGAGATTTCATCAGAATTATTGGTAATAGAATAATTAACAGACTAAGATTAGGTCTTACTTCTACCATAAACGATGAAAGGTAATAAAAAGCTAAAATTTATCTCTAGCTTTATTCTTTCAGAATAGACCTATAGCAATATGATGATTAAAGTCGAAAAATTGTTCCGTTTCTGGCAATATTAACTCTGTTTCTATTGTATCAGTTTCTTGAGGGAATTTTATTTTCTAAAATTATTCTAAATTCCTGTAATTGTTCTTTATTAGCAAATGCTCTTTTCGGAATTATTCTGTACACAAATTTTCCTTCCTAAATATCCTAAATAATAAAATAATTGTTGGTTTCTAAGAATTTGCTGAAAGATTGCCATTAGATTGTTCCTTCAAATAGTTCTCCTTTAATGCAAAAATAGTTTTCTGTAGCTTTAATTTTCACTAATTGACCAAGGAAATTGCTTTGCTTTTTCCAATTTAATTTAAGAATAAACTTGTTGAATAAACTCAGTTTTGGATTAAGAATTATTCCTAAAAATAAAAACAAGAATGCTATTAAAATATTGCCCCACAAGATACCTAATAAAATTAATGCAATTCTTAAAAACTAGCGAAAATAATAGGATTTTTTTAAGCTTTTAAGATAAGCTTGATTGGCTTTTTGATAGTCTTGCAAATTTAATCTGAATTCAAATTTCATAGAAGTTCATAGATTAAATACACTAAATTAAACGCCAAATAACTGAGAAATAGCTTGTTGAGGATCAGGCTGTTTTACTAAAGATTCTCCAATCAATACAGCATTTGCTCCCGCATCTTTAACAGTTTGTAAATCTTGGGGGGTATGAATACCTGATTCGCTTACAACGTGAATTCCAAGCTCTTTTATTTTATCTTCACGAGCTTCTAATAGTTGCTGAGTCGTTTTTAAACTGACTTCAAAAGTTTCTAAATTACGGTTATTAATACCAATTAAAGAAACCCCTTCAATGGCTAAAACCCGATCCATTTCTTCTAAGGAATGAACTTCAACTAAAGGAGTCATCCCCAAAGCACGAATAATTTTGATGAAATATTGTAAGTCTGAATCTTTGAGAATAGCAGCAATCAAAAGAATCGCATCGGCCCCTTTAACCCTTGCTAAATAAACTTGATAAGGATAAATAATAAACTCTTTGCACAATAGGGGAATATCTACTGCTTGACGGACTAACGCTAAATTATCAAAACTGCCTTGGAAAAATTTACTATCGGTTAGTACCGATAAACAACTTGCTCCTCCGTTAACATAAGCTTGGGCAATAGCTACCGGATCAAAATCTTCTCGAATCACTCCCTTAGACGGAGAGGCTTTTTTGACTTCTGCAATTAAAGCCGGTTGGGTTTTTCCTTGAGCAATGGCCCCTAAAAAATCTTTAGCTGGTGACGCATTTCTCTCTTGTTTTCGTAAGTCTAACAAAGAAAGGCGATCGCGCATTCGTTCAATTTCTTTTTCTTTGTGCCAAACGATTTCTTCTAGGATATGTTGGGCTTGTCCATTGGGGTCGGGAACTTGGTAACGTAAAATATCGACTTCTACTGCAGGATTGGGGGGTCGTCTTCTGATTTGCATTCGTTTTGTTAAGAAACTTTAAGAAATTGCTTAGGATGTTCTGTAATCTAGGATATTGTATCCATAATTCCCGTACCTTTACCAGAGTTATTAGGAAGTTTACCGTGAATCTGGTGAGGGAACCTACGGAGAATTGTGGCTAAGATAAAAAAAAAGATTTTCTATATAATCTCATAGTATCCCTAACTTTAGATTAAAGATTACGTTAATCATCAACTTATGAATAGCATTAAAGAAAAAATCCAATCCATCTTGAATCAATTACCAGATGATTGTTCAATTGAAGATATCCAGTATCATTTGTATGTTCTCGAAAAAATCCGTCAAGGATTACAGGTCGCTGAACGCGAACCCATATTACAACAAGAGGAAGTCGAGGGACTACTAAGTAAATGGCTTATCGAGTGATTTGGTCTTCTAAAGCAGTAGAAGATGTTGATTCCATTGCGACCTATATCGCCCGTGATTCTCCTTCCTACGCTGCTGCAGTAGTACGCCAGATTTTGGATGCTACGAATCAGTTGGAGGATAATCCGTTAACAGGAGAGTTGATTACCGAAGGGGATAATACGACCTTTCGAGATCAACCGGCTTATACTTACCGTGTAATCTATCAAGTGAATGGTGATACGGTAAAGGTAGTGGCGGTGGTCCATACTAAACGGTTATTAGGTCTCAATGAATGATGGAAGATCAAGACATTCACGATTTAATTGAAGGAGTCGAAAGGGCCGATTCTGCGGTGGGGTTACTCATGGCGGTTCGGTCTTTGGCTTCTAGTGGCCACAAAAAGGCGATCCCAGTGTTAATAGAAGCGTTGGGCTACAATAATCCTGGGGCTGCAGTGGCCGCAGTAGAAGGTTTGATTAATCTTGGCGATGTCAGTGTTCCTTATCTCCTACAGCAGATTGATGGCTATAATTACGGGGCTAGGGCCTGGGCAACTCGCGCTTTGGCGGGTATTGGTCATCCTTCGGCCTTAGACCATCTCCAAGAGGCAGCGTTAACGGATTTTTCCATGAGTGTGCGCCGTTCGGCTGCGAAAGGACTAGGTTATATCGGATGGTCTAAATTATCAGGTTCGGAGGCTTTTGACGGGCAAAAACAGGCAACTGAGACATTATTTAAGGTATTAGAAGACCCTGAATGGGTGGTGCGTTACGCTGCGGTGGTGGGATTACAAAATTTGGCGATTTCTTTGGATAAGGAAAGTTTAGTTAATTCTATTGTTGAACGGTTAGAAAAGCAGTTAGAAATTGAGGAAGAATCAGGGGTTTGTGCGCGGGTTCAGTTGGCTTTACAAGAGGTAGAAGGGAGTCAGGAGTCAGGAGTCAGGAGTCAGGAGTAAGACACTTTTACACACGATATATTAATACTATTTATTCTTTTTACCATCTCCACTTGAATGAATTGGATTATGGTAAGTATTTTCAGTTTGTTCACTAGGTAAGTGTTGTAAACAGTATCTACTGCCTTCAACACGAGTGTTTTTACAGTTGTTTTGACTACATTCTGCCATTGTTTATAAATTCATAAGATTACATATTATTATATCTATAAAAAATATTGAGGAAATTGTTACAAAAGATACGATAATTAATCCACATAATAACCAAATTTGACTACATTTTAGTTGTTGCGCTTTCAGTTCACACGCATTACTATAACTCTTAATACTAGGTTCCCAAATACTAATTTTATTTCTAATATTAATTAGAGACTGTTGAAAAATGTCTTGTTCAGTTGTTAAATCTTCTCTGTTTATAAATTTTAATGTGTCATTTGTAAGCTCTCGATAACCACTACCAATAGGAGAACTTGTAACTTCTCTAGTCAATAAAACAGCAATAGAACAAGTAACAGATAAAGCTAAGCAAATAATAGCACCAGCTAAAAATAAATTTATTTGAGGTGGTAAACTCTTGTTTACTTCTTTAACTAAATTGCCTGAAGCTGTGATAAAAATGCCAGATGCTACAATCGTTATCTGTGCTTTTGTGTCTAAGTTTCGGTAAAGTTCAACTAACTCTTTTTGTTCAGCTTCGTATCTTGCTAAAACTTCTTTTAATAATTCAATTTATAACTTTTCTTTTTCTGACATTTTATTATTCCTATCTTTCATGTTTTAATTATAATTAGTAGTAGGGTGGGCATTGCCCACCTTACCACCTTGATATCATAGAATATATCGACATTTTTAAGACTATGGTTAATTCGATACAAATTAATCTAGATATTCTTAATCTCACAGATGAACAATTTTATTGCATCTGTGAAAATAACCGAGATTTGAGACTAGAAAAAAATGCTCAGGGAGATTTAATTATTATGCCACCAACGGGGGGAGAAACTGGTGACAGAAATTCAGAAATTAATTTTCAATTGAGACTTTGGAATAAACAATATAATCTCGGTAAAGTTTTTGATTCTTCCACAGGGTTTAAGCTTCCTAATAATGCTTATCGTTCCCCGGATGCTGCTTGGATACCCATAGAAAAATGGAATACTTTAACTTCCGAACAACGTCAAAAGTTTTTACCGTTATCTCCTGATTTTGTCATTGAATTACGTTCTCCTAGTGATAGTTTAAAAACATTACAAGATAAGATGAAAGAATATATAGAAAATGGGACAAAATTAGGCTGGTTAATTAATCGTCAAGATAAACAGATAGAAATTTATCGACAAGGTAAAGATACAGAAATATTAGATAATCCTCAAATATTATCAGGGGAAACTATACTGCTTAATTTTACTTTAGATTTAACATTAATTTGGTAAGTTAAGTAAGGTGGGCAGTGCATCGGCCTACAATTTTTAAATTGTCATTTTTTTAGATACAATCTGTCTATAAAATTGAATATTGTCTTTTTTTAAAAAACAATTCATAATAAAAACAGTTAATCTCAACACAGAGGAGTAGTCAAAATTATGATTACTATTCGTCAAAGTCAAGCCAGAGGTAACGCCAATTTTGGTTGGCTTGATAGTAAGCATACTTTTTCTTTTGGTAGCTACTACGACCCAAAACACATGGGATTTCGTCATTTACGGGTAATTAATGAAGATAAAATCGAACCAAGTGGAGGGTTTCCTACTCATGGTCATAGAGACATGGAAATTATCACCTATGTTTTAGATGGCGCATTAGAACATAAAGATAGTATGGGTAACGGTTCAATTATTCGTCCAGGAGATGTACAACGGATGTCTGCTGGAACAGGTGTTACTCATAGCGAGTTTAATGCTTCTAACACTGACTCAGTTCACTTACTGCAAATTTGGATTCTTCCTGATAAAAAAGGCATTGAACCAAGCTATGAAGAAAAACATTTTCCTTTGTCAGAAAAACAGGGAAAATTAAAATTAATTGCTTCGGGTGATGGTAAAGATAATTCTCTTCAAATTCATCAAGATGTGGATCTTTATGGCGCGGTTTTAAAAGAAGGCGATTCTTTAATTCATAGTACAAATAATAATCGTTCTCTCTGGCTACAAATTGCTAAAGGTTCAGTACAAATTAATGGTCAACATTTTAACAATGGTGATGGTGCTGCCATTACTAAAGAGTCATTAATTGAGATTACTGCAACTAACAATCAAACTGAAATTTTGTTGTTTGATCTAGCTTAACCTGTCAGAATAAATAAGGCTTCATTTTAAAGTAATTAAGAGGATTTTTCATGGATACTTTCAAGGCAATTTATGAACGCCGTTCTGTTAAAGGATATGATCCTAATCATAAAATAACCCCTGAAGAAGAACGCAAACTGCTTGAGGCAACTATTCAATCTCCCTCCAGTTTTAATATTCAACATTGGCGTTTTGTGATTCTTAGAGATCCAAAATTACGACAACAAATCCGTAAAGAATTTGGTAATGATCAAGCGCAAATGACCGACGCTTCTTTACTCATTTTATTTACAGCAGATATGAAAGCGTGGAAAAAAGAACCCCAACGTTATTGGCAAAATGCACCGCAGGAAGTGGCTGATTTATTAGTGGGTTGGATGGGCCCATTTTATCAAGATAGACAATGGTTACAAAGAGATGAAGCACAGCGATCAATAGGTATTGCAATGCAAACTTTAATGTTAGCAGCTAAAGCAATGGGTTATGATTCTTGTCCAATGATTGGTTTTGATATTGAGCAAGTTTCTAAACTTATTAACTTACCCGATGATTATGCAATGGGTCCAATGGTTGCTATTGGTAAAAAGGTTAAAGAACCTTGGTCTAAACCAGGACAAATACCTTTGAATGAGTTGGTCATTGAAAATAAATTTTAAGGCTTTTTTATTAAAATTTATTGCTTTAAATGAGTTTGGTGGACGCTACGCTCACCTTTGCTAGTGAGAGAATCGGCGTTTGAGACTCCTGATTATAAAATTCTGAACTCTGAACGCCGAACTCTCCTTGAAGTTACTCTTCTTCGTCGCTGTCTAACGCTTCAGTCAGGGTTACTTCTGGTACTTTAGTTGGGTCTAACTTCAGAATTAACACAGCCAAAGGAGGTAAACATAAATCCAGGGAATAAGGCTTATTATGGAATGACCATTGATCAGCCCATTTACCCCCTAAGTTCCCCATATTACTACCACCATATTGTTTAGCATCACTGTTAAATAATTCGATGTAATATCCCGCTTCAGGAACCCCTATACGATAATGACTATGGGGTTGAGGGGTAAAGTTACATACTACCACTAACGCATCTTCGGGATCATCGCTTTGACGAACAAAAGACACCACACTATGAGAATTATCGTTACAATCAATCCAGTAAAAGCCATGATATTCAAAATCATGGGTATATAAAGCAGGTTCTTGTTTATAAAGGGCGTTAAGATCCGTAAAAAATTGTTTTAGTTGTTGATGGGGTTCATACTGTAATAAATGCCATTCTAAGTCACCCCAGACATTCCACTCACTCCACTGGCCAAACTCCATACTCATAAACATGGTTTTTTTGCCGGGGTGAGTGTACATATAGGTAAATAAAGCCCGAACATTGGCGTATTTTTGCCATTCGTCCCCTGGCATTTTACCCAACATATTACTCTTTCCATGCACCACCTCATCATGGGATAACGCCAGCATAAAGTTTTCGTTGTAATAGTACAACATACTAAATGTGACGTTATTTTGATGGTATTGACGGAAAAACGGATCAATGTTGAAATAATCCAACATATCGTGCATCCAACCCATATCCCACTTCAGGTTAAACCCTAAGCCACCATCATAAATAGGACGAGATACTTTTTCCCATTCGGTAGACTCTTCAGCAATGGAAAGAACACCTGGGAAATACTCGAATAAAACGGTATTAAATTCACGAATAAAACTAACTGCTTCAATATGTTCGTCCCCACCATATTCGTTAGCGATCCATTCCCCTTCTTTCCGTAGATAATTACGGTATAACATTGAAGCCACTGCATCGACCCGAATACCATCAATATGATACTTATCGAACCAAAATAGAACATTAGCCACTAAAAAGTTACGCACTTCATGACGGCCATAGTTAAAGACTAAGGTTCCCCATTCTTTGTGTTCTCCAATGCGAGGATCGGCGTGTTCATACAGATGAGTGCCATCAAAATAAGCTAACCCGTGGGAGTCTTTGGGGAAATGGCCTGGAACCCAGTCTAAAATGACACCAATGCCGTTTTCGTGGCATTTATCCACAAAATACATGAAATCTTCGGGACGGCCAAAGCGAGAAGTCGGAGAATAAAATCCGGTGACTTGATAACCCCAAGACCCGTCAAAGGGATGTTCGGCGATGGGTAATAATTCAATATGAGTGTAACCCATGTCTTTGACGTAGGGAATCAGTTTTTCTGCTAATTCATAGTAACTGAGAAACCTAGCTCCTGGGTTCCATTCTGAGACAATGACAGGATCGGCTTCTCCTCCATTAAGTAATGGCATTTTCTCGGCAGCAGAACCATGTAACCAAGATCCTAGATGAACCTCATAAACAGAAACAGGTTGTTTAAGAGGATCGCTATTGCGTCTTTTTTCTAACCATTCCTCGTCATGCCATTGATAAATATTATCGATATCGACCACAATAGAGGCGGTATTCGGTCGAACTTCCCGATAAAAGCCATAAGGATCGGATTTCTCATAGATATGACCTTCACTATTTTTGATCTCATACTTATAGACTGTCCCTGGGTCGATGTTCGGCACAAATAGTTCCCAGATGGTATAGTTGCGTTTACGCATCTGGTGTTCTCGACCATCCCAGTTGTTAAAATCTCCGATAACAGAAACGTTTCTAGCATTAGGGGCCCACACTGCAAAATAAACCCCTTTAACTCCGTTTATTTCACCCACATGGGCCCCTAATTTTTCATAGATACGATGGTGGTTCCCTTCTGAAAATAAATAGATATCTTCGTCTGTTAAGTAGGGTGAACTGAACGCATAGGGATCATAAATTACTTTTTCATACTCCCCTTCTTTCACTTTGAGTTGATAGTGATTGAGTTCTGGGGTTTCAATAATACATTCAAAAAAGTTGGGATGGTGAACTGAGTTCATGGGATCTTCTTTCTGTTCGGTGGGACGGATCACCCATGCTGCTTCTGCTTTTGGTAAATAAGCCCTGACTACCCATTTTTTGGTGTCTTTCCCCTCTTCTAGAAGGTGACATCCTAAAATCTCAAAGGGATCATGATGTAAGTTATAAATAATTTGATTAACTTGATCGGCGGATATAGTGGTGGTCATGGGACTCGCTATGTTAACAAACTGAGGAAAGAGACTTTTTATATTTTGCCAGAACTGAGTAGTCAAAAGTTTCCTCGAAGGTCAAGGAAAAAAAGCTTTAGGCTAAACTTTGACTACTTTATCTGTTCTTGTGCATCTCTCTAGATTAAACTTTTAGAAAATTTACACCCCTCATATTAATATGAGGGGTTATGGTTTTTGTACTAAAAGACAATATTATGTTTTAGCTGGTTAAAAAGTAACCGAGTGGCATAAAAACATAAAGGTATGATAGCATCTTTACCCTTAGCCTCAATCGTTCGATAAAATTAACCATTTAAAATGCTCAACAAAATGGCAAAATTATTCTGTTTGTCATCCTATACTTTAGAAAGAGATAGGGAGTTTCATTAAATATTCTCATCTCTCCCGTGATACCATAGTTATCTGAAAATGGAAAACCATTACGAGAGATTTCATGGCTATTAAAACTCCCGACTGGGTGAAACACGCCGTTTTTTATCAAATTTACCCCGATTCCTTTGCGAGAAAGGTTCCACCCCATCAAAAATGGTTGTTAGATGTCCCTTTAGAAGACTGGGATGCACCCCCAACTTATCAAGGATACAAAGGGGGAAATCTTTGGGGAGTAATGGAAAAATTAGATTATTTACAAGATTTAGGGGTTACTGCGCTCTATTTTACCCCTATTTTTCGGTCTGCGAGTAATCATGGCTATCATACTCATGATTATTATGGCATTGATCCTCTATTGGGAGATAGAGAAGCTTTTGATGTATTACTAAAAACTGCCCACGATAAAGGGTTCAAAGTTGTGTTAGATGGGGTTTTTAACCATGCCAGTCGGGGCTTCTTCTTCTTTAACGATATCCTAGAAAATGGACCGAACTCCCCTTGGTTAGATTGGTTTAAGATCGAAGGTTGGCCTTTATCTGCCTATGATGGCGCACTTCCAGCTAATTATGTTTCTTGGATCGATTATCGTGCGTTACCTCAGTTTAACCACGATAATCCCGCCGTTAGAGAATATATTATGCAAGTAGGAGAATATTGGTTAAAACAAGGGATCGATGGTTGGCGGTTAGATGTGCCAGACTGCGTTAAAGCAGAAGGGTTTTGGGAAGACTTTCGCGAACGAGTCAAAGGCGTTAACCCTGAAGCCTATATTGTTGGAGAAATTGCTTTTGATGCCACTCAATGGCTCGATGGAAAGCAATTTGATGGGGTAATGAATTATCCCTTTGGTCGTCTAACGGCTGGATTTATTATCGGCGATCGCGTTGATAAAGAAATCATCCCTCATTTTTATCAGCCCTATGAAACCCTTGATGCTGCTGGATATGCACAGGGAATTGAAGAATTACTGGCCCGTCATCCCTGGGAAATTCAATTAACCCAGTTAAACTTACTTGATAGTCATGATACCCCCCGATTCTTGAGTATTGCCAACGGCGATCGCACTTCGGCTAAATTAGGGGCTTTACTATTAATGACCTTTCCTGGAACTCCTAATATTTTTTATGGGGATGAAATTGGTATTGAAGGAGGCCATGAACCTGATTGTAGAAAAGGCTTCCCCACAGAAGAAAAATGGGACGCTGAAGCGTTGGCCTATTATAAACAATTGATCCAAATTAGGAAAAAATATACAGCTTTACGCACAGGCGATTATCATACACTTTATTCTAAAGATAAAGTCTATATTTTTGGGCGTGTTTTAGGAGAGGAAGGATTAATTATTGCTGTCAATAATGGAGAAACAAAAGCTGAAATTACTGTGTCTGAATTAGATAAAGTCCCTTCAATTAAGCAAACAAAACCCAGTAATCTCATTTATGGGGAAGGATCAACTAATTGGGATAACAAGGAGTTAAAATTAACCATTCCTGCCCGTAGTGGCTTGATATTAGCTGATTAAGCTTCAACAGTGAACAGTGATTCAAGTGATTCATTAGGTATCCTGTTCACTGGTTACTGTTGACAAATAACCTTATTGATTGACGAAAACTGACTTATGGAAGACCTCAAACAACGTTTGAAAGAAGACATGGCCAATGTTAATTGGAATGATATTAAACCCCATGCTCAACGAGATGCTGTCATTGTTGTCGATGAAAATTTAAACTTATTAGATGTTGGCCTTGCCATTGCTCAAGATGATAAGATGGTTGTCCAACGTTGGATTACAGAGGAACTCATCACTAAACCATCTAATCAACAATTAAGTGATTGGAATATTAACCAAACTCAATTGTTTAAGACTTTAATTGTACAGCCATTTGTTTTAGTTCAAAGTATCTAAGTTAGAGATGTCTGGGGTATCTAGAAGCATTGTATTGAAGATTTAGTCAGTTTAATAGGCTAATGTTGCTAGTAACGAAATGATGTAATCAACAGTAGCAACTACGGACTGTTGCAACCATCTATCTTAGTTAAGTGAAATCTTCATCTAAGGGAACAATCCCATTTAATTTTGTCATTTTTTTGATACACTAAGAATGAAAATAATTTTAGGAAATTATTAAGATGGAAAGTGTTGCTTATATCGTTGTTTTAACAATGGCTCTGGCCGTTCTCTTTTTTGCGATTGCCTTTCGTGAACCCCCTCGCATTCAAAAGTAGGTTTAAGGGTTTAAACTCCCTAAAATCAGTTACTTTTCATTACTATCTGAGCCGATATTTTTCCTTGTCTTGCCAGGAAAAATGAGCGCGGCTCAGAATATACTATTTTCCAAACGTTGATTAATCATTCTGGTATCTTACTCTTTTTACCTTCATATTCCGTTGCTACGGATAGTCCTATGCAATGTCCCTACTGTCAGCATACTAATAGCCGTGTTCTAGAATCTCGTTCCTCCGAAGGTGGACAAAGCATCCGTCGCCGTCGTGAATGTTTAAACTGTAAACATCGCTTTACAACTTACGAACGCATTGAGTTTGTTCCTATCACTGTCGTTAAACACGATGGAAAAAAGGAATCCTTTGACGCATCTAAGCTCTTGAGAGGTATGGTTAGAGCTTGCGAAAAAACAGGGATTTCCCATCAACGTCTTGAGACTATTGTAGATGATATAGAGGCCTATTTACAACAACGTCCTCAACGAGAAGTGACCACTCATGAAATTGGACAGTTAGTCTTAAAATATTTACGGGAAGAAAATGAAGTTGCTTATATCCGTTTTGCTTCTGTGTATGGGAGATTTAAAGGGATTAAAGATTTTATGGAAACTCTCGATCAACTACAAGAAGAAACCATTCCTTCCTCCGTGTCTCAATGGTCTGGGTCTTCTGCTACCGATAGAGATAAATCAAAAGCCTCTCCTTACCTTAGTTTAAGTCATAATGGTTCTGATAATTCTCGATAAGTGATAAGGATAATGGATAATTGACAATAGATAATTGATAATTAATAATAAATCAGTTAATCTTATCGTGGAATTATAGTTTCTGATGACAATTGCCAGGACAATTTGTGTGGGATTTCTTGCAGTAATTACTGTAGGAACCCTGTTGTTAATGTTACCTTTTGCGACTAATGATGGAAGTTGGAATAATCCCTTAGTTGCTTTATTTACCTCGACTTCTGCTGTTTGTGTTACTGGATTAATTGTTGTCGACACCGGTAGTTATTTTTCTTTTTGGGGTCAATTAATTATCCTTCTATTAATTCAAGTGGGAGGATTAGGTTATATGACCACTACAACTTTCTTAATTTTGTTGCTAGGTAGAAGATTTGATCTCAGACAAAAGTTAGCAATACAAGAGTCTTTTGATCGTCCTTTTTTACATGGAAATAGTCAAACTCTAATTCGTTCTATAATTGCCACAACTCTTATTTTTGAGATATTTGGTATTATATTGATGTTTAATGTTTTTTCTCAGAAATATGGAACTTCACAAGGATTATGGCTTGCTATTTTTCATAGTATTAGTGCTTGGAATAATGCAGGATTTAGTTTATTTCCTGACAGTTTAATGAATTTTTATGATTCTTGGATAATTAATTTTACTGTTCCTCTATTAATTATTTTTGGTGGTATTGGTTACCAAGTGATTATGGAACTTTACATGACCATTGTTCATTTCGTGACTAATAAGCAAGAAAGATTAGTTTTTTCATTAAATTTCAAAGTAGTCATCAGTACAACAGCGATTTTATTAATAGCAGGAACTCTTATCTTTTTTATTATTGAATATGCTAATCCTGATACATTCGGTAATCTAAGTTTTGAAGGAAAGTTACTAACAGCATGGTTTCAATCAGTAACTACTAGAACAGCCGGTTTTAATAGTATTGATATCGGAAAAATGACCTTTGCTGGTTTATTTTTGACTATGGGTTTTATGTTTATTGGTGCTAGTCCTAGCGGTACAGGAGGAGGAATAAAAACGACAACATTACGGATTCTATTTAATTGTACTCGCTCGGTTTTAAGGGGTAATGATGAGGTAGTAATGTTTCGTCGAGAAATACCAGTTCCTTTAATTTTAAAAGCAGTTGCAGTGGTATTCGGCTCGACTAATATGGTGGTCTTAATCACTTTTCTGATTTCGTTAAATGAAGGAATTGTTAACCCTAGTTTTTTCGATTCTGGTGTTAGTTCATTGCAAGTTTTATTTGAGGTTATTTCTGCTTTTGCAACGGTGGGATTATCCACAGGAATCACAGCTAGTTTATCCCCTATCTCTCAACTTTTATTGATCTTAACTATGTACACTGGTAGAGTAGGAATTCTTCTTTTTATGGCAGCGATCGCAGGGGAAACTCGTCCACGGGTTGTTCAATATCCTGAAGAAACTTTATTAGTGGGATAAGCCTAAAATTTGATATGATAAAAAATTGAAAAACTTTTATTAATTGAAGATGAGGTGTTAATTTGCAATCCTTAAACTTCTTAAGTAGTCTGCGTCGGGAAACCCGTCAATTTGCTGTTATTGGATTAGGTCGTTTTGGTCGTGCTGTTTGTAAAACCCTTCATAAATTGGGATATGAAGTATTAGCAACTGACATAAATGAAGCCTTGGTTGCTCAAGTTTTAGCTGAAAAAATGGCCTCTAGTGCTATTGAATTAGATTCGACTAAACCCAATGCGTTAAAAGAAGCAGGAATCTTTGAATTTGACACGGTTATTGTTGCTATTGGTAACTATTTAGAAGAAAGTATCATTACTACTTTGAATGCGAAAGAAGGAGGCGTAAAATATGTGGTAGCCAAAGCGTCTTCGGATATTCATGGTAAACTGTTACAACGGGTGGGAGCAGATTTAGTCGTCTTTCCTGAATATCAAGCAGGGTGTGATTTAGCTCATGTCTTAACTCAAAAACCAGGGGTTATGGAACGGTTTGAACTTGATCCTGATCATTGCATTGTAGAAACTCGTATTCCTGAAGAGTTTCATGGTAAAACTCTCGAAGAATTAAGGTTGAGAAGTCGTTATAAAATTAGTGTTTTAGCCATTGGCAAAGATGATAAATTTGAGATTAATCCTCCTCCTCAAGAGAAGCTTAATAAGGATTTATTAATGGTGGTCATTGGTTCTAATAAAGCGATTCAAAAATTACCTTTATAATATTTGATTATCTTCTAACTTTTCTCTAGCAACAGAGGTAGGATTAAGTAAGAATAAAGATGCTCGCTTTGCTGTTTCTTGGGATAATTTTATTTGCGTTAAACTCACCAAGTTATCTTGGACAAACGCATCTCTAACTAATACTTTTTCCCCTTTATTAAAGGCCGTTTCATAAAAAACTTCTTTGATACCCGCAGAAATAATTAATTTTAAGCAAGAAACACAGGGTTCTAAGGTGACATATATACTAGCTCCGTGAGTAGAAATGCCGTGTTTTGCTGCTTGAGCGATCGCATTAGCCTCAGCGTGGACAGCACGGGAAGGTAAACTGCTAGAGGTATCACAGCTATCGAGTCCAGGGTAACAAAATCCTTGTGCTGTACAATGTGCTGAACCAGAGGGGGAACCATTATATCCTGTCGCTAATACTTGTTTATCTTTCACGATCACCGCACCTACTGGAAAAGCCAAACAGGTTGAGCGAGTCGCAGCTAATTTAGCGATCATGATAAAGTATTCGTCCCAAGTGGGTCTTTGTTCTTCGAGAAAGGTCATTGATACTTTTAAACCGATTTAATTACATCTACAAGTTACTGTTTAGAACTGTTTAGAACTGTTGCGTTACAGTAACCACCTACACAACTCTAGCACTAGAGTTAGAGAGTTAAAAAAGCTTAATTCCTGTTGATTTTGGGGGCCTCATACTATTGTGTCCCTACAAGTTTTGATGATGTTTCATAATTAAGTTAAGTTTATTCGTATAACTTCAATGAGTTTTAGCATTGTTACACCTAAACAATATATTGAAAAAAAAGAGTTAAGTTACCGTATCGTTGGTAAAAAAATTTCTTTAGACTCTATTATTTATGGGTTTTTAAGGGGAAAATCTCCAGAAACAATTAACGCTTCTTTCCCTAATTCAACTCTAGAAGAAATTTATGGAGCAATTACCTTTTATTTGGTGAATCGAGAGATGATTGATGTTTATTTAAAAGAGGGTGAAAAGCTATATCATGGACAATTACAAGAAGAAAAAAACAAAGATCCTGATTTTTATCATATTTTTCTCATAAGTTGACCTCACTGTCATGAAAATTCGTTTTCAAGCAGATGCTGATCGCAATCAGACAATTGTTACAGGAGTATTGCGACGAGAACCTAAAATTGATTTTCAAACAGCTATTATATCTTAACTACTTTGTTGCTGTATTTCTTTGATAATTAACAAAATCATAGCAACTATCAACGGTAAAAAGTAATAAATTCCTCGATAAGCAATCAATCCCCCTAAGATATCTGCTTGAGAAATAGTATTAGGAAGGGATAATAAAATAACGGTTTCAAAAACCCCTAATCCCCCAGGAACACTACTAATTAGACCTGCGGTTAATGCTAAAATATAAATGCAAAAAAAGCCAGGAAATGATATAGTTCCTGATAAAGGAAGCAATAAATATAAAACTCCTGAAGCAACTCCCCAATCCATTCCAGCAATACAAATAGAAGCCAGAGATATTTTAGGAGAAGGAAAACTGATTAATTCTGAACCAATTTGAAAAGGTCTTTTTCTAAAAAAACTAATAACAAAATAAATAGAAATTAAAATTAAAAATATAAAACCAATGGGATGAGCCGATTGAAAAGGTAAATTTAAAATTTTTGGTAAGCTTAAAGGATCAATTAAAAAAACAACCCCACTAACCCCCAATAATCCCACCCAAAACGTTAAATGGGTAAAGATAATTAATTGAGCAATTTTGACCTTAGAAATCCCCCATCCTCCATAAAAACGATAGCGAATAGCTGTTCCTGATAAGGCGGTAAAACCAATTGTATTACCAACAGCATAACTAATAAAAGCTGTCATCGCAATCTTAGAAGGTTTTAAGAATTGATTAATATAATGAAACCCTAAAAAATCGTAACCTGTCATAATTAAATACCCTAAACTCGTCAAGGCAATTACCCCTATTTTTTGAGTTGTTTTCAGGTTACTTAAATAGTGTAAAATTTCAGCAGGATTATGGGCTTTAAACTCATGGCTAATGGTAACAATAGAAAGAGTTAATAAAGAAATAGCTAAAAGAACGGGCAGATATTTGATAAAACGCCGAACCATGAGATAATTTGGTAAATTGAAATGACTGGTCTTGTTATTATAATAATCAAGAAGTCTATATTACCTTAAAACTACAAGTTGAGGAAATGATTAATGTTACAGTTTATAAAAACTTATGCGATCGCAACAATAATAGGGTGTGTATTTTCCTTACTCACCAGCCTATGGAGTCAACCAGCTTTAGCTTTAACTAATATTGATTTATTCAATATCTCTTATAAAGATTGTCCTCCAGAACTAGCAGAAGGAAACGTAACCAGTGGAGGCTCAAGTCTTCCTGCTGATTGTTATATTATTACGGGAAAAGCTAAGAATACATCGGGTAAAACGGTTTATGATGCTGATGTCTTTGGACGTATTTTAGATGCTAATAATGAACCGGCTTTACAAAACAGAAGTCGTGTCGGTTCTATTGCAGAAGTTCCCCCAGGAGTGAGTGATTTTGAAGTAAGAATTACGGTTCCAGCTAATCAACCCACTCCTTTAAAATTAAAGAAATTTAAAGCGTCTGGATTTACCACAAAAGTTACCCCTATTTTTTAACAAAAAAATGCCCCATCATAAGCTGTTAATCATTTAAGTTGCTAGTTTAGACTGCATGGGAGCAGTGAGCAAAGGGAGAGCAGGAGAAAGAGTTTCAGCTTTTGTACTAAAACTTTAAATATCCTGTTTAAATAGACAACAACTTAACAGGGATGGGGTATTTTTCTGATCATTTAGAATCCTGTCATGCTAGAAACGTATAGGCTATCGATCGCACTAGAAAGAAATTGTAAAGCCAAAATCGCTAAAATGGCAGAAAAATCGATACCACCTAATGGGGGAATAATAGAACGGAAAATGTTAAGATAAGGGTCAGTAATAGGACTTAAAAAAGACATGGCACTCATAGCCCATTCTGCGCTTTGAAACCACGATAAGAGAATGCGAACAAAGAGTAATACTAAATAGATGTTAAGAAATGCGCTGAGGGTTTGAAAAATTAATTGGGTAATGGAACTATCCATAATGAGCTATTTTCCTGATAAATAATAGGTCTACTAAGTGATCTTATATCAAATTTAGATGAAATGTAACTTACTCACATCTTGCATTTTGTTTAAAGTTGGCTAGTGAGGATAGGCAAGAGGCAACAGGCAACAGGCAAAAGTATTTTATATCTTAGAATTATTACCAATCATCATCCTCTTCTTCTTCTAACACTGCTTGTTGTTGTAGAGGTGGTTGTTTCAAAGGGGTGGTGTCTTCTGTCTCTTCTTCCCAACTGTCTGATAAGGGTTGCACCACTTTAGTGATAGCATCTTTGACAAAAGCTTTAAGAAATTCATCCTTTCGACTGAGTTGAAACTGTCTTTGTACTACTTCTGTCATTCCTCCATCTCCCCAGTCTTGATCTTGACGGAAATATTCAACAAAGCTTTTACCAGCAATACGGGTTAAATAAGCTGCAGTTACCCCTTGAATGGCTTTCCCCACTAAATAGGTGGCGATATGCAGTTGTAAGGCTTTTCCTAATAGATCAACTGCTC
>NZ_AAXW01000035.1 GCF_000169335.1 Crocosphaera chwakensis CCY0110
TGAAAGCGGTAAGTTGCTGAAGGAATACGCATATTTTTTTTGAGTTCAATAGTTAATAGAGTTAGTTTGAATTAGTTTTATTTAGTCTCATAAAGAGATAAACTGCAAGCAGGAATTTCTAGAGTTGATGATTGAGATAATTTTGTTGGTAGTGTTGAGCCTTTTCCTAGCCATTTTTCTTCTGAGGAATCTAACTGCTTTTCCCAGTTTTTTTGAGAAGGATTAAACTCATAAGAAATTGCATTGAAATCAAAGTTAACCAAACAAATGATTTGATTATCTTTTTGATAACGAGTGATAACAAGAAGATTGCCTTTAGGGTTAACTTCAACCTCTAGATTTCTGTCTTTCCTATAAGCTAAGGCTGGAATTTGACGACGTAACTTAATTAAAGTTTGGTAAAATTGATATAAAGTTTTATGTTTTTCTTCTTTTCGTTTTTGCCAGTTAAGGGTTGATTTTCTAAACGTTTCTACACTAGCTGCATCTGGTGGCTCACCTACTTCGTGAAACGCTTTAAATTCTTGCTTTCTTCCTTCCCTTACTGCTTTAACTAAATCTGGATCTCCATGATCAATAAAGTATAAGAAGGGAGCATCTTCGCCATATTCTTCACCCATAAATAACAAGGGAATATAAGGGGAAAGCAAAGTTAATCCTGCTGCTATTTTTAACTGTTCAAAGGATACTAATTGAGAAAGCCTTTCTCCTAACATTCGGTTTCCAACCTGATCGTGATTTTGATTACATACAACAAATTGATAAGGAGGACAATGACTGGCGGAGTTACCGTGATATCGCTGTCGAAATTCTGAATAATCCCAACTGTAAGCAAACCCTTCTTTTAATACTTTTGCTAATGATTTTAGCTCAGTAAAATCTTGATAATATCCTTTATTTTCTTGAGTTAATAAGGTGTGTAAGCAATGATGAAAATCATCACTCCACTGAGCATCAATTTCATAACCTCCCTGTTCACTTTGATCAATGATTTTAGCATCATTTAGATCACTTTCTGCAATTAAATAAAATTTTCTATTTTTCTTTTTAGATAGCTGATCAACTACCTCAGCTAATTCTTTTAAAATATGCTTAGCTCCAAAATCATAAATAGCATGAATAGCATCTAATCTTAGTCCATCGATATGATAATAATCTAACCAATAAAGAGCATTTTGAATAACAAAATTACGTACACCATCACTATAAGAATCATCATAATTTATGGCACTTCCCCAAGGTGTTTTATATTTTTCTGTAAAATAGGGAGCAAAGTCTCGAATATAGTTTCCTTCTGGTCCAAAATGATTATAAATGACATCAAGAATGACCCCAATTCCCTGCTGATGACAAGCATTTACTAATTTTTTTAATTCTTCTGGGCCGCCATAAGAATTTTGTACAGCAAACCAATAAGCTCCATCATAACCCCAGTTTCGTTCCCCTGGAAATTGTCCCACTGGCATTAATTCAATTATATTAACGCCCAAATCTTTTAAATCAGGTAAACGATCGATAATAGCTTCAAAAGTCCCTTCTGGTGTAAAAGTTCCTACGTGTAATTCATATATAATTAAATCTTCTAAATTAATATTTTCCCACCCTTGATCTTGCCAATTGAACTCATTATGAGCAACGACTTGAGACGCTTCATGGACACCATTGGGTTGAAAATGAGAAGCAGGATCAGGACGTAAAACTTCACCATCAAGTTCATATAAATAATGAGTTTCTGAGGTTACATTATCAACAGTCGCTTGCCAATATCCTCGCTCTTGTTTTTCTAGCTTAATTAGTCTTTTTTCAGGGAAAACTATTTGTAAGTTAACCTGTTTTCTTAAAGGAGACCAAACAGTAAATTGACCAACATTATTATCTAAATATGTAGCTCCAATGGTTCGATACATTGCTTTTTCTGATCTATATTTTCTTAATAGGAATATTTGACTTTATTTCTTATAAGTAGAAACAAGTGATTTCTCTTATAAAAATCATAATAAAATTTAGTAAAGCAATAATTTTTAATTTCTTTACAAAACCTTACATAATGAACTATTTTTATACTTTATTAGTGGTTTGTCAAGTTTACGTTGTGTTGTAAAAATAGAGAGAGCTTATGTAGTGTAATGTATGAAGTCTAAAACTAGCTTTAATTGACAAAAAAGAGACTATTATACTTAGATATTAAAATCTTTAGTAATAGCGGAAAGAGTATCGATATTGACGTAAATATTATAGGTACTAAGGAATAGGCAATAGGGAATAGGCAATAGGGAATAGTAAGCAATCAAAAGTGTATTTTTCAGAGTTGGAAACGTTCTAAAATATAGTTAAAAAAATAAAAGACAGATAAGAAGATATAATTTTGTGAGTCACTACCCATTTGAGTAAAATAACCGTGAACAGTCAAAAGGGTAAAGCGTCAATGTTTGCAATGTTGAATAATAGACTTAAAGTAATCATTTTAAATTTTCCTTAAGAAAGGTGAATTTTAACTTTTTGGTGTAACCTATTCAGGTTAATAGAGTTATCATAAGAAAAGATGTAAAAGTTGATAATTTTATCAATGATCTAGGTAAAGACCTAAAATTTAGTATGTCAATTTTGTTATGTCTTCTAGCTATATTCCTATGGTAAGTCCAGCCTTACTTTGGTTAATCGCCGGTGCTATTTTGTGTTTTTCTGAAGCAGTTTTTCCCGTTGCTTTTGTCGCTTTTATGATGGGAATTAGTGCTATTATCGTAGCAGCGATCGCTTTAGTGATTCCTTCGTTTCCTGTACAAGTCGTCTTATGGTTAAGTTTATCAACCATTTCAATTGTAGGATCAAGACGTTTTATTCCCAAGAAAAAATCATTAAACTCAATAGTAGGTGATGCACAAGAAGGGGAAACATTAACAGAAATTCCTCCAGGTAAAATAGGAAGAGTTTTATACGAAGGTAATTCTTGGCAAGCCATTTGTGCCGATCATACTATATCAATCTCATCTAATCAAAAAGTCTATATTATTAATAGAAAAGGCAATACTTTAGTGGTTTTACCAGAATTTTTGCCCAGTTCTTTAGATTAGTTGACTTTGGTTTGTTAAACTTAAAATAATTATTATCAAGGAGCGATTAAAATGGGTCAATTTTTCTTTTTTGTGATTCTAATTTTGGGCGGTTCGACGGTTTTCGGAAGTGTAAAAATTGTGAATGAGAAAAATGAGTATTTAATAGAGAGATTAGGGAGTTATAATAAGAAACTTAGTCCGGGATTAAACTTCGTTGTTCCTTTCGTAGATCGAGTGGTTTATAAAGAAACGATACGAGAAAAAGTTATCGATATTCCGCCCCAATCTTGTATTACCAAAGACAATGTTTCTATTACCGTTGATGCCGTGGTTTACTGGCGAATCATGGATATGGAGAAAGCTTATTATAAAGTTGAAAACCTGCAATCGGCTATGGTTAACCTAGTGTTAACACAAATTCGCTCAGAAATTGGTAAACTCGAACTTGATCAAACTTTCACCGCCAGAACCGAAATTAACGAGATATTATTAAGGGAATTAGACATATCTACTGATCCTTGGGGCGTGAAAGTAACCAGGGTAGAATTAAGGGATATTATGCCCTCAAAAGCAGTGCAAGATTCTATGGAATTACAGATGGCAGCAGAACGAAGAAAACGGGCTGCTATTTTAACCTCTGAAGGGGAAAGAGACTCCGCTATTAACTCAGCCCAAGGTAATGCAGAATCAAGAATTTTAGAAGCAGAAGCACAGAAAAAAGCGGAAATCTTAAAAGCAGAAGCCGAACGTCAACAGCAAATATTAAAAGCAGAAGCGATCGCCAAAGCCATTGATATTTTAACTGAAAAAATCAAAACTGATCCCAACGCCCGCGAAGCCTTACAATTCCTGTTAGCACAAAACTATCTTGATATGGGGGTCAAAATTGGTAGCAGTGACAGCAGTAAAGTCATGTTTATGGACCCAAGAAACATCATGTCAACCTTAGAAGGAGTGCGATCGGTGGTAGGATTTCAATCTGATGAATACCAACAATTAACTCAAGACTTAGATAATATTGATCGTCATTTATCTGAGTAATTTATCAATGAATAATGAATAATTAACAATTAATAATTGTGTGATTGTATTTTCAAGAATCAGTAAAGGGAATTAAAAATATAGAATTAATTTCTACATTTTTAACAACTGATGACTGGTAACTGCTTTAAGAAAAACTAATGATTAGTTATTCACGACTCATTATTAATCAATACAATTATCCCATTAAATATGAAATCTAATTCAGTTCATCCTATTATCGGTCTGATTGGTTGTGGCAACATTGGAGGAAAACAGGCAAGAAACTTTCTTGCTCATGGTTATCAAATGTATGTTTACGATATCAACCCCGATAGGATGATTGAGTTAGAGGGACTAGGAGCGAATATAACTCACAGTTGCACTGAGGTGGGTCAACGTTGTGATATTGTTTTTACCGCCTTACCAACGCCTGCGGATGTCATGGAAGTTGTACTGGATGGTAAAAAAAACCTCAGCCAAGGGTTGCAACCTCACACCATTTATATTGACATGACCACCAATGACCCAGACGTGGTAATAAGAGTATATCAAGTCTTAAAAAAGCAAGGAATCAAGATGTTAGATGCTCCTTTTAATGATAGTCCTGTAGGGAGTCAAACATCGGAAGGAGTCGGACTAGCTTTATTGTGTAGCGGTTCAGAAGAAACATTTAAACAAGTTGAACCCGTATTACAATTAATGGCCGATGATCTCATTTATTGTGGACATATTGGCCAAGCTACCCAATGCAAACTTATTCATAATGCTGTTAATGCTGTTGCTGTACAAGCGGTTAGCGAGGGTATTACTTTAGCTTTAGCTCAGGGTATTGACCTATCAACCATTTGGGAGGTTTTACGGATGGGTGCATTTGGTCAAAATGCTGGAGATATTCACGGACTCCCTTATTATTGGTTTTCACGACGGTGCGATGATATAAGCCAACACCCTGCTTTTACAGTTAAACTACTGCATAAAGATTTGAAACTGACGTTAGCGATGGCCGCACACAAGAATATTCCTGTCCCTCAAATGAGTTTAATGATGAAAGACTATGAAGAAGCTATGCGCCGAGGTTGGTCTAACTATGCAGCGACTAAAGTGCGTTGTCTTCAAGAAGAAAGAGCTTCAGTTGTAGCTGATACAAATATCCCCTAGACATTTCTAGGGGAATAAGTATTCTAAATAATTTATTCGCCTAAGAACTCTTTTAAGCGATCGCTTTGCCAATAACTATTAAAAATCTCGTTATTTTTAGCCAGTTCTAGTATCGTATTAGGGGCGATATCAAGGGCTTCTAATAAGCAGTTAATGGCTTCATCTTGGTTATTTAAAGCTGCATGACAATGACCTTGATAATACCAAGCATATTGATCATTAGGTTCGGCTTCTAAGGCTTTTTGATAACAATTAATGCCTTCATCAAAACGGTTCAATTGTTGTAAAATTTGTCCTTGTTGATACCATCCCCAATAATCATGAGGTTTGACTAATAAAGCTTTTTCGTAGTTTCCTAAAGCTTCTTCTAAGTTGCCTTGATGGCGTAAACAGTCTCCTCTACGATACCATGACCAATAATCATTGGGTCTAATGGTTAACGCTTGATCATAAGCTGCGATCGCCTCAGAATAGTTTTCCCATAAACGATAAGCTTCTGCGATACGATATTGCGCCCAATAATCCTCTGGATAGATTAATAAAGCATTTTTAAAGCAGTTAATAGCGTTTTCGTACTCTTTTAACTCTTCAAGATGGATACAGCCTTTATCATACCAAGACCAATAATTGTTTGGTTCGATTTTAGCTGCATTTTCGTAGCTGACGACAGCTTCTTCGTAGCGGCCTAACTCTTCTAATGTCATACCCTTTTTATACCAAGCCCAATAGTCATTTGGATAATATTCTAAAGCTTTTTCGTAACACATTAACGCTTCTGGATAAAGTTGATCCATACGCAGTCTATTTCCCTGTTGATACCAATTTTGATAACTATCGGGACGACATTCTAAAGGGCGGTAAACGGTCGTTTTAGTCTGTTCCATCGCTATGAAAGAAGATAGTATTTATACTGTATAACAATTTATTAAGTCTCTAATGTAAAATTTGCATTTAAGGATTCAAAAATAACACAATAGTTGATCAGTGAGCAGTTAGTTAGTCATCAGTTCATTTTGTAGAACAAATTAGATAGAATTTATTATGTTACCTTCCGATTTATTAATGTATCGTTATAGTGGAGACACTATTATCCCCAAACGTTTACCTCTAAATGATAGCACAATTAATTTAGCTGCTGAACAAATTGATTGTTTTTTAAACTGTGTTGATCAGACGCAAAAACAGTTAAATGAAAAATTATCAGAATTAGAAGGCGATAACCCAAATTATCGGGTAAAACGAGGATTAGCTCATTTATTAAAAAATCATTTTTCTACTTTTGAAATTGTTAGTCCCCTCGAACCGAAAGAATTAAGACAAAAAGTATTTAGTTGTTCTGCCGAATCTTTTCCTATTCCTCAAAATAGACCAAAATTATTAGATAAAGTAGCCAGTTTACTAACAGAAGAATTACAACGAGAAGTGTTACCCAGTGAAATTGAACTGGGTTTATATGCTGATTTACAAGAAAATAGAATATTAACCAGTTTTGAACCACCCGAACCAGAAACGTTAATCCATCGTTATAATTTATCGCAAATTCAAGGGGTTTTTTACCGTTCCAATTATATTGTCATTAACGCTCATCGCAATGATCCAGGAGAATATAAACTATTATTTCGTTATTTAAAATTGTTTCAATTAATGGCATATATTGAAGGCGATGCAGACACCGGTTTTACCATTACTATTGATGGTCCAACCAGTTTATTTAAAGCCAGTACCCGTTACGGTTTATCTTTAGCCAAGATGATTCCTGCGTTACTTCATGTGAGTAAATGGAGTCTGAAAAGCAAGTTACAAACCAAAGATTCTTATACAGGAGGCACTAAAAACAGTTATTTTAATTTAGATGATCATTGTGGTCTAGTTACTCATTATTCTAGGGGCAAAACCTATGACAGTATGCTAGAAGAATCCTTTGTTAAACGCTGGAATAAATTAAAAACTGAGTGGCAATTAGAAAGAGAAGTTGACTTAATTCCGATTCCTGGAAGTGTCATGATTCCTGACTTTAGATTAGTGCATCCTGACGGGAGGGATTATTTATTAGAAATTGTGGGTTATTGGCGACCTGAGTATTTAAGAAAGAAGTTTTATCAAGTAAAAAATGCTGATAATGATAATATTATTTTAGCCATTTCTGAGCGCTTAAATTTAGATAAAGCAGGGGTCAATTTCAATGAAACGCCAGCAAAAGTTATCTGGTTTAAAGATAAGTTAAATCCTAAAACTGTGTTATCTTTATTGGAGGATACTTGATACTATTCCCTGAAAAGATAATCTATGACAATAGTAATTTAGTAACATACAACTAACTACTATTTAACGTGAACTTGTACGTTCGATAGTTTCATCATCTATTGTTTCTTCTAAATATTTAATCACCTTTTCAAACGCTTTTTCAGTTTCAGAATTATATTTTGTGTGTGAAGTATAAGATTGCTTAGTAACTTGGTTACTTCTTATATTGTCTAATTCTTCTTTCAAAATTACTACAATCTGTTGGGGCGTAAAGGAAGCTGGAAAAAGATCAGATTGATTTACTAGGTATGGGTTTTTTATAATAGTTTCCCTATCTGGTAAAATACGCTGTATCTGGCATAGACTCATGTCGTATAGTCCGATTGCTTTGAGAAGGTTCCTCTGCTTATTCTTCCTAATCATAGCATTGGCAACTAAAGCATCTAGTTGAAATCCTGTAACAGTTTCCTTATCTTTATTCTCCTTCATGATGACATCTTCATCTTGGAAAAAACCAACCAGTGGTTTAGTTAGTGTTACAGTTTCCTTATCTTTATTTGCCTCCGTAGCAACATCTGGGATAGCAGTCTTTTTCTGTTGCTGTATGTAGTCTCGCATATTTCTAACAGTTTCCCTATCCTTGTCACTGGCTTTTTTTATTTTTGATCCTAAATCCCAAATAGTTACACCAAGGGTTGCCGAGAGGAGTATAATAGACAGAGTCAAGGGTTCCATAATTGATACCTCTTAGGGGCTATATGATATTATAGCTTGAGCTACAAGAAGAATTAAAAAAATTATAACGAAAGGTAAAAAAGTAAAGGATATTTGTCTTTCATAAACATTATCAAATTGATCTTCTAATCTCTTTATCTCATTACTGTCATTATCCATTTCAGCTTTCTTTAGTTCCACGAAGCCATCATTCAGTTCTGAAACTGCTTGTTTAGCATTGCCAAAATAAAACATTGCAAAAATAACAAGCCATATTATCTGTAATATTCCTAAACTGAGTATTATTGCCAATATATTACCAATAGACTGAAAATCTTGAGAACTTTCCAGACTTGACCATTTATCAACTACAAAATTAACTTCATCACCTATAGTATCAAAAACTAGGATAATTCCAATAAAAATTAACTCGCTATCTACCACTAAAGACTTCCAACGGTATTTTCTCCAGAAGTAAGTTCTTGGGTCTTCAGGTTGACCATTCAGGTTAATTTTATTTAAGAGAGATTGAATATTAAAAAATTTATAAATAATTGGGAATGCTGAGGATATTAAAACTGAAAAAAATAGCCAAAAGAAAACAGTTTTTTCATAATTAAAAGACCCTATAGTAGCACTCAAAAATATCAAAATAATCATGAATTCATATTGTTTTAAAAAACCAGCACCTGAAATAAGAAATGAGGTAAGACTAATAAACAAAGCTAAATTATCAGAGCTATATATCGAATATATTATAATACACAAGGAAAAAGCAATAATCAATCCATAAACTTTTGACATGATTACAAATACGAATTATTTGGGATTAGTTATGAAACACCCGAAAATAATATATCACAATATAATCTAATTAAAACTTATTCTTTTAGAATATAAAACTAAAGAACTTAGTTTATTTTAAAGGAACAAAATCAAAACCTGTACGACTTTTTGATCCAGGAACAATCGTAATTAAAATAGAACCCCCATTACGATCGCCGGAGGGTAAAAATTTCACTGCTTCTGCAGCCCCTTGAACGGAAAAATTACCATTAGATAAAGCAGTTTGAATACTTAAGCGATCGCTATTTCCCTCTTCCAACGCCTCAACAATAGCCATAGTTGCATCATAAGCAGCCGCCGTGCGCCAGTTGACATCCCCTCCCCATATTTGTCTGGCTTGAGTAACAAAACCATTGTCTCCTACCACTTCCGGATGCCAAGGAACCGCTAACACCATTCCCTCTACACTCTTTTGTCCGTCTTTGAGAGTTTCAAAGGTATAAAGGGCAGAACTTCCTAATAATAATAAACGATTTTGATTAGCTTGAGCAACATCAATGGCAGCCTGAATATTATTCACGGTTGGAATTAATAATAAACTATCTGCTCCTTGATCAATAGCCTGGGAAACTTTATCTAAAGGATTTAAACTTTTATCCGCTAAGTCGCAACTAATTTCTATTACTTTGCCACCATCAGCAAAAATAGCTGAAGTAAATTCTTCTTTTAAGGAAATACTATATTCTGCACTGGAATCAAAACAGATAGCAACATTGGATTTATTTGCTGTGTTAATGAGGTAACGAGACAGTTGATCCCCTTGAAAACGAATACTCGGAACGGTGCGAAAAATATAGTCCCCTAATGTCGATATTTTCTTCGCATCACTGGTGGGTGAAATCATCACTAACCCACTATTTTGATACACAGGACCGGCAGCTAATGTGGCATCACTGGAATTATGGCCAACCACCGCTAAAATACTATTATCTTGTACTAATTGTTGGGCAACGTTTGCAGCGATTTCGGGATTATTATTATCATTAACAATGGCAACTTGTAGCAATTGTCCATTAATTCCACCCCCTTCATTTACCTTTTCTTGTACTTGAGCAACCCCTCTTAACATTTCTTTGGCAATGTTTAAATTACCGCCAATGGGAACCACCACAGCAATTTTTAAAGGGTTCCCCATCGCTGCTTTAGCATTGTTTAAATAGATGAGAGTTTCGGGATCATTACCTTGGAGTTGTAAGGAGGTTTTAAACTGTGCGATCGCTTCTGAATAATTCCCCTTTTCAAAGGCAGCAATTCCTGCTTTTTTTTGTGGGGTACTGTCAGCAGAAATTAATAATTCACCTCCTGTACTGATACTGGATTGATTATTATTTGTTTGCTCTTGATTGCTACCATTATTAATGTTTATATTGCTATCTTTTTTTTGTGTAAAATACCAATAACCTCCGCCTAAAATAGCAGCCGTAATAATTAACGATAAAATCAGAATTGGGGTTTCGTTTTTTTGGTTCATAGAATAATAAAAGTTATTAGTCGCTACTCAAACTAAATTATAGCAGTTGAAATCTAAATTTGCTTTATTAACTCATATTTCTTATTTTTTAGTATAATATAAAATATGAATTGTTGCTTTAATTGACTAGATTAATCCTTGGAAAATAACCTTAATTCAACATCAAATGCTTCCCTTGCAACCTTCTCAATAAAATTAGATCAACTCCGAGATAGTTTACGTCCTGGACAACAACAATTAGCGACTTGGGAGGGTGGAAAAATGGCTATTTCTGCTGTACCAGGTGCGGGTAAATCCCATAGTCTTGCAGTGGCTGCTGCGATGATAATCGCTCGTTATCAACTCCATCCCAGAAAGCAGTTAATTATTGTTACTTATACCCGCTCTGCTGCTGCTGGAATTAAAGCCAAAATTAAAGAACGTCTTAAGGAGTTAAAGATACCTCAAACGGGATTTATGGTGCAAACTTTACACGGTTTAGCCTTGAATATTGCTACTCGTCATCCTGAGTTATCTCAACTCAATTTAGAGACATCAACGGTGATTATTCCTACCCCTAGCCATCGGGTCATTCGTCGTGCTGTCGAAAATTGGATTAGTCGGAATCCTCAACGTTATCAACTATTATTAGAAGGGATTGAGTTTGATGGAGAAGAAACGGAAAGATTACGTCGTCAATCTGTGTTAAGAACAGAAGTTTTACCTAAACTTGCTCATACTATTATACGAGAGGCAAAAAGTTCAGGATTAAACGCAGAAAAAGTCTGGGAATTAAGTCATTATGCTCAGGAAAGTTATGATATTTTAGCCGTTGGTGCCGGATTATATGAACAGTATCAAACCGTCATGCGATCGCTAGATTTTATTGATTATGATGACATGATTTTAGGAGCCTTAAATGTCTTAGAAAATGCAAAAATTAGACAAGTTTGGCAACAACAAATCTTTGCCGTATTTGAAGACGAAGCACAAGATTCAAGTCCCTTACAAGAGCAACTCATTTCTGCTTTAGCAACAAATGAAACCGACTGTAATTTAATTCGTGTGGGTGATCCCAATCAAGCCATTAATTCTACTTTTACCCCGGCTGATCCTGTTTATTTTAATTGGTTTTGTGAGACGTGTAAAGAAAATAATAAACTGGCAGAAATGACCCAAGCAGGGCGCAGTAGTAAGATAATTATAGAAGCAGCTAACTTTGTTTTGCAATGGGTTAATCATCAATGGAAATATGAAGCCCAAAAACAACAAGAAAAACAATTAACATCGGGTAGTGAAGAAGATAAAAAAGAAGTCATTCCCTTTCGCTTACAAACCATTGAAACCGTAAGTAAAAATGACCCTCAACCTGATGCTAATCCTGAACCTATTGGGGAAGGATTAGAACTCTATCGTCCTGACGATATTTATCATACAGTTGATTTAATTCGTCAAAGAATTATTGAATTATTAACCAAAAATCCTCACCATAATGCAGCTATTTTAGTCAGAGAAAATCGTCAAGGTCGTTTCTTAGCAGAAAACCTCAAAGACTTACCTAAAAAACATAAAATTAGGGTCTATGAAGTCGGAGAATCAGAAAGATTTTCCCAAATTCCTTATGAAATTTTAACCCTCTTACAATTCATCGATAGACCCCATTCTCCTGACTATTTAAAAAACGCCTTAGAAATATTAGAAAAGCGTAATTTAATTCCTTCACAAGACCTCAATGCTTTAGCTACCTATCCTGAAAACTTTCTTTATCCTAGTCCTCTCATTACTGAGCAAAAAAAACCAGTCTTAGAAGCGCGTCGTTATTGTTGTAATCTCCTACAAGCAAAGTTAGAATTACCTGATTATCAACTCATTCCCTTCTTAGGAATGACCTTAAAATACACTGGTTCAGAATTAGCAACCGTACAGAAACTATCAGAAAGAATTAGTCAAGAATTAATCGGTAAATTTTCCTTAAAAAGTGTTTTAAATGTTCTTAGAGAAATCATCAATTCAGAACAGTTTGAACCCGTAGAAGAAGACAGCGAAGAACGTTACACTAGAGCCAACCAAGTGACCATTATTACTATGCACAAATCAAAAGGATTAGACTGGGATTATGTATTTCTTCCTTTCCTGCATGAAGACGTTTTACCTGGTAGTCCTTGGGTTCCCACTTCGGCACAATTTTTAGGTAACTTTACCTTAGCAGAAGTGTCTCGCGCGCAGATTCGTGCTGCCGTTCACCATAACTATATTAACCCAAATGATTCCTTAATTATTCCTAACCCAGAAGATGCGTGGGAAGAAGCACAACAGCTAAAAAAAGCAGAAGAATATCGATTATTATATGTTGCCATGACTCGACCAAAACGTCTTTTATGGATGTCTGCAGCCAAACAAGGTCCCTTTCGTTGGAGTATTTTTAAAGCAGACGGAAACAGCAATTTACAAGCAAAAACCCCTTGTCCCATTTTGCCTATTTTGATGAATGAATTTCCTAATTCTGTAATGGAATATTTGTTTTAATATTTTTTCTTTATTTATATAAATCTTTAGTAAGCTTGATCGTCAAGACAATTAATATTCTAATTCTTAAAATGCACGGTAAAATATAATTACCATTGTAGAATTGAAACTCTTATAAACAATGAAAAAAATAATTTTGTTTCTACGTTGGTTATTGGCTTGTATAATGTATGGATTTTATGTGCTTTTATCAATTAGAAAAAACTTATCCAAGCCAAACATGACTTGTAATAGAGGTAATAAAGAGGAATTTCGTGATTGTTTGAACCAAAACATTCCTATCGGATCGAGTTATGAAGAATTAAGATTGTTTTTATCTGAACATGGCTTTGGTTATACTCCTAATCAACCAGACAAAAATAATCGCTTTAATTTTTTTTGGTCTGCTAATGATTTAGGCAACTATAAAATTGCTGTTATAGGTCTTTTTGACAGCGAACTTAAAGTCATTGAGATGGAAGTTATTTAATTAATATTTAATGAAAAAATTACAAAACGATAGAAATTCTCAAAATAATTAATAACTGATAACTGTTATTCTAACGTCATTTGAGATCCCCATAAATCTTGGGCCATAAACGCCCGATCTTTGGGTAAAGGTGCAACCGGATCAGTTAAGGTAAACTCTCCTTTTTCTATCCAACTTTTTAACTCTTCAGCAACTTTTCGAGACAAGGCAATACTCGCTAAAGGTGCAACCCGAACACTTTTCCCTTCTATAGTCATGCGGCCTGTTTTTAATTGAGCATAACTCACTAAACCGAACGTCGGACGAACCCGACGGGGAATAGAAAAATCAACCACCGGCGCAACCACATCCTTATCCCCAACGGCACAATGTTCAATCACTTTGCGATCCAATACCGGAAACGGAATACCCACCCCCAACATTAAAGACGGGCCATAATGATTAAAATAACAGCCTCTCACCCATTGAGGGGACATAGTTTTTGCATCCCCCATTAATGCTAAGGTGGCCGCAGGTCCAATAGGGGTGCGGTTCGATAAGCGTTTCTGGAGGGGGAAATGTTGGGTTCCTTCCCAAGCAACGTAACCGACACCTCCTCCGAGGAAAATGCGACTGCCGATGCCAATTAATTCTAAGTCAGGATCGTTAAATAATGGTGCGATCGCTCCTGGGTTAGAATAGACAGCATTTCCTAACGTGGGTTGTAGAGGACCAAGATAAGTATAAAGAAAGCGATCGCTACTATTAACCCCGACAATAAAGTTTTGATAGAGGTTACGGGGATTATATAAATAAAATTGATTGATAGTTTTTCGGGTGATGTTAGTTTCAAAAGAGGCCCGAGGATAACAGTCGGTGACTTGGCCTATAGCTTTGAGACTGACGGGTTTACCTGCGATCAAGTCTTCTATGACATGACCACCACCTCGTTCTACATTGACATTTCCTGAACGATTATCTCCTTCATTAACTTCAGCGATCGCTTTATAATCTACCATAGCAGTCGCCCCAAGGTAGAGATCCACGGCCCCGAAACCAGCGTAAGCAGGAACCCCATCTAACCAACATTGACGAATTTTGATGGGGGGATCAGTATGACCTAAATTAAAAATAGCTCCGGATGACTCCATTGGTTCAAAGGTTCCAGTACAGATAACATCAACGGTTTTAAACGCTTGGTCAACTCCTATCTCTTGAACCCTTTTTTTTAGTTCTTCTACGGTCCACACTACTGCTTTTTTATCTAGAATTTTTTCGTTAATTTCTGCTAAGGTTCGCATGGTTATTAATAATGTCTAATTTAAGTTGATCGAAAACTTATTGGTAAAAGGCTGCATGGACGATTTTAAAGGCCATCAATTCCTACAACTCTGAATTTCCCCCACACCCTACACCCTATTGAAGGTGCCATCGATCTAAAATATCTTTGACTAATACTTCATGTAACCATACTTGACTAACTAGAGCTAGGGGTAAGGCTAAAAAGAACCCTAGCACACCAAATAAACTAGCAAAAAAGACTTGAGATAGTAAAGTGAATGCAGGTAATAATGATTTTCTATTTTCTATGACTAATGGAGCTAGTAATTTATGTTCTGTAATTCTAATGATAATGTAAAAGATGACATAAAGAATAAAAATTGTGATGGACTTCCATTGACTTTCTAATAAAGCGATAGCCACGGGAGGAATAAAGCTCAAAACAATTCCAATATTAGGGATAAAGGTTAAGATTCCTGTTAACATGGCTTGTGCTAAAGTTAAGGGCATTTTTAAAAGAGATAGACCAATAAAACTTAACAAGGAGATCATCACCATTTGACATAAAATCATGGTTAACCCTCCTTGTAATGAGCGATCGCATTCTTTCAAGACATAATCTATTTTTTTTCGATAAAATGAGGGAAACAAACGAATGAATCCTCGACGGTAAGCATCAGGATTTGCTAATAACATTAAAGTTAAAGCTAATAATAATAATAAGGTTAAAGGAATACCTAATGTTGTATAAAATACGGATAATCCTTGACCAGCTATTCTTTCTAAGATAGGTTGTAATTGTTCTATAAACTTTTGATTACTTGGTAACGCATTAATCAACTCTGGATCAAGACGGGAAATAAAATATCTGATCATTATAATCAACTGATCAATTCCTTGGGGAACTAGCTTAAATAATTCCGATAGTTGTTGAGCAAAGGGAGGAACAATAAGCCAAAAAAATCCAGATATTATTGCGACTAATAAGAGGATAGATAATAAAACTGCATAGCCTCGTTTTATCCTAAACTTTTGAAAAAATTGAACCCCATGATTGAGAAAGTTTGCAATAATAACCGCAGTAAATAATAAAAGTAATAACTGTTTAATATTCCAGAGAATGTAAATACAAACTGCTATAACAATAAAACCAACCCATTGAGAAAACTTCATTCCCCTTTTATCCTCCTTGAGATTTTAGCCTTAACTTTAAGAATTAGAATTGTTATTCCATAATTTTTTACTTAAAAATATAGTTATAATTAAAGGTAGTATCATTACTATAATTAGCGCATTAATATTACTAGAAGAAATAGATAAGTAAGGCGCTAAATATTTAATAACTAGAGAAAGAAGAAAAGAACTGATAATGATTTTAATTAAAAAACTACTTTTTTCATTCATTTTGATATGTGTAACTCCTAATTACTTTTCTTTGAGTTGTACTAAATGGTTTAATTGATTCATTCCAGAGGAAATAATGAGATTAAAAATCAAATAAGTTGCCATCACGATTAATAACATCTCAATAGATTTTCCCGTTTGATTAGAAATGGTATTAGAGACAGCATAAATGTCATTATATCCAATAGCAACCGCTAAACTAGAATTTTTAGCTAAGTTTAAAAATTCGCTGGTTAAAGGAGGAATCATTACCCGTAATGCTTGGGGAAAAATGACTAAACGCATAGCTAAACCTGAGTTTAATCCTAATGCTTTGGCTGCTTCCCATTGTCCTTTAGAAACCGATTGGATACCGGATCTAACAACCTCAGCAATAAAAGCTGCTGTATAAATAGTTAATCCCGTTAATAAAGTAGCAAATTCAGGGGAAAGATTCAAGCCGTTTTGAATCTGTTGTAATTGAGTGTCATAGTTAGGAAACTGCCAATATAAACCGAAGAAAATAATTAAAATCGATAGAATTAAAATACTAATTAAACTAATGTTATAAGCTTTTCCTGTTGTTCCTTGTTGAATGATAACTTTAGTTTGTTTGCGCCAAATCAAAAAAGCCATAATTCCTCCTAAAAATAAAGCTAAAATGGCTAATAAAGTTTGTAAATTACTCAAAGGAAAGGGAAGATAAACACCTTGATTAGACAGAAAAATAGTATTAAAGACAATTAAAGGATCGTTAATTTTAGGAAATTTCAGGAAAACAGCAAAATACCAAAAAAATAGCTGTAATAATAAAGGAGTATTGCGTATTATTTCTACGTAAATTGTTGCAATTTTCTGGACTAACCAGTTATCTGATAATCTTCCCAGTCCAACAATTACCCCCAAAAAAAAGGCTAAAATAATCCCAGTAATCATAACTCGTAATGAGTTTAATAAACCCACTAAAATTGCTCTGTAATAGGGATCTGTTGGCTGATACGGAATCGGACTATCTCCTAGATTGAAACGGGAATTTAAGTCAGGATCAAAAATAAAACCGAAACCAAAGGTTAAGCCTAATTGTCTAAAATTATTAATAAGATTATTACTAAATATAATTAAACCTACGATAATAACACTGATAATTAAAACTTGTATGATAATTTTAATAATTCTTGAATCACGCCAAAACGGTATTTTTTCTTCATTTATATTAGACATGATATGTAATAATTGTGATATAAAATTTTTATATAGCGTTTCTCGGAATGGCAATTTAAGATACAAAAAATATCATAACTGATTTTTGTACTGCTATAGTTTTTATAAAAAATAATAGCAGAAAAATTTACTTTAGCTACGATATAAATAAAACTAACGTTAGCTTTTAGGGGATTTTATAATCTACCCTAAAAGCCTGAATTATCTCATTGATTCATGTTATCTAAACGGTGGAGAATATAATAAACCGCCTTCTGTCCATAGGTTATTCTGGCCACGATCTAATCCTAAAGGTTCGCCAATATTTCGTTCATAAACCTCCCCATAATTACCCACGTGCTTAACCGCACGAGCAGCGAAATCATTAGGTAATCCCATTCCTTCCCCTAATTTATCATCTAATCCTAAAAAGCGTCTGACATTGGGATCTTCGCTGGTTTCAAACGTTTCTATATTTTCGGAATTAATGCCCAATTCTTCGGCTTGAATTAAAGAAAAAGTAATCCATTTAACTGCATCAAACCAAGCAGAATCATTATTTTTAACGGCTGGTCCGAGGGGTTCTTTTGATAAGACTACATTTAAGATAGCATGGTCATTCCGATTTGGTAAAATAGAACGACGAGCCACTAATTGAGAGCGATCGGCAGTTACCCCTTCACAACGCCCTTCTTGATAAGCAGCATATAGCGCATCCACATCTTCAAAGGTAACAGGATTATAGTCTTCTATACCCCGTTTCCGCATTTGATCGGCTAAATTCTGCTCTGTAGTAGTTCCTGCCAAGACACAGATAGATTTACCAGCTAATCCTTCCATATTGGCTACACCACTAGCGGTTGTCACCATAATCCCTTGACCATCATAAAACACCGTTGGCGCAAATTCCATGCCGTTAGTGGTATCTCGACTAATGGTCCAGGTGGTATTACGATTGAGAACATCCACTTCTCCTGATTGTACCGCCGGAAACCGTTCTTGTGCGCTGAGTTTACGATATTCCACCTTCTCAGGATCATCAAACAAAGCAGCAGCGATCGCTCGACAAATATCTACATCTAACCCTGAATATTGACCATTTTCGTCCACAAAACTGAACCCTGGTACTTCCCCATTTACCCCACAGATCAGGGTTCCCCGTTGTTTAATGGTATCGAGACGACTGGTACTTGCAGTGGTGGGATCTGACGTTTCACTACCCCCTCCACAAGCGGTTAATGGCATGGTCAACAATAGTGTTATTAAAATTAAATAAGCTTTCTTCAACATAGATATTTCGTAAAAATTGCAGATGAATAAGGACTTTTGTTTAGTTTAGACTACAAAGTGTTAAATTATCAATTATTAATTATTTACCGATTCATTAAACTACTTATTACTAAAATTGATAAAAAGTCTATAATCCTCTTTCATTTTAAATTTTTATTTTTGAGTTTTTCTTTGCTAAAAAGCATGAAAAATGCTTTTTAGCTTATCCTCCTATGCCTAATCTTCCTGCTAACCCTGGACTTAAAGGAATCAAGGTTGCTAACATTAAAAACAAGGCTAATAAACCCCATCCGGCGCGAGTATCATCGGGTTCAGTTAATTCATTAAGACTTGGTCTTTCTAAATCTCTTTGTAAGAAGACAATAATCACCGCCCAGTATAAAGGAATAGGATTGGCTGGACTAAAAATGGTAACAATACCTAAAATAACCAAAGTAATAATAGTGGTTCTTCTGGCGGTTTTCCTACCATAAATAGCTTGAATAATTCTACCGCCGTCTAATTGTCCTGCTGGCATTAAATTTAAAGCCGTAATCACTAATCCTAACCAACCAACAACCGTCAAAGGATGAACATCAACAATAGAATTTTGTAACTGTTCTCCGATAATAACTTTCGCTAAACTTCCCACTAAAATTGACCCTTGAAAAAATTGAGTGGGTACTTGAAATAGACTACCTTCATGGGATAAACTTAAACCAACAATTAACATAATAAACGAAAGAATTCCCCCACAAGCAGGACCCGCTAAAGCAACATCAAACAAAGCATTACGACTAGGAATTAAAGATTCAAACCGAGTAATTGCACCAAAAGAGCCTATCTGCCAAGTGGGTAAGAAAAAAGGTAAACTCATATTAATATTATACTGTTTTGCCACAATTCTGTGTCCTATTTCATGAGAAAGCAAGACTCCCCAAAGAGCTAAACTAATAGGTATAGTTTCTTGATAACGATTCCAGTTACTAAATAAATCAAAGCCTAATAATATACTTGCTGCTTCTAAAGTTGTCACCACTGTTGCTACAAAAAGCACTAAAGCTAGATTTTTTTGTAATAGGGTGGTAGGTTGAGGGTCATCGGTACTGGGTAGAATAATAACCACTGGTTTGCCTTCAGTTCCTTCTACTAAAAAGAGACGATATTTCTCGCCAAAATTAGCCTTAAGCTTTTCAGACAATTTGTGGTAAGATTCATCAGGATCTCCTCGCAAATTACCTCTAAAAATTGCCCCTTCTTGATAAGAAATCGTTTCTGTAGCAAAGAAGGTATCAATGCCAAAAATCCCTTTAATCACCTGTAAATCTTCATCAGGGATAGGAATGACATCCCCCACATTTTTAGGTTCTGCGCCAGGAGATGAATTATCATTATCTTTTTCAGCTTTTTGGGCTTCTTCCTCTTGAATTCGTTGTGCTGCTTTCTCTCGCAACATAACATCTTGTCCCTCTGCCCTAAGCCGTTTTCCTAAGTAAATATAGAGGATAACAGAAGTGACTAATAAAAAGAGAATACCGACGATATTAAGATAAATGCCTAAAGCGAATAAACCAAAAAAGATTAACCAGGGAGCCATCAAACTCACTGATTGTAACCAGGCTAATGTGCCTAATTTTCCATAGCCTTTTGCTCGATTATAGCCCCAAGCTAATAAGCCTAATGCTACAAAAATAATGACAAAAATAGTTGTAGTTTCTGATGTATTTAACATAGTTTTATTAACAATAAGTGCGACTATAGTAACGGCTTAATTGTATGAAACTGTTACGAATTTCGACTGGTTTCAAGGGCTGTTCGTAAATTTCCTTGATGGTTATCCAGTAATAATTGCCCTCCTTCGGCATCAACTCCCGTCCAGTGCATTAGTAAAGCTAGTTTAACCCGTTTACCACTGCGATCAAGTAACTCAACAGCCTCCTGACGGCTTAACTCTGTCAATTCTTCTAAAATACGCAAAGCACGATCATAAAGCTTGCTATTAGTTACGGAAACATCGATCATGCGGTTGCCATAAACTTTACCTAGTTTGACCATTACTCCCGTCGAGAGGATATTTAACGCCATTTTCGTTACGGTTCCTGCTTTGAGACGAGTCGAACCAGCTAATACTTCAGGACCGGTTAAGAGGCGAATATCAATATCAACGATGATAGGAACTTGTTCAGCCGGAACGCAACTCATAGCAATAGTCGTTGCACCCCTTTGTTTAGCTGCATTTAAAGCCCCGTGAACATAAGGCGTAGTTCCTCCAGCACTAATACCGACAACCACATCCTTTTCTGTAACTTTTCGCCCGGCGATCGCCTCTGCCCCGTCTTGGGGACGATCTTCTAAATTTTCCGAACTCCTCACCAGTGCGGCCGCTCCCCCTGCAATAATGCCCTGTACCATGTCCGGATGGGTGCAGAAGGTAGGGGGACATTCAGCAGCATCTAAGACCCCTAAACGCCCACTTGTGCCGGCTCCGACGTAAAATAAGCGGCCTCCTTTCCCTAATGCTTTGCTTGTGACATCAATCGCCTGAGCTAATTCTATCCTTGCTTGGGCGATCGCTTTTAGAGTTTGGGCATCTTCAGTATTAAACAGATCAACTAATTCAACGGTACTGAGTTGATCTAAATTTTGACTATTAGGGTTGATCTGTTCGGTTAACAGATGACCTCTTTGTTGTATATTTTCCATAAGGGTTATAGTAAGCCTTCTAATTTACGGCGAATTTGCTCTAATTCTTCTGAGGACATTTCCGAGGATGTTGGTTCAGTTTCCGCCGATTTTTGCGGTTCTTCTTCTTCTTCTCCCCAGACAATGTCTTCGACGTTTTGTTCTGGAGGAATTGCTAATTCTCCCTCCCCGATCAATTCCCAATCATAGTCCGCTTGACGGCAAAATTCTTCAATTTCGTCCGAGTCAAAGGATTCGACGGTAGGAGTAGGAAAGTCTTGAGCTTCGAGTAGTAAGGCATAACGGGTAGCATCGTCTTCTGACTCAAACATCAAGATTTTATTGCGATCGCCCATTTGCACGGTATGAATGCCTTCATTTTCGGTGCGGGCGTTAAAGAGTAGGACATAAATTTTACTCATAACTGCGCTTTCTCCTCATTTTGGCGTGACAGCATGGCTGATGAATTCACCGATACATTCAGATCATTGTTACTTAGAATATCTGATTTGCGCTTTTTTCACCAAGATTAAGAGGGGTTCAGAGTTCGCAGGTTGTACGAAAGGGTAGGATAGAGTTAAATTCTAGAAAGTCGTCGATGATGTTTTCTTCAATCAATCCATTCAGGAACACGAACCCTAATATTGCCATCAGGAGTAACATAAATTTCACCCCCTAAAGCTTGAATTTCTCCTAACGCTCGCTCAACCGTTTCTTGGTTTACAGCACTATTTAAAATCTGTGACCATGCCCCAATTTGAGCAGCACGACTGTCAGGATTTTCTTCTAAAAATTGAACAGTTTGTCGTCTCCTTTGGGCGACAGCTTTACTATTATATTTATCATCTTCAGGATAAGTATCAGCCCAGTTAGCAGCCATTGTATTTGAGTTTTTAGCTGCTTCAGCATCCCCTAAAAATAGTAATTCATCAACCCCTTTATAAATCCATAAATAATAAGGAGGATACACAGGAGAGGTTACTTGACTAGGAGTTTGTTCTAAGCTTTTTTCTAACAATTTAACACTGGTTTGAGGTAAACCTGCAAAAATAGAAGTGGATACCGCTAGTTTAAGATTAGCATCTACAAAACGGGGATCGTTATCAACGACTAACTCGAAATAGTCTGGACTTAGGGGATACCCCGTCTGTTTACGAGCGTCTCCATCACCAAAATATTGAATAAACCTCAAATAAAACCAATCAGCAAGCAAGTTACCATATCCTAAACTAGGTAAACCTTTGTAAACATTTAATTGTAATTTTTCTAGTTGTTGTTGTTTTTTATATTCCTCTGTCGTTAATTGTTCTTTGGTAGGATTGATTAGAGATTTTTGTAGGCCAATTACCCCAGTTAAGCTGAGGGCAATAATAGCTACTGTTCCTATCATTTTTCCTAACTGTTTTTGCGGTAATGTGCTATTCATTGATGATTTAATCTACTACTGTGTTGAGGTCATATCATCTTTATTATTCCCTGAAAAAGTTACTTTATTATCACTCCTCAATATTTTGTTAACTTTTGCTCAAATCTATTAGTTAGCACCACTACCTAATAGGAAAAGACTAATCAAAGTGCCACTATTCCAGAGGCTATGTAGCAGCATAGAAGAGAGAAGATTACGGGACTTCGTATAAACAATTCCTAAAACAATTCCTAGAACCGTTAATGGCAAAACTTCTGAAAGATTCAGATGAGCAACAGCAAAGATTAAACTACTAATTCCGATAGCTGCCCATAAGGGAATATACCGAGTTAAAGACGGTAATAAAAAGCCACGAAACATGATTTCTTCATAAAAAGGAGCAGCGATCGCTGCAGTAAAGTAAAAGATAGCTAAAACCACGATATCTTGCCCTTCTAAAGCTAAAGAGAGTAATGGGTTACTTCCTCCTTGTCCATCCCAAATATTTTGGTTAATTAATGAAATAATGACGACCAAAGGTAAAGCGACTAAATAACCCCCAACTCCCCAAACTATCCAGTTACTTAACCAATTAAAATTAAACCAGTCTTTAGGTAAAGGAAAAAAAGGTTTGATAGATAAATAAAGAACGCCTATACCTCCTACAGACATGGCAACATAACTACCTAAAACATAAAAAGCTTTTCCTCGAAGGGTTAATTCAGTTAAATTAATATTCAGAAAACTAACAAGAATAGGTAAAATAATTTGTCCAAAAAATAGAAATCCAACTACTAAAACTTGCCAAGTAATTTCTAATTTCCAAGGAGTTTTCCATTTGAATCTTTCATCTATAGCTAAAATAGCAGATTCTTTCTTAATGGCTAATTGAACCAGAGAAAAGATAATAATTCCGATACCTATTAATCCTCCCAACACAGGAATAATAGCAATAATGGTTAATTTAATAATGGCTTTTTGGGCTGCTTCTTGTTCTTTTTCTTGTAAACTAACTAAATCATTTTTTCGATCTTGTATTTGATAAAGTTGATTGAGAGAATAATAGCGAAACCATCCATTGAGTTCATTTTTAAGGGTTAATTCTGATTCAGATAAAACGGAAGGATTATCATCCCATAAATGACTAAGAATATCAGCAGTATTCTGTACAGAAGGAGAAAACGATAAGGGTTGTATGTTATCTAAGTTTGTTAAACCCTGTGTTCGGTTTCCTTGGACAATTTCTAATAGTCCTATTTTAATTTTTATAGTTTCAATTTCTTTTTTCTGTCGATTAACTTCTATTTGTAATCTTTGTTGTTCATTACCTTCTGAAAAAATAGGAATAGAATTAACAGTCCTGTCTGATTCTTTTATAAGATCAGATTTTTGATTAATTATTTCTAAATTATTTTCTAATTGATTTAAGTTTTTTTGTGATAGATTTAGGGCTTCTTTATATTGTTTGATAGCAGCTTGATAAGGGTTTTTTCCTAAAATAGATTCACGAATTTTATCAAACTCACTAACATTATTTCCTGAAAATTCTGAGGCTTGCAGCACCAAGTTAGTTTGATAAAGTTGTAAATTAGACTGAACTTGGGGTTGATTAATACTACCAATAAGTGATAAGATTACTGGAATTAATGAAATAATAGTTAAAACAATTAATATTATTCTTTTAGTTGTCATTAAACTCTCTCTAATAATTTCGACTATGGCTTATTGGTTGAAATCAAAATAAATTGATCAGCTTCTCCTAGTATTTTAACATTAGTTAACTTTAAATTGTCAAAAGCTTCCTCATCTAATAATAGATAAGATGAAGTTGTGGCTAGTGTTTCTAATGTAGTATTATCTTTAGCAAGTATCTGGCGATCGCTATAAAAATCTAAACTCGGACGACTATAGTCAAATGAAGTATAAATAATTGTATTAGGAGGTGTATTTTCTCTAATTAAAGTGGCAACCGGTTTCACTGCAAATGATTCATTAAGTTCCCATACCCAAGATTTAGACATTACAAATAAACTCAAACTAACATATAACCCAATCATAAGAATAATAATAAACTGAGGAGAATTATCTTTTAATTTTTTTGCAGTTAATAAAAAAGTAATACCAAGAACAAGAGACATAATAAAAAGTAACAATTCTTTAGTTTCTTGCCATAAATAAATACTTCCTATAATAATTAAAGCACTAAGAAAGAAAAGACTAAAAATTAACCATTTAGGATAATAGTTTTCTTTTTCATATAACTTAAATAAATAATAACCAATACTGAGAGCAAAAAAAGGATAAATTGGCATAATATACCAAGGTAGTTTTGTTCCCATTAGGGTAATAACGACTAAGAAAACAATCAACCCTGTTAATACTAATTTTGCCCAAGAACGCTGACGTTGCTTCCAGGCTAAAATTAAGCTACCAGGTAAAAATAGTAACCAAGGTAAACTATATTTAATCAATTCAAGCAAATAATACCACGGCGAACCACTATTTCCCTCTACTGCAGTAGATAAGCGATCAAAATTTTGTTGGAGAAAATGAACTTGAATAAATTGTTCTCCATAATAATCAATTTGTAAATAATACCAACTAATTACAGGTAAAAATCCAATTAATAACCCTAACCATAATAGAGAATTTTTTAGTAAAATTTTTGGATTATCCCAAAGGATATAAATGCCTAAAATTCCTCCTAATGCTAGGACTAAGATACCTTTACTGAGTGCAATTAATCCTAATCCAATACCGAAACCAATTCCCCATAGAGGATATTTTTTTGACTTCACTAAACAGAAAATAGAAAAGATAAAAAAAGTGTTTATCATACCATCTATCATGGCTAAACGTCCATGACGTACTATGGGTAATAAAGTTAAATAAACTAAACTACTCAAGATTGCTGGTAATGGTTTATAAAAGATATTTTTTCCGACTAAATAGAGTAAAGGAACACCTAAAGCGGTTAATAAAGCACAAGGGAAACGAGTAGAAAACTCACTTATTCCGATTAGATGGTAACTAATATTAATTAGCCAAATAATTAAAGGTGGTTTTAATAAAAATGGCTGATCTGCGTAGGTTAAATAAAGCCAATTTTCTGACTGAAACATATCTTGTGAAACTTTAGCATAATATCCTTCATCCCAGTCTCTTAAAGGTACATTGCCTAAATTTATAAGCCATAAAAACAAAGCTAAAATCAACAGTATTAAAAACCAAATATTATTATTTTTTGTATTAATTTTCATCATATTTTTGATTTAATTAAGAAGATGATTTTACTAAATAAAGATAATATTTTTCATTATAGATAAAAGATTGAGTAAATTTTTTTATAAATTGAATGCTTAAGTCAGGAGATGAACCTAAAAACTCTCGATTCATAATGAGCAAAATATCCTTATTTTCATTAGCTATAATTTTACTCATTTGATTAATGATATCAATATTATCAACTATTTTTCTCTCATTATTAAAGAGGACATAACTTCCTAATTGTTGAGTCTCTGGGTAATATATTTTATGGTTAAGATAACCACTAATCGGTGCAATAGTAAAATCTTCGCTACCCATAATAAAATGCTCAGCCAAATCATTATGTTGGATAAATTCTGAGGTCACTTTACTACTAGAATATGGAGTAATTAAGTCTCGACTAAACGCAACAATTCCTGCGATCACTTGTAACCATAATATAATTAATAAAAAAGTTTTTTTATGATGATGAACAAAATTTGCCCAATGAGAAATTTTTTTTGATAATTGACGAGAGATACTTTGTAAGAATTTGATAACCAGTTTAGAATTAGTATAATAACTTCCTATCCATAAAGAAGCAATAAGAATAATATATAAATGTCCATAATGTCTCTGAGATCCTAAAAATTTAGCATAAGTAAAAGCCAGTATTTCTAAACTTCCTACCCAATAGAATAATAAAGCTATGGGTTTTTTAATCAGCATCAATATAGAAAAACCGAATAAACCTAGAGAAAAAAACGAAAATATGAGTAAATCTAGAGGTTTAGAATCACTAGGAATAATGATTAAAATATAACTCCGCCAAACTCTGGTAATGGTTTGAGTTAAACGATTAAAATCAAAGTAAAAAAACCATTGACTTGCACCTCCTTGTAAGGTACTATTAGAAGGAGGTAATAACATGAATACTGATATAACTATTCCCAATAAAAAAGCAATTAGAGCAATAATGATATCATATTTGTTTGCTTTTGTTTCATACTGAAAATAATGACTAAAGAGATACTCAATAGTTAAGGTAAATCCTAACCCTAAGGATATTAATAAACAATAAGCATTCGTATTAGCCATGATAGCTAAAATAAATCCCAGAGGAAGATAAGATTTATAGCGAGTCTTAAAACAAGCGCAAAAGAAAAAAATTGATAAAACTCCAATCCCATAATTACGACTAATTAAAGAATATTCATAGATAGGTAAATAACCGAAAGTAAATAAAGCTTTTTGAGTTTTAGTAAAAGGAGAACAAAGAATAAAAATAGAAACAGTAGTAACAGCAATCAACCAATGAAAAAGCTGCATAGCTATGGGATTAGCGGTTATCTGATTTAAAACCCATAAACAAACATACCAAATTACAGGATGTCCCTCATATTTAATATTTTCAAAAAAATGAATTAAAGAATAACTATCCCTAGCAATTAACCAGCCATTTAACTCATCACGCCACATAGCATGGTTCAAAATACCAATGAGAGTAATAATTGCAAAACTAATAATTAAAAATATTTCAAACCTGTTATTTTCATAATAGTATTCAGAATGAAATTGAGATAAAAACTTTTGTTTTAAAACCATAGATTATAAAAAATACTTCAGAAGTATTAATAAGAAATCTGACAAATATCAAAACAAGTTTAGTATAAACACCCAAGAACCTGTAATCTAGAAATTGATAATTCCGAGAGAGGATAAGAAGATTGACTACTCGCGTTATTATAGTGCGTCATGGACAAAGCAGCTACAACGCTAAACGATTAATTCAAGGGCGTAGCGATGAATCTGTAGTAACAGAAAAAGGTCGCCAGGATGCACAAAAAGTTGGTAATACCTTAAGTTCTTTGCCTATTGATGCTATTTATTCTAGTCCTTTGCAACGGGCAAAAACCACCGCAGAAATTATACAGAATTGCTTCAAAGAACCTCCTACTTTATCCCCAACCGAACAACTCAGAGAAGTAGACCTTCCTTTGTGGGAAAAGTTGCATAAAGACGAAGTAGCCAAGAAATTTCCCGATGAGTATCAATGCTGGAAAGAACGTCCCCATGAATTTAAAATGGTTTTGTCAACTTCTGAAGGACAACGGGAACATTTCCCAGTGCTTTCTCTGTATGAACAAGCACAAGAATTTTGGCAAACCTTACTAGAAAAGCATCAAAATCAAACCATTTTAATTGTGGCTCATAACGGCATTAATCGCTGTTTAATTATGAGTGCCATCGGGGTTCCTCCCTCCCATTATCACCGAATTCAACAGTCAAATTGTTGTATTAATGTCTTAAATTTTACAGGGAATTGGGGAGAAACAGTACAACTTGAATCCCTTAATCAAACCTCTCATTTAGGCATTTCTATTCCTCCCCCTCGTTCAACGGATAATGTACTCAGATTACTCTTTATTCGTCATGGGGAAACCCAATGGAATCGTGAATCTAGATTTCAAGGAATTCGAGATATTCCCCTCAACGAAAACGGCAAAAATCAGGCACAAAAAGCAGCCAATTTTCTCAAAAACATTCCCATCGCTTTTGGTGTCAGTAGTCCCCTATTACGACCTAAAGAAACCGCCGAAATTATCTTACAATATCATCCAGATATTACCCTAGACTTACGACCTGCCTTAACCGAAATTTGTCATGGACTCTGGGAAGGCAAACTAGAATCAGAAATAGAAGCCAACTTTCCTGGAATGCTCAAACAGTGGAAAGAAGCACCAGAAACGGTACAAATGCCAGAAGGAGAAACTTTACAACAGGTTTGGGATAGAGCAGTTGCTTGCTGGCAAGAAATTGTTAAAGATTATAGCCATGACCCCAACCCCAAAACTGGCATTGTTGTCGCCCATGATGCTATTAACAAAGTAATTTTATGTGAATTATTGGGATTAAATCCTGCTAATTTTTGGAACATTAAACAGGGGAATGGCTGTGTTAGCGTCATTGATTATCCCAAAGGAGTCAACGGACACCCAGTTTTACAAGCCATTAATTTAACCAGTCATTTAGGGGGGGTTCTCGATAAAACCGCAGCCGGAGCCTTGTAATATGAAATCTTTTTGAAGACCATACGTTAAGGTACGGTGAGGCAGAGGAGGCAGGGGGAGCAGAGGAGGAAAAGATTAACATTCTTTTTACACTTTCCACACTCCCCATACGCTTCTAACTACCCAATCACAAGAAAAACCGCCATAATGTAAAAATGCAAGGGATTGACTCTTAGCAAAATTCTAGTAAGCTACTATATCAACAACTAAAAAAATCATAAACTTGTAAATCCCTGTTTATATAAAACTATATTGATGTTTCGGAGTGAGGAAATTAAACATCGTGTCGTTTAGCACTATTCGACAAAAACAAAACCCTAAGAATTCCCCTAAGGCTAAACCTTCTTTCGCCCAAGGGGTTCTTCGCGTTGCTGGGGGGACTGTTCTTGGCACAAGTCTTTTAGCGAGTTCCATTCTCGCGGGGGGTCTAGTCGGTTTAGCCATTAGTTTCCGCAACCTTCCTGATGTGCGAACCTTAAATAACTATTCCCCTTCGGAAACCAGCTATGTCTATGATATCAAAGGACGGCTCTTATCTCGACTCCACGGAGAAGCGAACCGAGAAGCTGTTCAACTCGAAAAAATTGCCCCTGAATTGAAACGGGCTGTATTAGCCATTGAAGACAGCCATTTTTACTTACATCATGGCATCAACCCCACCAGTATCGGGCGGGCTTTTTGGGTTAACTGGAAAAGTGGCGGTGTAGTCGAAGGGGCCTCTACGCTGACTATGCAGTTAGTGAAAAATATTTTTCTCACCAGAGACAGAACCTTTAGCCGAAAACTCTCAGAAGCAGTTCTCGCCATTCGCGTTGAACAAGTTTTTGATAAAGACCAAATTATGGAAATGTACCTCAATAATATTTATTGGGGTCATAATAACTACGGAGTTCAAACTGCAGCCCAAAGTTATTTTAATAAGTCAGCTTCTAAGTTAAACCTATCCGAAGCTGCCATGATGGCCGGGTTAATTCAAGCCCCAGAAACCTATAGTCCCTTCAACAATTACGCCAACGCTAAGCAACGGCAGAAGGTGGTTCTAGACCGTATGGCCGATTTAGGTTGGATTACTCCAGAAGAAGCCCAAACAGCCTATAAAGCCCCTCTAGGCGTAGGAAAACCCACTTCTTGGCAAGGGAGTAAACTTCCTTACGTCACCGATACTGTGATGCAGGAATTACAAGAAACCTTTAGCAAAGAGGTAATCGTTAAAGGAGGAATGCGTATTCAAACCTCCGTTGATTACTTCATGCAGCAAAAAGCAGAAGAAACTGTTAAACAAGGTTATCGCAACTTAAGGGGTCGGGGAATTTATGCCAAAGATTTACAAGTTGCCCTAGTGGCTGTTGACCCACGAACCCATTTTATCAAAGCCATTGTTGGTGGCGTAGACTACGATAAAAGTCAGTTAAATCGGGCTGTTCAGTCCCGTCGTCAACCTGGTTCCTCCTTCAAACCCTTTGTTTACTACACCGCCTTTGCCAGTGGAAAATATGCTCCCGGTTCAGTGGTTAATGATAGTCCCGTTAGTTATCGAGATGGTAGTGGACTCTACAGTCCCAAAAACTACGGGGGTGGCTTTTCTGGGGCTATGTCTATTCAAGCTGCTTTAATTCAATCGCGCAACGTTCCGGCGGTCGTTCTGGGGCAAAAAGTTGGGGTTAGTAAGGTCATTGAAGTGTGTCGTCGTTTGGGCATAGAAAGCCCGATGCGTCCCGTCATTTCCCTTCCCTTGGGTGCTGGTGACATCACTCCTTTGGAAATGGCCAACGCTTACGCTACCTTTGCTAGTAACGGGTGGTATTCTGATCCCACCATTATTGTCCAAATTACAGACAGTCGGGGTAATACCCTGTTAGATAATACCCCTAAACCTCAATTAGTGCTTGATCCTTGGGCAACCGCATCCTTAACTACGGTGTTGCAAGGGGTAATTAATAGTGGAACTGGTCGCGCTGCCAATATTGGTCGTCCGGCTGCCGGCAAAACGGGAACCACCGATAATGAACGGAACGTTTGGTTTGTTGGTTATGTTCCCCAATTATCTACTGCCGTGTGGGTTGGAGACGACGCTAACCGCGCTATGGGTAAGGGAGTCACTGGAGGCGGCCATGCTGCACCCATTTGGCGTAGTTTTATGACAGAAGCCCTCAAAAATGAACCCGTTTTGCAATTCCATGCTGCGTCTAAGTTCCCCCGTCCTAAAGTTAAAGAGAAAAAATAGGCCATTGAGATGAACAGGGGAAAACTCCAAAAAAACCTTAATCACCGCCCCTGGTTTCGTCTTATTTGGCAGTGGCAAGGTTCGGTAATTCCGTCCATTTTGCCTCGTGTTTTTGCTTGTGCTGTTTTTGCCTTGGGAATTACGATTGTCTATGATTTTGGGATTAATATAGCTTTACCCTTAGAAAGTGGTTTAGTTCCTAGTATTGTTTTAGGGTTACTATTAGTTTTTCGCACCAATACCGCTTACGAAAGATATTGGGAAGGGCGAAAGCTTTGGGGGACTTTGATTAATACAGTTCGTAATTTATCTCGCAGTTTATGGATAACAATTAAAGAAAATGATAGCAGCGATCGCACTCAAAAAATAGCCACGTTACGATTGTTAGTTGCCTTCGCTATTGCCACTAAGCTACATTTACGTTCTGAACCAGTCAATGAAGAATTAGCTAGGTTTTTACCCGAAAAATGTTACGATAAGCTATTCACTATGAATCATCCCCCCTTAGAAATAGCTTTTTGGATTGGTGATTATTTACAACAACAATATGAAAAAAAATGTATTAATTCTTATCAACTAACTGCCATGTTTAAATTATTAGATACCATGGTAGATGTGTTGGGAGCTTGCGAAAGAATTCTTAAAACTCCAATTCCCCTAGCTTATACTATTCATTTACAACAATTAGTCTTACTTTATTGTTTAACTTTACCCTTTCAATTTGTTGATGAATTAGGTTGGATGACTGCCCCAATTGTTGCCTTAATTAGTTTTACTATATTAGGGATTGAAGCCATTGGTATCGAAATAGAAAATCCCTTCGGTTATGATGCTAATGATTTACCCTTAGATCAAATTTGTTATACTATGGAAAGAAATATAGAAGATTTAATCACCCTTGCCCCTTGTGTAAGATATTTAAAAAATAATTTAAGTCAATAGTTTTTTTATTATTAATTAAAATGAACTGGCATATTCCTAATAATCTTTCTTTTGAAAACGCATTGCAATTGACTGAAACCCTTATAGACGCAATGGCAAAAAAACAGTTGAAAGACTATGAAATTGAAGAAATAATTACTACTTTAGTAAGTAGCAAAAATGGAGGGAGAGGCTTTTTTGTTATCTATTTAACCACCGATCTTTCAATAGCTGATAATCCTAGCGAGGGAGTTATTAATGCTTTAAAAACATCCTCGGATAATGTTAGCGAACTATTAGTTAAAAATCTAGCAATGTCTTCAGCAATGGTCATTACTCATCGTCGTAATAATGATGAACAAAAAGCCCAAGGATCAGATCGAGTTTGTAAGAGAACTATCAACCTTATTAAACAAATGAATTTAGAATTAACTCAGCAACAATTACAAGAATTAAACCAAACAATTATTAATAATGAGGGAAGTTATCAAATTTTTTTAGAAAAATGGGGCTATGATCAAGAACAAAAACACACAATTAAAAATAAAATAGAACAATTATTATCTTAAGTCACAATTAATCATTAGTTTAACTATTTTAGGTCTTCTGGTTTAATTAGGTTAAAAAAGTAGTCAAATAGGGAAAAAGGCAACAGTGTATTATGCCACTAATAGCAGTTACAAGATTTGGGAAATTGGAGATAAATATGAAGCAACGCGCAATTCTACAGTTATATTAATCACTCTTAATTCTAATAAACTCGCTCTTGATCTGGATCAAATAAATAATAGGAGCCTTTACCTGTTTTTTTCGCACAATACATAGCAGTGTCAGCATGGCGAATTAAGGTTTTAATATCACTGTTATCTTGAGGATAAAGAGTGAATCCAATACTTACTGATACAGATGCGATTTGAGAATCGATTAAAACTGGTTCATTAGCCACATCGATAATTCGCTGTAAAATCTCATAACACTGTTGTTCACCTGATAATGACGATAGTATGATCACAAATTCATCTCCACCCATACGGGCTACACTATCCCCAGATCTTAGACAAGCTTTTAATCGAGCAGCTATTTCAATCAATAATCGATCACCAACTTCATGACCGAGTGTATCGTTAACTTTCTTAAAACCATCTAAATCCAAGTAACAGATAGCAATTAAATGATTGTTTCGAGAAGCTTTATACATCTCCTGAGTTAATCGATCGCACATTAAACGACGATTGGGTAAACCAGTAAGTGGATCGAATAAAGCCATCTGCAATAGTTTTTCTTCATTTTTTGTATAGCCAGTAATTTCGATAAATGAGTGGTTAACATCAACGATCTCACGCTCGCTATTCAAAATAACAATCGCCTCTTGAACATGATCGAAAACGCTAGTGGATAAGCGTTGTAACTGGTTTTCTCTGTCCTTAAGCTCTGAAAAAAGCGCGGCCACAAATTGTGCTGTCATGATGGCACCAAGGAGAAAGATGTTAAGATCAACTAATTGCGCTTTCCCATTAATGACAAATGGACCCATAGATTTATGGGTAGCATAAAGTGTTATGGAAGCAATCAAAAAAGTTCCTAGTGTAACCATTGCCATTCCTTGTCTTACGGCCATGAAGACTAACAACGGCATAAAAATCGCAAAAGTTGTCGAGACACTATCAATTTCAGTAACAAAAAAGACTAACCAAGCAAGACCAACAAGTGGAAGCAGGGTTAAAAATCCTTTGAAAAGCTGATTATTTTTAACTTGGAATTGACTGAAGAGGGATAATAATACGGGGGTCAGTAAAATTTGACCCAGAGCGTTACCAAACCACCAAGAGAACCAAGCATTAGCATATTCTGAAGTGGGTAGTATTCCCCCCATCCAGAGAATAAATGTTCCACAAGTGGCACTGAAAGGTTGTAATCCTAAAAAAATTAGTATTTGCAAACCCGAAATATCGCGTATCGAAGCTAAATTGGGATCTAAATGAAAACCCTTGAACAACTTTAAACCAATGATTGCTTCTAGACTATTAACTGTTGAAATTCCTAATGCTAATATCAACGGAAGTCCATTGTTAACAGCAAGTAGTAGTTGTCCTAAAAAAATTCCTGGCCAAATACTTACACCACATAAGATAATGGCAGCTAAAGCCCACCCTTCTGCGGTGAACACCACTAAGGTAACAATGCTGTGAGAAACAGAGAAGAAGAAACTAGCTTTTCCAGAGAGAAAATAAAGTAGAGCGACAATTAGTATTTGTGTGATCTTACCCCAAGACATTTGTTAGTGATAGTATTTTGCTATTAGGAGAAATTGTACGACAAGGCAATAAGATGGAAAACTTTGTTTTACTACCCTCTCAACCTATTATCACTTAATTATACGGCTGTATTTTATTCCAGAAAAATCCACAATGGAAACAATTAGTTAATCTAACTATTTTGAGTCCTAAAAATCGCACTTTATAGTATTGATACAGGCGAATTTCCCTATATTATTGAAAATAACAACTAATATTAAAGGCAACAAACAAGGTTGAAACAATTATCTAATTAACCATTGCCTGTTGCCTATTCCTTAGTTAACTTAACCAAAAAGGAATTAATTTAGATAAACGAGATTTTTGAGATAAAGGAGCGGCCATTGTGGTAAATTGTTCTGTTAATCTCGGTGCTAACCTTTGTCCCCAAATCGCTAGATAACTTTGCCATCCCACTAATATTTCTGGTTTGTTTTTTTGCAGTCCCTTAATTAAACTTTGGGCAACTTTTTTAGGAGAAACCGGTTTGACAAAGCGAAACCAGTCTAACCCTTGTATCATATCCGTATCCGTTAAAGAAGGTAATAAGGCAATCACGCGAATATTATAAGGGGCAAGTTCCCCCCGTAAAGCTTGAGTGAAGCCTAATAGGGCGAATTTAGTGGCAGAATAGGTGGCCATGGTTGGGGCTGCAATTTTCCCCATTAAACTAGAGACATTGACGATCGTCCCTTGTTTACGATAAGCCATCCGTCTTGCAATTAATCGAGTCATCTGATAAGTTGCCATCAGATTAACCGATAATTCTGCTTGGACTTGGGATAAACTAGCACGAAGAAAAGAGGTTTGATGAGCAACCCCGGCACAGTTGACTAAAAGATCAATAGGACCATGATTTCGCCAAGCTTGAGCGATCGCTGTGTTAACGGCGACAACATCCGTGAGATCCAAGGGTAAAATAATCACCTCTACCCCTAAGGGTTCCATATCTGCGGACAGATTAATTAACCTGTGTTCGTTACGGGCTACTAATAAGAGGCGTTTAATCCCATTTTTAGCTAATTCTAAGGCGATCGCACGACCGATCCCACGGGATGCCCCAGTAACTAAGGCCGTTTTTCCTTGTATATTCATAAAAAACACCTCCATGATGTCCTGTTTTGTAGTTAAGGTGCATGAATGGTTGCATCCTTATCCTTAAACAAGACAAGATTAAAATATTGAACAATAAGCCACACAAAACCGCTTTCTTCCTCAATTAAGGACAGAATTAACCTAAACTCTGACTTTTAGTACATTGTTTGTACAATTTAGAGTAAGCAAGTCAATATATATAACCATTCCCCCGATTCGACCCAATGGGAAAGGATTACAATGACTTAAGTTAAGAAGCGTTTTGTAATAAAATTAATAAAAAAATCTGTGACTACTCGGCAGATAGCAAGAATAATAAAGGTTTACAATTGTAGAGCATTGATAGTACGTCTCCTTTACGAGCGTTGACTAAGCCGAAACCCATCATTCATAGTCTAGCAATTAATTCAAGTAACCGCAACAAATCTTTACTTATCAATAATTCAACTAGGCTCAAACTCTGATGTAGTAATGCTTTTCAAGAAACAACAGCTTACTTTAGAATGGACATATAGTGGTTAACCAGTGAACTATGAAAGCTATTTTAATGAAAACATCCGGTGAGCCTGATGTTTTAACCTTAACAGAAATTTCTCAACCAACTATTAATAGTCCCACCACAATTCTAATTAAGCTCAAAGCAGCCGGTATTAACCCCATTGATACCAAATTACGGCAAAGAGGGACATTTTATCCTGAGGAAATGCCCGCCGTTTTGGGCTGTGACGGTGCTGGTATTGTTGAAGCGATTGGATCAGAAGTAACACGGTTTCAACCAGGGGACGAGGTTTATTTTTGCGCTGGTGGGCTAGGCAAAATAGGAACAGGTAATTATGCTGAGTATGCTGTTGTCGAAGAACATCGTGTGGCGTTAAAACCTACAACCCTATCCTTTCCTGAAGCAGCGGCCGCCCCTTTAGTTTTGATTACCGCTTGGGAGGCACTTTATGATCGAGCCAGATTAACCCCAGGACAAACCGTATTAATACATGGAGGTGCAGGTGGTGTAGGTCATGTAGCCATTCAATTAGCGAAACTGAAAGGTGCTAAAGTTTGCACTACTGTCGGATCAACAGATAAAGCCCGATTAGTGCGTCAATTTGGTGCTGATGAACCCATTTTGTACAAAAAAACAGATTTTGTAGAATCTGTGTTAAGTTGGACCGATGGACAAGGAGTAGATGTGGCCTTTGATACCGTTGGCGGTCAAACCTTTTTCGATACTTGTGGTGCCGTTAAAGTGTATGGGGATATTGTTACCATTTTGCAACCGGATTCAAGCATCGGTAACTTAAAAGTTGCTCGGACGCGCAACTTGCGCTTAGGCTTAGAATTAATGTTGACCCCGGCCTTGATGGGATTAAAAGAGGGTCAAACCCATCAGATGTCTATTCTCGAACAATGTGCCACTTTTATTGATGAGGGGAAATTGACCCTACATTTGAGCCAAACTTTTCCCCTAGAAGAAACTGTCACTGCCCACAAAGCCTTAGAAGCAGGGTCAAACACAGGAAAAATAGCCCTAACCATAGTCTAACTAGGCCACTTGGGTTTCTAACAGCGATCCTAACTGTTGAATCCCTTTTTTGAGGTGGCGTGTTACCGTCATGGGACTAATCCCGATTTGTTTGGCTGCTTCCTTGCGAGGCAATTCGTTTAAAAAGACACATTCGATCGCTGCTTTGGTTTTCTCTTCGAGTTGACCTAAAGCCCGTTGTAATTGTAAGCGATCTTCTTCTAATTTTTGTTTAGCTTGATAGTCTTGATCCGGTAACGTATCCCCAAAACTAATCGAACAATCCACATTCTGACTAATCGTTGCATCTAAACTAACTAAAAGGCGATTTTGCAGAGCCAGTTGACATTCATTCCATTCTTTGAGGGGAACCTCTAAAGCGTTAGCGATTTCCTGATCGGTCGGAGGACGTTTGAGACTTACGGTTAATTGTTTGCGTATTTTTTTGGCTTTGTTATGAAGTTCTTGCCAACGTCTAGGAATTCTCATCACACTACCTTTATCACGAAGATAATGGAGCATTTCTCCACGAATATAGGGAATAGCAAAAGAACTAAAGGCGCAACCCTGCTGAGGATCAAACCGTTCAATTGCACGAATAAGCCCTAAATAACCAATTTGTTCTAAATCTTCATAAGGTTCTGAACATTGCCGACTAATTCGGTGAGCCACTTGACGTACTAACCCTAAATTACGTTCTACTAATCGATTGCGTAATTCTAAAGAAGGATTACGAGCATAAGCAATTAAAAGCTCCATGCTGTCTATATATTTCTTCTTAGTTGCTTGATTATAGTGGGTCATAGTTTTACATCCAAAATGGTTTTTAAAGGGCAAAATAATAAGGAGATTAGGTAAAATTCCCTTGCTAACAAAACAGTGTTTGACTCATCTCGATTAATTAGATAGCTGTGAACTACTGTTTTTAGGTTTAAAATCCAACTAGGGAATCTTCTCTATATGTTCTTATTGTCCTTCTCAGAGAAATTCCCTACTATCGGCATTACACGGAAATCTTGAGCATCGTCCTAAAATTACTCTGCATAAATACGTAAATTAACCCCGTGGTACTTTACTAACTATTAATTTCGGCCATAGAAAATCCAAAAGTATCGAAGACCGCCTAGAAAATTTTGCCTACATAAGGAGTCCAACAGTCAAACTACCACACTGTCGGTATTCGGTATTCTTTACTAGCCAATTGCTGCGAATGTTAGCTATAAAATGTAAGTAGTTATTCAAGTTATCTGTTTAATCAGTAGAGAAAAATCATATGAGTAATACCAGTAACTTTCGTAATGCCATTAGGGAAGCCAAGGGTCAATCCCTTGTAGGTCCTAATGTGATCGCCAATGCTTTACCCTTTGTGGGTGGTGGCTTAGTTTTAACGGCTGTGGGAACTTATGGAGGGTTAGGAGTTCTTCGATCTTTCCCCAATCTCTTTTTCCCCACTTTTTTCGTGGCTATTGTTTTAGAATTAGGTCTCTTTTTCGTTGCTCGCAATATCGCTGAGAAAGGGAATAACAGCACTGCTTTACCTTTATTAGCTTTATATAGTCTCTTATCAGGCTATACTCTGAGCGGTTTAGTTTTTCTGGCTTTAAGAACCCAAGGAGTAGGCATACAAGGAATTGCGATCGCTGCTTTGGGTTGTGGGATCACGTTTGTATTTGCCCGTAGCGTGGGGTCAAATCTATCGGATGAAGACGGGATGGCCTTAACTAAAACCATCGGCTTAGGGATCATCGCTCTATTGGTGGTGGTCTTTGGCCAGTTCATTTTTGCCTTATTCGGAGTTTATACCCCTAGCTGGCTTGAAATCGCTATTTCTGGCTTAGGAGTTCTCCTATTTGTCGGGGCTGCAGTGGTTGATTTTTATATTCTTCCTCGTACCTATCGGGATGAACAGTATCTTCCTGCTGCTTTGTCGATGTATTTAACCTACATCAATCTCTTTATCTTCATTTTACGCTTGCTCATTGCCATTAATGGCCGTGACTAACTCAGTGTAGATTACTAATTAAGGAAGCAGGGGAGAAAAGTTGGTCGCAATTTCTCCCCTTTGCGTTAAATTAGTAAAGTAAAGAAATGTAAATAAAATCAGTAAAGAGAAAATCTATGAGTGATCCTTCTACCCAACCCAGTCAAACCCCTGACCTCGAAGAACCTAAATTTGGTTTTAACGATTATGCAGAGCGGTTAAATGGTCGTGCTGCTATGGTTGGTTTCTTATTAATTTTGGTCATTGAATACTTGACAGGACAAGGTTTATTATCTTGGTTAGGGTTACAATAAACAAAAGTTCTAGAACTTGTAAGCTTTTGAAACCTTCAAGGGAAAAACGTTGGTAAGGGAGACTGAAAACTTTAACTCCCTCACCCTCTCACTCTCAGTTTATTCTTTACTGTTTATATAAAGATTCGATAATATACGGAGACTTAACCTAAGTAAGCTACCGTAAAAGTTACTCTAATCTCCGCAATTTTTACAGTCTATTTTGTAGTAAGTAAGATAAGCTGAAATTAGATTGGATATTTTATAGATATAATTACCATGAACATTTTATTACCTCGTGTTCTGAAAACCCTTTACCGCAAAGAACCTATCTCTAGTTTTATTCTTGTGGTTGGGGCTGTGGATGCAGTGATGGGAGGAGTCGGCCAACGATGGTCATTATTCTCTTTTGGGTTACTCATTGTCTCTCTGTCGATTATTTTAAGGTGGTGGCAAGTACAGAAAGCCCAACCCATTACGACAGAAGATAAGCCAAGACGTTATTTGCCTCCGAGTTCTTCAACCATGCCGTTACCTTTGTTGACTCATGATAAATCCCGTCGTTAAGCAAAAAGCTCTCAAAGTAGATACAATAGGCATAAAAAAATAAGCTAAGAAGACCCCCTATTGTGCCATGAAGTATCAACACGGACAGAAATCAACAGTCATACCCTTGGGACTGATGTTAATGACTTTAGTTCTTGTAGGTCAGGGATGGGTACTTCCTAGTTATGGTCAATTAATTCGTCAACAAAGAGAAGCCTTAGAAGAACAGCAAATTGAATCGGTTAACTTGGGTATTCGGTTAAAACATCGTTTAGCTGGTCATACGACTCCTATTCGCTCTTTGGCGTTTAGCCCAAATGGTAAAACCGTGATCAGTGGTGGGGGAACGAATGAACCCTTTTTAAAATTTTGGTCTATTGAAGATGGGGACGAAGTCGATACCCTTCGCGCGCAAAGTTCAGCTATTTTAACCTTAAAGGTATCTCCCAACGGAAAAACCTTGGTAAGTAGTGGAGAAGATGCGGATCTCCATTTCTGGGTTTGGCCCGACAAAAATAGTAAAGTTAGTTTTTTTGACCACTACAGCTATGTTTTAGATTTAGTGGTTACTCCCGATAGTCAATTGGTAATTACAGGCGCTTTAGATGGTCTTCGGGTTTGGACATTAGACCCGCCTCACTTTCTCTATCAACTCGAAGATTTTGGCACTCCAGCTTATGCTTTAGCTGTTCACCCCAATGGGTATTTAGTAGCCAGTGGTGATGATAAAGGGATGGTAAGATTTTGGAATTTAAGAGATAAAACTATCGTCTCAAAATTCCAGGCACACTCTCAAACCATTTCTGGTTTAGTGGTGACTCCCGATCAAAGAAGATTGATTACCTCTAGTTATGATAGCACCATTAAAATTTGGGATTTAGCAAGTGGTGATTTGTTGGATACTTGGAGGGGACATAAAGGAAAAATTCAGTCCATTGCCCTTAGTCCTAACGGTAAAGTGTTAGCGAGTGCTAGTATTGACGGGGTAAGGCTGTGGAATGTAGACACAGGGCGATTATTACGTCATTTTAAAGATCATGCAGATTGGGTTAATGTAGTCGCTTTTAGTCCCGATGGGCAATATTTAGCTTCTGGTGGATTTGATAAAGTGGTTAATCTCTGGGAAATTTCCCCCACTTTTTACGAATCATTAACGTTACCCAGATTTTCTAGATAGATTATTGCTATTCTATGGCTCAAGATCAAAAGCATCCCCAAGAACAACGCGATCGCCAAATCGTTAATGAGTTATTAATGGGCGATCCCAATGACCACAACTTAGCAGAATTGGCTCGGCTTCGTATCCGTTATTGTAATTTTCCAGGAGCTAGACAATTAAGCCAAGATTTAGATTTAATTCTAGAACAATGGCAATTAGCAGAAGCAGATTTATTCGAGAAAACTCGTCAACTTCATGAAAAAGGAAAGGTTTATAAACGTGCTTCTAATGAAGATGTGCAAGATTGGACTTAGGTCGAACTCAATTGATGAGTTATTATGATAAAGCATAAATCATAGAGATTGAATGAACCCTGATGCCCTGCAACAACTCCTCAACGCTATCGCCACAGGAGAGATAAGCCCTGATACCGCCCTTGAAACGCTCAAACACCTCAATTTTGAACCAGTGGCGGACTTTGCTAAAGTTGACCATCATCGTCATCTAAGGACAGGATTTCCTGAAGTCATTTGGGGACCAGGAAAAACCCCAGAACAGATAATACAAATTATGACCACCATGGCCCGCCATTCTCCGGTGGTGATGGCCACTCGCATTGAACCTGCGATCGCAGAACAACTTGAAGCGGAAATTTCTTCTTTAATCTACTATCCCACGGCTCGTATTTGTGTCCTACAAACCGGTGAACTGCCCTCTCAAGGCACAGGTGTCGTTTCTATCTTAACCGCAGGTACAGCGGATTTACCAGTAGCAGAAGAAGCAGCGATTACAGCGCAATTCTGTGGCTTTCAAACCCAACGTCTCTGGGATGTGGGAGTTGCCGGTATTCATCGCTTATTAAGTCACCGAGACTTATTGAGTAAAGCAGATGTCATTATTGTAGTAGCAGGAATGGAAGGAGCCTTACCTAGTGTGGTAGCGGGTATGGTAGATTGTCCTGTGATCGGTGTCCCTACCAGTGTGGGTTACGGAACCAGTTTCGGAGGAGTCGCACCTTTATTAACCATGTTAAATTCCTGTGCAACGGGTATCGGTGTTGTTAATATTGATAACGGTTTTGGGGCGGCCATTTTAGCCGGGCAAATTATACGCACCGCTAGGCGTATTAGTTCTCGTTGAACAGGGTGTAGGGTGTAGGGTGTAGGGAGCAGAGGAGCAGAGGAGCAGGGAGCAGGGCTTTAACTTGCGTTGCCTATTGCCTAAAGTTAAGAAATGGTAAAAAGTTGCTGAGCAACAATTCTCAATCTCAAAGTTATTATAGAATACTATTGAGAATAGTTATTATTAGCTTCAGGACAATAATTAATTGATGAGGTTAACTATCCTCAAGCCTCTGAAAAAATAGTGAGGTTAAGACTGTGAACATCGCTATTTTAATTAATTAAACAACATTTACCTTGTTTAATTCGAGTTTTCTCTGGCGGACAATTGATTACTAAACATTACCTTTCTCAATCTTGAGAAAAACGTCGATGATTCGACCTCATTAAACTCAGTTAATGAAAGAAATTATTGATTAAAACTGTGTCAATTTTTGAGAATTCACCATGAAATTATTAAACCTCAAACCAGGACATTCAGGAATTATCCGTACCCTCAATATCGATGATCCTGGATTGTCTCGTCGTCTAGAAGCAATGGGTTTCATTGCCGGTCAAGAAGTCAAACTATTGCGTAAAGCCTGGTGGAATGGCCCTCTTCATGTGCGTGTAGGCATAACCACAGAAGTTGCCATGCGACGGCATGAAGCCGAAGGCATAGAAATAGAACCCAGTGTCAACTAATCGTAGAGGAGAAACAAATCAATGACCCATTGTCATAGTCCGGGAAGAGCAACCTTATCCCCAGAACTAACCACCAAGCGCGTCAGTGTGATGGGAATGCCCAATGTAGGGAAATCTACCCTATTTAACCAGATTACTGGAGCCAGTGCTTTTGTGGGCAACTGGCCAGGGGTAACAGTGGACTTATTAGAAGCAGAGGTTGAGCTTAACGGGAAAACCGTTGAGTTTGTGGACTTACCGGGAATTTATGATTTAGAAGGCTACTCGGAAGATGAACGGGTAGTACAAGGTTTTTTTGAACGCTTTCCAATTAACCTTGTCTTAGTGGTGCTGAATGCAGGACAGATTGATCGTCAGATTAGATTAGCCCTACAGGTGAAAGCGTTAGGCATACCTGGAATGTTGATCCTCAACATGGCAGACGAAGCTGAACATTTTAACATCAAGATCAATGCTGAGAAACTCGAAGAAAAGCTAGGAATGCCCGTCGTCTTAGTAAGTGCCAAATATAATCGGGGCATTATCCAAGCTAAACATAGGATTAGTCATGTTTTAAGTCAAAGTCAAGAAGTTACCTCTCCCGACGATCTGACAATCAAAATAGAAGCCCATGAACCAATTGCCCCCTCTGCGATCGCAGAGGTGTTAGAAGAAACCGTTGAGATGCCCTCTCAATTGTATCGAACCTTTACCCAACGTCTCGATAGTTTATTATTGCATCCTATTATTGGTTTACCCTTATTTTTCCTGACCATTTACCTAATGTTTCAGTTTGTCTGGGAGGTTGGACTACCGTCTCAAGATTTTGCTGATGCGTTCACCAGTTGGTTACAAGCGATCGCTATTGAGCCGTTAACCGCAGGATTACCCGATTTTTTACGAGGATTTATCGTTGACGGACTCTATGGAGGATTAGCCACCGTTATTTCTTTCGTTCCCTTGGTGGTGGTGTTTTTCTTCATGATGGCCATTATTGAAGACAGTGGTTACTTTTCTCGTGCTGCTTATATGATGGACTCGATCATGTACCGTTTAGGGTTAGATGGTCGCAGTTTTGTGCTATTAATTATGGGCTTTGGTTGTAATATTCCTGCTGTCATGGGTGCCAGGGTAATGCGATCGCGATCTTTGCGTTTTTTAACTATTTTAATCATGCCCTTTGCCTTGTGTTCAGCGCGGTTAACGGTGTTTGTCTTTATCATCGATGCCTTATTTGATCGCACCTGGGGGCCATTGGTGTTACTGTCCCTCTACATGATCAGCTTTTTAGTGGCATTGGCCACAGGTTTTTTAATGAAGGGACAGTTTGCTAGTCAAGAACCCTTTGTTATCGAGTTGCCTCCTTATCGCTTCCCCACTTTAAAACAAATTTGGTTAAGAGGTTGGGGCGAATTAAGAGTATTTCTGCGCCGAGCTACCGGGTTTATTACCGCCGGAGTTGTGGGGGTTTGGTTGATGTCCAACTTACCCCAAGGAACAGCTAATCCCATTGGTAACGCAGGGTTAACGTTAGCAGTGGGGGTTCCCTTAATTTTTGGTATGGTGACAGGAGGCGACGCAGTGAAAGCGTTTCTCCAGCAAGCCGGCGTTTGGATCGTTGTTGGGGTTTTAGCTGTGTTATTATTAACCAACTTACCCGGTACCGGAGATCAAAGTTATGCCGTGCGGTTAGGGGAGTTTTTTGCTCCGGTTCTCAGTCCTATTGGTATTCCTGAAGAATTGACCATTGCTTTAGTTTTTGGCTTTATTGCTAAAGAGATTGTGGTGGGATCGTTAGCAACCATTTACAGTTTATCTGAGCCAAGTGCCATTCAAGCCACTATTGCTCAAACCATTTCACCCATTCAAGCCTATAGTTTCATGTTATTTTGTTTGCTCTATAGTCCTTGTGTGGCAACCTTAGCCACCATTCGCAGTGAAGCCAAAAATGTCAGTTTTACCTTTTTCTCTGTGGTTTATGGCTTGGTGTTGGCTTGGATAGTTAGTTTCATGTTTTATCAAGGTGCTAATTTACTCAGTAATGTTTAATTCTTGATGACTAACAAGGGTAGGCTCACATCTTGCACCAGTACAAATAGACTCAATAGAAAAACAAAAAAAATCAATTCTAAGACAGTTAAAGTCAAAATAAATCCCTATACCCTACACCCTTTCACTACTAGCCAATTTTAAACAAGATGCAAGATGTGAGTAGGGATAACTTACCCCCTTCAGTGATTATTAAGTATAAACTTTTAAACATGGTCAGGATGAGGGCCTACATCCAGCATTTTCTTTTGGCCGTTTTTTCCCTAGGGCGAGAACCTGTCAAACGCATTAAGATCATCTTCCATACTGCTCATCACTGACTGGTTCCATCCAATCCACCACCCTACCGTCAAGCTGTTCTTGAATCGCAATGTGTGTCATTGCTGTGGTTGGGGTTGCCCCGTGCCAGTGTTTTTGTCCTGACGGAATACGAACAACATCACCAGATTTGATTTCTTTAACCTGGCCGTCCCAAGACTGAACCCAACCCACACCAGAAGTCACGATGAGGATCTGACCTAATGGGTGGCTGTGCCAAGCTGTACGCGCACCAGGGGCAAAGGTGACGCTAGCACTACTCACCCGTGATGGTTCGCGCACCTCGACCAACGGGTCAATCAGCGCAAAACCCGTAAAATATTCGGTGGAACCGACTTGTGAAGACTGCGAGCCGTTTCGGATGACCTCGATCGCCTGTTCGGGTTCAGCATCGCTCGATGAAACTTGTGCCTGACCCGGTTGGGCAAGTCCTAAACTCAGCATCAGAGCCAATGACAAAATTGCTACTGTCAGTAATTTCATTTTTGTTCTCCGTAATTTTGGATTGAGTCGCAGAGATTCTTCACCAAGGCTGCGTCGTTGGGCCAATGGTAAATTCGCTGAGGTTGGTGTCTTCTGGCTGGTCAATGGCAAACGCTACAACACTAGCGATGCGATCGGCTGAAATACCATGTTTTTCATACAACGCTGTCATCTTTTCAGCCGTATCTGAGTCAGTAATCTCATCTAACAACTCAGTGTTGATGGCAGCCGGATAAAGGGTCGCAGTCCGAATATTAGTCCCCTCTTGAGCAGACTCCATACGTAGAACTTCCATTAACTCGCGCACGAACCATTTTGTCCCCCCATAGACTGCATTCGCTGGATAAGCTTTTAATCCAGCAACTGACGAAGTTGCGATGACATGGCCAGATTTTTGGTTGATAAACGTTGGCAAGACAGCAGCGAGACCATTGAGAACGCCCTTGATATTAATATCAACCGTTTGATTCCATTCCTGCGTTTTCAAGGCAGATAGGGGAGAACTGGGCATGATGCCAGCGTTCAAGAAAATTGCATCGATGCCTCCAAAAGTTTCCTTGGCAAGCTTGGCGATCGCCTCGTTATCCGATGAGTTAACTACATCCATCACCTGATAAACAGCTTGTCCGCCAGCATTTTGAATGTCATCAACTAGCTGTTTTAGTTTTTGCTCACGCCGTGCGCCCAACACGACTTTAGCACCTTTGCTGGCCAGCAATTTCGCAGTAGCTTCACCAATTCCGGATGATGCACCAGTAATAATCACAACTTTGTCTTTAATCATTGTATTCCTCTTTTTGTTGAGTAACTGTCTTTTGCTTCTATCATCACTACACCGTTTGACCACCATCGACCACCAGAGCGTGTCCGACGACAAAAGAAGACGCATCTGAACACAGCCAGACAACAGCATTGGCGATCTCTTCGGGCTGTCCGACCCTGCCAATTGGCTCTTGGGAAACCACTTTGTGACGGCCTTCGGCAGTACCGCCAGTGAAGCGATCCATCATTGATGTGTTAATGTAACCGGGTGCAACGGCGTTAATGCGGATGTTCTGTGAGGCATAGTCGAGGGCTGCTGCTTTGGTGAGACCAATCAAGCCGTGCTTGGCAGCCGTGTATGCGGCTCCGCTCTTGATGCCTATAACCCCGGCACCCGATGATGTATTCACAATCGCTCCGCCACCTTGCTTGAGTAGTAAAGGGATTTCATATTTCATGCACAGAAAAACGCCACGCAGATTGGTATCGACGATCCGATCCCACTCTTGCTCTTCAATTTCGGCGGTTGCGGCCTTCTTCTGCTCCACCCCTGCGTTGTTAAAGGCGAAGTCCAACCGTCCGAAGCTTTCAATCGTCTTGTCTAGAGCGGACTTCACGGACTCAGTTTGAGTCACATCACACTTGACGGCGATCGCTTGTCCCCCCATTTCCTCAATCAAACGGGTTGTTTCTTGATTGCCTTGTTCTGAAATGTCAGCGACTACTACGTTAACCCCCTCACGGGCAAACGCCAGTGCTGTAGCTCGACCGATGCCACTTGCTGCTCCAGTCACAAATGCAACTTTTCCTCTGTCGTCTTCGCTCTCATTCATCATCACTATTTTTCTCCTTTGTCGGTGGATAGCTTGCAGACGAATCCTGTTCTAATTGAACAGATTTTCTAATTGACTAAAAATCCAGAACGCCTACAAAAAGCTATAATTCTATTTTGTTGTCATAGCTTTATTCTAGGAATCTTGAAAGAAAAGCAATAGGCTAATCCTCTGAGATTATTAAACAATCCTGCAAACTTATGGTAATTTTGATCAAAGCCACGCTAGATTTTCATAGAGAACTGGTATAACTTAAAAGACTATAGATCACGGTTACAAAAGAAACAGTTACCGCAAGAAATCGTAAAATGTTAATTCTAGAAAAGTCGGTTAAATAGCTTTAAGGTTTAAGGACAACTTTAATACAATTATCTTTCTTATCCCGAAAGATTTTATAAGCGTCGGGTGCTTCTTCTAGGGACAAACGATGAGTAATCACAAAAGTTGGATCAATGTCACCTTTCTCAATACGTTCCAATAAAGGACGCAAATATTTATGAACATGAGTTTGACCCGAACGCATGGTTAATCCTTTGTTAACAAAAGCTCCCATCGGCATTTTATCGATAAATCCCCCATAAACCCCAGGAACTGATACTTTGCCTCCTTTTCGACAAGCTGCGATCGCCTGTCTTAACACTAAAGGTCGTCCTGTTTCCATGCGAATCGCTTGTTTAACCGTGTCGTACATGGCCATCACCCCTGTACCATGGGCTTCCATCCCCACTGCATCAATGCAACAATCAGGGCCTCGTCCCCCTGTCATTTCTTTGAGGGCAACACCGGCATCCATTTCTTCATAATTGAGAATTTCAGCACCTCCTGCCTCAGCTAATGCTAAACGTTCAGGGATACGGTCAATAGCAATCACCCGTTCTGCCCCTAACATCAGTGCGCTACGGATGGCAAACTGACCCACTGGGCCACACCCCCAAACCGCGACAATTTCTCCTGGTTGAATATCACAGTTTTCGGCGGCCATATAACCGGTAGGGAAAATATCCGTTAAAAAGAGAACCTGTTCATCGCTTAAGCTTTCTGGTACTTTGAGGGGGCCAATATCAGCAAAAGGAACTCTAACATATTCAGCTTGTCCTCCGGCGTAACCCCCTAAGAGGTGAGAGTAACCAAACAACCCAGAAGGAGAATGACCATAAAATTTTTCGGCCATCCAAGCATTGGGATTAGAATTATCGCACAACGACCACAGATCACGGTTACAGAAGAAACAGTTACCGCAAGAAATGGTAAAAGGAACCACCACGCGATCGCCTTTTTTTAAATTCTTGACCTCCGAACCTGTTTCGACCACTTCACCCATAAATTCATGACCGAGGATATCCCCTGACTGCATTGTGGGAATATAGCCATCATACAGATGTAAATCAGAACCACAAATGGCAGTAGAGGTAACTTTAATAATGGCATCACGGGGATTCAAAATTTTGGGGTCTGGAACATTATCAACCCGAACATCTTGGCTTCCGTGCCAGCATACGGCTTTCATGGTAAATTCTCCTGGTGTTTATTAATTTTCCGAAGATGTCAGCTTTTAAGCTTTTACTTGAGTTTGAGTTAGCAATTGATATAGCAATTCTCGGACTCATGAGGCACACGTAACTCCTGCCTTCTGCCTCAAAGCGATAACCTTTGTACCTTACAAGCAAGGGAACTGCTATACTTTATACTCCCCACAAGTTTCAATAAAAATGTTAATTCTAGAAAAGAATGGAAGCTTTCTGCTAATCTCAAACTCAGATAACATTGATTGTTATTCTTTGTTATAACGGTTCAAACTTTAATTTTTCTGATTTTTCTTATCAATAGGTGCAGTATTGGGTGATGTTTCGCTCAATTGATCTCTAAGCTGTTTCATCTTACTTTTACTACTTTTTTTCGGTTGTGGTGTATTTTTTCCATCTTTTAAAATAGCTGATTCAACGCCACCGGGTAAATTTTCAGTACCGACAGAATTACGAGTTTGATTAACAGTGTTATTTTGACCAGTTTCAGAATGACTAGAGTTAACTGCGTGAGCCAGTTGAATCGGATAAATAGCAAGGCTACACAGTAAAATAACAGTGACTATGCCAACTTTTAACCAACGTTGGAATAAATTGTTTGTCAAAAAAACAAGCAACTGGGGGTTATTTTTTGTTTTATTAGGGTTTAAATGAGAAAAAATTAAACCAAAAATCTTATACATAATGATTCGCTCCAAAATTTTAGATAATAACTTTACTTTCCTTGAGATTGTCCTTCAATGGTTGCAATTTCTCCTGCTTCCATTAACTGTTTAAAGCGGTTAAGTTCATCTCCAATCTGTTGTTCAGGTTCTTCTCCAAACAGTTTGGCGATCGCTGCTGAGATCGCACCCCCAGGAGGCTGATATTCCATAACCACTTTGACCTCTGTTCCTCGTCCACCTGTTGCTGGTTGAAAGCGGACAAAGCCAGAATTTTCGATATTTGCCCCTTCATCCGATGTCCAAGCAATAAGATGATTGGGTTCATCGTTGATAACTATGGCATCCCATTCAATCGTTTCATTAAGTGGGGCGTTAGCTACCCAATGGGAATGACGTTCATCTTTGACCATAACGGATTGTAGATGAGTCATAAAACGGGGTAAATTTTCAAAGTTGCGCCAGAAATGATACAAATCTTCGGCAGAGCGGTTAATTGTTACCGTTTTTTCCACACGAATAGCATGATCAAGCCCGATAGCATCTTCTACCTGCTTCAAGGTGCTTTTTTTCTGGACTCCTTGATAAACTAAGCCACCTCCGGCCACGGCGGTTAAAATACCTTTTAGCGATCGCTGTTGCAAACCAGCGAGAACCAACGCACCACCGCCAATAATTGAAGTCCACCGTTCCAAGTCTGTAGCCTCTTGCTCAGTTGAAGTCTGGGTACTCAAAGACTTTTCCATATTGACTAATCCTCCTAGGAGTGGTTTTTCCTATGTAGTCACATTAACAGGCAAAAAGAAGCTCTTCTTCTCTCTAAGGAAAGAAACTTGATCGCAATTTTATAGGTTGAGTTGAAGTATGAAACCCAACAATATTAAGGACTTTTCCTTAAACGTCAAGGAGTCAAAAAATTAACATTTTCTTGGAGTAACTTTCAAATACAATGAAAATGGGACAATGACATCAATCACAAAGCGGATGGACTCAGACGGAGGTTTCCTCGCACTGGAAAGCGCACCAAGAGGGTGTTTTTGCATTACTCTATAAAATGAATCTCTTAATAAAATTATATTTTTTTTCTTACAAAGAATTGAGCGTTGATTATTAGTAATTAAGGTAAAAAAATAGCTGCTTTGATTTTTTTTTGCTCGACAACATTGCATAAATAAATGATAATCAAGATTGTATGAGTTGGGTAGAGGAACAAAAACCAACCTATCTACTGTTTAGACCTTTTAAAATTTTACATTGTCTTTACAGAAAATATTTAGCTTGATTGATAGATTTAAGTAAATTAACTATTGAAAAATCTTCTATGAAAAAAACCTTACTCATATTAAGTAGTATAACTCTATTGACTTTAAGCACGAAACCAGCCAAAGCTGGATTAATTGGTTTATACGAATTTAATAGACATCTCCATAATTTAATAAAATCAAAAAAATAGTATAATTAAATACATAATAAATTTCTAAAAGAGGACATGAAAAGTTATACTTGGGCTTATATTCAAAAATATTCTAAACAAACAAAAAGATTATTAGGAATCGACTATCAACAACTCAAACAACTAATCGCTCTAGGAAAGCTTCTCAATCAGAACAATAAAGAAAAAATTGAAAAAACAAAAACCCGAATTAATCAATCAGGAAGTGGAAATCATCCTAAATTATCAGAAGAAGAACAAATAATTCTCATGTTAATTTATCTTCGTCATAATGTAAGCTTTCAATTCTTAGGACTTGTCTTCCAAGTGAGTGAATCAACGGCTCATAATATTTTTACATATTGGCAAAAACTTTTTGAGGGAGAGTTACCTCCAAGTTTGTTAGAACAAGTAAAAAAGTCCCAAGACGAAGAAAAACTTGTGATTGAACAATTAAAAGATTATGAATTGATTGTAGATAGTGCAGAACAGCCTATTGAAAGACCTTTAAACTACCAAGAGCAAAAAAGATACTTTTCAGGAAAGCAAAAAAGACATACTCTTAAAAGTCAGTTTATTGTATTACCAAAAGCTGAGGATATTGTTGATGTAGTTATTGGAAAACCTGGACCAATAAGTGACATAAAAATATGTAGGCAAACTTTAAATAAATTTAAGATAAATCAAACTTTTAGTGGGGACAAAGCCTACATTGGAGAAACTCAAATTACGACTCCGCATAAAAGAGCGAAAAATGGAGAATTAACAGAAAATCAAATAGAAGAAAATAAAGCTTTATCATCTAATCG
>NZ_AAXW01000034.1 GCF_000169335.1 Crocosphaera chwakensis CCY0110
TTTTCTTTTCCTTTGCTGCAATGGTTAAATCAACACGCAAAAGATTATGATATTGCTCATTGTCATGCTTTATTTTCACCTGTAATAACAGCAGCAGCAACGATTCTTAGGGATCAGAAACTACCGTACATTCTACGACCATTAGGAACCCTTGATCCGGCTGATCTCAAGAAAAAACGACGTTTAAAGCAAATTTATGGAAACCTGTTAGAACGCCCTAATATTGCTGGTTCTGCTGCTCTACATTTTACAACGGAAGAAGAAGCAAATATTTCCTATCGTTATGGGATAAAAACCCAAGATTTAATTATTCCTTTGGGGGTTAATATCCCTGATAGTTTACTGAAAAAAGGGGAAACAAGAAACAGTTTAGGTATTGCTGATGATGTCCCTTTACTCTTATTTATGTCTCGTATTGATCCAAAAAAGGGCTTAAATTTTTTAATTGAAGCAACAGAAAAGTTAATAAAAAAAGGTATTAAATTTCACTTAGTGTTAGCGGGTTCTAACCCTCAAGATCCTGTTTATGAAAAGAAGATAACAAAACAAATTAATGATTCTATTTTAGCGAACTGTACAACTATTACAGGGTTTGTCAAAGGAGAGTTAAAACTAGGTTTACTACAAGATGCTGATCTGTTTATTTTACCGTCTTACTACGAAAACTTTGGTATTGCTGTTGCTGAAGCAATGGCTATCAAAACCCCTGTGATTATTTCTCAAGGGGTTTATATTTGGCCCGATGTTGAAACTTATCAAGCAGGTTGGGTCACAACTTTAGACGTTAATGCTTTAACCAATGCTTTAGAAACGGCTATTTTATCCCCTCAAACCAGAGAAGAAAGAGGAGACAATGCTTATCAATTAGTCAAAGATAAATATAGTTGGTCGGCGATCGCAAAACAAGTAATTGACGCTTATCAACGTTTGAAATAGATGGATAGTTACAATTCTATCTGTATACTAGGATCTTCGTCACTATTGTTAAAATCTGGTTCGATAATATTTTGTTCTCTATCTCTAATAAAAATGTCTCCTGGTTTCTTTTCTGTTTCTAAGGTCAAGGGAATTAATGTTTCTGAACCAAGATCAAAATGATACTTTAATTTTTTCTTTCGCTCAGGAGAATTAGCCATAAATTCTACGGTTAAAACTTGATCCGTCCAACTCAGATTTTCGATATCTATTTCATTATCAATAAAGAGAGTATCCACATTGTCAAGTTGTTGATCATTATTACCTAATAAAACAGCAATATAATTATTAAGCTGAATTCCTTGTGTGAGTTCGGTTACAATAACAAAGAAATCAGCTAATTGATCATTATTAATATCTGCGATCGCTACTTTTTCGCTTAAAACAAAAACTTTATTTTCAGTTTTATAACGACCCCCTGATAAAGTGATTGCTTTTCCATCAGGTAGATAATAAATTGTATCTTTTAGTAGATTGTTAATCTCATTGTCTTGTGCTAATACTATTGTCTGGAAGAGAGGAAAATTAATAAAACCGAAACCGATGATTAAACTTAAAAGCAAATTTTTCATATTCTTAATGATATAAGTGATACTAATACTAGGTTATCAAATTAATCCATAAGAATTCAACAAGGAGTTAAACACGAAGCTAGATTTTGTTATTCTTCCTCACCACTAATATGTTTGGTATCACTTTGATCCATGATTTCATAAAACCTCTCTCTCCCTTGATCATAATTTTTACTTTTGTAGCCTAAAATTTCACGAATAATCCATTTTTGCGGAATACCTTCTTTTAGTAATAAACTAATCGCCTCATATAAAACTTCGTCTTCGTTAATACAATTTTCTCTAAACCATTTTCGACTATTTCGGTAGCGAGTTTTAGGATTTTCATTATCAAAATAAATAAACATAGCACCTATAAAAGAGGGAAAAGATTTTTTAGAAATTTTATCTTGTTCAAATGTTATCTTTTTCCAATCTTCTTTGGTTAATTTCTTGAGATATTCTATTTGTTGTTTTTTAGAAATTAATCTTTTGGATAATTTGTTTAATATGCCTGGACTAACATAAGGTAAAAGACGGTACAAATAATCAAAAGCAATTGTTCTCAAGCAAGTAGTTCCTAAAAGGTTTACCTGTTTCTCAGGATTAACTCGCTCTTTATCATCTTTTTGATGCCGTTCTAATAAAGGAGCTATTAATTGCTTATTAACCCAATTATAGGATTGAGAAAATCCCCGATCAATATGAATAGCTCCCACTAATGCTTTTAGAGATTTTTCAAAAGGATTACTACTTTTAACCCGTAAACGATGTCTTTCTTCATTGACATCTAGAAAGGGATAACTTTCCCCTAATCCTAAACCAAACCAGAGATTAGTTAGTCTTTCCTTTTCTGACAACTTATCTCGTAATGCTGTCATTTTACTAATAGTTAAATAAGGAAAATGATGATATAAATAATCAATAATAATCAGATCTAGTACCGTTTCTCCTAAAGATTCTAACCGTTCATTATCACTTCCAGGCTGGTTAATTTGTTTTCCATAAGAAGGATCACTTAAAGAAAGAAAAAGCAGCTCGGGGTTTTTAAAGTTGAAGCTAATTTTTTCTTGAACCAGAGATGAATTCCACTGCATAGACAATTTTTATGATGAGTTTTCTTTAATTATATTTTGCTACAGTAGTATAAGCTATGGATATCGTTGGTTTCGTTATAAAAAGTAGCGATCGCATGGCTTGTTTTGAAGATCAATTCATCCGTTGACGAGATGGCGATCGCTTCTGGTACGATAATATGCCTGATCTCAAAGCATTGAAGTCTCAGTCTAACTAACATGATCGAGGTAAAAGCTTCGATAAACCTTGCTGTGGATATGGTTGCGATCAAGGAAATAATCTAGTTTTCTTCTTGTATAAAGTATAACTTAGAGTGATTATCATTTTTGACATTCCCATAACGTTAAATTTTTTGTTAATATTATGAAATGTTTGCCTTAAAAATGTTAACAATCTATGATCACTCTTAAGAAAAATGTCTTCTTCTATTACACCCTTATTACTCGTCGACGGCTATAATATTATTGGTTCTTGGTCTCCATTAAAAAGCACCCGCGATCGCCACGGTTTAGAACAAGCGCGGTACGAATTAGTAGAGACATTAATCAATTACACTGTTCACAAAGGCTACAAGACGCAGGTTGTCTTTGACTCTCAATACCAAAAGACTCCTTCTTCTGTCGAACATCATTCAACTCATCTTTCTATTTGTTTTACTGCTTGGACACAGACGGCCGATACCTACATAGAAAGGGTTTGCGCTACTTTTTTTCGCCGTCAACAAATTAATCATAATCGTATTATTGTGGCTACATCAGACCGAGATCAATATTTAACCGCCATGGGTTATGGTGCAGAATGGATGTCAGTGGAAGTATTAGCCAAAGATATCGAATCTTCTCGCTCTCAAGTTAGACATAAGCAACGTAGTAATAAACGAAGTCGAGGCCGTTTATTATTCAATTGTCTTGATGCTCAATCTCAAGAAAAATTAGCCCGTTGGTTATGATTGTTAGCATTAACCCATAGGATAAATTGCTTATGGGTTATTAATAAATAATATCTATTGTGCTACAGGAACTTTCACTTCATGACTTAACTCATTCCCTTGTTCCCAACTGCTGATATTAGCGATGGTGGTTTGAGAAATAGCTGTCAAAGCATCCTGGGTAAAAAATGCTTGATGAGCGGTAATTACCACGTTTTGAAAAGATTGCAGAAGTTGAAAAGTATCGTCTTGAATAATGTTGTTAGAATAGTCTTCAAAAAACAGATCATCTTCTTCTTCGTACACATCTAAACCGACATAACCAATCTTACCAGTTTTGATACCATCAATAACAGCACGAGTGTCGACTAATTGCCCTCGACTCGTATTAATTAACATAACACCGGGTTTCATTTGTTCAATGGTGTCTCGATTAATTAAATGATACGTGGATGATACCAAGGGACAGTGAAGAGAAATAATGTCAGATTTAGCTAATAATTCTGGTAAATCGACGTATTTAGCTCCTGATATCCCTGAAAATTCATCATTAGGATGAACATCATATCCTAATAAATGACAACCAAACCCGTTCATAATTTGAGCAAAAATGGTGCCAATTTTTCCCGTACCAATGACACCTATAGTACGTTCATGTAAGTCAAATCCTAATAAACCATCAAGGGTAAAATTATCGTCTCTAACCCGATTGTAAGCTTTATTTAATCTACGATTTAGCATTAAGATTAAACCCACTGCGTGTTCTGCCACTGCGTAGGGAGAATAAGCAGGAACTCTGACAATTTTTAAACCTAATTCTTCGGCTGCTTCGAGATCAACCATATTATATCCAGCACAACGTAGGGCAATTAATTTAGTTCCCTGTTCAGCTAAACTCTTTAAAGTGGCTGCATCGGCTGTATCATTAACAAAGATACAAACACAAGGAAAACCATTAGCTAAAGGGGCTGTTTTTTCGTTTAATTTTGTTTCAAAGTATTCTAAATCATGGGGAGAGTTAGCAGCTATATTGGCACGATCTAGGAATTTACGATCATAGGAACGGGTACTAAAGACAGCAACTTTCATAATAGATAAAATTAAGATTCAACTAATAGATATGTTGTTTATAATAATAGTAACAAAATTATTGTCAAGTTCAAGTTTATCATATTTTTATATTCACTAATTTAAGATTAAATTAAGTTAAATAATAGTTGTAACTAATTAAATTTGTTTAATAACACGACAAGGGTTTCCTACTGCCACAACATTATTCGGAACATTTTTGGTAACAACACTTCCTGCACCAATAACACTATTATCACCAATGGTTATCCCAGGAAGAATAATACAACTTCCCCCAATCCAAACATTATCACTAATTGTAATAGGATAAGCCATTTCTTTTTGAGCAATTCTTTCTTTTATATTAATCGGATGAGTAGCTGTATAAATTTGTACATTTGGACCTAGCTGAACATTATTACCAATTTTTACAAAATTACAATCGAGAATAACACAGCCAAAGTTAGCATAAAAACCATCACCAATGATAATGTTATAGCCATAATCACATCTAAAAGGGGATTCTATCCAAACATCTTTAGTTGTTTGTAATAATTTTTTGAGAATTTTTAATCTTTTTTTGTAACTCCCATCAGACATATTATTTAATCTCTTACAGAGTTTTTGAGCTTTTTTTCTATCTTTAAGTAAGTTTTTTTCAAAAGCATTATAATATTCTCCTCGAAGCATTTTTTCTTTTTCGGTGGTGACATTTGGATTAATATGATTCATAGAAAATAAAAAGAAATTGATATAAAAGATAGGGGCATAATTTAGTTAGACCCCTACCTATTTTGGTTTTCAGTTAAGATAGCCTAAAGTGGCCATTTCCAATTAGAAATTTCTGGTTTGTCAAGACCATGTTCATAAGCATAGGCTTTATGTTCGATAATGGCATTTTTCATCCGTTGCTGAACATAAGCTGCTGCTGATCCTAACTTATCAACTCGTTCAATCACATCTATCACTAAGTTAAAACGATCAATTTGGTTATTAATCGCTAACTCTAAAGGCGTGTTTATATTGCCTTTTTCTTTGTAGCCACGAACATGAAGATTATGATGATTGGTACGACGATAAGTTAATTTATGAATTAACCAGGGATAGCCATGAAAATTGAACATGATAGGCTTATTTGTGGTAAATAAAGTATCAAAATCTTTATCGGATAAACCGTGAGGGTGTTCTGATTCTGGTTGTAATTTAAACAAGTCCACTACATTAATAAAGCGGACTTTTAAGTGAGGGAATTCTTCCCGTAAAATAGCTGTTGCTGCTAAAGATTCTCTGGTAGGAATATCTCCACAAGAAGCCATAATTACATCAGGTTCATCGGGTTCTTTTCCACAGTCATCATTACTGGCCCATTCCCAAATACCGATGCCTTTAGTGCAGTGTTTAACTGCTTCTTCCATGCTTAAATATTGCAGATGTTTCTGTTTATCAGCAACAATAACATTAACGTAGTTTTTGCTCTTCAAACAGTGATCGGTAACAGACAATAAACAGTTAGCATCCGGCGGAAAATAGACCCGAACCACATCAGGACTCTTATTGGTTACTACGTCTACATAGCCTGGATCTTGGTGAGAAAATCCGTTATGATCTTGTCGCCAAACTGTCGAAGAAAGAAGAATATTTAAAGAAGGAATGGGGACACGCCAAGGGACTTCATGCTTGCAAATATCGAGCCATTTTGCGTGTTGATTAAACATTGAATCAACTACATGGGCAAAGGCTTCGTAGGTGTGGAAAAAGCCGTGACGACCGGTTAATAAATACCCTTCTAACCACCCTTGTAGGGTATGTTCGCTTAACATTTCCATCACTCGGCCATCGGGGGTAATTTCTGTACCGTCTGCATCAGCATCGATGATCTCACCCATCCAGACTTTTTTACTGGCTTCGTAGATCGGCGTTAAGCGGTTAGAAGCGGTTTCATCAGGACCGAAAACACGAAAGATGTTCATGTTATTGGCCATGACATCCCGTAAAAAGACTCCTAAGCGATGGGTGTTTCCTGCTTCCACTGCGCCAGGTTGATCGACTTCTACGGCATAGTCCCGAAAATTGGGTAATCGGAGGTCTTTTCGCAATAACCCACCGTTAGAATTAGGGTTAGCACTCATGCGACGTTTGCCAGTGGGGGCTAAGTCTTTTAACTCAGGGATGAGTTTTCCTGTGTCGTCAAAGAGTTCTTCGGGTTTGTAACTTTTTAACCACTCTTCTAAGAGTTTCAGGTGTTCAGTGTTGTTGTGCATTCCCGATAAAGGGACTTGATGCGATCGCCAGAAGTCTTCGGTCTTTTTACCATCCACTTCTGTCGGCCCTGTCCATCCTTTCGGAGAGTGTAACACAATCATGGGCCACATAGGACGTTTAGCTACGCCTGTGTCACGGGCTTCTTTTTGAATGGCTTTGATCTCTGAAATCACAGTTTCGAGGGTTGCAGCCATTTTTTGGTGCATCTGTTCAGGATCAGAACCTTCGACAAAATAGGGTTTATAACCGTATCCTTTGAAGAGACATTCTAACTCTTCGTGAGAAACACGGGCTAAAATAGTAGGATTAGCGATCTTATAACCGTTAAGGTGCAAAATAGGTAAAACAGCACCATCTCGGATGGGATTAAGAAATTTGTTGGAATGCCAAGCTGTGGCCAATGGACCGGTTTCAGATTCTCCGTCTCCCACTACAGCAACGCTAATAAGATCCGGGTTATCGAAAACAGAACCGTAGGCATGGGATAAACTATAGCCTAATTCTCCCCCTTCGTGGATCGATCCGGGGGTTTCTGGGGTGCAATGACTACCGATACCGCCAGGGAAAGAAAATTGTTTGAAAAAGGCTTTCATTCCTTCTTCATCTTCGCTTTTATCTGGGTAAATTTCTGAGTAAGTTCCTTCTAAATAAACAGGTCCTAATACTCCTGGCGCACCATGACCGGGACCGGCAATATAGATAGTGTTTAAATCGTATTTTTTGATGAGGCGGTTGATATGAATGTAGATGAAACTTAATCCAGGACTTGATCCCCAGTGACCTAATAAACGGTTTTTAATATGTTCTTCTTTTAGGGGTTCTTTGAGTAAGGGATTATCTTGTAGGTATATCATGCCAACGGCTAGATAATTACAAGCAGACCAATAAGCATGGATTTTTCTCAATTCTTCGGGAGATAAGGGGGTTTTTTCGACTTGTGGTTTATTTGGAGTAGCAACCATTAATTATATCTCCAATTTTGTCTTATTTTTACTTAGTAACAGGGCTAACTATGATGTTTTTTCCTGTTTTTTAAAGTTCCATTTTGGACTTTGATTATCAGTATAATAGTTAAAATTAGTAACTGCAAATTGATGTTTATATTTTCCTAATATTTTTATAGTCCTTACTCAAATAATTATCACCTCTTTACTAGAATTTAAACTTTTAACTATGAAAAATTATCTTAATAGTCTAATCTATTTACAAATCATAGATTATTAACTATTTATCACCAATTCTCTAAATTCTTTCATAGCTAGACGAGGGTTAGGATGATTAATAAATTGGGAGAGTAAATTGAGATCGAGATTCGGTAAAAGTTGGCTGTTTTCTTGGCGAGAATATTGGTCATTTTCTAAATAATAAATTTCAAGTTGATCATTTTGCCATAACCAAACTTCTTTAACCCCTAAACGACGATAAACTTCTAAGATTTTAATATTTCCACTGGTAACAATAACTTCGATAGCGAGATCAGGTAATTCTTTATCTGTTTCCAAACAATAACATTCATCCGGTTCTTTCCCTGCTTTTCCTTTTTCGCCTCGTAATGTTGTCGAACCCAGTCCCCAAAAATCAATTTCTGCTGCTTCTAAGTAAACTTCTAATAATCGACCAATACTTTTTTTACTAACTTCATGACGACGACTCGGTGACATGATTTCTAGTACTCCTTCTAAATAAATCGTTCGATAGGTTGCACTATCTCCCAATGAGTCTAAAAATTGTTGGTATTCTCCCCAAGAAATGCCAGTTAGAATTAAACGTTGTTCACTGTCATTATGGGATACTGGAAAATTAGCGAGTTGAGGTAAGGAAATTAAAGACATAATGATCACCAATTAATTTAATTAATAGGATACCTGATTAAGCATTTTTCTCTCTATTGATAGATGACATAATCTCTCGGAGGAATATATCCTACGATCTTCTTAATAAACACTTATCTTTGATAATAAATCTAACAAAAATAAGAGACTTTTTATTAAAAAAAGAAAAACTGCCGAGAAGAGAAAGATTAATTCCTGAAAATTAAGATTTTTTTAATTGTGATTTTTTTGTTTTAAGTTAAAATTGCCGATATAGTTATCAGTCAAACAACGTTGAACAATCTAAAAACTTTGTTGATATTGAGAGAATTAGCAGAAAAAATCATAGCATATGAGTAATTAATCTTTCCTGAAGGGGATGGATGATCGAGGGATATCGCAGAGAATAAAAAAAAGTTATTTTTTCTTTCCCTTCTAGTTAAGCATTGTTGATTTTTAAGGAGTTTCTCTCATGGCAAAAATAAAAGTAGGTATTAACGGGTTTGGCCGGATTGGTAGATTAGTGTTCAGAGCAGGTATTCATAACCCTGATTTTGAATTTGTCGGCATAAATGACCTTGTTCCTGCTAAGAATATCGCCTATTTACTCAAATATGATTCGACTCACGGACGTTTTGACGGAACAGTAGAAGAACGAGAAGATGGGATTGTCGTCAATGGTAAATTCATCCCCTGTTTTGCCATTCGTAACCCCGAAGAATTACCCTGGGGACAAATTGGAGTCGACTATGTGGTAGAGTCCACCGGTCTATTTACCACCCATGAAACCGCCAGTAAACACCTCAAAGCAGGAGCAAAACGGGTGGTTATTTCTGCTCCGACTAAAGATCCTGAACGGGTAAATACCTTTGTTGTCGGTGTTAACGATGACCAATACGATCCTAGTAAAGATTATATTGTCTCTAATGCCAGTTGTACCACTAACTGTTTAGCCCCTATTGCTAAAGTTATTAATGATAACTTTGGTTTAGCAGAAGGGTTAATGACAACAGTTCATGCCATGACAGCCACTCAACCCACCGTAGATGGGCCTAGCAAGAAAGATTTGCGGGCCGGACGAGGTGCAGCTCAAAATATCATTCCTGCTTCCACAGGGGCAGCTAAAGCGGTAACTCTAGTGATTCCTGCATTAGATGGTAAGTTAACAGGAATGGCTTTACGGGTTCCCACTCCCGATGTTTCTGTGGTTGATTTAACCTTTAAAACCGAAAAAGCTACCAGTTATGAAGCCATTTGTGAAGCGATGAAAGCAGCAGCTTCTGGTGACTTAAAAGGGGTGTTAGGCTACACTGACGAAGATGTGGTATCTATGGATTTTGAAGGAGATTATCATTCTAGTATTTTTGATGCTAAAGCAGGTATGGAATTAAATTCTAACTTCTTTAAAGTAATTTCTTGGTACGACAACGAATGGGGTTATTCTTCTCGAATGTTAGATTTAATGAAAGTGATGCAAGCTAAAGAAGCAGATGTTATGACCACTGTTTAATTTGTTGCTTAAAAATTGAAAAGTTTAATGATCTAGGGGTTAATATTGGTTAATCCCTACTTTTTTTTAAAGCAGTTATTAGTTACTGATAATTACTAACTGATAACTGTTTACTGATGATCATATAACCAATCTTGAATTTCTTTCGCTAACCAAGCGCATTCTTCTTCTTTAAGATTTTCTCCTATAATATAACTTCTATTTTTAGTTCTAATTTTCACTTGATGATTATTAGAACTGCCATATAAGAAAACTCCAACAATTTCATTATTTGGAGCATTAATAGATTGATAGGTTAATCCCAAAATAGTACGTTGAATTTTAAAAGACTGTTCTAAAAAAACAACCCTCATATCTTTACAATATTGATAAACAAATAATAACACTAAAAGAGAGAAAGGGAAAAAAGTTAAAGTAACAGCAGCCAGAATACCTATTGTGATAAATAAGCTAGTGTTTCCCATCTTATAAGTCACTTTAGGGGGTAAATATAAAGACAGTTTATTGTCTGTTTGAGTCACCAGAAAACGACTATAATGAGGTTGCAGTAGTTTATTACGCGAATTCTCTGAATGAATAATTGTTTGTTTTTTTTGTAACCTTTCTAAAGCTTCTTTAGCTGTTGAAAAGCGTTTTTCTAAAGAAATATTAGTAACTTTTTCTAACCAATCAATAAAGTAGTTGGCAATATTGACTTTATCAGAAAATTGAATTTGAGAGTCTTTATGGGGTAAGTTTACTGGAGAGGTTCCTGTTAATAAATGAATCAAAGTTGCCCCTAATGCGTAAATATCTGAGGCAGGAACAGCCCTACCCCAAAATTGTTCTAAGGGAGCATAACCGCTACTACCCACAACTGTAAATGTTACACCAGTGGCCGCCCCTTGTGCTTGTACTGCACCAAAATCAATTAAATAAATATGATTATCTTCTCCTAAAATTAAGTTACTGGGTTTAATATCTCGATGAATAACTAAAGGATTTAATTCATGTAAATAAATCAAAATTTCTAAAATTTCTACAGCAATATTATAGGTTTCTTTTTCAGTAAAAATTTTGCCTCTATCTACTAATTCTTGTAAGGATGAGCCAGGGATATAATCTTGGACTAAACCAAACCAAGCTATGCCACCGCCTAAGTCTTTATCTAAGTCAAAATAGTCTCTATATTTAGGAATTCTCTCATGTTGAAGAGACTGTAATACTTCTGCCTCTCTTTCAAATAATTTTAACTCTTCCCATTGCATTTGAGGACTAAAAGCTAAGAATTTTATGGTAACATTTTCTTGTGTAACTTGATCAATCGCTAACCAAGTTTGGTGGCCGGTTGCTGTGTTTCCTAATCTTTGTTTTAGTTGGTATTTATCGACAATAATTTCGCCAGTCTTAAACATAATTATACTAATTTAATTAATTTAATTTAACCAATCTTCAATTTCTTGTGTTAACCAAAGTGCTTCTTCCTCTGTTAATTTACTAGCTAAATTATAAATCACCTTTCTTGTGTTAATAGTTACATTATATCGGTGGCATAATTCATGAATAAAAATTCCTAGAATATTATTTTTTGATTCTTGTTCTTGATAATACTCGAATCCTAATATTTTTTCTTGTATTTTTAAGGTTTCTTTATCAAAAATTAAACAGGTTTTTGAACTCATACTACTAATTATATAAAGAAATAATAATATTAAAACAAGGGTAAAGCTCATACCTCCCATTATTTCTAGAGATGCCATAATAAATGAAGGATTTTTGACGATTATACCAGTAAGAATTAAAGAAAAAGGAACTAAAAAGAGTCCAGAGACAGTCATTAAAGGAATTATTTTGTTAAAATCCAACTTATTATTCACTAAATTTGTTTCAATTTTCAATAATTTACCAATTAACTTTAATTGAGAGGATGGAATAACAATTTGTAGTGATTGCTCTGTTTTATTTAATTTCACTTTTGTTTTTAATTCATGTTTTCTATATGATTGAATTAAACTATTTTTTGATTTTGCTTTCTGTGCTATTTTTCCTGTTTGTAAATCTTGTAATGCTTCCCTTGCGGTTTGGTAACGTTTAGAGAGTTTAATTTCAGTTAATGTTGTTAGCCAAGCCTTAAAATCAGGGTTAATCTTTCCTTCGTCTTTAAACTCAATTTGATAATCTTGGTTATGTAAATCCGTTGGAGAAATACCGGTTAGAAGATGAATTAAGGTTGCTCCCAATGCGTACAAATCAGAGGAAAAAACAGCTTTACCCCAAAATTGTTCTAAGGGAGTATAACCACTGGTTCCCACGACAGTAAAACTAATATTAGTGACTGAATTTTGATCTTGAACCGCACCAAAATCAATCAAATAAATATTGTTATCTTCCCCTAAAATTAAATTACTAGGCTTAATATCTCGATGTAATACAGGAGGATTTAATTCATGTAAATAAATTAAAATTTTGAGTATTTTTATGGCAATTTTACGAATTTTAGCTTCAGAAAATCTTTCCCCTTGTTCTAATAAATCTTGTAATGATTTTCCTGCAATATAATCTTCAACTAACCCAAACCAAGGAACCCCATTACCTGCTTCTTTAGGCACTTCAAAATAGTTTCGGTAACGAGGAATAAAAGGATGGTCTAACCCTTGTAAAATTCTCGCTTCTCTTTCAAAGAGTTTAAATTGTTCCCAAGACAGTTGGGGATTAAATGCCAATAATTTAACCGTTACTTTCTCATAAATTTTAGAACGAAAAACCTGATTTAAGTTATAAAACCATTTTAACCAGGGTAGTTGCTTTTTTTGCTCAGCATAGAAATCAATGGGAGAAAATAAATCATCGGCTAACCAAGTTTGATGACCAACTGCTGTTTTTCCTAAAGGTTCTAGGAGTCGATAACGTTGATAGAGAATATCCCCAACCTGAAACATAATATTGACAATTATTTGAGAATTTATTATCTATTTATATATTAATTGATCTCAAGAAAAGAAAATTAATTGATGAAAGTTCATATTTCTTGTTACCAGAACCTCTCATAATAGAAAAAGAGAACCAGTTACAAGAGATATTTACGAATGAGTAGTCATCAGACCATGAAAGTCGGTATATTAGGCTTCGGGGGACTCGGACAAGCAGCCACCAAAGTTCTCGCCCCAAAACAAGAAATGACCTGGGTTGCAGCAGCCGATCTCAACGGTTATGCTTATTGTGAACAAGGATTAAACCCTCAAACGGCGATCGCTACTTATGGCCAACAGGGATCAATCGGATATTTAGACCCCTACGGAACCCTTAGCAACCATAGTATCAAAGACCTACTAGAAACGGCTAAGGTAGATGGTTATTTTTTAGCCCTTCCTAACCTTCCTAACACCTTTATGGCCGATGTTGCTAGAGAATTTATTGCCTCTGGGTGGAAAGGAGTGTTAGTGGATGCCCTCAAGCGCACCAGTGCCGTTGAACAACTGCTACAATTACAGGGAGACTTACAAGCAGCCGGTATCACCTACATGACCGGTTGTGGTGCAACCCCTGGCTTATTAACCGCAGCTGCCGCAGTGGCCGCCCAAAGTTATCATGACATCCACAGTGTTAAAATTACCTTTGGAGTGGGTATTGCCAACTGGGAAGCTTACCGCGCTACCATCAGAGAAGATATTGCCCATTTACCAGGGTTTACCGTCGATAAAGCTAAAGGAATGAGTGACGCTGAGGTTGAAGCTTTTCTCGATAAAACTGACGGCATTCTCACCCTAGAAAATATGGAACACGCGGACGATATTATGTTAGAGTTGGCTGGCATTTGTTCCCGCGATCGCGTTACGGTTGGGGGTGTGGTAGATACTCGCAACCCGAAAAAACCGTTAAGTACAAATGTTCAAATTACAGGACGAACTTTTGAAGGGAAAATTTCTACCCATACCTTTACCTTAGGGGATGAAACCAGTATGGCAGCCAATGTCTGCGGGCCAGCGTTTGGTTATCTTAAAGCTGGGTTATCGTTGCATCGCCGTGGTATTCATGGTTTATTTACTGCAGCAGAAGTAATGCCTTTATTTGTTAGATAAAGAGGTAAGGGGAAGAGAGGAAATTAAGAATTTAGAATTAAGAAAAGTTAAATTCTATCTTCTAGATTTTCATTCATCTTCCCACACTTCTCCAACGGAAATGACCTGAAAAAGATAAAAGATGCCTAAAACAAAACTAATTTTTTATCAAGATGAAAAAGGAAGAGTTCCTATTCTAAAATGGCTTGATAGTCTTCCTAATAAAGTTCAAACTAAATGCTTTGTTAAATTAGAAAGATTAGCACAGCTTGGATATGAAATACGAAGGCCAGAAGCAGATTTATTAAGAGAGAAAATTTATGAATTAAGAATTAATTTGCAAGGGATAAATTATCGGATACTGTATTTTTTCTATCAAAATCAAGCCATTGTTATTTCTCATGGTCTTATCAAAGATAAGAAAGTACCACCATTAGAAATTGAGCAAGCTATAAAAAATAAAACAAAATTTCAACAAAATCCCGAAATACATACCTATTCTCAGGAGTTAATATGAGTACCAAAAAAACAACATCGGATGGTTTAGAAATCCTCTATAACCGCTATTATAAAGATAATCCTACTCGTCAACTAGAATTAGAAAAAGCTCGTCTTGATGATGAAATAGCGAGAAAATTAATTAAAATAAAAGAAAAGTATAATCTTTCTAACCAAGATGTAGCTAAATTAATTAATAGAGAAGAATCAGCCATTGAAGCATTAGAAAATGCTGACTATGAAGGCGATTCTTTTTTACTTTTGAATCTTATTGCTACGGCTTTGAAAATGAAAATTAAGTTTGAATTAATTTCAGTTTAAGATAATCTAAAGCTCAAGCAGAGAAAAGGAATCATGACGCTTCTTGTTGACATAGTGAGCAAGGTTTGTGCTGAGCTCACGTCGAAGTATGCTCACACTACTGTGTCTCAAACTTATTTGAAATGACTATGTAACTTCGTTTATAATTTTCGAGAAAATTTCTTAATAACAAAGAAGCAAGCTTTTACACTTGCTCCTTTTAGTACCCCCAAGGGAATTTGAATCCCTGTCGCCTCCGTGAAAGGGAGGTGTCCTAGGCCACTAGACGATGGGGGCTTGTATTTTCTAGACCTTTATTAATATAACAAGGCTTTTTCTCTGTGTCAACCGTTTTCAGAAAATTTTTTTTAAAACCAGTGAAACGCCATCCATACCTGAGTTCGGGGTTCGGAGTTAGAGAATTTGCAACATAATAAATAATGAGGTGTACAGACTTCACTTACTTATAAGTCAACTTTAGCAACCATAGCGGGTAAACTCAGTTAAGCTAGAACCTAATTAGCTATTCTGTGAGAGGTCTTGAAGGGAGTATGATTAAGCATTATCAGAAAATCGCTATTCTCGTTTTATCTTTAAGTTTAACGGGATTATTAGAAAAATCCTCTTCTACTGAATCCTATGTTAATCAATCTTTTCAAGGGTGGTTTCTCAACTTGATACAAGATGAAGGAAGACAACCGCTTCAGCAAGAGATTGAAACCGCTAACATTTACAATTTTTTTACTCAAAATACAAATAATTCTCTAGAACCCTGTGAACCTAAAACCTCAGAACCTAACTTTTTGGTTATTGGGGGTGGTGCAACTCCTGAATCTAACGAAATTGCTTTAGAAAAAAACATTCTTTATTTTCAAAGAACGCTTAAAAATATGGGATTTAACTCTCCATCAACTAATATATTTTTTGCCAACGGCAATAATGGAGAAGCAAGCATTCGTTATATTAATTCTCAAGGACAACAACAGTTTAAAGTTCCTAAGATTCCTGGTTTAAATGGATCAGCAAATTTGGAAAATATTAATCAGTGGATTGATAATATTAATCAAAATAAAACCACTAAAAAACCGATATTTTTATATTTTACAGGTCATGGCATTCTCAATAAAAGAAACAGCGATAATAATGCTTTGATGCTGTGGAATAATACCCCTGTAACTGTAGAAAAACTATCCAATACCTTAGATAGATTGCCTCAAGATAGTCATATTGTGACCATGATGGCGCAATGTTTTTCAGGATCATTTGCTAATTATATTTATCAAAATGGGAATCCCAATCAACCCTTAACCCAACAAACAAGATGTGGCTTTTTTGCTACTATCAAAACCTTACCCTCTGTGGGTTGTACTCCTGAAGTTAATGAAGCTGATTATAAAGATTATAGCTCTAGTTTTTTTGCTGGATTAAGTGGGGTTAATCGTATTGGTCAAACTGTTGCTTCTGCAGACTATGATAAGGATGGTAGAATTAGTTATTCTGAGGCTCATGCTTTTGCTAAAATAGATGAGAAAACTTCTGATTTACCAGTGTCTACTTCTGAAGTTTGGTTACAACAACGAGCAAGTAAAAGCGATATTGAACAGTTATTTGATATACCAATTATGGAATTAGAAAAAAATGCTCGTCCTCAACAAAAATATGTCATTAATTCTTTAGTCAATATGTTTCAATTGGATCTCAATAAGTCTTATGGAGAAAATTTGGAAACGCTGCAATCTGATCAAGTCGCTACCGATGCACAAAAAGCTTATAAAATTAGACTACTAATGGAACTATTAAACATACAAATGGAGCAGAAAGTTCGTAAAGAAAATAATCAAACAGATATTACTATTTTAGAGCGTTTAATTGAATGTGAATCAAGTTCTTGGAAATAGCTGATTATTCATTATTGAATAACTTACTTACGAGAGTAATTAATGCTTGTTAAAATTATTACCTAAATTTTCAATTCTAAACCCTGGTACTTGATAATCTTTTGGTAAATAGTTAGCAGGAATTGTATTTTGATTACCATCCCTAATAGCAGAGTAATGAGGGGACAAAATTTCAATATCTGATTCATTGCATTTATCTTGAATATTCTGATGAAGATCAGAATAAATATAAAATAATTTACGAGTTTTATCTGTATAAACATTTAATTCATAGCTTACATAAAAGTCATCTAAACTGGTTTGTAAAACGAAAGGTTTAGGATCTTTTAATAATGAATCTGTAAGATCAGCAGCAGCTAATAAAACTTGATGAACTTTGCGCCAAGGAACATCATAACCTAATGTGACAGTTGTAGAAATAATTAAAGGAATTCCTGTTTCTCTAGCAGAAGCACTAAAGTTAACCACATTACTATTTAATACGGTAGCATTCGGTAAAGTCACAATAACATTTTTCGGGGTACGAATGCGAGTCACTAGCAATGTTTTGTCTTCTATATCACCAATAATATCACCAATTTGGACGCGATCGCCTAACTGAAATGCGCGGGTATAAATTAAGATAACACCTCCTACAGTATTTGCTACAGCAGAGGTTGAACCCAGGGAGAAAAGAATCCCCAAAAATACAGAAATACCTCGAAAAGCAGGAGAGTCAAACCCTGGTAAATAAGGAAAAGCAACCACAGCAGCTAAAGCAATGATGAGAAATTGCAAAATATTATAAGTTGGGGTTGCCCAATCTTGATAAAATCCAGGTATGGTAATATTTCCTCGTTCTAATTCCTTGAAAACAAATTTACAAAAACGGATAATATAATAAGTTGAAACAGCAATTAACCCAATCATGAAAATATTGGGAATATAGTTAAGAACAGATTCAGAAATATATAAAATCGCCTTAAAAATATAATCAAAAATTTGACTTGATATTTTGCGAGTTAAGGGAAAAAAGCTAAGAATAAAAGGAATATAGAGAAAGAGTATTAAAAGAACCAGGATTACTCTAATAATTTTAATAACTGCGATTAAACTATTAGTAACTTGCGCCGAACTAATGAGATTTACACTTTGAATTCTCAAACTAGGAATAACTGTATCTTTCCATCTATCTAAAAGATTAAATAGTTTCGGAAAAACGAGATCCATTAGTTTAAAAATTAACAAAAGCGATAAAGTAGCAAGAACTGTCCAAACTAAACTAAAAATTCTCGCAATTAAAGTTCTTTCTTCTCTAAATTGATTAATAGAAGTTTTAATAATTTCTAAGTATTCTTCTGCCAATTCTTGACGAGATTTTCTAGCTGCATTAGCGTCTTCTTCTGTTAAGGTTGCTAAGATTTTATCTCCTGCGATAATACTTGTAATATTGTCTTGAGTTTCTAATTCAATTGATTCAATAGGTAAAGCATTATCTTCGGAAAACTTTTCTAGTCTATCAGTAATCGTATTTGCTCTTTCTTCAGGAGAAAATGATCCTGTTGGTGCTTGTATTTTAAATAAGGTATGATCATTTAAAATAACAGGATAACCATCAATTTTATTGCCATTACTGCTTTGATCCTGTCCATAAACCACAAAAGAAATCAAAACAAGAGAAAGTGCAATCAAGACAAGATTAATAAATGACTTAATTTTTTTATTCATTTTGTCAGAAAGCTAATAAAGATGAAAAACATATCAATGTTTGGACTAGGAAGAAACAGAAGTTATACTCTTGAAGAATCCGAGTAATAGACTAGAGAGAATAAAGTACAACAAATTAAATTATAAGTTTGTATTTTCTACAACAATTTTATAAAAAAACTAATTACTTATTTAACCAGCTTCTTAAATCTTCTACATCAGAAAACTCAAAAATAGCTTCTCCTAATGCTTCAATTTTCTCAATTTCTAGTTCTTGAATTTGAGTTTTCACTTCAGGTTCAATGATGCCTAGTTTCCGTTCAATTAAACGAATGACTAAGTTTTTTTCTCTCATTATTCCCTGTTCAATTCCCTGTTCAATTCCTTGTTCAATTCCTTGTTTCATCCAACTGGTAACAATTTCCATAACATCCTCCTGTTCTTGGGGTAAAAAACTGTCTAATTCAGATCGAAAAATGTTTTCTTCTAGTGGATTTAAAGTAAGATAAGTGTCAATAAATCCTGAAATTAATTGCATTCTGGCTGGATTTAATTTTAAGGTTACTAATAATCTTAAACATTGTGCTTTTACTTTAGCACGATCTTGATCCGCTATTTTCATTTTAGCCATTAATGCTGATGCAACGGGATTCGGTTGATTTATGAAATCTCGCCAATTTAACTGGTTAAGCTGCACCACACGGTAGTTAAAGTCTAACACTTTAAAATCAGAAAATTCAACTTTGTATTTATTTTCTGCTGCTTTTTGAGGATAATCATAGGAAAAGATAACAATGGGATAAATGGGTAACGCAAACTTTTCATGAAGACGAGCAAAATAAGAAAACATTCGTCTATTAAAGTTTGTTTGAGAACTCGATTGTGCTTCAATATGAATTAAGAAAAAAGAAGGCTGATTTTTAAACTTAACTTGAGCAATTAAATCCGTTTCATATTTGTCTCCTTCCGTAACATCTGTAAAAATTTCTTTATCCAAAAACTTGATGTAATTTTCATCAAGATAGGTTATCACTTGAGGAAAAAATAGATCAATAAATTCAATAAAAAAGGTTGAAAGGAGTTCTTTAAATAAGCGATCATGATCAACCATTTTTTTGTCAACTTCCTGCACGATCTTGTAATTCTTGACTCATATAAGAGCGATCACCTAATTTTTTCAACAGAGGGCCATGTAACCCAAATTCAACCACACTCACCGATGCTGCTAACATATCAATACGGTCACGATAACGACCTAAATCAATACCTAATAAATGACACAAAATAATTCTAATGGTCGTTTTATGAGCAACAACTAACACCTTTCCATCAGGGTATTTTGCCTCAATTTCTGATATAATTAACATAGCTCTACTACCCACTTCGACTGCCGTTTCTCCATCAGGAGGAGGGTTCCAAGCAGGTTCGGTCATCCAATCAATATATTCCTCTAAATAATTATCTTTAACCCAGTCACGGGTTTTGTTTTCCCACTTACCAAAATTCATTTCTTTGAGTCCATCTTTGATCTGCATTTCCATTCCTGTTGCGTCACAAAGGGGTTTTGCTGTGGCAATCGTTCGCTTCATGGGACTAACATAAATAGCAGACCAATCAAACTTTTTATAAGCATCAGCAAACGCTTTTGCCATTTCTTTTCCTTGAGGGGTTAAATCAGGATCAAGGGTGCCACAAAAACTATCTTTGAGACTACTTTCTGTTTCTCCGTGACGCAAAAAATATAGCGTTAAACTCATAATTATTATTCCTAATTAAAGTTAATCAAATAAAATTTTCTCTCATGAGAAATAGTAATCAAACTTGAGATAAAATTACTGTATGCTAGATTACTAAAAGTAAGGGTTAATTGTTAAGCTAGGCAATGTCCACCTTACCAAAAAAATATAATAAACAATTGTAATTTAATGATGACCTTTCGAGAAGAATTTGAACTGCTTTTACGAGCCTGTTACCCTTTAATATATATTTCCACCGCCGAAGAAGAAAGATTGGAAACTGCGATCGCTCAATCTGGGCAAACTATGCAAAACCGCACGGTTTATACTTGGGACTTCGTAGACGGTTATCAAGATAACCCTAATAACCAAGGAGTCGGTAGACGCAACCCTCTCCAAGCCTTAGAATTTGTGGAAAATTTGCCCAATAATATTGGCGGAATCTTTATTTTACGAGACTTTCAACGATTCTTAGAAGATGTTTCTATCTCCCGAAAACTCCGAAACCTCGCCCGTAGTTTAAAATCTCAACCCAAAAATATCATTATTATTGCTCCACAAGTTCAAATTCCCGATGAATTAACCGAAGTTATAACAATTCTTGATTTTCCCCTTCCCACCGCCACAGAAATAAAAAACGAAATACAACGCCTTTTAGGAGCCACAGGACAACCTTTATCTGATACATTAGTCGATGAATTAGTTAGAGCGGCACAAGGACTGTCTTTGGAGAGAATACGCCGTGTTTTGACCCTTTGTATTGCCAGTCATGGACGCATTGAACCCGAAGACGTAGAACTGATTTTGGAAGAAAAACGTCAATCTATCCGTCAAACCCAAATCCTTGACTTTTACCCTGCTACTGAACAAATCTCCGATATTGGCGGTTTAGACAACCTCAAAGACTGGTTACTGCGTCGGGGTGGGGCATTTAGCGAAAAAGCAAGGGCTTATGGTTTACCTCACCCTAGAGGACTGTTATTGGTTGGTATTCAAGGCACGGGAAAGTCTCTCACTGCTAAGGCGATCTCTCACCATTGGCATTTACCCTTATTACGCTTAGACGTGGGACGACTGTTTGGGGGGTTAGTCGGAGAGTCCGAGTCTCGCACCCGTCAGATGGTCAGTTTAGCAGAAGCATTAGCCCCTTGTGTGTTATGGATTGATGAAATTGATAAAGCCTTTGCAGGGGTAGAAGGAAAAGGAGACGGAGGCACCACTAGCCGTGTATTTGGGACGTTTATCACCTGGTTAGCCGAAAAAAAATCCCCCGTGTTTGTCGTCGCCACCGCCAACAATATTAAAGCCTTACCCCCAGAAATGCTACGCAAAGGCCGCTTTGACGAAATTTTCTTTGTCGGTTTGCCCACTCAGAGGGAACGAGAAGCCATTTTTAACGTCCATCTATCTAGACTGCGACCCCATAATCTGAAAACTTACGACATCAAGCGACTCGCTTATGAAACCCCAGATTTTTCGGGGGCAGAAATTGAACAAACCTTAATTGAAGCTATGCACATTGGGTTTAGTCAAAACCGTGACTTTACCACCGATGATATCCTACAAGCAGCGAGTCAAATTATCCCCTTAGCCCGAACTGCTCAAGAAGAAATTGAATTTTTGCAGCAGTGGGCTGCTGCCGGAAAAGCCCGGTTAGCCTCTCGTCAAAGTAGTTTAAATTCTTTAACCCCTTAAGAAATAAATTAGTTTGTAACAGTGGCTAAATTGGGGGAATCAACGTTAAGATTCAACCTTAAGTTATATCCTATCCTGTTATCATTATGAATCGTTTATCTGGTGTTTTTCAATTTTTATTAGGATTTTTCCTCGGTATCTTTCTGTTAGTGGGGGGAACCGCTTCCTTAGCTTATGTGGTTTTTGCTCGCATGAATGCTAACCCTGAAAAACCTACTTTTGCTGAAGAGAAACCCCCAGAAACTACAGCAAAAGCTGAAACTAAACCGGTTGTTAATAATAAGGAAACCCAAACCCAACCTGTCGAGGAAGTCGTGGCTAAAGAATCTGTGATTGAAGAAGAAACAGAAGACTTACCTGACGGAGCTTATAAGGCAAAAGTTACCTGGTCAACCGGTTTAAGTGTGCGATCGCAACCTGACTTAAATGCCGAAAGAATTGGCGGTGTTGAATACGATTCTGAGGTGATCATACTACAAACCACTGCCGATGGAGATTGGCAGCAAGTCCGTCTCCCTGACTCTCAACAAGAAGGTTGGGTTAAAGCCGGCAATGTGGAAAAAGTAGAACAATAATTAAGTAGGGTGGGCATTGCCCACCTTTTTTTTTGCTGATAACGTAGTTGGTAATTTAATGTTATAAGCAAACTAACAAAGTAAATTTCTGTTTTACGGGTTATAGTACATACATTTAAGATGTTGGATGAATCATTATCTGAAATTCGTCTGATTTCAGCGCGTAAAGCAAACAGTGAAGAAGCAGAAATTTATTATCAGAGACAACTATGAAAGCAAATTATGATTTTTCTCAAGGGGAATAGGGAAAGTTTTATAACCCTGATGCAGTATTTGCATTTCCGATTTATCTTGAAGCAGATGTTAATGAATTTATAGTAGAATTGGCGAAAAAAAAAGGAGTTAAAGTGGAAATTTTAGTTAATGAATTATTAAGAAATCAGATTGAAATTCTCGATACTGCAAAATAGCCATTCAAATATTAATAAGTTACATTATATTGTAAAATTTTATCCGTAAGATGCAATTAGCAAGTATTGATATTCAATCTCGTCCTCTCCGTTTAGTTTATTTAGTAAAAAATCAAGCAGATATTCTTGATGCAGTTAAACTTTATACTCATGTTTGGGGCGGTTTTGCTAATGCTATTTTTCCTATTCCTAGCAATGATGAAGAACTTGAAAAACTTAAGTTTGCTTTAAGTTCAATTAATCCAGATTTTATTTATTCGTCTACACAACTCAATGAGAATCTTATCGAAGAAATTAAACCATTTAGTAGAGTATTTGGTTATCTTACTAATGATAGAATTTCAGAATTTGCACAAGGATTAAATTACGGATTACTTATTAATAATTTTCCCAATATAATTAACCTGCTTCTTGATAAATATTCTGCACCCTTACCAGAAAGTAATATCATTTTTGGTGAACTTGACGGAAAATATAGTTTTAATATTGCCTTACAAGGAGGTATTTTAAATGAAAACTATAATAGATTTTTAAAAGAACATTTTAACTCTAAAGTTCTGACTCATCCTAACAATATTGAGCAATTAATTAAAATAAGTTTTTTACTAGCTAATACCAATCAGCCACTTAATTTAACTAGGTTTGGCATTTCTAATAGTGAGGGAACTGGATACTGGTACACTTACTATAGATGGATAAAAAATAGGTTTGCATTGTACATTTTTTGTGAAGATGATACTAATATAAAAGTCGCTTGTGATTACTGGAATTCTTCTATCATTGGTCAATCTAATAAACTTTTTCTACCTAAACAAGATTTTCTAGATCATCTTAATGATGTAATCGATACTTCTTTTGAAGTTATGCCTTTTCTTGATACAATATTTGTTACTATTTCTCTAGAAAAACAAGAAGCTATTAATTTAGCTCATAATCTTCAAGACATTTTAGAAAAAAAATGTTTATGTAAAGCTTTTTATATAAGAATCAATTACTATGATAAAATAAAGAAGTTTCTACAAAAGAAATATAACTGGCAATTAAATACAGAAACAAAAAACAAAGAATTATCAAATATTCTATCTAACTTTGCCAAGGCTCTTAGTGATTTAACAGATAAATATCAAGAAGTAGTCACCTACGATACAATAAAGAAGTTTCTACAAAAGGAATGTAACTGGCAATTAAATACAAAAAAAAGAAATAAAGAATTATCAAATATCCTATCCAATTTTGTAGAAAAAGGATTAATCAATCGTGGTTATTCTGCTAATTGTCCGACTTGCAATTTGATCAATTTTTATTCATTGGAAAAGGTCAAAGAATTCAATGAATGTCAAGGATGCGGTGAATCTTTTCTATTACCTTTTGATACCCATGAAACCATTACTTATCAACTGAATGAATTAGCACTGAAATTATTTGAAACAGGTGGATTACCTATTCTAATGTCTATCAATATTCTCTCTCAAATTGAATGGTCAAATTATTTTCAATTAGGAGGAGAATTAACAAATGAAGGTGAAAAACATAACTTTGCTGAAGTTGATTTATTTTGGTTAACAGAACACTGTTTAACGATTGTCGAATGTAAATCTATTTATGAAAATGGAGATCCTGAAAATATTAGTGATAAGACAAGACAAAGAATTAATGAAGCTTGTAATCAGTTTGAAAAGTTAATTAAAGAAGTTGCACCCTTAGTTGATGCTAAAGTTGTTGTTTTAAGTATCGTTACTAACCTTTCTTATTCTAGGATAATTGAAATTATAAAAATAAATGACTTAGTAAACCTGGGTCAAGAAAATAATATTAAAGTACATTTAATTGTGAACTGGGAACTTTATATAAACGGACAAAATAAAGTAGATTTAAGAACTCAACGTCCTCATATCATTGATCAATTTTTTCCTGATTATTATACAATGGGAGAATTAGATACAGTTAAACTAGAGAAACATTCAAAAGAAAATTATAAATCACCCATTGTAAAAAGGAATCGTATTATAGATGAAGAGGTTCTAAGGAAATGGAGAGAAGAAATTATCAAAAAATAGCATTATAATATTTGTAATCAGGAAGTCGTTAACCATGACTAATAAATTAACGTTAAATACCAAAACCCTTTATGACCAAGATTTTAATCTCTGGTTAGAAACAACAATTAATTCTCTCAAAGAAGGAAAATTATTAGAAATTGATTACGATAACTTAATAGAAGAATTAGAAGATATGGGGAAAAGCGAAAAAAATGCCTTGAAAAGTAATTTAAAAATTTTACTAATGCACCTCCTCAAGTATAAATATCAAGCCAACAAAATAACTAATAGTTGGCGTTATACTATCACAGAACACCGACAAAGAATAAGAGATAGTCTAGAAAACAGTCCTAGTTTAAACCCTTTCTTAAGAGAAATTTTTGATAAATCCTATGAAGATGCTAGACGGTTAGCAGCAGATGAAACTGGTTTACCTATTAATCAATTCCCTCAAGATTGTCCTTTTGTATTAGATGATATTTTAAATTTGGATTATTTACCTAACTTATAGTAGTCACAAAAAAATCGCATAAATCACCCAATGATTCCCACATTCCATGCGATCGCTTATAAGTTAGATTAAGTAACAAAACTCAATACTAACTCTATCAGTAACCCATCGGTTAAAATTAGTCTATAGTTAATAATGAAGTTAAATAATATGGTTTTAGTAACTTACAAATGGTCTATAGATAAATGGCATGAACTGGTAAACTCTGGAGTGCTAGAAGACCAAAAAGTAGAGTTATTAGAAGGAAATATAGTCGAGATGAGTCCAGAGGGAGTTGAGCATAGCTTTACTAACGAAAACATTGTTATTTATCTGCGAGATAAGCTATCTGGATTAGCTCATGTTAGAGAATCCCATCCCATTACTTTAAACGATTCTGAACCCGAACCCGATATTGCTATTGTTAAATTGCCTTTAACTATTTATCGTACTCATCATCCTTATGCAGAAGATATTTATTGGTTAATTGAAGTGTCTCAGCGAACCCTTAAGAAAGATTTAGAACAGAAAGTTATTACTTATGCTCGTAATAAAATTTCTGAATATTGGGTAATCGATCTAAAAAATAAAAAGTTAATTCTTCATACTCAACCTAACAAAGATAAATACTTACAAATCGTTGAATATCAATCAGGAATAGTAACGCCTCAAGCTTTCCCAAATATTGAGATCGCAATCGACAATTTATTATTATATTAATTATAAAAGTAGGGTGGGCAATGCCCACCTTTTTGATGTTAATTCATCACTATCTCATTAATAATGACTACCGGACTTGCGATGATGAATAGCTGTGACCCCATCTTGTAGGACTTCCCCTTTAGTAACGATCGCATAAATTACCCAATGATCCCCACATTCCATGCGATCGCCCACTTTACACTCTAAATAAGCTAACGCATCTTGCAAAATGGGAGAACCATTATCCGCTACTTCCGTTTTAACTCCCTCAAAGCGATCTTCTCCAGGAGAAAAAGGCTTAAGAAAATGCTTCATCAAACCAATATGATCCCCTTCTCTAAGAATATTCAAGACAAAGGAATTCCCCTTATGTAACAAAGATTCGATCGCCCGTTCTTTGGCCACTGCTACGGTAAACCCAGGAGGGTTAAACGTTGCCTGAGAGATCCAAGACGCTAACATTGCCCCACTTAACTCTTCTTCTTGACAAGTGACAATGGATAATGATCCCACAATACGTCCTAAAGCCTGTTGTAGTCTATCTGTCTGGGACTGACTAACAGAATTCTTAGGTTGACGGCGTTTTTGAGCTTTTTTCACCGCTTGGGCGAAGTCCGTCCCAGCTTCCTCACAGGTTTTTAACGTTGCCTGAGTGGGGCTAAATTTCACCCTGATGGGGTCAAAACCAAATTGATAACCCCCGTCCCGAAATTTGCTTTCTAAGAGGTCTATGGCTTCTCCACTCCAGCCATAGGAGCCAAATACGCCAGCCAGTTTCGATTTATCCGCATTGGCTAAGGTGATCCCTAACGCGGTCTGGATCTGAGTCGGAGCGTGTCCCCCCAAGGTAGGGGACCCAAAAATAAACCCAGAACAGCCATTAATAGCTTCTTTGATGTCGTCGGGTTCGGCCACTTCTGCGTTGATTGATTCTACCCTCACCCCAGCTTTGGTGATACCACTGGCGATCGCCTGGGACAAAGTAGCCGTATTGCCGTAAGCAGAAGCGTAAATGAGGGCAACGCTCAAGGTGTTGGCTTTTTGAGCTTCTAACCACTGTTGATAGGAGTCGGTTAACTCCCTTAACCCGTAACGAACTAATGGCCCGTGACCAGTTCCGTAAATCTGAGCCGGTTTACGGCTTAATTTTTCTAAAGCGGTATTAATTTGTTTAGCGTAGGGAGCAATTAAACAATCAAAATAATAGCGTCGATCTTCTGCGTAAACGCTCCACCCTTCATCAAAAATTTGATCCCCACACACATGGGCCCCAAATAGTTTATCGGTGTAAAGAACCCCTGTTTTTGGGTCATAGGTACACAGTTGTGCCGGGTAACGGGGGTTCGGAGTGGTAATAAATTCCAGTTGATGGCCTTTACCTAAATCTAAGATATCTTCCCCTTTTACAACTTGTAATTCAGGGGAAAATTCAGAGGATAAAATATTAGGTAACAGTACCGCCCCTGGATTAGAACAAACGATGGTAATCTGGGGAGCAATTTTTAGTAATGCTTTGATTGTTTCCCCTCGGTTGGGGTTAACATGACCCAAAATTAAATAATCAATAGTAGTCGGATCAATGCGTTCTTGAAGGGCTTTTAAAAAGATGTCAGTAAAGGATTCTCCTGGGGGATCAATTAAGGCAATTTTATCCCCTTGAATGAGGTAAGAATTAGCGGTAGTTCCTCTTTTTAAACCGTATTCAATTTCAAATTTTAATCGGTCCCATGTCCGCGATCGCATGACAATAGTATCGGAACCAATGGGACAAACTTGTACGTCTCTGGGTTTCATCATAAACTTTTTTGGGATAAATTAATTGAGTTTGCTTAAGTTTTTAACCGTATAGGTTATTTCATCATCTGCTAATATTTTTTGATAGTCGATGGCCACACGGGTTGGATAACCTAATGTCGGATCATAAGTAATTAAAATTTCATCGGCATTACGTTGAATGGCATCTTTGATAATTTTAAAGAGTTCCTCAATGGTTTTCGGTAATGTTAAATCGGTAATGACTTGATTATTATTTAGATTAACAACTTGAGTAATTTTATCATTTTTAACGGAAACTTTGAGAGGCACATTGCTTGGTAGAGGACAAAAACATTGTTGTTGATAGATATATTGATAATTTTTTAGTTGTTGCGATCGCCATAATTGACGATTTTCTTTTAATTCTTCTATTAATAGGGAATTACTTTCATTATTAGCAGACATAGGCATAATATTCACCAACATTACCATTAATAATCCTATTACTAATAAAGTAAAGAATTGCAAAATTTTCATCGCTTCTTGCCTCTATTTTTTGTTTTTTAAACAAAGACAGGCGTACTATAGCACGCCTGTCTACTTTTTAAAATTTTTTCAGTAAAGGTTAAAATAATTTTAGGAATAAGAAGATTTGTCTTATCAGGGACTTAGATAGTTATTCTATTTTTTATCTCCTTATCCCTTGATCTTCTTAAATCATTTTGACTCTTTTTTGGGACTCATCAACATCATCATGTTACGGCCTTCTCGTTTTGGAGCTTGTTGAATTTCTGCTAATTCTTGTAGGTCAGTGGCCATGCGACTGAGTAAGTCTTGTGCTAGGTTAGAGTGTTGTATTTCTCTCCCTCGAAAGGTGATGGTTGCTTTTACTTTATCTCCTGACTTAAGAAAGCGTTTAGCCTGATTGACTCGCACTTGATAATCATGCTCTGATATTTTATAGCGCATTTTTACTTCCTTAACATCAGCCGTATGTTGTTTTTTCTTAGCTTCTCTGGCTTTTTTCTCCTGTTCAAATTTATATTTACCGTAGTCCATAATACGGCAAACAGGAGGTTTAGCACTTTCACTAACTAATACCAGGTCTAAATCTCGTTCTTGAGCAACATTTAAGGCTTCTTCAGGGGTAATAATCCCCAATTGCGAACCATCACTATCGATGACTCGAATTTCAGGGAAGCGGATTCTTTCGTTAATTTTGGGGAGATCGCGTTGTGTGCGTCTTTTATCTATCACAGGCGTTTGTAATGTCTCTTGATATGATTGATGAACGTTAGTAGTCAATTAAGGCTGTAATAGTAGCCTATTTTATTGTAATCATTTTCTACTAAGTTCTGGTAGTATTTATTGAGTGATATTGTTAATTTTGGGGAATTTATCCTTGAGGATAATTTCACCCCTATATTACTCCCTAGTTTAATCCTTCTATGAGCCATCGTAAAATAAAAAGGTGTAAAGATTTATAACAGGATAATTGCGTGAGTCATCAACAAGCTTGGGAGAAGCGCATCGGACGACAAAGACAATGGATTTGGCGAGGTTGGCCAATTCGTTACACTTTTTTACCTGCTGAAACTGACCAAGAAACTAAAAGAAAACCGCCTTTAATCTTATTACATGGATTTGGGGCAGCCGTAGAGCATTGGCGACAGAATATACCCACATTAAGACAACAACATCGAGTCTATGCTTTAGATTTATTGGGGTTTGGGCGATCGCGAAAAGCAGCCACAGAATATACTGCTTATTTATGGGCCGAACAAATTTATGATTTTTGGCAAACCTTTATCGGTGAACCTGTTATTTTGGTAGGTAATTCTATTGGTTCTTTAGTATGTTTAACCGTCGCGTTTAAATATCCTGAAATGGTTGCAGGATTAGCTATGATAAGTTTACCTGACGTTTCTTTGAGACAAGAAACCATTCCCAAAGGATTACGACCTATTGTTAATACTATTGAAGGGTTATTTGCACCACCTTTGTTATTAAAAACTCTATTTAATATTATCCGCCGTCCTGGGGTTATTCGTCCTTGGGTTGGTGTCGCTTATTATGATAAATCAGTCATTACTGATGAATTAGTCGATATGATTACCGTTCCACCTCAAGATCAGGGATCTGCTAGGGCATTTTGTTTGCTGTTTGAAGGACTCAGAAAACCTAACTATGCCCCTCCTGTTAAAACTGTTTTACCCCATTTAACCATTCCTATGTTATTAATCTGGGGTCGTCAAGATAGAATGGTTCCTGTTAGTTTAGCATCTCAATTTGTTAAATTAAATCCTAAAATTACATTAAAAGAATTAGATAATGCTGGTCATTGTCCTCATGATGAATGTCCTGTTCGCTTTAATGAAATTTTATTAGAATGGACGGAAACAGTAAGTAATTTACATTTTAATGGTGATAAAGGATTCAGTTCCTAGCTGTTCAATAATACTAACTAATTTACCTTACATGCGACTATGTTTTCCTTCAGGTATAGGTTTTTGTATCATTTGGCGATTAACGTATTCTTGTGCTGCTTTGGTTTCAAGCAATTGTAAAAATTTATCTAAAGTTGACGATTTTTTTTGAGTTTACACCATCATCTTGAGTTATTTAATATTCATTTACAATAATTTTCATATATTAAACGATAAAGCCCGAATTAACAGGCTTTACATTCAATCTTTATAAATTAAAGATGATCAAAAAATTGCTATTTTAAGGATACTATTCGCTCAGATTATAATATCTTAATTCTAGAACACCTTGACCATTTAAAACATATTGACTAGAAACATTTCGTAAGCTTTCTGGTCTTGTTGTGGTAAAGGGTAATGAGTTATAAGAAGAAATAGGATCATTGCCGAAATTAATGATTCCAGAGTCAACACCGGCAGGACTAATTTCTTGTCCGAAGGTTGTTTGTCCTGGTGTACTATTTGGCAAGTCTAAGAGTTGATTATTATCTGGGAAATTGTTCCCATAATAGGTTTGATTCCCTGCACTGTTACCATATCGAGAAACACCATTATAGTTTCTATTAGCTTGTGGAACCATTTGATTATTAACAGGAACCCTACCATTAAAACTGCTTTGTTGTTCTTGTGTTTCTTGGGGTTGATTTGTCACCCTGTTTGGATTACAAATAGAAGATAAATCAATGGTTTGACCGGCTTGATTTACCATATAACAGGGAGGAATTGCTCGAACCATTCCTGCACTAATTAATACAGTTATAAATGTGGATAATCCAGTAATTGAAAAAAGTTTTTGTGTTAATCTCATTATATATTTGACCTCCCTAACCTTTGGAGGTTATCTACAATAGTGTCTTCTTTATTTTGATCGTAACTAAAACAATTAGGCTTTTACTTCAACCAAAGGAAGATATTTATCTAATCTAATGCCTTCTTTAAGATAGACAATAGACAATATCATCCAAGTTTCACAATATCGTCATGAGAATGTCATATCAGTTTGTAATGATGATTCATAGCTAGAACAGCTTAATCATTAATTATCTTAAGTACTATGAATTCTCTAAAAGTTACGCTGACTATATTAGTGTTAGTAATTATGATTTATCCGCTATATAAAATAAAATCTGCGTTAGGGATTAATTTAGTAGCTAACTATCATGCTCCCGATACTCTTATTTATGCTAAAAAAGCTCTCAAGAAACTCAAATAATAACTAATTCCAAAAGCTAACAATCCTGATAACTTGATAACGATTCGTATAACCAGAACCAAGCTGTCAGGATTGTTATATAAATTGTAATTATTTAAGGTTTAACCTTATTGTTCGGCTGCTGCTAACTCAGTGCTTCCTTTACTACGACGACGAGTTAAGGTGTTAAAGACCATAATACCAATGGCTTTAATTAAGTTACCTTCTAATTCCATAAACATTTTCATGTTCATGCCAAAAGCAGCATTAGCTTCATCAACAATCTTTTCGGCTGTTGCTTGGTCAATGGGTAATTCATTTAATGCTTGACGATACTCATTTTTAAAGGCTTTTTCGTCGGAAATAGTTTCAAATTCGTAAAAAGCTGTTCCACCATTTTCCCCTAAATTCATCGCCCGTTGTGCAATTTTCTTGAGAATTTGTCCCCCAGATAAATCCCCTAAATAACGGGTATAAGAATGGGCTGCTAATAACTCAGGTTGGTTTTGAGCAACCTCGTGAATACGTGCTACGTAAGCTTGTGCTGCTTGTGAAGGAGCGACTTCATTGCGCCAATTCGCTCCATAATAAAATGATAAATCTTTCTCTAAAGATTGCTTACGATGTAACTGGGGAAAGTAAATTTTAGAAACTAATTCGTGATGGCGTAGTTTCTCCATTTCTTCTTCCATGGCACTATAGACAAAATAGAGATTAGCCACCAATGTTCGATAGGAATTCTTTTCTACAACTCCTTTCAAAAAACACTTGACAAAACCAACATTTTCTGCCATTGTATGGGACTTTTTTGTGCCTTCCCGTAACATGGTTGCTAAATTAACGCTCATGCTATCTCTTCCTGTTATTTAAGTGAACATTAGATCGGTGACTTAATGACAAAAGCTTAAAAAACCGCCTAGTTGTGTAGCGTATCTTGATTTGGTGCAAATTTTTATTAAGAATTCTTACGACAACAAGAGGAAGATAGCCCAAAAAGTCAGAGTCAATGAAAACAAACACTAGAAGAAAAAAGGCGGAATCTCAGAAGTTTTAAGATTTTTCATCTATAGAAAAATAAAATTAATTATCATTCAGACAATAATAAAGTTTTGTAAAGAAAATTCAATTCAAAATAAGGTTAAAAAAAGGGGCTTATTGCCCCTTAGCTTTATAAAGATAATGTGACAAAATTTACATTCCTTTGACCCTTATCCTTCAGGGGTGACGCGAGCATAGAAAATACCCCGAATTTTCACCTCAACGGGTTCTTTAGCCCCTAAATCGGTATCAGAAGGCTGCTCACTTTCAAATACGCCAGCAATTTCTCCTGTTTCTTGATCTACCTTAGTTACTTGAAGAGAAATCGATCCTTTACCAATGGGAGTTTGTTTCACATTAGCATAGTCTTCCTTATCCGCCGTGGCAGGTAAAGCAACTGCATTATCATAACCCGTGGCTAAACCACGACCTTTGGGATCAAGGAAAGTTGCACCACGGTAAGAGGGAACCCTAAAATCACCTTCAAAATCAATGGAACTATTGATAGAACTAAACCCAGGTTCTGTTGTACCAACTAAGTTTTTGATGGTGAAGAAGAAAGGAACTTGTTCCCCTCCAGGAAGTTGAACGGTAACAGGTTGGAAATCAATTCCACCTTGTTCTTGGAAGGTAACGACTCCATCTTCATCAACGCTAATTTTGCCACTAATTTGCTCTAAACTGGTGGTATAACGAGTTAATAACTTACCAGGTACATATTCTGCTTCTTGGCGTTTATTAACTGGTTCTTCTTTTACAAAATATTCTTGAGGTTCTAAACAGAGGTCATCAACAAAATAAGTTTGACCTGGTTCAATGGGAATAGAACCCCGTGTAAATTCAGAAATTTGGGGACATTTGTTAGCTAGTCCAGTGTTTAAAATTTCATCGTAGGTTAAGTCCTGGGGATTAACCGCATTCGCTGGGCCTTCGCTACAAGCGGTAATAAAACCCAAACATAAGGCAAGAAAAGCAATCAGTAATGCGCGAAACCTCATAATCATCCTCGCTTTGTCAATCTCAAATTAAAATGTCTTGTCCCTATGGCCATCACTCATAAAGGAGATAATCTTATAGTCTTTTGGACAAGTTAGGCAATTGCATCGGGATCTACTCTACCAAAATTCGTCCCCAACATCCCTTTTAAGTTAGGAATTGTTTTGCGCCGAAAATCTTTTATCATGGTTATGGCTAGGGAAAAGAGCAAGGATTTAGATGGAACCAACAAACACACCAGCAACGACAGATCAGTCCCTTAACCCCTCTAACGGTTCTTTTCCAGCGTCTCTAGAAGAGATTGTTATTAGGGTCAATATAGCATCCCGACAATGTAAAGATAATCCTCACCAGATACTTGAGTTACTGCGAACCCTTGAACAGTTGCATCAAGAAATTCGGGTTAATTTATTTGAACCGTCTTTACCGAATACTCGCAACGATTTATATGATTTATTACTCGATATTGAGGAGACAGGAGGATGGCCTTATATTGGACGAATGAAACTGCGGATGTTTTTAGAACATTTTTCCTCAGACATAGAACAGTCTTCTGATTCTGAATAACTATCAAGGTAGGGTGGGTTAAATAGACATAAATTTATCTAAAAATTGGTAGTAACCCACCATTTTAGTTATGTTCATCTCCTGAACTTTGATGTTTTTTGCTTGATTTATTGAAATACAAATAGTCCAGTTCCCACTGGTACTCAATTTTACTTGATTATCTTGTTGCTTCTCATTTTCTTTGAAGCCTTTTATGTTATTTTTTATGTCTGGAATCACTGCATTAATGATCTTAAGTAATCTGTGATCCTGTTGACAAACAGTAACTATATATTTTTCGATTAAATCATTAAAATTTTAACCCAAACTCTAATGATCTCTGTCCCATCTTTTTAAAGTCGAGAATTCTTACATTTTTTATGTTTGAGAATTAAGTATAGACTATTAATATAACTGAAAAAATTTATCTAATTTATATTTTTTTAGACTTCCTTAATCTTTAAAATAGTCACAGAATGTTAGATAATAGTCGACACTCGATTGTATCAACAATTAATAATGAGTGATAATACTTGGCATTCTGCCACAGATATTCAAAAAATTTTTGATCGCATTGCTCCAGTTTATGATGAATTTAATAACTGGTTAAGTTTTGGTCAACATCGTATTTGGAAGCAAATGACCGTAAACTGGACTGAAGCCAAACACAGTGATGTAGGCTTAGATATCTGTTGTGGTAGTGGCGATCTAAGCCAATTATTAGCCCGTAAAGTAGGAAAAACAGGGAAAGTTATCGGCTTAGATTTTTCTCAAGAATTATTAGCGATCGCAGCCCAACGAGCTTCTAAGAAGTATCCTATGTTACGGTTAGAATGGGTTCAAGGAGATGCCTTAAACTTACCCTTTGAAGATAACACCTTTGATTGTGCCACAATGGGCTATGGATTGCGAAATGTCACGGATATACCCCGTTGTTTGCAAGAAATACACCGTGTCCTCAAACCAAAGGCTAAAGTTGCTATTCTAGATTTTCATCGTCCTTATCAACCTTGGCAACAAATCTTCCAAAAATGGTATCTTGATCATCTAGTGGTTCCTCTCGCACAACAATATGGATTAAAGGACGAATATGCTTACATTATGCCTAGTTTAGAAAGATTTCCGTCAGGAACAGATCAAGTTAAATTAGCTCAGAAAGTAGGGTTTGATTCTGTCATTCATTATCCTATCGTTGGGGGAATGATGGGGGTTTTAGTGGCAACAAAAACAGTTCGTACTGAGCATAATTAAGAATGAAGAATGTAGAATGCAGAATGGATAATTAGTTCTAACTTCTAACTTCTAAATTTTTAACTAATTGATTATTTATCATGACTGTATTAGAAATTTCTTCTATTAACTTCTCTCTAATTTCAACAATTATTATTCCACCTATAGCAGGATCAATTATTGGTTATTTTACCAATGATATTGCTATTAATATGTTATTTCGTCCTTACAAAGCGATTTACATTGGTAAACGACGTTTACCGTTCACTCCAGGGTTAATTCCTCGTAACCAAGGAAGATTAGCTCAAAAAGTTTCTGATACCATTATGGGGTCATTATTAACCCCAGAAGAATTACAAAAATTAGCGAAACGTCTCTTAAAAACGGAGCGGGTACAAGCAGCTATTTTATGGTTATTAAATTTAGCACTCAAACAACTCAAATCTGATAGACAACAAAAAACTGCTAAGATTTTATCGGGTATTTTAGAAGATTTATTTAGTGAATCTTTACCTCGACTTTTAAAAGCTTTAGCCCGTCGTCAAAATTTTTTAGAAGATCAAATTAATCAAATTTTTGATCAAATTCTTTTAGACTTTAAACTAACAGATGCTCAAGCAAGGCAGTTTGCAGATTGGTTATTAGAAGGAGTTCTTCCTCCCGATATTTTACGACAAGCATTAGTGGATTTTTTAACAGAAAGAAATATCCAAGTTATTGATGAAGGAGTTAGAGAAAAAACCAGTGGTACATATTGGGTTGTGGCTAATTTGTTCGGAGTTCGTAATACGTTATTACGACTAAGAAGTTTTTGTTTAGAAGAAAAAGAAGTTGCTAATACTCGGTTGAAAGAAATTTTATTATCTTTAGAAGTACGTAGTCGTTTAAGAGAATGGTTACAAAGTCTTTCTTTACAAAATTTACCCGTGTCTACGGTTCGGCAACTTCGTAAAACAACCCGTGAAACGGTACAAATTTATATTCAACAAAGTGGTGGAAAATTTATTCAAGATTTTGGTAAAACTGTTGATTGGGAACAATTATCTATTTTGATTATTAATCGAGTACAAAATTCAGCAGCCTTAACCACATCTCTAGAAACAATTAGTGAAGAATTAGCCTTGATTTTAGAAAAATATTTAGAAGAAGATTTAGAAAGAATTGTAGCTCAAGCCATTCCTATTTTATCTATTGATAAAGTTATCATTGATCGCGTTAATGCTACCTCTCCCGAAAACTTAGAAATGGCAGTTCAAGGTATTGTTAAAAGTGAATTACAAGCAATTGTCAATCTAGGAGGAATTTTAGGCTTTTTAGTAGGAGTCTTTCAAACTTTCTTATTCTTACTGAGATAATCAAATGAGTCTGATTATTCTAACCTTGATAGCTGACTAGGTAAATACTCATGTTAGATAAGTATTCGAGTCATAAAAAGTCAAATTAGACCGATATATTGAATGATGTTCTTATTTTTAACCAAACAAGTGTATAGTTTTTTGTCAATCTTAATAAGAAAGATGATTGGCTATGGACTATCAATAATCTAAATTCGACTCAAGGTAATTGATGGACAACTAAAAATCCGAAAGAAGACTCAGACCCTTATTATATCTTGAATCAATCATCACTCCGAACGCTAAACTCCAAACTTGCCAATGGATATATTGATCAACCCAATTGAAAACTTTTATTAGCGGTTCAAATATTGTTACACTTAGTAAAGAATCAAAAAATGTTAACTATCTATATAAAATTATGGATCGCGTTGGGGTCTTATTACTAAATTTAGGGGGTCCAGAACAATTACAAGATGTTCGCCCTTTTCTGTTTAATCTATTTTCTGATCCAGAAATTATCCGATTGCCTTTTCCTTGGCTACAAAAACCGTTAGCTTGGTTTATCTCTACAGCCAGAACCAATACATCCCAAGACAATTATCGCCAGATTGGGGGAGGGTCACCCCTCAGAAAGATTACAGAAGCCCAGGGAGAAGCCCTGGAACAGAAATTAGCCCAAATTGGTCAGAAAGCCGATATCTATATCGGGATGCGCTATTGGTATCCTTTTACAGAAGAAGCCATTACCCGTATCAAACGTGATCGCCTCCGTAAATTAGTCATCCTTCCCCTTTATCCGCAATTTTCTATTAGTACCAGTGGTTCGAGTTTTCGGGTACTCGAAGAAATGTGGGAAGCTGATCCGATGTTGAGACAAATCGAATATACCTTAATCCCTTCTTGGTACGATCATCCTTTGTATTTGAAAGCAATGGCTGATCTCATTGCCCAAGAATTAGATAAGTGTCCTAACCCAGATCAAATTCATATCTTTTTTAGTGCGCACGGGGTTCCTCAAAGCTACGTTGAAGAAGCGGGCGATCCCTATCAAGCAGAAATTGAAGCTTGTACCCGTTTAATCATGAAAACCCTTAATCGTCCCAATGCTTACACCCTAGCCTATCAAAGTCGAGTGGGTCCCGTGGAATGGTTAAAACCCTACACCGAAGAAGCATTACAAGAACTCGGAGAACAAGGGGTTAAAGATTTATTGGTGGTTCCCATTAGTTTCGTCTCGGAACATATAGAAACCTTGCAAGAAATTGATATCGAATACCGTGAAGTAGCAGAAGAAGCAGGAATTACTAATTTTCTAAGGGTTCCGGCTTTAAATACCCATCCCCTGTTTATTGACGCTTTAGCAGATTTAGTTACTCATTCTCTGCAAGAAACCCCTGTTACCTTTGATTCTGTCACTCATCCTAAGAAAAACATGAAAATGTATCCTCAAGAACGTTGGCAGTGGGGAATGACCACGGCTGCTGAGGTTTGGAATGGAAGACTCGCTATGGTAGGGTTTATCGGGTTACTGATTGAGTTAATTACTGGTCATGGACCCCTACATTATGTCGGTTTATTATAAGTGCGACTCGTTTAGTTCAAAACAAGGTTAAATCCTTGGTAGAACTAGCTTGGAACTGATTTATCAGAACCATGATAACTGAATATCCGTGTAGGTGAGGATGCCTATCAAGTGACAATATCACAAAAGAAAATAGGTGGCAAATAATAACAAATCCTTAAAATCTCAAGCCCTACTCTCTCGGTGTTGGGAGTAAAAGCATAACCCTTACGGTAGCGAGTGGTCTTCAATCCGTAAAGCAGGGTTAAACGGGGTATTAACTGATAGTCTAAATTCGGTTAATCTTCTAGCAAGAATCTATGGATAGAGCTTTAGCTCAAAGTACCATAACTGTCGAAAAACCGAAGTAGCTAAATAGACTGATAAGCTACACCAAAAGGATAAAAGTGCAAATATTGTCACTTAATTTATAAGTAAGTGATACAACATCAATGGCACTCGGCAGAGAGGTTAAAAGTCACAATCATCGTTATCGCTAAATAGCCAAATAGACTGAACAAAGGCTATAGACAAAAAGTCAACAGAGAAAATGATTATTACCTAATCAGGTTGTAGGTAATACAACACCAATCTCTCTCGGTGAAGAGACACATCCTAAAGGTTCATATCAACGGATATTCGGAACGAGGAAACCCCTCTATAACTCTCAGAAATGGTCGAATCTCTGAGTAGTCAACCAAGATGTAAAATCTCCAATTTGGAGGTTATAGGGGGAGTAGGATTCAGTAAAAAGCAAATGCCTTAACTCGAAATGACGAGGATAGCTTTACTGAAACAAAAGTAAAGAAGGGTAATGCCGAGGATAAGCTGACGTACTGACTGTATATAGGAAGATAGTTGAGTAAGTAGAGGCAAATATGTCTAAAACTGATTTGAAACCAAATACAGTGGAATGGAACCAAATTAATTGGCACAAAGCCGAAAAATCTGTGTTCAAGCTTCAGAAGCGAATCTATCAAGCCAGTGTCAATGGCGATATTAAGAAGGTTAGAAAACTTCAAAAAACACTCCTTAATTCTTATTACGCCAAATTATTAGCGGTCAGAAAAGTAACCCAAGAAAATAAAGGGAAAAAGACAGCCGGAGTCGATGGAGTCAAATCACTGACACCTAAACAACGATTAATCTTAGCCCAAAACCTAAAGCTCAAGGATAAAGCCAAACCTGTACGTAGAGTCTGGATACCTAAAGCCAATGGAAAAGAAAGACCCTTGGGAATACCGGTCATGCAAGATAGAGCAAAACAAGCCTTAGTCAAATCAGCATTAGAACCCGAATGGGAAGCAAGGTTTGAAGAAAATTCTTATGGATTCAGACCTGGAAGATGCTGTCAAGACGCAATTGAGGCGATTTTCAATCAAATCAGATATAAGGCTAAATATGTTCTAGATGCAGACATAAGTAAATGCTTTGACCGTATAAACCACTCAAAACTCCTTGAGAAAATAAATACATTTCCGACATTAAGGAGACAAATAAGAGCATGGCTGAAAGCAGGGATTTTCGACCAAGGAAATACAATATTTCCAGAAAAAGGAACCCCTCAAGGTGGAATTTGCTCACCTTTATTAGCCAATATTGCACTACACGGAATGGAAAACAGGATTAAAGAATATGCTGCTACATGGGAAGGAAGAAAGGACTTAAACTTAAGCTCCCTCTCCTTAATCAGATATGCAGATGACTTCGTAATAATCCATGAAAAACTGAACGTAATAGAATCCTGTCAGGAAATAATTCAAGATTGGTTGAAACCAACAGGTCTAGAATTAAGCCAAGAAAAAACCAAAATACTAAACACCTTGAATGAACATCAAGGAAACAAACCAGGGTTCAATTTCTTAGGTTTTTATATTAGACAATATAAAGTAGGAAAAAACCAATCTGGTAAAAATACCAAAGGAGAAAGGTTAGGATTCAAAACAATCATCAAACCAGAAAAAGAGAAGGTAAATGAACACTATAGAAAACTAGCTCAAATAGTAGATAAACATAAAGCATCACCTCAATGGAAGTTAATAAATAAATTAACACCAGTTATCAGAGGATGGTCAAACTACTACCGAGCAGTATGCAGTTCAGAAACCTACAAAAAACTTGACCATTTACTATGGTTAAAGTTATACAGATGGGCGTTGCGAAGACACACCAAAAAATCAAAAAAATGGGTGGTCAAGAAATATTGGCATACCATAGGAACAAACAACTGGGTTTTCGGATGTAAATTCAAAAACAAAGAATACACCCTATTTAGACATAGCCAAACAGAAGTAGTTAGATACACCAAAGTAAAAGGTAATTCAAGCCCATACGATGGAAACACGAACTACTGGGCTTCTAGAATGGGAAAACATCCTGAAATGAAAAAATCAGTTGCCACACTGCTCAAAAAGCAAAAGGGTAAGTGTAATCATTGTGGATTAACCTTCATGCCTGGAGATAAAATCGAAACCGACCATATAACACCTCTAAAAGCAGGGGGTAATAACCTAAAAGATAATCTCCAAGCACTACATTTACATTGCCATGATACAAAAACCAAAAGGGATTTAAAGGATATCAAGTCCTATAAAAGTCAAAAAATATGGGATAAAACCCTAAAAGAAATCAACTTTCATTTTGAAATTATCAAATGGGAGTGGAAAGACGACTTACCCACATTGGTCAATGGTACTCATAACAGGAGCCTATTTACAGAGGAGCCGGATGAAGGGAAACTTTCACGTCCGGTTCTGAAGACGAGTCGGGCTGGTGACAGCCTGGCTTAGTTTAACCTTCTGAGTGATCCAGTGTAAGAGGGTTTCCCCTAATTGAGGATCATCAGGAGAAAAAAGAAATAATCCTGATGATTCCTGTCTGGTGATCACGCCAATAATACCCTTAAACTTCTCTAAACTCTTTAGAAGATGGGTAGATAAGCTAGAATCAGCACTATCCTTAGCTTCCTCATAAAATAGTAAAATTAATGGGCTTTTAGGAGATTTTCTTTGTAATAGATGCCAATAAAGACGGAGTTTAGAAAGGGTTTCTGGTAAACCATGCTCAAATGCTAAACAATCTTGTTCTAACATTTGATCGTAAATATCAATAGAAGGATTGTCTGGATCAATAAAACGACGACTCTCTATCCAAATGATTTGAGTAGATTCTAACTGAGAATTATTATTTATTTGTTGTCGTAACTTCTCAAACACAGTTATGGTTTCTGCTGGTTTGGGTTCAGCAATTTGAGAAGATGATGGAAGTTGCTCAGGTAAATTACGTTGATGCCAAGCTTCAGTAAAGGTCTGATAAGATAAATGTTGGGCGCAGTGCCACATTACTTGATAGCAAGGAGAATATTTTTCCAAGTTAGTTTTAAGGAGATAATCCCGTAATTGAGTCACCACTTGGGGCATTTGTTTTTGTGGCAAAATAGTGATTAAGCCTTCAGCAACTTGTTTTCCTAAGTCTTGATCCTTAATAGTTGGCAGAATTTTGAGAAAGGCAGCGATCGCCCCTTTATTTCCTACAGCAATTTTAGTTAAACTTTTAGCTGCACAACGACGACTTTCTAGATGAGAACTGGTTTCTAACAGTCTAATTAGTGTGGCGATCGCTGCGGGATTACCTTGACTAATGTCTCCTAAACTTTCTGCTGCTAGACTACGAATATCTGGATCACGAGTCGATTGAATGAGATTCACTAAAACCATCAACGCTTCTAAATTGCCTGGATCAATTTTGCCTAAACTGACAGCAACTTGACGTAAAATAAACTGATCTCTTGATATTTGTAATAGTTTAGTTAAAGCATTAATAGAAGTGGGATTACCTGGATCAATTTTCCCTAAATTTTCTGCAATTTCTCGATAACTTTCTTCATTATCCACTTGTTCCATTAATTGTATCGATGCTTTCACAATTGTAGGATTATTGGGATCAATTTTTCCTAAACTATCTAAGGCTTCTTTGCGAATTAATAAAGGTTCATCAGGGTGGATTAATTTTTCTAAAGTCGTGATAGCTTTTTGATTTCCTAATCCAATTTTTCCTAAACTACTAATAGCAATCCAACGAAGATAAGTATCTTCATTCTCGTCAAGGAGATGAATTAAAGCAGTAATTGCTTGACTATTTCCTGGACAAACTTCCCCTAAACTATAAACTACTTCTTGACGAATACTGGGAGTAGTGGTTGTCTCCATTAATTTAATTAAACCCGCAATAGCCGTGGGATTTCCGGGATCAATTTTTTCTAGGCTTTCTGCTGCTTGTCGTCTAATCGTTTCATCTTTGGTTGTCCGAATTAATTGCACTAAAATAGCGATCGCCGTTGCATTTCCTTGACCAACAATTTCTAAACACTGAAAGATTCGTCGCCTTAAATTAGGGCTAGGTTGATGATGTAATAAACGAACTAAGGCTTTAACGCCTTGTCCCTCTCCTTGTGCAATTTTTTCTAACCCTAAAAAGGCTTTTTGATAGTCTGATTCACTGTTAGCGGTTTCTAATGCTTTAACGATGACATTGATGGCAGTCGGATTACCTTGATCTATGTTTCCTAAGGTTTCAGCTAGTTGCCAACGGAGGATTTCGTCATCGGTGGTTTGTAAACATTGAGTTAAAGTAGCGATTACTTCAGTATTTCCTCTACCCAATCTTTCTAAATAGTATAATGCTCGTTGTTGATTTGATGCTTGTGGATTGTTAGTGATCAAATCGATAAGATGAGTAATGACTAAAGGACGATAAAGATCACCCATTACCTGTCTAGTTGCTAATGCAGATAAGTTTTGGGAATCGGTGTCAGCTAATACCCATGTAAACACTTGTTCTATGATATTTTCCCTTAAAGAACAAGTAGGAAATTCTGATAAGGCTATAGCGGACATTAAATAAGCCCTAAATCCATAAAAATTCTCTTGACCACATTCATCTTCAAAGCTAATTAAAGCCTTGATTAGGGCTTCTTTTTCTTCTAAGACAATATCCTCTCTTCCTAACCAAAATAGCAATACTTGTTGCCATTGGTCACTGAAAATTTCTAAAGTGACTGTCTCTTTATTAAGAAAATATTGCCAATTATCAATAGCTAAAGCAGCGAAATAGTCTTCAAATGTTTGATCTTCAAATCGGTACTGATTATCTTTCTCTTGTTTACTTATTATCCCTATTGGTCTCAACCAATGGAGTTGTAAACTTAAAGATAGTAAAGATCGATTATCTTCAATCATCTTTTGGACAATCGGGGCAGAAGTATTTTCCCTGTGTTGATGATTAAATGCTAACTGAGTTAAGAATTGATTTAACTGTTGTTGTACTTCTGGAGTAACGTGGGTCGTTTCTGCTTGCCATTGATAAAATTCATCAACTAAAACTTGATAGAGAGTTGCTGCAGTTTGGGGTAAGGTTTGAGGATTTTTCTGCAAAAAACGACAGAATAAAGATAGTCTCAGGGGATTTGTTAGCCATTTGTGAAGATGTTGCTTATCCGGTTGGCTTAATAAATGAGATATTTTTTCTCCTAAGTTTTCCTTACTTTCTGGATTTTCTTGTTGAGATGAATAGGGAACAAACCATTGCTTAACAAATTGTTGGATTTCACTTTCATTATCTAGAGACTTTGTTTGATAAATGTCAAATTTGGCTAAAGCTTGCGGTTGCATTTTCCAAGTAACGGTTTGACAGGTTAGCATTAAATGACAATTGCCAATTAGATCATGTCGTTCTTTTCTCAAAACATTCAGGGGAGACTGATGCCTATCATTGATAGATTTAGCTAATAAATAATCAATCCCATCGGCTAATAACCAAACTCGTCCACTTTCTAATAATACTTGAAAAGACTCTTGCCACACTTGCTGTGAAAGTTTGTTTTGTGTTCGATAATGTTTTGAGCATTGAATTAACCATTTATCGGTTAAATAAGTCTCTAAGCTAAGATTTGTTAGCTGCTCGACTGACAGCCAAATGGGTATAAAATCTGTCTTATCTAACATCCAATGGGCAATTTTTTGTAAATAAAGACTTTTACCCGTTCCTGATTCCCCGACAATGGCAATGTTCCCTATTTTTCTTTGCTTTTTATCTAAATCACAAATATATTCAAATAATGATTCAGTTTGATTCTGATTCCCATTTACTCTTTCAGATGATTTTAGCTTAAGGTGTTTTGAATCAGCGTGGCTACCATTATGATTCTGGATACAGTCTAAATAAATAGATAAGTTATTCCTCTGGTTTCCTTTATTATTCGGTTGGGTACTCATGGGGTTGATGGGTAAAGAGTACTTCAGCATAAGACGACCGACTTTGTTCCAGTCAATGCTGTGATTAGAGGGGGTTTTTTCAGTAGCGGATAAGTGAACTTGGGACATTATTGTCGCCTACTTTTATTACAATTTTACTGTCTGACGGGGGTTTTTGATAAGCTTAAAACAATAATTTTTTGTGATTTCTTCTCACCTTGAGATTCATCGTATTTTATGAAGAACTGTGAACCAAGTTGATAATCTTTACGCTGTGACTATTTTCTGCTTTGACAGTTCAGTTACCATCAATGGAATGACTGAATTAAGCAGCCCATACTTGGAGTAAATATTGCCAAATTATTTTTAATATTTCTTTTTTATTTAATGGTTTCCTTCTTAAAATAGAATACCCTAAAATTTTATTTTGTAAACGTTCAACGATACTTTCTTTTTCAACTAACCCAATAATAGTAAATGTTGCTAAACTTAAGTGTTTATCTAGTTGATGACAAATTTTCTAACCCTCTGTATCAAGGATTTCTAAATCGACAAAAATCAAACTAGGTTTATAAATAAGACATAAGGTAATTACTTTGCTCTTATCATTATCGGATTATCTGAACTTCTCCTCACATAATAAATATACTACTTTCTGTAAACCCTATCTATAAAGGCTTTTAGCGATCGCTGTACTATTGAACTATATAAGTGCAGTTTGCTTAAACCCACTTCATATAACCTTGAGAGAGATTGTGTACAGTTACGGGTATTACGAAAATCGCTACAACTACCTTCAGAGAAAGCTTTTGTCATTTTTCGTGGGTAGAAGTTCAGAATTATCATCAACTACTAACGAAGATAGACAATAAACAAAAAATAGATTATGTTAGTCTAGTTTTAAAAGTGAATTTCGTATGATCAGTTAACATCCTTGTTATTCAAATGATAGGGTGTAGTTTATATATTAATTAACATATCTCTTTGTGCATATTTTGTTTGAGTATTTCTAATCCTTTTTTGACTCGGCGAGAAACGGTAACTACGCTAATACCTAACTGTTCGGCTGTTTCTCTTTGAGTTAAGTCTTTAAGGAAAACAAATTCGAGAATATTTCTAGTTCTTTCTTCTAATTGTTCTAATGCTTGTTGGAGACGAATTTGATCTTCTTGTGCTAGTTGAAAACTACGATAGTTAGCATCAGGAACTAAGTCTCCTAAACTGGTTTGTCCTTCTCCCTCACTACTAACTTTCACATCTAAACTAACAGGTTCTCTGTTTTGAAAAGCGAGTTTAATTTCTTGCCATTCTTTTAAGGAAATTTCTAAGACTTGAGCAATTTCTGAATCTGTTGGTTGCCGGTTAAATTTTTCTCTAAATTCTCGGCGCACATTCATAGACTGTCTTCCCAATTCTAGCCAACGTCTGGGAATACGAACAGTATATTTTTTATCCCGCAAATAATGCTGAATTTCGCCTCGAATATAGGGAATAGCAAAAGAACTGAAAGCATGACCTTTTTCAATACTAAACCGTTCAATGGCACGAATTAAGCCTAAACTACCCACTTGAACTAAATCTTCGTAACTCTCTGGACATTGATGAACCCAATGATGTGCTTCTTTACGAACCAAACCAAAATTTAATTCTAAAATTTTATTTCTTAGTGTAGGCTTGGGTGTTTTTTGATACGCTTGAAACAAATTAAGGGTTTCGAGTTTAACGTTTTCTTTGGTAGGGCTATACATAGCAAATATGCACCGTTGTACTGTTGTTGGCAACCAATTGACTATACTTAGCCTAAAATGAAGGGGATGTTACTTACAACGGGATTTATACTATTCTTCAAAAGTCGGTTTAACGGAAGTTTACTTAATTCTACGGAGAACAACAGGAAACTACTTAAAGATATATGAAGTGATAAATTTTTCAGTGGAGTGATTAAAACGTTATATCACTTGCCATCTAGTATTTATGTAACTTTTTAGATCATTAAGTTATTTTATCAAAATACCTTAATTTAATGATAACAAATGATATTGTACGCCTGTTTCAAAGATTCTTACGCCTCCGCCTTCGGCAACCGTTTGTCTTAAGGCGGTAGAATTGCTAACGGTAACACCAGCTAAATAGTTAATACCAAAATCAGCAAATTCCTTTAACCAGGGAAGGGTTGGCCCCATCAAAACGACAGTGGCATTCTGAGATAATTCTACAAGACGGGGAAAAGTTTTGTTAGGAATAGATGTGGCGGTTAAAAATACCCAGTCAGATGAGGGAAGTAAATATTCTGAGGCAGTGGCAGGAAAGTCTCCAGGGGTAGGGTTGAGTTCAATGACATTGATATTCATGGTTTTTTCATACTGTTTTAACCCTGGATAGCGGCCAATGACCGAAACTTGTTTACCTTGGAGTTGAGGAAGAAAATACTCAAATACGGACAAATTAGCCGATGTTGCCACAGGAAGGGCGATCGCTTTTTGAAGTAAGGGAGAATGGTGGTTAATAATAGCATTGATGGCAGCCATCGCTACAGTTGCTTGATAAGCATCCCACGATCGCAACCATGATGATAATTCTTGGATGGGTTGATTCACTAAGGTTCCTGACCAAGATAGGGTACGGGTAGGAATAGCCGGACTCATACATAATCCGATCCCTTCGGCTTTACACAGTGTCCAGGTTAAGCCGATAATAATTTCTTCAACGGGGGTATTGGTTTGGCCATAATCGATTAATAAGTCGTAAATTTCTTTGGAGTTAATCATTTTAGAGTAATACTAACTATAATTCCTCCTAATACAATAAAGCCGATCACAACATTTTGCCTGAATACTTGACCATAGGTTTGTTGAGGAATTTCAGGAGAACTTAAACGGATATATTGTATCATCCAACCCACTAAAGCAATAACCCATGTTATCCAAAACCCTAAATTTAGGTGCATTGTAACTCCTAAATAAGCCCATAATCCGGCTGTAATCGCAAAGAATATTCCGACTGCTTCCCCTGCATATTTACCAAAGAATAAAGCACTAGAATTAACGCCTATTTTTTTATCGTCCTCTCGATCAGACATCGCATAAACGGTATCAAAACCTAATGTCCAAAAGACGGTAATTCCCCACAATACCCAAGTATGATTTTCTAATTGTCCTGTTACAGCCGTCCAACTAATTAATACGGCAAAACCCCAAGCTAAAGATAACACTAATTGAGGAATGGGAAAGACTCGTTTAGCTAAAGGATAACAGACAATCAAAGGAACAGCAGCAACGCATAATATAAAGCTTAATGTGTTGAGATAAAAGGCTAAGATTGCAGCACAAATAAGGGCAATAAAAGCGATCAGAATACCAACTTTGATAGATAGCGATCGCTCAGCCAAAGGTCGTGTTTGGGTTCTTTCTACTTGAGAATCAATATCTCTATCCCAGAGATCATTGATCACACATCCGGCTGCACTGGTGGCTAAGGTTCCTAATATAATAACTCCAACTAAGGGTAAGGGGGGAATCCCTCTTGCTGCTAGAAAAATAGCCCATAGTGCAGGAATCATTAAAATTAGTCTACCTGCTGGTTTATCCCATCTTAACAAGCGAATAATGGTTAACCAAGTGGCTTCTTGTTGAGGTTGAGATTGGGTAATCATTGTTTTATATATTACTATTTTATTGGTATAGTTATATTTTATTTTAAAGATTATAATCTAAAAAATTCTTAAAAATCAAGTTTTTTCTATATAATATTATTTATGGCACTTTTTGGTCTGTTGTCTGAGAAAACTTCAATAATATTTTTAGCTGCTTCTATAGCTATTTCACGACGAACATCATTAATTGCTGAGCCTAAATGAGGTGTAAAAAAGGTATGTTTTATATCAGTTAATAAGGTTTGATTGATACTTTTTGGACGGTTTGCGATCGCCCAATCTTCCATTTCAAAAACATCAGCAGCATACCCGGCTAAATGTCCTGATTTAATGGCATCCGCTATTGCATTTTCATCTACTACTGAACCCCGACAAGGATTAATTAAGAAACTCTTGGGTTTCATTAGTTTCAAGGTGTTTTCATTAATTAGATGATAGGTATCAGGAACTAAGGAAACCATTAGAACAACATAGTCACTTTTACTTAATAATTCTTCTAAGGAAGTTTTACTGATTTTCCAATCTTTTTCTTGCTGATTTGTTAAGGAAATAGGATCGGTATATAACAAGTTCATATCAAAGCCGACTAATCGTTTAGCCAAGGCTTTTCCTAATTTTCCCATACCAATAATTCCTAGGCTTTTATTTAATAATCCTGTACCGTATAGTTGAGGTTTCCAACCTTGAAAATTATCAGAACGAATTAAGCGATCGCCTTCTAACATTCTACGAGCTAATATTATTAATAATCCTATCGTTAATTCTGCTGTGGGAGCAGCTAATAAATCAGGAACAATAGTAAACCAAATATTGTGTTTAGTACAAGCTTCTACATCAAAATTATCATAACCTCTTAATGCGCCCGAAATTACTTTTAAGTTAGGGCAGGCTTCTAAAAATTTTACATCAATATGATCGGGCATAAAAACCATTAATCCTTGAGCATTTCTACTTCTATTAATAACTTCTTCTCGGCTTAAGGTTTCTTTGGTTTGATTGAGAATAAGCTCACAATATGGGTTTAAATAGTCAATGACTTCGGGATGAATCCAATGGGTAATAACAACTTTAGGTTTTTGACTCATATTATATTTGTTTAAATGAATTTTTTTCTTAAAAAGTTACCTAAACTATCGACTAATGTTACCATAACTAATACTACTAATAATAAGGCAGATACCTCTTGGTATTTGAGTAAACGTAATGCCCCGATAATTTCAAATCCGATACCACCAGCACCCACTGCACCTAATACTAAAGAAGCTCTAAAATTATACTCCCAGCGATAAAAAGTAACATCAGCTATCTGGGGTAAAACCTGGGGTAAGATGCAATTAAAAATGATTTGTAACTGGTTTGCACCAACAGATTTTGCTGCTTCAATAGGAGCTTTATCTGTATGTTCTATGGACTCAGCAAAGAATTTTCCTACCATACCAATAGAATGAAATCCTAATGCTAATACCCCAGGAAGTGCGCCAAAACCAACAGCAGCAACGAAGATAATTCCTAAAAGTAATTCAGGAATTGCTCTTGCTATATTCAAAATGATTCTTGATATAAAATAAATCAAAGGATGGGGACTGGTATTTTGTGCCGCTCCTAAAGCAATAGGTAAAGAAAAAATGATAGCCATTCCTGTTCCTGCAATACTCATGGCTAGGGTATCGATTAAGGGTTCAATCCAGTCATGAACGCGAGTAAAATCTGGAGGTAACATTTGCGCTACCATTTGTAGAAGGTCAGGAATTCCCTCAGACAAACGATTTATATCTAATAAACCAACAATAGCAAAACTAATAATAATAATTAAAATTAGAATTATTGTATTTACTAATGTTCGATACCAGAGATTTTTTTGCTGACGTAGCAAGTTATCGTATTTATGTTGATTACTTGTCATTCTTACCCTGTTTAATTAATAAAAAATAGAGATAAATTTATCAGATTTTACCTAATATAATTTTACTTTTCATTTAATAAAAGCAAGTAATCTTATTCGATAGTCTAACATTTTTATCCCTAAACAAATAAGGTATTTTTGCACTTACTCAAGGTGTACATTAATTAAGTTTGGAAAAATCAAGATTGAGGATTTTTCCTAAGTCTCGGACAACATTATAATCTTTGTCTTCTACTGATTGAAACCCCTCTGCTTTAAATGGTTCTAAAACTGCCTCATCTTTGAGTTCTAGAAAAGCTTGTTTAATTTGCTGTTTTAGTTGAGGTTCTAAGTCAGATCGCATAGTCCAAGGATATTGGGGGAATGGTTTAGATTCTTCGATTAAAATGACTTTATTTTTGTCAATAGTTCCCTTTTCTATTAAAGCAGTATAAATGGGCTTACTTAGTCCTCCAGCTTGGGCTTTTCCATTAGCAACAGCGACAGCCACAGCATCATGAGAACCCACAAACACCTCTTTATAGTTTTCTTCTGCTTTTAACTCTTTTTCCATTAACATTGACTTAGGAATTAAATGACTAGAAGTAGAAGCTTGATCTCCATAAGCCATTGTTTTTCCCTCTATTTTGTCATAAGAATCAATACCAGCTTCTGCATTACCAATAAGCACAGATTTGTAGGTAGCTTCTCCATCTTTCTCTAATGCTGCAAAGGCTTCTATATTACTTTTAGTTCTTGCTAGGACATAGGACAAGGGTCCAAAATAGGCTAAGTCTAATCTACCGTTACTCGCTGCTTCGATCATAGAAGAATAATCGGTACTAACGAATAATTCAATATCTTTATTTAGTTGTTTTTCTAAGTAGACTTCTAACCCCTTATTATTTTGAATCACTGTAGAAGCTGACTCATCGGGTAACAAAGCAACCACTAATTTTTCTGGGTTTGCTTTTGTATCCACTTTGGTATTTTCAGGATTATTATTTGAGATTTCGGTATTTGGTGTACCGCAACCGATTACAGTTAATAAAGAAAGAGAAACAACAGTGGTTAAGGATTTTTTAAAAATGAAAGTGAGCATACTTCTTTTAATCTGAATATGTTTACCGTTGATTATAAACATTTTTACTAAAAAATCAAGATCGTTAAAGTTTCTTATAATGTAATTTAGATAACAATTAAACTGTTTTCATCAAGGAAGAAGTTTGATAAATTTTTTCTAACTGTTGCGATTTAATTTCTGAGGGATGACTATCAAACAGGATATTTCCCCCTGCAAGACCAATAATGCGATCGCCGTATTCTAAAGCTAAATCAATTTGATGTAAACTAACTACGGCACCAATGCCATCTTCTTGACAAATTTTTTTGAGATTAGCTAATATCTTATGTGAACTTCCAGGATCTAAACTAGCAACGGGTTCATCTGCTAAAAGAAATCGAGGTTGTTGAGCTAAAGCTCTGGCTATTCCTACCCGTTGTTGTTGTCCTCCACTTAGTTGTTTAACGGGAGTTAAAGCTTTATTTAATAAGCCAACTCTGTCTAAACAATCTAAGGCAATTATTTGATCAATTTTGGGTAAAGGAAAAAAACTTCTGAAAGTAGAATGATAGGCTAAACGACCAATCAAAACATTTTTAAGGGCAGTTTGTCGAGGAAGTAATTGATGTTGCTGAAAAATCATACCCGTTTTTTGTCGGTGTTTTCTTAAAGCTTTAGGGTTATTTAAAGTTCCTAAACCGTCAACAATGACTTGACCCCTAGTAGGAATTGTAAGAAGATTAATACAACGTAAAAGAGTTGATTTTCCTGCACCAGAAGCCCCTAAAAGTACCGTAAATTCTCCTGGAGTAAATTCAAGAGAAATATTCTCTAAACCGACTGTTTCATCTTCATAAATGACACTGAGATTATTAAGAACAATCATAATCTTTTCTTAATTAAAGTTTAAACAATCACTTTTGTTAAATTAGTGAATAATATACCACTAAATAATTAATAATTAATAGATTTTCCGTAAAATTCCTTTATCAAAATCATGATCAGTATTTTTTCTGTTATAAATATACGGATAAAAATGGGTGAGTTTTCGCGTTTACATCTCTGAGAATAAAGATTAAGCTTGAAACTAAGCTGTTGTTTTGACTTATCCTATTTAACTCAGTTTGTATTGAAATGAATTAAGCAGTTAACATTGAAATAATTTCTCTGCTTACTAATTAGTCTAAAAAGTATAAGAGGTAAAAATGTATAGAAGCGAAACTCCATCTATGTTTAATACTTTAGAAGGTTATGAAAACTTTGTTAGTCAATTATTAGAAAAAGATCAAAATGTCAAAGTTGATCCCATGTTGGAATGGGAAGATGCAATGAAAGACGAGCATCTTTTAGGGGAACAATTAACAAAAATTTAATCTCAATTATTTGCAAAAGTTTAAACATTACATCAACTCAGGATAATTAATAAATGTTGTGATCCTGAGTTTTTTTTCGTATCAGATTGTTATACAGTTAAGATAGATGTTTGATACTCAACCTATCTGCTGATGAAAAGTTTGTGGAATGACCAAGACGCAGCTAAATATAAAACAGATTTAGCCCTGAGAGTTTATACTTCGAGATTATTAGGACAAAACCCGTCTTTAGTATTGCATGGTGGTGGCAATACATCGGTCAAAATACGTCAAGATAATATTGTTGGTGAAACCGAAGAGATACTTTATGTTAAAGGCAGTGGTTGGGACTTAGCTACCATCGAAGAAGGGGGTTTTTCTGGAGTAAGAATGCCTCATTTGCTCAAATTAGCCCAACTAAGTAGCTTATCAGACTCACAGATGGTTAATGAGTTGAAAACTCAGATGCTCCGCGCTAATGCTCCTTCACCTTCCGTTGAAACCATCCTCCATGCTATTTTACCGTACAAATATGTGGATCACACCCACGCTGATGCAGTGGTTACCGTTACTAACACAGCAGAAGGAAGACGACGCATCAAAGAAATATACGGCGATCGCATTGTGATCATTCCCTACATTATGCCAGGTTTTGATCTAGCTCGTTTGTGCGCCGAAGAATTTCAAAAGCAAAAAGGAGATAATACCATTGGTATGGTGTTGATGAATCATGGTATTTTTTCCTTTGGGGACACGGCCAAAGAATCTTATGAACGGATGATTGAATTAGTCACCGAAGCAGAAGACTATCTCAAACAGCATCAAGCTTGGGATATTCCTCAAAAGGCGGTGAATGTACCTGAAACATCTTTAAGTGAAACATTAGCTCAACTGCGTCATCAAATCTCTGTTGCTGCTGGTTTTCCCGTCATTCTCTCCCTACAACAAACTGAAAAAACCCTTAGTTTTGCTCAACGAGAAGATATTAATACCATTTCTCAACAAGGTCCAGCGACTCCCGATCACGTGATTAGAACGAAAAGAACTCCCCTAGTAGGAAAGGATGTACAGGGGTACGTAACCCAGTATGAAAACTACTTTAAGACTCATTTAGCCCAGGCGAAGGACAGCAAAACAATGGTTGATCCGGCACCTAGAGTGATTTTAGATCCAGAATTAGGAATGTGTGCGATCGGAAAAAATGCCAAAGCTGCCAACATTGTTGCTGACATTTATGACCATACCATTGATATCATCCAACGGGCGACCTTATTAGGCGGTTATCAAGCGTTACCGTCTCAAGACATTTTTGATGTGGAATACTGGGAACTCGAACAAGCTAAACTGGCCAAGGGGGGCCAAACACCGCCATTTATGGGAGAAGTTGCGATCGTTACCGGCGCAGCTTCGGGCATTGGTAAAGCTTGCGTTGAGTCTTTGTTAAAGCGCGGGGCCGCAGTGGTCGGGTTAGATATTAATGAAGGTGTTACTGACCTACACAAAGGATCGGACTTTTGTGGTGTTGTTTGTGATCTGACTAATGAAACAGCTATTAAGCAAGCCTTAGAGACGACGATAAGACGCTTCGGGGGGGTTGATATGGTGATCCTCAATGCTGGTATTTTCCCTGCGAGTAGCCCCATTTCTCACCTATCTACGGAACAATGGCGACGCATTATGAGTATTAACCTCGATGCTAATCTGGTGTTAATGCGAGAAGTTCATCCCTTCTTAAAAATGGCTCCTAACGGGGGTAGAATGGTGGTTATCGGCTCTAAAAATGTTCCAGCACCGGGACCAGGGGCTGCTGCTTATTCTGCGTCTAAGGCTGCGTTAAATCAATTAACCCGTGTGGCTGCGTTGGAATGGGGTAAGGATAAGATTCGCATTAATTCTATTCATCCTAATGGAGTATTTGATACGGGTATTTGGACAGAAGAAGTGTTAGAAACTAGGGCAAAAAATTATGGTTTAACGATAGAAGAATATAAGACTAATAATGTTTTAAAAGTGGAAGTAACCAGTCATGATGTGGCCGAGTTGGCTGCTAATATGTGCGATCGCTTATTTGAGAAAACAACAGCAGCACAAGTTCCTTTAGATGGGGGAAATGAACGGGTTATCTAACAGTTACAATATTATTATTGAGGAGTTTCACTCATGAACAAGGCAGCTATTGATCTCACATACGACAGAGATTATCATCAATGGAGTATAGAACAAGCTCAAGCCTTACGAGAGCTTGTTAACACACATCATGAGTTAAAGCATTTAGAAATATTAGATTGGGACAATATTATCGAGGAGATCGAAGCATTGGGACGCAGAGAATATAATGCAGTCATCAAGTTGCTGATGAGACAAATTGAACATCGTTTAAAAATTGATTATGTCCCTTTAGAAGAATGCTATAAAA
>NZ_AAXW01000033.1 GCF_000169335.1 Crocosphaera chwakensis CCY0110
AGTTTGAGGTAAATTTTCTAAAGTATAATAGGCTTCTGCTAAGTAGGTAAAGTTTAATCCTTGAAGGTAAGTATTACCAGAATTTAACGCCATTTTAATGCCTTTCTCTAAAGCCGTAATAGCAGCAGAGGGTTGGGATAAAATGACATAAGCAATGCCCAAACTATTATAAGCTAAGGCTTGACTTTGATAGTCTTCTAATCGTTCCGCTAATGTGGCACCTTGTTCTAAATAATTAATAGCAGATTCATAAATTTCGGTATTCATTTGTTCAAGTTCTTTTGCACGAAATACTTCGCTATAACCTACATTAATGAGTCCGTTAGCTTCTCCTAGTTTATCACCAACTTGACGAGAAAACATTAATGCCCTTTGACTATAATTAATCGCTTGATCGTAATCTTTTTCCGCAATAGAAATGCGACTAAGATGATTAAAATTAGCGATTTCACAGGGTTTGTCTGAAGATTCTTGAGCAATTTCTAATGCTTCTAAATGAAATTGTTTTGCTTGTTTATAATTTCCTAACGTTAGTTGAGAATAAGCCAGTAATGTCAAAATTCTTGCTTTTTCTTGGGTTCTTTCTACTTCTTTTAAAGGATCATCAAAATAAGTTAATGTATATTGCAAATTCTCACCAGAAAAAGAAGCAAAAATACCGCCATATAAAGGAAAATCTTTACGCTTAGTTAACTGACGTAATGATTGTAACATCATTAAAAAATAACCTTCTCTTAAATTGCTATTTTTTCCAGTAAATCCTTGAGAGAGTTGAGCAAAAATCATCGAAAAAATTAACAAGGTACTATAAGATAACCGTTGACCAAATTTAGCATTATAAGGTTGTTCATCAAACCATTTAACTAATCCTCTTTCTAAGAAGTATAATAGTAGAATTAATTCAACCCATGCCCTTAATTCTACCTGATGACTTTTATTCGATACCTCTCTAATAGATTCATTATTAGCTAAGGTTTTAAACAGCATTTGTGCTAGAGGTAAACTTGTTTTTTTCTCCCACCAAGGCCAAGGACCTTGTTTTTCTGAACCGAACCCTAATGTACTTTGACTTTGTTCATAAATCCAAGTAATTAACTCAGGTTCTAAACGAGAAAATTCTTTTAATCCGTCCCTGATACCATTGGCTAATTCTAAAGTTTCTGTCCTGTTATTAGACTCTTTAAGAGATTGAGATAATTTTTCTAATTGTTCTCGATTTAAACTATTATGATTACTTTGGTCTAAAAAAGGTAAAAAAGAAGATAGTAAATGTTGAGAGTCAGTCTTATTAATTTGTTCTAAGGCTAAAGTAATAACCTGTTCTTTTTGATTTTCTTTTTGCCAGCGTTCCCATTCTCCTTGAATAGTTTGCAAAGCCCTTAAAATACGAGTTGCTTTTAATTTTTTTTCTAATTGTGCCGTGGTTTTTTGGATATTTGTATCAAGGATACGTTCAAAAATTTCTCCTGTTCCTGATTCAATCTCTTTTAACAACATCCGATAAACTTGTTCTTTTGATCGAATTTTTCCTTGTAAGGTAATCTCCACAATAGAATCAATGAGTTGCTGATAACGATTAGCTAAAGAGTTGGATTCAGACATAATTATATAAATATGGGAATAGACAAGTTCTACATTTGACATCTAACTGTTATTTTATCGCTTAATGAAGTTATGGAACCAATTAAGTTAAAGATAAGTTTAATTTAGTTGAACTGAGGTTTCCATATTAACTATACTTTAACGCTATCGATACTTTAAAAGAGCTATAATAATATGGAAAAACTTGATGACTCACTATCATTAGTATTTCTAATTTTATTGTTGAGCAAATTTAGAGGGAATAAAAATGAAACGACATGAGGTACTCAAAATTATAGCAGAACATCGAGAACAATTAGAAAAATTAGGAGTAAAATCTTTGTCTCTGTTTGGTTCAGTAGCAAGGGATGAAGCTGGTCCCGATAGTGATGTAGATTTCTTAGTAGAATTGAATCGAGAAATGGGATTATTCGAGTTTATCAAAATTCGACTGTATTTACAAGATATTCTCAACTGTTCTGTTGATTTGGGAACAGAAGATACTTTAAGAGAACACTTAAGAGAACCTGTATTAAAGGATGTAATTCATGCCTTATAGAAAGTGGCAACTGCGTATTCAAGACATTATGGAATCGATTGATGACATTTTGGAACGAACAGCAAATATGACCTTTGAAGAGTTTAGTAATAATAGAACAATTATTAAAGCTGTTCTCTATGATTTTGGAATTATTGGTGAGGCAGCTAGAAATATTCCCAGTGAGATACAGTTACGTTATCCTCATATTCCTTGGCGTTTGATGGGAGATATGCGAAACATAATTTTCCATGAATATTTCCAGGTAAAATTACCACTTATTTGGCGAACACTTCAAAATGATTTAATTTCCCTACATTCACAATGACATGAACTTTTAGAAAACGAAAATAACTCCCAAACTTAATAGATATTCATCAACCTGAAAAAACCTTGAGCATCCAGGCGATCGCGGCTTTATTCCCCAATCCCTAATCAAAAATCAAACTGCTAAGCTATAAAAGAGTAATAGTCTTCGCAGCAAAGTGGGCAATTATCATGGGACTCAAAAATAACTCTCGCTTTCTACGTCTTCCTCCTCTCGGTAGTTTGATATTAATGGGAGTTGGCGTGATTTTTTTCATCTACCTTATCTACTACTACACTAATCGTTCTGATAACGAAGTCCCCATCGAACCCTATAGCGAATTTCTAGAAAAAGTCGAAAATAATAAAGTGGCCAGAGTCAAAATAGGTAACAGTTTAATTCTTTATCAACTCAAGTCCTTATCCTTGTTGTCTCCTTCCGAAGACTTATTACCCCTACCAGAAACCCCCTTAGGCGACACCAATAACTCTAATAACCCTCTCCACGGGCCAACCGCTTCACCCCCCTCTCAAGCCAAACCTTCGGGTACTACAGGAGAAGTTTTAGCCACCATTCCTATTGATGATCCTAATTTACCTACCTTACTCCAAGAAAAAGGGATCATTTTTGAAGCATCCCCACCTCCTAAAAATAGTTGGGTGAGTACCCTTCTTGCTTGGGTGATTCCTCCGATTATCCTGGTTTTAGCCATGCAATTTTTACTCTATCGCAATGAAGATCGAGGATCATTAGCCTTCAGTAAAAGTAAAGCTAAAGTGTATGTTGAAGGAGAAGCAGCAAGAATTACCTTTGCTGATGTGGCCGGGGCTGAAGAAGCGAAAACCGAATTAGTTGAAATTGTCGAATTTCTCAAAAATCCCGATCGCTTTAGTCGTATCGGGGCCAGAATACCCAAAGGGGTGTTATTAGTAGGGCCACCAGGGACAGGAAAAACACTCTTAGCAAAAGCGGTTGCAGGGGAAGCAGGTGTTACCTTTTTTAGCATCTCTGCGTCGGAATTTGTAGAATTATTTGTCGGAACCGGGGCCGCTAGGGTAAGAGATTTATTTGAACAGGCCAAAAAACAAGCCCCCTGTATTATTTTTATTGATGAATTAGATGCCATTGGTAAGTCTCGTAGTGGGGGTAACGGCCTCAGTGGCAGTAACGATGAACGGGAACAGACCTTAAATCAACTGTTAACGGAGATGGATGGCTTTGCCGTGGGGGATGCCACAGTGATCGTTTTAGCAGCCACCAATCGCCCAGAAACCCTCGATTCAGCCCTATTAAGACCAGGACGTTTTGACCGTCAAGTATTGGTTGATCGTCCGGATTTATCCGGACGATTGGCTATTTTAGAAATTTATGCCCAACGGGTAGAAATTGACCCCGATGTTAACCTCAAAGATATCGCCACCCACACCCCAGGATTTGCCGGCGCTGACTTAGCAAACTTAGTCAATGAAGCGGCCCTATTAGCAGCAAGAAATCAACGGGAATATGTAACCCAGGAAGACTTTAAAGAAGCCATTGAACGAGTTGTCGCTGGTTTAGAGAAGAAAAGCCGAGTTTTAGGGGATTTTGAAAAGAAAATTGTCGCTTATCATGAAGTTGGTCACGCTTTAGTGGGGGCTGTCATGCCGGGAGGGGGTAAAGTGTCTAAAATTTCTATCGTCCCTAGGGGTTTATCTGCGTTGGGTTATACCTTGAAAATGCCCACCGAAGACCGTTTTTTGATGAGTGATACAGAATTTCGTCAACAAATTGCTATGTTATTAGGGGGACGGGCTGCAGAAGAGATTGTCTTTGGTAGTGTTACTAATGGGGCTTCAGATGATTTACAACGGGCTACAGATATTGCTGAACGCATGGTCACCACCTACGGAATGAGTAAGGTATTAGGACCGTTGGCTTACGAAAAACGGCAACAAGCTAATTTTTTGGGAAATAGTGGCGTTAACCCTCGCCGTTTGGTGAGTGAGGAAACAGCAAAAGCCATTGACGAAGAGGTTAAACAAATTGTTGATTCTGGCCATCAACAAGCGTTATCTATTCTTAATCGTAACCGCGATCTCTTAGAACAAATTTCTCAACAATTATTAGCTGTTGAAGTCATAGAAGGGGAAGAACTTCATCAACTTTTGAATCAAGTTAAAGATGGGGAACAGTTATCAGTGGACATTAACCAGTGATTAATTCTTAATTATCTCCCAACTCTATTAATTAGTGGTGTAAATTTTCCAAGCTTCCCAAAAGGTATAAACGGATAATATCGCCAACATGAAATAGAAGGAAAAACGAACAACTTTATCAGGTAATCTGGGTAAAAATCTCGCACTAATTTGCGCCCCAATTAATCCCCCCAACCCTAAAATAATTCCTACTAACCATAAAACATTATTATTCAAAGCATGACCCAAACATGAAGAAATAGAAGTAATAACAATTACCCCCAAGCTGGTTTGTATGGCCACTTTTATAGTTTCTTTTAACAATAACATTTGTAGAGGAACCATAATCACTCCTCCCCCAATACCAAACAAACCAGCTAAAAATCCACCGATTCCTCCTGTAAATAAGCAAGCCAATTTTTCAGATAATCTACTACTAGATTGTTGATGGGACGCGGTAACTAATTGGCGACGGATATTACTTAAAAAGATGTTGAAAATCAACAAACAACCAAAGGCTGTTAATAAAACAAATTCAGGAATATAATTAGCGACAATCACCCCAAATTGTGCCGTAATAATAGCAGGAATTCCTAATAAAATAACTCTCTTAAAATCTAAATATCCCATCCGCCAATTTTGAATACTTCCTGAAGAAGAAGTAATAACAATGGCTAAACTACTGGTAGCAACTGCTTGTAATGGCGTATAATTTAAAGCGAGTAAAAGAGGAACTAAAACCACCCCTCCACCAATACCTAAAATTCCTGCTAGTAGTCCCGAACCTAAACCACTAATAATTAGAATAATAATTTGATCTAACATGGTTGATTCATAATAAGTTTTCCTCAAATCTCTTAATTATTTCCTTCATTAAAGGGTTCAACTTCAATAGGAATGCCTACATAACCCTCTTCTCCAGAAGGAACAGAATTATCTACATTACTCTCTGGTTTTTCTTTAGGAATGCGAGATAGTTCTTCAACGGAAATAAACTTACTATCAGATTCAAAAGTTTCTCTGACAGAAGAATTACCCTTTTCTTGTTGAGATTGGTTGGGAACTAAACTTTCAGAAGATTTAGCATTTAATGAGGGTTGTGGTTCTGCTATTTCTTGATCGTGAGAATCACTATTTTTTGTGAATTCTTGATTTAATATAGAGTCATCTTTAGTTGGTGATGTTGACTTAATTTCCGAGGAATCACAAGCAGCCGATACTAACCCTAAATAACATCTAAATTCTTCTCTTGCTAAAGAAACGCCAATTCCTGCTACAGATACCATTAACGCTGTCATGGATAGAAAATATTTAAACATCGTTACCACTCCTCCCCAGTCAAAGAAAGCTAATTCTTACCTATGTTATCTTAACCTAATATGAAACTGTTTTCTTAGTGGTCTATCATCTTATCTGTCTATTAATCAATGATTGATAACTTTTATAATTTTAATCTTTATTCATTAATTAACCAAAATCAAATAAAGAGAAGATGGTAGGATGAAAAGAGTTAGATTTTTATTAACTAAATATTATGCCTAACCGTCTGGCCAATACCCAAAGTCTCTACCTTCGTAAACACGCTGAAAATCCTATAGATTGGTGGTATTGGTGCGAAGAAGCTCTAGAAGCTGCGAAACAAGAAAATAAACCTATTTTCCTCTCCATTGGTTATTCTAGCTGTCACTGGTGTACGGTGATGGAAGGAGAAGCGTTTTCTGATCAGGCGATCGCAACTTATCTTAATGATAATTTTCTGCCAATAAAAGTAGATCGAGAAGAACGTCCAGACCTCGATAGTATTTATATGTCTTCTCTACAAATGATGGGAATACAAGGGGGTTGGCCGTTAAATATTTTTCTAACACCAGGAGACTTAGTTCCGTTTTATGGAGGAACTTATTTTCCCGTTGAACCCCGTTATGGTCGTCCGGGTTTTTTACAAGTATTACAATCAATTCGTCATTTTTATGATGTTGAAAAAGAGAAATTAAACGGGTTTAAACAAGAAATATTAAAAGGGTTACAACAGTCAGCGACGTTACCAATGAGTGAAATTGATGTTAATAATGCTCAATTAATTTATCGTGGCGTTGATGTTAACACAAAAATAATACAGGTGACAGCTGAAGATTTTGGCCGTCCTTGTTTTCCTATGATTCCTTATAGCAACTTAGCCTTAGAAGGCACTCGCTTTTTATTCGGAGAACCAGAAGAAAGACAGAAATTAGTGATACAAAGGGGACAAGATTTAGCTTTAGGTGGAATTTTTGACCATGTTGGGGGTGGATTTCATCGTTATACAGTAGATTCTACTTGGACAGTTCCCCATTTTGAGAAAATGCTCTACGATAACGGGCAAATTATGGAATATTTAGCTAATTTGTGGAGTAACGGACAACAAGAACCCGCCTTTGAACGAGCGATCGCGTTAACGGTACAGTGGTTACAACGGGAAATGACCTCCCCAGAAGGTTATTTTTATGCAGCACAAGACGCGGATAGTTTTGCTACAAAAGAAGACAAAGAACCAGAAGAAGGGACATTTTATGTATGGAAATATGAACAGTTAGAACAGTTATTAAACACCAAAAAATTAGAAGAATTAACGGAAGTTTTTACTATCACACCAGAGGGCAATTTTGAAGGAAAAAATGTTTTACAAAGACGTAATGGTAGTAAATTCTCTGATAGTATTGAAATCATTTTAGATAAACTATTTCAGGAAAGATACGGAACTTCCAGGAACAATTTAGAAACATTTCTACCTGCTAAAAATAATCAAGAAGCTCAAGAAATTAACTGGCCAGGACGCATTCCTGCGGTAACCGATACTAAAATGATTGTGGCTTGGAATAGCTTAATGATTTCTGGTTTAGCAAGGGCTTATGCTATATTTAAACAGCCTTTATATTGGCAATTAGGTTGTAATGCAACTCAATTTATATTAAATAAACAATGGCTTAATGGACGATTACACCGCATTAATTATGAAGGAAATCCCTCAATTTTAGCCCAATCAGAAGACTATGGGTTTTTAATTAAAGCCTTATTAGATTTACACGCAGCTAATGCTCAAGAGACTCAATGGTTAGATAAAGCCATAGAAATTCAACAAGAATTTGACGAATTCTTCTGGAGTTTAGAAATGGGAGGTTACTATAACAATGCAGCCGATAATAGTAATGATTTATTAGTTCGTGAACGCAGCTATATTGATAATGCAACTCCTTCAGCCAATGGTATTGCTATCAGTAATTTAGTCCGCTTAGCTAGGTTAACAGATAATTTAGACTATTTAGATAAAGCAGAACAAGGATTACAAGCTTTTAGTCATATTTTAAGCGAATCTCCTCGCGCTTGTCCCAGTTTATTAACGGCTTTAGATTGGTATCATTTCGGCTGTTTAGTAAGAACAAATGAAACCCTATTACCTAAGTTAATGACTCAATATTTTCCTACCACAGCTTATTGTTTAGATAATAATTTACCCGATAATGCTGTTGGTTTAGTGTGTCAAGGTTTATCTTGTTTAGAACCAGCTACCACCGAAGAACAATTATTGAATCAGATTATAGAAATTGGTCAAATATAAACTCTTTAATTTTAGACGTAGAGTTCTATTAAATTGGCATTTTTGTTAGTAATTTATCATAATCAAACTAGAAGAGCCATTTTTCTTCGATTAATAATTAAGAGAGTACCTGCCTGTGAACCTTTTTACCCCTACTTGGCATCTTGAGGCCCTCAAAGACGAAATCAATTATATTGTCTTGGTTTACGAAAAAGCAGAGGGGTTTGTCTTTTGTCCGACCAACTTACACAAGCCGTTTCGTGTGGGTAGCAACTATGATGGGAATTATCCCACTGATGCTGCGGGAGCTTTTTCCTACTATCGTAGCTCCTTTAATCAGGCTTTTCTCAACCGCGTTGATTGGTTTATCCCTTTTCTCCAAAAAATCGAGCAAGCTGAAGATTTCTCTCTCGACGATTTACAATTTAGTATGCGTCCCTATCTGCGTTTACTTAAAGGTTCATGGCCTTGGTGAAATTTACAGGTGGAATACTTTTGGCATATTAACGTAAATATAAAGTTTAATAGTGAGCAATTGATAAAATTACTGAGGAGTGGAATGAACGTACAAGCGCAACAAGCTCGAAAACTCCCTCTAATAACCGCTATCTGTCTGGTGATAGCTAACATGATAGGCACCGGTGTGTTTACCAGTTTAGGGTTTCAAACCGTTGATATTCAATCTGGGTTTTCCCTTTTGTGTCTGTGGTTTATCGGGGGTATTTTTGCCCTATGTGGGGCATTATGTTATGGAGAATTAGGGGCAGCTATGCCGAGATCAGGGGGTGAATATCATTATTTATCGCAAATTTATCACCCTGTGATTGGGTTTTTATCAGGATGGATTTCAGTTACAGTGGGATTTGCAGCCCCCATTGCTTTAGCAGCGATGGCGTTAGGGGCTTATTTATCGAGTGTTTTTCCCATCTTAAACCCTTTATTAGTGGCAGTGGCAGTGGTCATTTTTATTTCTCTTGTGAATTTACAAAATATGGCTTTAGTAAATTCTTTCCAACAGATTTCTACCCTAATTAAAGTGTTATTAATTGCTTTATTAATTGTTTGTGGTTTTCTATTAGCCAATCCCCAAAACATTAGTTTTGCCCCTTCTGGTGAGGATATTCCTTTAATTCTAAGTTCTCCGTTTGCAGTTTCTTTTGTTTATGTTACCTATTCTTATTTAGGGTGGAATGCTTCGGTTTATCTAGCCAGTGATTTAGAAGAACCTGAAAAAAATGTACCTCGTTCTTTGTTTATCGGTACGTTAGTGGTAATGGGGTTTTATCTGTTGCTTAATTTTATTTTTCTGTATACGACCCCCATTGAAAAGTTGGCAGGAGAATTAGAAGTGGGTTATATTGCTGCTAATCAAATTTTCGGTTCTTCTGGTGGAAAATTAATGGCTTCATTAATTTCTATTGGCTTAATTTCTTCTATTAGTTCGATGGTTTTAGCTGGATCAAGAGTAACAGAAGCGATCGGTGAGGATATTCCTTTTTTTCGGAAACTTTCTCATAAAAATGCCAATGGTGTTCCCCATTATGCCATTCTCATTCAATTGTCTATTGTTTTAATTTTCTTAATTACCTCCACGTTTGAAGCGGTAACAATCTATTTAGGATTTACCCTAACTTTATCTTCTTTTCTGACAGTATTAGGGCTATTTATTCACCGTTATAAATATCCTAATGCTCATCGACCTTATTGTACTTGGGGTTATCCGATTACTCCTCTTATTTTCTTAGGACTCAGTGTTTGGATTTTGGTGTTTATTTTTAAGAGTAACCCTGTTGAATCTTTAATGGGATTGATCACTATTGCTTTTGGAATACCTTTTTATTGGGTCGCTTCTCATAAAGAACTGATTTAATTTTTTAATATTCCCTAACTTTACATATTTTAAACAAAACACTTTAATTAACATAAAGTTTATTGACTACTTTAGCATTCGTCGGCTTACTCAATGGTTGTGCAGGTGTTGACACCAGTCAATCTAATAACGATGCAACGGAACCCTGTTTTGTCAACCAGAAAGCTCCGCTAGAAATTGTTGCAGTTGTTGCACTTCAAAATCTTCGGCGAGTTGGGCGACTTTTTGCGCAAAAATGGTATATTTTTTGTCTTGTTTTTTTAACTGTTCAGCTTTTTGTTGAACTTTCGGGAGTAAACCCCGTTTAACTAAATCATTGAATTGAGTTAGTTCTTCTTTTGGCGGAATTTCCATTATGCCTGATGCTTCGAGTTTAGATGCTTTTAATGGTTCATAAATCCATTCTAGCTGTAAGTGTTTCTTCAATAAATTCAGTAACTTATTCTCATCAATGGGTTTAGTAATAAAATCATCACAACCTAAAATTAAACTGGATTTCTGTTCCGTATCCAAAACACTGGCGGAAACGGCAATAATCGGAATTTGGGCAATTTCTGGAATTTCTCGAATCTCTTGAATGGCTTCAAAACCACTTTTATTCGGCATGACTAAATCTGTTACAATTAAGTCCGGCTTAATTTGTTTAGCGAGTTGAATTTCCTGTTGACCATCTTCACCACAAACAATATTAAATCCTAAAGTTTTCAGCATATTGTGTAGCAGTAATCGAGTTTCTTCTCGGTCATCAATCACTAATATTGTTCGTTTTTCTCCTTGATATCCGACAATTTTTTTAGGGGTTTCTACTACCATTTCTGGAACGGTTTCCTCAACGAGAAACACGGTTTCAAAACTAAATGTTGAACCCTCTCCTACTGTACTACTCACTTTTAATTCACTTCCCATTAATTCCACTAATTGTTGGGTAATGGCTAGTCCTAATCCCGTTCCTTCTGCGCGTCGTTCTATGTCTCCAATTTGTTCAAAGGGTTGGAAGATTTTCGTGGCTTGTTCAGGGGTTATTCCCACGCCTGTATCAACAATTTCAAACCGAATTTGAGCTTGATTGGCTTCAGTTTGAATGGCATTTACACGGAATGTAACTTGTCCTCTATCTGTAAATTTAATCGCATTTCCTAATAAGTTTAATAACACTTGTCTCAATCGCTTTTCATCGGCTTGTATTCCTAGGGGTAATTGAGAATCAAATTCGGATTTAAACAAAATATTCTTGTCTACTGCTCGCATTTTTATAATTCCGGCGACACTGTCAAGAAAACTGGGAAAATGTATGCCTTTTGGATATATTTCCATTTTCCGCGCTTCGATTTTTGAGAGGTCAAGAATATCGTTAATTAAGGTCAGTAAATGTTGACCACTTTCATGTATTATTTTTAATCCTTGAGTTTGAAAACTTGTTAAATTGGAGTCTCGTTTTAAAATTTGTGCATAACCCAGAATTCCGTTTAAAGGGGTTCTTAACTCGTGGCTCATATTGGAGAGGAATTCACTTTTAGCTTGGTTTGCTGTTTCGGCTTTTTGTTTGGCTTCAGCGAGTTCGGCTGTTCGTTCTTCTACTCGTTGTTCTAGTTCTTGATTAATTTGTTTTAATTGATGAGCATAATTCTGAGATTGTTGGTAAAGTTCAGCATTTTCTAGGGAAATTGCGGCTTGAGAACATAAGAGTTTGAGGACTTCTAAACGCTCTGGGGTGAAGGCTTGGGTGATGAGATTGTTTTCTAAATAAAGAATTGCTTGCAGTTTTCCTTGACTTAAAATTGGCAAACACAATATACTTTTCGGTTGTTGTTTGACTAGATAGGCATCACTCGCCCATTCGGGTTGATTGAGGATATCGTTAATCACAAGGGGTTCGAGTTGATGTTTGACGAGGTTTATGAGTTTGAGCGGGATATCTGAACTTTTTTCTAAGGATGAAGTTCGTTGAGTAATAGTTAGATTTTTATCCTGTTTTACTGACTGAGTAGCAATGGCTTCTATAGTTAATTGTTGATTTCGATTAAAAATTAATACGCCTTTAGTTGCTCCCGCATTTCCTAATATTACTTGCATCAGTTGGGTGATTAATTTATTGAGTTCTATCTCTCCTGATAAGGCTTGAGAGGCTTTCATTACGCTGTTGAAGTCGAGTAAATTTCCAACATTTGTGCTGCTACTTATCTGAGCGGTTTGGTGACTAGGTGGGATATAAGTTTGCAGAGTCTCTAAGCTGATTTTGGGTTGTTGAAGAATGGGGGTTAAGAGTTGAGAATACAGTTTTTCAAGTTGGTTTGTTTTAGCTTTTGCTCCCCAACGAGCATAACAATAGTAGGCTTCTATCATGTAGGTTTGAGCGATTTTTTCTTGACCCCAATTTAGATAGAATTTAGCGGCGAGTTCGTTAGCAAGGGCTTCTTCTTGAATGTATTCGTTTTCTTTAGCTCCAGCAATGGCTTTGTTGTAGAGTTCAATTGCTTCTAATTTTTGATCTAAAACTCGACATTTTTCAGCTTCAACTAAGTCATATTTGTGTTGAAAATTCATAGAGGCATGAGTTGCCCATTGCTTCATTTTTGCCTGATTATTTGTGACTCGACTCCAGATAGATTCTGACTCGGAGTTAGGTAAAGATGGATAAACAGCCAAATGGGTTAAAGAATCATAGAAGTTAAACGTAATGGTTACTAAAATTCCTTCCACTGCATCTAAATATTGTTCAGCTTGTAAAGCATTTTTTTGGGCTTGTTTTACCTCTCCGAATAGATAGTTGAGAACTAATTTATTGAAATATAAATAGTGAAGTTCACTTCGATGATCGGCTTCGTTAAGCTGAGGTAAAGATATTTTTTCGCTATATGCTATTCCTTCTAAATTACAAGGAGTTTCTGAAGGATAGCGCAAATTTATAATAGATTGCTGAAAGGTTTTATTCCACGCTAAAGCATTATCTTGCTTGAATCGAGCCAGAGCATCGTTAATTGTTTCCATCTCAGCTTCAAGGCTGCCCAGTTCTTGCCCCAATAAATACAAGTAATGGCATCGGTTGGCAGCAGCATAAGCAGGAAATTCAAAATTGCCCCCTTCCAGTCCACTTTGATATGCCTCCTGTAGAATAGGTAATGTTTCTTTGGCATGAACTTTGATATGAATCGTACAAACTCCTACTGCCATAAATACTGATGACTTCATATCAGGAGCGTTGAAACGTTGCGATAAATTTAACGCTAACTGACCAAATTGATACGCCGATTCAGGATCTTGAAAAATAGAATTTAAGAAAATGCCGTAACAAGCATACCCATAGCCAGAGAAGGGTGAATTACCGTAGTTGAGTGACAAGTTTACCAGTTCACAGATGACTAAGGGAAAGAAACTGCGTGCGGCTTGAAAGGCTGGAGGTCCCACACTGATTAAAATCTTAGCCACAGCTAGCTTTTCCTTATCTGTCATCACAGGCAGATTAATTAAATCTTCTATTACCTTTCCTTGCAGATTGCTCACAGTTCGATTCAATGCTTGCTCAATGTCTACCGAGGTTGGTGATTCTGGAAAGCTAACACCTAGCAACTCTAAGGCTTCTAATCCGATGTTGAGGGCCTCTAGCTTTTTGGCTTGTGCCATATATGCCTGCATTTTGGTTGCATAGATGTCCATTTTATCCACAGCATTTTTGGCCTGCTGTAAAACAATGTTTGCCCATTCCTCCATACAGGTGATATCACCATTGAGATAGGCAGTCTCTGCGGCTAGTTCATGGAGAGGTAAGGCGAGGTTATAATAGGCTTGCCAGCCTGAGTCCTCAAGTTGGGAAGAATTGAGTAAATTAATACTTGTCGTAGCATACTGATAGGCAGCAACATACGCTGTAGCAGCTCTTGCTTTTTGTGCTGCTTTTAAATTAAGTTCGGTAAGTTGGATTTGTTGTTGTGGCTCAACCAATAAGGATTTGCTGATATTAAGCTGATTGACAATTGTAAACAAAGTTTCATCTAATTCTGTGGCTGGGGTACTGTTTAGCAGCAGTTGCCCAATTTTTAAGTGAGTTTCCTGTTTCTGCTCTTCAGGGATTAACGAGTAAGCAGCCTGCTGAACTCGATCATGTAAGAAACGATAACTCACTGTTACCGTCTGTATTGATTCTTCTAAACTGCCTTGAAAAAACTTATAGGCTTCACTAATCGGTAAAATTAATCCTTCTTGCAAGGCTTCCCAAATATCACGGGCTACTTTTTCTGGAGATTCTTCACAAACAACTGCTAATGTTTCTAAATCAAATTGATTGCCAATACAGGCTGCTAACTTCAAGACCTGTTGTGTTTCTTCCGTCAATTTCTGCAACCGTTGCGCCACAAATTCCACGACATCATTAGTCAAAGCTGCATCACGAATTTGGGATAAATCGCATTCCCAATATCCCAAGTTTTGATTGAAGGTAATCAGTTTATCTTCGTACAACCCTTTTAAAAACTGTGTCGTAAAAAATGGATTTCCTTGTGTTTTCTGATACACCAATTCACTCAACGGTTGAGCTTTGTCTTTTCCACAGACTAGAGTATCCGCAATTAACTGATTAATCTGCTTAAATGTTAAGGGTTTAAGAGTAATCGTATTAACAACAGCTTGACTTTTTTGCAGTTCATCTAAACTCAACATTAAAGGATGAGCTGGAAAAACTTCATTATTCCGATAGGCTCCTAATATTAATAAATAACCCATTTCTGAATTTTCCATTAATAGTTTGAGCAAGTTCAATGAAGCTAAATCCGACCACTGTAAATCATCTAAAAATATCACTAAGGGATGTTCTTTTGTGGTGAAAATGTGAACGAATTTTTGAAAGAGTAAGTTAAACCGATTTTGAGCGGCACTTCCAGACAGTTCAGATACCTTCGGCTGTTGACCAATAATGTATTCTAATTCGGGAATGACTTCAATTAAAACTTGTCCGTTTTCTCCAACTGCTTGCAGAATTTTTTGTTTCCAGTTTTCTAATTCTGTATCTGACTCAGACAACAGTTGACCCATTAAATCTCGAAAGGCTTGCACAAATGCACTAAAGGGAATATTGCGATTAAATTGGTCGTATTTACCTTTGATAAAATAGCCCCGTTTTCGTACTATCGGTTTATGGATTTCATTAATAACTGCGGTTTTTCCAATCCCTGAAAATCCCGCTACCAACATCATTTCTACTGAGGATTGAGAGGGGATGGCTACTCGCTCAAAAGCATCCAGTAATTGCTGAATATCGGTTTCTCTTCCGTATAGCTTTTCTGGGATAGTAAAGCGATCGCATAAATCCTGCTTTCCGAGTTTAAATGGTAAGATATGTCCGGTATTTTCTAACTGTTCTAAACACTGTTCTAAGTCGAATTTTAATCCCAAGGCACTCTGATAACGTTCCTCTGCATTCTTCGCCATTAATTTGAAAACTAGGTCTGACAATACCTGGGAAATCTCTTTCTCTTTCCCCAATTTTTCTGGAACTTTAGCAATATGACTATGCACTAATTCCATTGGGTCTGTTGTTGGAAAGGGTAGTTCTCCAGTTAATAATTCATAGAAAGTTATGCCGAGAGAGTAAAAATCTGTCCTATAGTCAATTCCTCGGTTCATTCGTCCTGTTTGTTCGGGGGAAATATAAGCTAAGGTTCCTTCTAAAATATTGGGATTAACCAGTTGTTGTTGTTCTTTGGGGAGTAAACTAGAAATGCTGAAGTCTATTAGTTGTATTTGCTGAGTTTCAGGATGAATTAATATATTGGTTGGTTTAATATCTTTATGAATAATTCGTTGTTGGCTTAGATCGTGAAGTGCTTCTGAAAGTTGAATGGCAATTCTCAAAAATTCAACGAGCGAACGTTCTGAGGCTTTCCAATAGTCTGAAAGTGAAATCGCCCCCTGATCCAGCATAATCAAGGCATAGCCATTTCCGTAGCGTTCTAAAGCCAGAGATTTAACGATGTAGGGTGACTCCAGATGACGGGTGATGATGTATTGATTGCGAAACTGCACTAACTCGTTAAAACTGGGGTTGGGGTTGCGTAGGACTTTGACAACAACAGATTTTTGATCGGCGGTTCGCAGTGCCTGATAGACTTGGGTTCGGGTTCCATTGTAGAGGAGTTTTGTTTGTTGATAACCAGTGAAATTCAGCATCGGTAATGATTCTTCTGTAAGGTAGTGATATCAGAGCTATTTCATCAGGGCAAACGCATCTAAAATGTGGGCAAAATTGAATTATAATGTGTTCAAGGTTTGAAATTACCAGGTAATTTCAAAAACCTGCCCAAACACTCCTACTACAAGAAAAGATGCTGCTTGATAAGACCGTTTTTGGAAAAAACGAGCAGCCTTTTTTCGACCTTCTGCCGAGATCGCGCATCAGAAGTTATTTTAATCAGGCGATCGCTAAATCCCTAAAACTTTGGCAAGATATTTATTATCCCACGCAGCTTTGAGACGCTTGTTAGCTACCCCTATTTTATCTGTTTTCTCTTGGGAGAGAAGATTAAGGGATATCTGTCGTAATCGGGCTAAATTCTCAGGAGCGTTATCTTTATGCACGGAACAATCATCTTCATTGTAATCCTTTGCTGCTTTAACAGTTAATAGATATCGTGGAGAAGATAACCAAATTTATGTATTAACTGAAACCTACTTTAGAAATGTTAGCCATAATTATGATCGACCTAAATATAAGTTTAAAGATAATGTATATGGTAAAAATGGTCTTGTTTTAGCTGTTGTTAAAGAGTATGTAGAAAATTATCCTGATATTCAATATTCAGAATTAAAAACAGCTTTTCCAGATAAACTACAAGACTCAAAATTTGGTGTTATTTTAACTTTACTCATATCTTGCACCTTCGATTACATGAGCTAGTTTAGGGAGGCAAGAGGCAAAAGGCAATCCGCAATAGTATTTCATTTTGACGCTAAGTTATTCACAATTGATTACCTTCTGATAATTATTAAGTTTTCTTGTACTAATGCAAGATGTCAGTTTAAAATTGAGTCAACCTCAACAGATTAAAGATAGTTTAACTATTGACTTTTTTCAGAAGACGTACCAATTAAAAATAATAAAGCCATTCTTACAGCAATACCGCTCGTTACTTGTTGTTGAATTAAACTAAATTCAGGATCATCCATTAATTCTGAACTAATTTCTACCCCGCGATTAACTGGCCCAGGATGAAGGATTTTAACATCAGAATTACACCATTCTAAACGATGATGATTAATACCATATTGTTGATGATATTCCCTTAAACTGGGTAACAAATAATCCGTCATTCTTTCTTTTTGCAACCGCAACGTCATCACAAAATCAGCCTTATCTAACGCAGATTTAAGCTCCCAATTTAAGAATAATTGACCCTCATGGGACTCATTTTGCATCCCCTTAAACCATTCAGGAACTAACGTCGGCGGCCCCACTAAATGAACATCAGCGCCGGCTGCGGTTAAACTCCAAATATTAGAACGGGCAACCCGTGAATGTAAAATGTCGCCAACGATCGCTATTTTTTTCCCTTTTAATAAGCCTAATCTTGGATTATCAAAATCAAGTAAACAACACAATGTAAATAAATCTAATAATCCTTGGGATGGGTGTTCATGTTGTCCATCCCCTGCGTTGAGAATACCGACTCCAGTTTTAAGGCGATCCATTTCTTGAGCGATCGCTTGGGGAACGCCTGCTTGTTTGTGACGGATGACCATCAGATTCGTTCCCATCGCTAGATAGGTTTTAGCGGTGTCTAATATCGTTTCTCCCTTTGTTAGAGAAGAACTTCCAGGGGAAAAATTCAAGATATCAGCAGAAAGACGCTTAGCAGCTAATTCAAAACTGCTACGGGTACGGGTAGACGGTTCAAAAAACAGATTTGTTACCACCACCCCTTGAAGTGCAGGAACTTTTTTAGTGCGACTCGATAACACTTCACGGAAACTAGAAGCGGTTTGTAGTAGGGTATCGTATTCTTCTGGGGTCCAATCATTTAACCCTAAAACATGATGGCGAGTCCAACTCATAAAATAGTCCTAACAGGGTTTGTTTCAACAAACTATTGTATCTGAGAGGGTAACGCTTAACGAGAGTTGGGGGTTCGTCGTTCGGAGTTAAACTGACATCTTGGTTTCTACACCCAACACCCTACTACCAAGCTTGTTAAAATGAAACAGAGGCTACAAAATAACAATCACATTGCAATTATTGTGTAATCATCGATGCTAAACATAACTAAGCCATTAAACAAACTACTGTGGACTTTAGTGTTAACTGGTGTTTCAAGCTTTTCTGTGTTAGGCCAAGAAACTCCTAATAATCAATCTTCTCTTATATCTCCAGAAACCGAAATTGATTACACACCTTTACAAGAAGACTTACAACAAAAACAATGGCTAGAAGCCAACGAAACCACCACTACCTTACTGCTACGAGCGGTTAACCGTGAAGCACAAGGTTGGATACCTCAAGATGAGGTAAAAAATATTGCTTGTTGGGATCTTAAAATCATAGATGATCTCTGGAAACAATATTCTGGGGGAAGATTTGGCTTTAGCGTTCAGTTTCCTATCTTCGTTGAAACCGGCAATAGACCGGGCCGCTTAGTAGATACCGAAGCTTATGATAACTTTGGAACTCGCATCGGATGGCGTAACCAAGACGGATGGATACAATTCAAATATAGTCTTGACTATAGTTTAGAAGCCCCTGTCGGCCATTTACCCAACCCTCGCCCAGAATACCAAATTACCGGGGGGCGACTTAACTATACCGCCCTAACTCAAAGAATGGTAGAGTGTGGCATGGCTGCTTATTCAGACCCTAGAAAACCCCTTATTTATCAACCTCGGTAGTTTTGTAGACTAAACTTGCTAACACCTCACACCTTTATCTAAATTAACGAAACTTAAAACCCAAAAGTCTTTTATTTTGCTACATTCGAGGTGATCGTAGAAATATTGAGTTCCATGAAACCCCTTCAATTCTCTCAGCAATGGTTAGGAACTGCTTTGATGGTTTCCCTATTAACTACAGGTTGCGCCAATAACGAAACCACCGCTACTGGACCCCAACCAGTGGAAGTGAAGTTACAAACCCTCGAAGCAGCAACCTTAGTTGATAGTAATGCCTATGTGGGAACCCTAGAAGCGAGACAACGAGTAGAATTAGCCCCCAGTCGTACCAACGGAAGAATTAAAGCCATTTTTGTCCGAGAAGGGGATAGGGTAAGTCAAGGGCAAAGATTAATTGAAATTGAACCTCAGCAACAACAACAAGATTTAGTGGCCGCTACGGGTAATCTTAAGGTTGCTATGGCTGATCTCAAAGCAGCAGAAGCTGAATACCGCCAACGGGAAGCAGAACGCGATCGCGCCTTAGCTGACGTGGAAACCGCTAGAGCCAACTTAGCCAGCACTGATGCTGAAGTGCAAAGGGTACAAGCGGAGTTAATCTTAGCTGAAAAGAATCATCAACGAGCAACATTCCTTGAATCAGAAGATGTTGTCCCCACAGAAACCCTTGACGACGCAACTCGCACCCTTAACGCCACTCAAGCTCAACTGCAATCTACTATTAAAACTCGCGATGCTTCTCAACAAGCTCTTAAAGCGCAGCAAAATAATTTAAGAGCAGCCGAAAGACGGGTGGATCAAGCATTGGCTAATGTAGATAGTCGTCGCTCTTCAATTGTTCAAGCGCAAGGTCAACAGGGAGCAACAGCAGTGACCCTAGGCTATAATTTCTTGGAAGCTCCCATTACTGGGGTGATTGGTGAGTTTAATGAGAAAAAAATTGGTGATAGTGTTAGCATTGGTGAACCAATTACCACGATTACAGATAATCAAGTCTTTTATCTCAACGTTAATGTTCCCATCGAAAACCGCAACCGCCTCCAAAAAGGACTCCCTGTAGAACTGATTAACCAAAATGGCACTTCAGGAGTTCAAGGACAAATCACCTATATTGCCCCTCAAGTCGATCAAAATGCTCAGTCAGTTTTGGTGAAAATGGCCTTTCGTAACGATGGTAGTCTACGGGATAGACAATATGTACGCGCCAGAGTTATCTGGGATAGGCAACCAGGGGTATTGGTTCCCACTACTGCGGTCAGTAGTTTAGGGGGACAAAAATTTGTCTTTTTAGCTCAACCTGGAGAATCTCAAGATAGTTTAGTGGCTAAACAAGTTCCTGTTGAAGTGGGAGCCATTCAAGGTCAATCTTATCAGGTGATTTCTGGGGTTAAACCAGGCGATCGCATTGCCGTTAGTCGTATTCTTGACTTAAAAGATGGTCGCGCCATAAAGGAAGTCTCTTTGACTCATTCAAGGTAACAGGTCACAGTAAAATACATCAAGATTTCGGCTTTTGATTTTAGAATAAAACAAGTTCTCTGAACACCATAATGAGATATTAAACAATGATAGACGCACAAAATGTATTAGGAACGGATTTACAACTGTGTTGTAGTGACCCGATGACAGGCTATTATCGTGATGGTTATTGTCGCACGGGAGGACAAGATTTCGGTGTTCATGTAGTATGCGCTCAAGTCACCGATGAATTTTTAACCTTCACTAAACAACAAGGAAATGATCTCAGTACCCCCATGCCAGCTTATCATTTTCCTGGATTAAAATCAGGCGATCGCTGGTGTTTGTGCGTCTCCCGTTGGCAAGAAGCGAAAGATGCAGGAGTTGCACCTCCTGTCGTCTTAGAAGCGACTCATATCAGAGCATTAGAAGTGGTTTCTTTAGATGAATTAAAACAGTATGCTGCATGATTTGTAATAACTAATAATTACTACAAAATTAACCAAAAAGCTAGACCAAAGAAAGGAATAAATCTTAAGGGACGTTGTGGATTTTTAGGAGGAATAACTGCACCCATTAAAACTATTTGAAAAATGGCAAATAAAACGAGATCAACAGCAAAAGCAATAACCACACGACTACTCTGTAATTGTGTTATAAAATAGTTTATTCTTTGACTCAAATCTCCAAATTCTGGCCTTCCTATAAATAGCCAGATAATGGCAGTAATGCCAACTATTAACCCTGTCCAGCCAAAAATACGCTCTAAAATTCCTTTTTGTGGTTCTTCTCTTTTTTCTAAATTCGGTTGTTTGAATCTAAAGGCCATATAAGGCAAGAGAAAAACATTAGTAAGAAACATCGCCACACTCCAAAGGGCAACTTTTGGGAAATCTCTTACCCGTTTATCGGCTAATAATAAAGGCAGAAACATAAAGATCCAAGCTTCAGCAAAGTTAAATTGTGCTTCAATGGCAGGATGAACTATAGGAGATTTCATAACAGAAATCCCTAGGATGTTTAAAATGGGTAACACAAAGAAAAAATTAATGGATTCACTGATAACTTCTTTGATAGTTTCTGGTTGTACAGCCCAAACTGGTTCCCCCGGTAAAATAAAATTAGGAGAAGAACAGAGTAAAATATAGATATAAGTTCCTGCGAGAAACCATAATAATTTTGATAAAATTAATTGCGTTTTGGGTGGATTAGAATCTTGTTTCAACAATGTTTTAATTAAAGGCGTGACTAAACGAATAATTACAAAAGATAGTTTACCTGGTTTTAGAGGAGGTTCAACAATATCCCTAGCAAAAATCAGTTTTCCTGTTGTTTCTGATATACGATAAAAGCTGACCCCTCTACCATTGGGAATAGGAATATTATCTAATTCAACGTGCCATAACACCCCAACTTTCAAGGGATCTCCTGTTGTGATTTCATCAACAACAAATTTAAAATCATTGGGGGCATTATCACAGGATTCTTGAAAAAGATGTTTAACCGCTTCCTTACCTTGAAATGTCTTAGAAAAGTTGACATCTTCATACATACAATCATCATCAACCCATTGCATCGCTTGCTCAATCTCTCGATTATTAATGGCTTGATAAATGGATTCAATGATATCTTTTGCTGTTTTCTCTATCATAAAAATGACTATTTAGTAACGATAAAAAACCGGCCTCTTTCAAGAAACCGGAACAGTGATTATTTTATAATCAAAAATTTATAAAGAAAGTCCTAATTTTAATCCTAAAATACCATGAGCAATTAACACAATGGCAACCACACCACCTAAATACGCATGAAACGCGCGATAACCTTCTTTTTGATCCCCACCAAAGCCAATTAAAGGCGTAATTGCACTGATGGCCATTAACCCGATAACGGCGGTTCCTGTCCAAAAATGACCGCTATTCAAGATAGGATGTTGTTGCATCGCTAAAGATAGCACTCCGCCAGTATATCCTAAGGTGACGAAAAGAAAGACCCAAGGGGCTAATTGACGATGAGAAGCGCGACTTTCTGATACCACTTCGGGGTCAGTAACGAAACGACTGCGCCACCCCATATAAGCGGTAAAACTACCCATCACTAAGACAACAATACCCATCATGACTGGGTGTCCCCAATGAACAATGGGTTCAGGTACCCCTAAACTACGGAACCAAGCAGCCAGGGGTTCCAAGATATTTGCAAGTTTGTCTCCCATAGTCCTATATTCCCTATCATATTTTTTAACAGCAATTGTTATAATTATATTAAAAAATTGACTCTAAATCAGACTTTTTTAAGAAGTGCCATAATAATTTTTTAAGCTAGTTCTTTTTCTTCCATAAATGCAACAAATTGTTTCACTAACTTGACATTTCGCCAACCTTTTTCGGCTTCTTCAGAAATAATTTTTAAGGCTTCTTGAGGATTATAAGGTTGTTTATAAGGTCTTTGACTGGTTAATGCTTCGTAGATATCTAAGATTTGAAAAATTTGTGCTAATTTGGGGATACTTTCTCCTATCAGACCATCAGGATAACCACTACCATCCCATTTTTCATGATGATGACGTATTATTTGAGCTATACCTCGACGGTTTTGCATAGGTTTACAAATTTCTTCTCCAATTAAAACGTGCTTTTTGATTAATTCTTTTTCTTCTTCGTCTAATTGTCCTCGCTTCATTATCACTGCATCGGGAATAGCAACAGTACCGATATCATGGAGATGGGAGGCTAAAATTAGATCACTAATTTCTACCGAATTTAAGTTAAGATATTTTCCAAACCCTTGCGCTAACTGATCAAACCGAATCTCAGATTTTTCTTCAGGAGAATAACGCTGTTGAATTGCTTGGGAAATCAAAAATAGCACTTGTTGTATCTGATCTAACCACTCATAGAGCCTTTTTCGTTGCACTAAAAGTTCTACTTCGGGTAATAAAACAATACTTTCTAAGGGTTTACTCATGAAAGCATCTGCCATCATACCTTTGCTTTTTAGGCGAGATTGATTATCATCTGTAACACTCATTAAAATAATAGGAATAGAACGAGTGTCTTGATTTTGTTTTAATTTTTGACAAACATCAAACCCATTATAATGAGGCATTTTGATATCCATCAAAATGAGATCAGGAGATACGTTTCTCACTGTAGCAAAGACATCGGAAACACCATCATGTTCAATGACATAATAACCATTAGCATTTAACAGATCTACTGCCATTACGCGACTGAAAGGGTGATCATCGATCACTAAGATTCTTGCCGGTTCGGAACTTCCAAAAATATCCACGCTTGTTAAGATTACGTTTCTGTTTTTTAATTATACCAAATTGATACCATAAGGTTATTTTTTTTCAAGAATACCAGCTATAATTTGTCCTAAAGCAAGTCCTCCGTCATTGGGAGGTATATTGTAATGCCAAAAAGGAGTAAATTTTTCTTGTTTCAAGCGAGCGATTGCTTTTTCTGTTAAGTATTTATTCTGAAAGCATCCTCCCGTTAAAAGAATACTTTGCTGTTGGCTTCTATTGGCAATATCGATTATAATTTCGACTAAAGTATTATGAAATTTTGCAGCAATTTTTTGATGTGATATTTGATTGAAATGATCTTCTATAATACTCTGGATCATTAATTCCCAATCAATGACTAACGGATAGACTGAACCTTTAATATTATAAGGATAACTTTCGTCTGTTTCTAAGTTATTAATCATATATTCTAAGGCCATTGCTCCTTGTCCTTCAAAGGTTACATTTTGACAGATTCCAATCATGGCTGCTACCCCATCAAACAATCTTCCTACACTAGAGGTTAAAGGTGTATTCAGGTTACGAGATAACATTTGTTTAACTAAGTTGAATTCTTTGGTTGAAATTGTTTCTAAAAAAGGCAATTTTTTATTATCATAGTCTTGAAACACTTCAGATAATAAAGATAATGCAATTCTTTTAGGATCTTTAACAGCTTGTTCTCCTCCTGGTAATTTGAAGGGACGGAAATGAGCTATTCTTTCATATTTATTACCTGTAACTAAGAGAAATTCCCCCCCCCAAATTGTCTGATCATTACCGTATCCTGTTCCATCCCAAGCGACTCCTAAAACAGAAGAATTTAAGTTATTATTAGCTAAACAAGAAAGAACATGAGCATGATGATGTTGAACAGTAATTAAAGGTAGATTTTGAGCTTTTGCATATTGACTTGATACATAGTCAGGATGAGCATCACAAACGATCATTTCTGGTTCAAAATCGTATAATTTTTTTAAACTTTTCATGACTTGATTAAATGATTTTAAGGCTTCTGCTGTGGTTAAATCACCAATATACTGACTAATAAATACTTGATTTTTTTTGAGAATTGCTACTGTATTTTTTAAGTGTCCACCGACCGCTAAAATATTAGGAATATGCTTATTATTTTTCTTATAATTCGTTAGTAAATTATCATTAATTTGTAGAGGAAAAGGTGCATAACCCCTCGCGCGACGAATCATCATTTCTCTTCCTGCTATTACCCTGACCACAGAATCATCAACAGGACGAATAATAGGACGATTATGAACTAAAAACAAGTCAGCAATATTTTCTAATCTTTGTAAAGCTTCTTGTTCATCAATACAGATAGGTTCACTGGCAATATTTCCACTGGTTGCTACTATAGGAAAATTAAGTTTATGAAGGAGCAAATGATGTAAGGGAGTAGAAGGTAACATCACTCCTAAATAGGGATTATTAGGAGCAACATCAGGACTTAAACTTTGATTATTTTTACGTTTTAAGAGAACAATAGGAGCTTGAGGAGATGTTAACAAATTTTCTTCTAGGTTATTAATTTCACAATCAATTTTAATCCCTTTAAAGGAAGCATACATTAAAGCAAACGGTTTATGAGGTCGATGTTTCCGTCGTCTTAATTCTGTGACTGCTTCTGTATTTCTTCCATTAACAATTAACTGAAAACCGCCTAATCCTTTTAAAGCTAAAATTTTACCCTCTTTTAAAGCATCAATACTTAAATTTAAAGCATTATTATCATTAGCTAATATTTCCCCTTTCTCATTCCATAGTTGTAACCTCGGACCACAATTAGGACAAGCATTGGGTTGGGCATGAAATCGCCGATCAAGAGGGTTTTCATATTCTGTCTGACAGCGTTTACACATGGTAAAAACTTTCATAGTTGTGTGAGGACGATCATACGGTAATTCCTCAATAATGGTGTAACGAGGCCCACAATTAGTGCAGTTAGTAAACGGATATAAATAACGTCGATTATTAGAATCGAAAATTTCTTGTAAACAATCAGAACAAGTTGATAAATCTGGTAAAACGATTGCTGTTTTTTCCCCACTACTACTATGACGAATTTCAAAATTACTATAGTTAACGGGGTCTAACCAAGTCGTTTCTACAGTATTAATAAAGGAAATAGTTGGCTTCTCTTGAGGTATTCTTGCTAAAAAATGCTCTAAAATTATTTCATTTCCTTCCACTTCAATAAACACACCTGATGCAGAATTATTAACCCATCCTTTTAAGTTTAATTCTGTTGCTAAGCGATAAATGAAAGGACGAAATCCTACTCCTTGAACAGCCCCTTGAATGATAATTTTTAATCGTTTTAAGTTATTCATAACTTAAGAAAATAGATATTACCCCCCATTTATCGACTCACTTATCAAACTAATCAAATGAAACTAACAGTATAAATTTAAAATGAATAATTGATGGTATCAACAGTAAGCAACCAAGCAAAATGCTGAGCCGAGTTGAGAGTAAAAGGAATAATGAAGATAAGCCCGTCAGACCAATTAATCCTGGGATAATGAATACTACATAGACAAGACCAAATGTCTGTATCTTCTGGCCAATGCGATCAGCCAACATGACAAACAACCCTAAGCTAATAAAATTCAAGGCCAAATCAAACAAAGAAACGTACTTAAATAAAAATAATATAAACTTCATAGAAATATTTTTTAGTTGTAGCTTTTGACAACCGACTCTAATAAATTCGTCATCCTCTAAAAATTGTCACTTTAAACTATTTTCATGATAAACGTCATCTCAAAGCAATGGGTAGAAGAAAAACTGAAGAATTACCGCATTTCATTATCATCTACCTATTTTGTCTCTTTTGTTAATGCGAAACTCTGATACAGTACCAATTCTTCCCTCACCTCCTACACCCTACTCTAAAACCCTAACAGCGAACTCAATTCAAAATGTACCTTATCTTGGTAAAATGATAAGTCAGATGAGTTTATCAAGAGAAGTTCACCTTAATTAGATTAGTCTATTCTGGTGCAAAGCGAGTCTTCAACGAGAGTCCTCCTTTCCAAAGATACAACTCTCTCTTTGCCCTTCAAGCGTACTTCTCAAGCATGACATTTAAGGTTCCTAGGGAAAACTCCATGAGGAGTGTATCGGCTTAACCCTAGATACTTAACCTGTAAGACTGGGGTGTGAAGTTTAAACCAAAGCATTACTCATCAACTGATCCGGTGTTTATCTTCCTATCTTCAGATCAATCAGACTCACTCACATTTAGCAAGGACTATTTATAGATGGAATTTTCAATCGCTACATTATTATCCCATTTCAGTGATAACAAATTGGTGGCGGCCAAACTCCTAGAGAAAAAATTGGGATGTGAAGACGAAGAAAGCGTCGAAAAATTACAAATCATCCTAGACGCATTAGAATTAGTGGGAATCTTAGAAAAAGAACGGGGTAAATATCGTCGCGTTAAAGAAGACGATCTCGTAGAAGCTAAGTTACGCTGTTCGAGTAAGGGGTTTTGCTTTGCTATCCAAGACGAAGAAGACGCAGAAGACATTTATGTTAGAGAACTCCATCTTAGTAATGCGTGGAATGGCGATCGCGTCTTAGTCAAAGTCATCAAAGAAGGAACCCGTCGCCGTTCCCCTGAAGGAGAAGTTAAACTCATCTTAGAACGGGCAAACCCCTCCTTATTAGCTCAGGTTAAAAAAGAAGAGGAAAAATATCAAGCTATTCCCCTTGATGATCGCTTACTCTTTGAATTAATTCTCGAACAAAATGGAGGTAGCCTAGAAAAAGCAGTGGATCATCTGGTTCATGTTTCTGTGGTTCGTTATCCTATTGGAGAACATCCCCCTGTTGGACGAGTGACCCGCATTTTAGGCAGTGATGCTGAAGCGGCCGCCGATACAGATATTGTCTGCTGTAAACATGATCTTTCCCAAACCTTCAGGGAAGACTTAGAACAAGCAGTTTCAGAACTCCCGACTACCTTCGATCCCGAAACCCTAGAACAACGAACCGACTGGCGTGAGGTTCTCACCTTTAGCTTCACCGAAGATGTGGAACGAGACTGTTTACCCTTTATCGAAACCGCCTTTACCCTAGAGCAAACAGAAGATAACCACTGGCAATTTGCTGTTCATATTAGCGATATTGCCCACTATATTCAACCTAACTCTTTATTCGATAAAATTGCTAAAAAACGAGGAACGACGGTGTATTTGGGTAAAAAAGTCTTACCCATGTTACCCGAAGGCGTAACCGAACGTTATTCTTTGAAACCCGATCAAGACTTTTTGACCATCTCTGTGATCATGACCTTCGATAAAAATGGTCAACTGCTAGAATACTCCATTGAACCGACGGTTATTCGGGTAGATCATCAACTGACCTATCCAGAGGTTCAATCTATTTTAGCCGACTTAGAAAAAGTCCCCGATGATCAACAATCTCTGGCCGAGAAACTAAAACACCTCTTTTTTACCCTCAGTCCCTTAGTTAAAGCCCAACGGTTACAACGGGGTGGGTTTGAACTACAATTAGAACCGCGATCGCCTTATCAAGATGAGGGTAGAGTCGGAACGTTAATTGCTTCTTCTCGGACTCCCATTCGTTCTTTATTAACTGAGTTAGTGGTTTTAGCCAATAAAGCTGTTGCTGACCACATTCAGGCTTTAGGCATACCAGGCATCTATTGTACTCAACCCGAACCCGACTGGGAAGAGTTAGAAGACTTACTGAAATTAGCCCAAAATTTAGGGTTAGAGGCATCCCTTGAATCAGAAGAAGAAATTACTCCCCAAGATTATTATAATTTAACCCAAATGTTAGGGAAATCGTCTCACGTTCATGTTCTCAGTTATTTACTCCATGAAACCCTCAAATCATCTAAATATAATAGTCATCCTGGTTCTCATTTTGGCTTAGCTTATAATGATTGTTACACTCATTGTGTTTCCCCAGGTAAACGCTATGTTGATCTATTAATTCAACGGGTCTTAAAATTAGTGTTTAGTGATGGACGCGATCGCCGTACTCGACAAACCAAAACGGGAGTTAATCTCTTTAGCAGTAGCTGTCATGGTAATATTAATTGGAATGTCTTACCCCCGGCTATGCAAGAAGAATTAGAAGAACAATTTCACTTTTTAGTCACCTATCTCAATGATCGCGAAAAAACTGCCGAAGAAGCTGAAAAAGACCTCGAAGGACTACAAAAAGCTGAAAAAATGAAGGAACGAACTGGCAAAGTTTTCAAAGGACTGATTACAGGTGTTCAATCATACGGTTTCTTTGTAGAAATTGAAGATTTATTAGTAGAAGGATTAGTCCATGTTAGTTCCCTAAAAGATGACTGGTATGAATACCGTTCCCGTCATGGCTGTTTAGTGGGACGTAAAAATCATATTGCCTATCGCTTAGGAGACGAAGTGGAAGTCGAGGTTAAAAGTGTTGACTATTATCGACAACAAATTGACTTAGTAACCGTTGGTGGAGGAAGTTCAACTAATAATGGTGACTGGAATGAAGAATAAGAATTAAGCAAATTTAAGTAGGGGTTTAGCAATACTAAACCCACATATATTGAGATTTAAAGAACTGAGTTAATTATTAATTCTTAAAAGGTAAACTAATGGTAAATACGCAAAAAAAAATAACTAAAAACTATAATCAAAGAAGAATTTTAAGCCGTTTATTCTTACCTCTAATTCTCAGTTTATTAGTTTTATTATCGGGATGTGTTCGTTATGATGTTGGGATTAATTTTAATGAACAACATCACGGAGAAATTTTCCAACATATTCGATTAGCCCAACAGCTAACCAGTTTGAGTAAAACCGAAGCTAATCAATGGTTAAATAGTTTAGAAAGTCGTGCTAAATCCTTAAAAGGAAAAGCGCAAAAAGTTTCTGATGAAGAAATTATAGTAAGAATTCCTTTCAGCAATGGTCAAGAATTAACTGATAAATTTAATCACTTTTTCAACCCAAATTATTCTAAAATAACCTCTGGTTTAAAAGTAGAAAATCCTGAATTAGTTCAACTCAAAGCGGAGATGTCCATTAAACAAAGTAACTGGATATTTTTTGAGCGAAATAAACTGGATATTGATGTTGATTTAAGAGCTTTAGGGGTACTTTCTAATCAAGGCAATGTTATTGTTAGTCCTGGTTCTTTAGTTAATTTAGAGTTTGTTTTGAATGCCCCTTTACGAGTGAAAAATATTGATAAAAAAAGTAACTTAAATAGCGAATCTAACCCTAACTATACTCAAACCAGTTGGCAACTAGAACCCGGTCAGATTAATCACATTGAAACCTCTTTTTGGGTTCCTAGTTATTTAGGCATCGGAACCGTTATTATTATTCTGGTTATCTTATTAGGATTCTACGCCAAACATCGACATTTTCCAGGGTTTCAAAAAACCGTTTGAAAAATAGTTAAATGATTGATGATACTACAATTTTATTACTGGTGCGATATGTCAGTTTAATGAAAAAAAGGTGTAATTTTTTTTCTCTTACAATATGCACCTAAGCCAAAAAGCATTAATCCTATCGAGGATGTAGACTCAGGGACTTCTCTAACACTAACTGACTCGTTGCTTATAATGGACTGACCGTTTTGACTAATAATCCCCGTACCCCCAAACCCTTCACTATCATAATTAGAAATATTACCAAGAGAATGATTGCCAAGGGAAGCAATAAAGGCAGAAGAATTCCCTAGTGCATACTCAAGGAAAAACGAGTTTAAATCTATATTGTCCAAGTTATGAGTAAAATTAGCGAAAGTCGAGTTTCCTGCAAAAAAATTCATTTCATATACAAACACTTCATTGATGTCAGGATTAGGATGAAATATAATCATATCGTCTCCATTTCTGTCTTCTCCTGAAAAGGTTCCGACCACTTCTGCTGTGGTTACTTCTCCATCCTGCTTCCATCCTGATTGAGAAAATCCAAAGGTTAGCGCATTCGCAGGTTTCCCACCTATTAACATAGCACCAGTCAATCCTATTGTCCCAATTGATAAGAACTCTATTAGTTTTTTCATAATGGTAATGGTACAATTACTTAAAATTTATTTATATTCATCTAACAATATTTACTCCTCTAGATATTTAAAACAACCGTAAAAAGAGCTATATATTTACTTTATTCAAAATTTATACTTAGTATATATACTGAGAAAGACTAAACATTTTATAACAATATCGTAACAATTATTTCTAACATATTTATTGTCAATTGTCGATGATCAAAATCATAGTTTCACTGTGATTTTAATCCTTGAGATAAGGTAACTTAAAAATTATTCTGTATATAGAATCTAAACTAAATATTTAAGAGAAACCAAATATGAATATTAAATCAACCTTCCTAGGATTCCTAGGTTTAAGTATCGGTATGGGGGCAATTTTAAGTTTTGCTTCTATTAAGCCTGTTCAAGCTGGATCACTTAATCGAGAAATAGTTGATGCCAATGGGCATAAAATGGGTCGCCTAGCATTTACTTGGGACGACAGTATGGTCACCAATAATATGTTAAGACATTTTGACTCTTTAACCAGTTTTAATATAACTGATTATGGTGAGATGAGTTATGATTTAGAGTTTGCTAAAAATGCACACTTTCAAAATTTTGATTTTAATGTTAATACTGGTAAATTAAAGATTCTTGCTTACAATCTATCGAGAGAAACTGCAACACGAAAATACGGATTTACCATTTGGAGTAAAGACTTTGATTCTGATGTTGTATCCTCTAGTGTGATAGCCTCTAATCTCCCTAATGATCAAGCTTTAAATCAAGCTTTAACAACTAATAAGTATTCGGTTAATTTGAATTTAGCTGCTTCTGGGTCAACCACTGCTGTTGATAATGTTTCTTTACAAGAACCACAACCACAAGATCCACCCAGTGTTCCTGAAAACAGTTTAACCACTGCTTTATTAATCGTTGCTGGATTAGTTTTTCTCAGTCCTCACAAAGTTTTCTAAAGTTAACAATAACACTTCTTTTTTTAGATAATCGACCCACACTAAAACTCGCTTAAAATTAGTGTGGGTTGTTTCTTTTTAATGGGAAAAACTTGTGGTTATTTTTCTCTTAAAATAAGCGCCTAGGCCAAAAAGCATCAATCCTATCCATGATGTCGGTTCAGGAACCTCTCTAACACTAACATTAACTGACTCATTGGTAAGAATTGACTCGCCACTCTGACTAATCACTCCGAGATCAATATCCATATTTTCACTATCATAACTTGAAGTAAAATCAGTCGAAGAGATAGTTAGCATATCAGGATTTCCTTTCATATACTCCAGAATAAATAAATCATTTAAGTTGTGAGTAAAATCAGTGAAAGTTGAGTTGCCTTGAAAGCTCATTTCATAAGCAGAAACTTCGTTTATATTGGGGTCAGAAAAGTCAAATATAATTTTGTTGTCTCCATTTTTATCTTCCCCTGAGAATGTTCCTGTCACTTCTCCGCCACCTGGCAACCATCCTGATTGAGAAAATTCAAACGTTAAAGCATTGGCTGGTCTAATTCCTATGGTAATAGCAATAGTCAATCCTGTTGTCCCAATTGACAAGGACTGTATTAATTTTTTCATAATGGTACAAACTTCCAACTAATTTTTTGAAGCAATAAGCAATCCCTTCTATTCCCAGTCTATTTAATTTCTCTATTTCAAAAAATAAGCTTTTCTAACTTTTATAAAGTTAGAAAAATATTAGGTTTTAAAAGTCAATTTTTCTTAAAAATCTTTAATACAAGAATAATTAAATAATTAAATTGTTTTCAATATATCAAAACAAAGCTCCTGCCCATAGGACAGGAGCAATAAATCTTAAATTTATGTAAATTTCTAACGACCTGGTTGATGGCTCACAATTTTACGATTTCCTCGGTTAGAGTTACTATTGTGTTTGTTAGAGTTATATTTACCCTTACGCTTAATGATAGGTTTAGGTACGGTTGATTCGGGGACTTCCCAATCTGTCTTCATCCAGTCAGGACAGTCTTGATCATAAATCATCTGTAAAGCAGCAGCAGCGATCGCTTGAGGATCGTATTCGTCACTTAATTCCCGTACTAAGGGTAAGAACGAGGCCATTCGCTCTCCTGCTAAGGACTCTTTGATTTGATTTTGCAGTTTTTCTAGGCGTTTAGCCTCGACCTGAGAACGACTGGGTAGCTTGCAAGTTTCTAACTTTTGTCGCAGTCTCTTTTCAATTTGCCGTACCATACGGCGATCAATAGGTTCTATTAAAGAAATAGCGGTTCCTGTTTTCCCTGCCCTTCCGGTACGACCAATACGATGAATATAGGTTTCGCTATTATCGGGTAAGTCGTAATTGATAACATGGCTTAAATTTTCTACGTCTAAGCCCCGTGCAGCAATATCAGTGGCCACGACTAATTTAATTTTCCCATCTCGGAAGCGATGGACTAATCTTTCTCGTTGGGACTGAGAAAGGTTCCCATGATATTCATCCACGCTATGACCAATTTCTTGAAGTTTACTGGTCAAGTCTGAGGCAGTTTGTTTGGTACGAACAAAGATAATGGCTGACTCAGGATCTTCAATTTCTAGGATAGGTTGTAGAGCTTTGCGTTTTGACCATCCTCTCGGAACCATATAGAGATGCTGATCAATCCGTGTTGGGGCTGCTTGAGTGCGTTCAACCGATACGGTAACAGGAGACTTGAGAAACTGATTAACTAAGTCTCTTATTTCTCTAGGCATCGTCGCTGAGAAACAAGCGGTATTGCGAGCGTCGGGGGTTTTTCTCAGAATGGTTTTGACATCATCAATGAAACCCATACTTAACATTTCGTCGGCTTCATCAAGAACGGCCCAGCGTAACGAGTCTAAGACTAATTTTTTCCTTTCTAATAAGTCGATAACTCGTCCTGGGGTTCCGACAACAATCTGTACTCCCCGTTCTAAACTACGGATTTGTCGTTCGATAGATTGACCGCCATAAACCGTTAAGATGTAAAGGCGACGTTCTGTTGAAAAGTCTTTTAAGGCTTCAGCAACTTGTTGAGCAAGTTCACGAGTTGGCGTTAAAATTAACGCTTGAACGTTGGAATTTCTAGTGTCAATTTGTTCAAGTATTGGTAAGGAATAGGCTGCAGTTTTTCCTGTTCCTGTTTGAGATTGTCCTAGGACATCATGCCCTTCTAATAGTAAGGGGATTGCTTTTTCTTGAATCTCGGTAGGACTTTCAAATCCGAGGGTTTGTAACTGGTTAATGCGGGCTTCGGATAGTCCTAGGTTCTCGAAAGAAATGGTCATAAGGTCGTTTTTGTTGGTAAGTTGACTATGAATTAAACGTTTAGAAAGTGCAGCTAGATTTTTTTATAGTGGCTTTTCAAACTGCTTATTATTGTGACTTATGTTAGCATAAGTTTCTAGTTAGTTTCCACTCAAGTTTGTACGGACTTCAAGGGTTGGGGTTAGATAACTTTTCCATAAAGATCATAAACATCAGCATCGGTAATTTTTACGGGCATAATTGAATTTAATTGGCCTTTTCCTCTAACATAAACAACTCCATCTACTTCGGGGGCAAATCTGATTGAACGTCCTATACATTCTTCGGTTTTAGGGTTTTCTTGTTCAATTAATACTTCTACTGTTTGCCCAACACATTTTTGATTTTTCTTAGCAGCAATGGGTTGCTGAATTTCCATTAAATAGTTCCGTCTTTCTTTAGCAATTTCTGACGGAACTTGGTTGGGCATTTGATAAGCTGGTGTTTCTTCTTCAGGAGAAAAGGTAAACACTCCTACATGATCGAATTCGTGTCGTTGAACAAAGTTAATTAGATGCTCAAAATGTTCTTCTGTTTCTCCTGGAAATCCTACAATAAATGTGGTTCGCAAAATGGCATTAGGAATTGCTTCTTTCAACCTTTCAATAATATTATCGTTAACCTGACCTTGCCAGGGACGATTCATGGCTTTTAAGATAGCAGGGTGAGAATGTTGCAGAGGTAAGTCCAAATAGGGTAAGATATTTGGCGTTTCTCTAATGGCATCAATCACTTTTTCAGTTAATCCCGTAGGATAAGCGTAATGAATGCGAATCCAAGGAATATCTACTTTTCCTAATACCCTTAATAGTTCCGCTAATTTGGGTTCTCCATAAAGGTCTAAGCCATAATTTGTGGTAATTTGAGAGATAAGAATAATCTCTCGCACCCCTTGCTCAGCTAGTTGTTGGGCTTCGGTAACAATCGATTCAATGGAACGCGATCGCTGATTGCCCCGCAAATGGGGGATAATACAAAAAGCACAACGGTAATCACATCCTTCTGCCACTCGAAGGTAGGCAACGGCTTCGTTAGTCGTGCGATAACGGGGGGTCATTTCATCGGCTACAAATGTAGGGTTTTGAGACACTTCTGTGACTCTTTCCCCTGTTTCTACCCGTTGAACGACATCGACAATTTTTTGGTAGTCTCCTGTTCCCACTAAAGCAACGGCTTCTGGCAATTCTTGCAATAATTCCTCTTGGAAATGTTGAGCCATGCAGCCAGAAATAATGATTTTCTTGTTCGCTTCAGCCAATTCGACTAAAGTACGGACAGATTCTTCTCTGGCTTCTTGAATAAAGCTACAGGTGTTTACAATAACGTAATCTGCTAGTTCTTCGTTAGCATCAATAGAATATCCCTGTTGCGCTAGTAAGCCTAGCATATGTTCTGAATCTATACGATTCTTCTCACAACCGAGGTGAGATATAGCAATAGTTGGCTTGTTGCCCATGTATTATTTGGTTTTACCCCTTGTCTTCCACTGGGGCGAAAAACCAAGCAAATCCTTTCTTATAGCTTCTTAGCTAGAAATATTGTTTGGGATACTGGCTTGCCCCTTTTGTACTGTTAATTTATCTTAACAGATTTTTGCTCACAAGGGAAGTCTTTAAGTTAAATTTTTTAGGTTATGATAATAAATCTATGGTTATCAAGGCCGATTAACCTTGATCTAATCATTCCCCTGCTCTGATTTTTCTATTTTTATGCAATTCTAACTAAGATGTTTGTGAGCTAATGAACCTCTATTTTTCCTTACCCCAATGCTTCTTGGGGTAAGGAGGTTTTTATACATTACTTTACTCGCTATCTATTTATCCCTAGGTGTTTAAGCCGATTCAGGGGTTACCATAGAGGATGGATGTAACAATAACTCAGAAGTTGAGCGTTTTTCTACCATTTCTTTGGTGATCATGCACTTCTGAACATCTTGGCGTGAGGGTAACTCGTACATTACATCTAACATCAGTTCTTCAACGATGCCCCGTAACGCTCTTGCTCCAGTTTTTCGTCGATAGGCTTCTTGAGCGATCGCTTTAACTGCTTCTTCACTAAATTCTAGCTCTACATTGTCCATATTTAGCAGTTTTTGATATTGCTTAACCAAAGCATTTCGAGGACGAGTTAAGATTGCAACCAGGGTTTCTTCTGTTAAGGGGTTTAAGGCTGCCATTACAGGAATTCTTCCTACAAATTCAGGAATCATGCCAAATTTCACCAAATCATCGGGTTCAACTCGCTGCATTAAATCTGCTGTCCGTTTTTCTTTTGACTGTCCTTCTCCTGGACGAACAAACCCCATAGATTTCTTGCCGATGCGTTGTTCTATCACTCGTTCTAAACCAACGAAAGCCCCACCACAGATGAATAGAATGTTACTAGTATCAATTTGAATACAATCTTGATAAGGATGTTTCCTACCTCCTTGAGGTGGAACATTGGCGACTGTCCCTTCTAACATTTTCAACAGTGCTTGTTGTACTCCTTCTCCGGATACGTCACGAGTGATAGAAGGATTTTCGCTTTTACGAGCAATTTTATCGATTTCATCAATGTAAATAATCCCTCTTTGGGCTTCTTCTACATCGAGATCGGCTACTTGTAATAATCGTAGGAGTATATTTTCGACATCTTCTCCTACATATCCTGCTTCTGTTAGGGTAGTAGCATCGGCTACAGCAAAAGGAACTTCTAATACTTGGGCTAGGGTTTGAGCTAGAAGGGTTTTTCCTGAACCAGTTGGACCCATAAGCAAGATATTCGATTTTTGCAGTTCGATGTTGTCATCATCATTTTTTCCCTGAACCAAATTCAGACGTTTATAATGGTTGTAAACAGCTACAGAAAGAACTTTTTTAGCCTCATCTTGACCTATCACATACTCATCAAGATAATCTTTTATCTCCATGGGCTTAGGTAGCTCTTTAAGGGATGTCCCATTTTTAGAAGGACGTGCTTTAGTCCGGGTATTACTTTTGTCTGTAATCGGACCCGATGTTCCCATTAATTCTTCGTCTAAAATTTCGTTACAAAGCTCGACACATTCATCGCAGATGTAGACTCCCGGGCCAGCGATTAGCTTTCGTACTTGCTCCTGGGATTTTCCACAAAATGAACATTTTAGGTGGGAGTCGTATTTAGACATAAGCGGTTGAGTTAGTTGAGTGAGGTTACAGGGACAGTGGGATCGGACAAATCTGGTCGAGAAATGACTTTATCAATCAAACCATAATCCACTGCTTCTTGGGCTGACATAAAAAAGTCTCGTTCTGTATCAGTAGCAATTTTGTCATAGGGTTGTCCCGTATGCTCAGCCAGCATATCGTTCAGCCGTTTTTTGATGTAGAGAATTTCTTTAGCTTGAATTTCAATTTCTACGGCTTGACCTTGTGCGCCCCCTAGGGGTTGATGAATCATAATCCGAGAACTGGGTAAAGCCATGCGCTTACCTTTTGTTCCTCCTGAGAGTAAAAAGGCTCCCATACTAGCTGCTAGTCCAAAGCAAATGGTAACTACATCAGGACGTATTTGCTGCATGGTATCATAAATAGCTAATCCTGCATAGACCGAGCCTCCTGGTGAGTTAATATATATTTGAATGTCTTTTTCAGGGTCTTCTGCATCCAAAAACAACAGTTGCGCTACGATCGAATCAGCTACTTGATCATCTACGGGAGTTCCTAAGAAGACAATCCTTTCTCGTAACAATCTTGAATAGATATCAAAGGCTCTTTCCCCTACACCAGACTGTTCTACCACCATTGGTACTATGTTTTTGGCGGTGGCGTAAATTTCTGAGGGACGCTTACTTGATAGATTATAATCTAGCGATCGCGATTGAATCATATCCTTTTAGATTAGGTTAAAAATGGTATTTCTATTAAGTTACACATTCACGGCGAAACCTTATCGATTCTACCGTTTGCGGTAACTAAGGCAATTGCCTGAGAACCGACTTTGTTTAATTATAAGTCTTCTTCTTGAATTTTGTCTCTCTTGCAACAAATTTAATTTAATGATTTGGATACTGCGAGTTGCTTCTTGCTACCTTCACATTAGCATATTGTCTAGGTAGATTATCAGGTTCTTTTCATTTCTTCTAATACTGTGTTAATCACTTCAGAGGGTATCTCTTCTTTAATATCAACTTTCCCAATATTTGTTGGTAAAATGAATCTAACTTTTCCAGCTTTTACTTTTTTATCTAACTGCAAGGTTTCTATAATTTTTTGGGATTTCAAACTTTTATCTATGCTCTCTGGCAAAGCAGCTTTTTTGATCAAATCATCTTGTCTTTGAGACATTTCTTTCGTCCACATCCCTGATTTTACTGCTATTTTTCCTGCTGCCACCATACCGATTGCCACTGCTTCTCCATGATTAATTTGACTATAACCTGTTAAGCTTTCTATTGCGTGACCAATAGTATGGCCATAGTTTAGAATAGCTCTCAGTCCTGCTTCTTTTTCGTCTTGATTAACCACATCTACTTTTGCTTGACAAGATTTTTTGATAATTTCTTGTAATATCTCTAAATTGATATTATCTAAACTATCTAAGTTTTTTTGTGCTTCTAACTGATTAAATAAATCTTGATTCCAAATTACTCCATATTTAATAACTTCTGCCATTCCTGCTCTAAATTCTCTGACTGGTAATGTTTTTAATACCATCGGATCAATAAATACTAAACGGGGTTGATAAAAAGCACCTATTAAATTTTTTCCTTGAGGATGATTTACCCCTGTTTTTCCTCCAATGGAAGCGTCTACCATAGCTAATAAGGAGGTAGGAACTTGAACAAAATTAATGCCTCTTAACCAAGTGGCTGCAGCAAACCCCGTCATATCTCCTATGACTCCACCTCCCAAGGCCAACAAGGTAGACGAGCGTTCTAGACGATATTTTAGAGCAACATCATAAACTTGAGAAATACTATCTAAAGTTTTGTAAGTTTCTCCTGGTGGAATTAAATGAGAAAATACTTCAAACCCTGTTTTTTTGAGTGAATTAATAACAGTTTTACCATAGTAATTAAAAATCTCTGGATTAGAAATTACCATGACTTTCTGACCTAACTGAAGTGAATCCAAATATCGACCTATAGTCCCTAAGCTATTGGGATCAATGACAATATTGTAACTGGTATGGGGTAAAGTAACTTGAATGACAGAGGACATAAATTTCGGTTTCTACTGAATGTCTCAGAATAATTTAGTAGATAAAAATTTGACTGATTTCAAGGGGTTGGGGTAAAAACTGAGATAGAATTGATAGATATGGTTACAATTTTTAATTATAATATTTAAGATGATCGATATTATCTTTTAAAAATCCTATGGAACCTGCAACTGCTTTAAGTATCGCTATTGGCTCAATTCTTCTTGTCATTACTGGATTTGCCATTTACACGGCATTTGGACCCCCATCTGCTCAGTTAAGTGATCCTTTTGAAGATCACGAAGATTAAGCTATGTTAATGAGGATTATAAAGCTTTTCCTTCAAATCCACAAGAAATTAAACTAAATTAAACAATAGGTTGGGTTAACTGTTAGAAAAACTCAACCTTTTTCATCGGCTCATTAAATCAATCAAATACATTTAATTTTATTTAAAATAATAAAAACTCTAGTTATATTTAGCCTGCCCGATCTTTTATATAAATAAAATTAATGAAAAATATTTTAATTTTTTAAATTATTTATAAGTTTTTGAAATCTTATGAAAGCTGCCCTAATCACTGAAATTAGCAAAATTTTAACAACGAAGTTGCCCCTTTACAGACACTTGTGATAAGATGCAATCGGAAAATAAAGGTGCCGTTCTGTCTAATGTTTAGTTATGGTGAGATGACTGAATTTTGTATGTCAAGATTGAAAAGATAATCGCAACCTAACTATCTAAAGCTAAATTGTTACATGGCACGACCCAGTAAACTAAAATACGATCGCGGTACTTTAATTTTACATCCACCCCCAAAAGGTAAAGCTTGGATTGATTTTGCTACCTGGGATGACCGCATTGAGCAGTTTCGGGTTCCGGCTATTTACTATCGGACTTTAATTGAAATCCTTCAAGCAAATAACCTTAGCTTGATTGATGAGGCGAAAGAATTCTTTCCTTTAAACCTAACCCCTAGTTTTGAAAGGGAACCTTATCCCCATCAAACGGAAGCTTTAGAGGCTTGGAAACATTCAGGACGTAAAGGAGTGGTTGTGTTGCCCACGGCTGCAGGAAAGACCTATTTAGCCCAGTTAGCCATGATAGCTACGCCTCGCACTACTTTGATTATAGTACCCACCTTGGATTTAATGCACCAATGGTATGCTCAAATGAGCGCGGCCTTTCCTGACATTGAGGTAGGGTTATTAGGAGGAGGATCACGCGATCGCAGTCCTATTTTAATTGCCACTTACAACAGTGCAGCTATTCACGCAGAAACGTTAGGAAATCGCTACGCATTACAAATATTCGATGAATGTCACCATCTTCCTACTGATTTTTTTCGTGTTATTGCCGAATACGCTATTTCTCCCTATCGTTTAGGCTTGACTGCCACCCCAGAAAGGGCTGATGGTAGCCATCGTGACTTAGATAGTTTAATTGGTGAGGTAGTTTATCGCAAGGGAGTTAAAGAACTTGCGGGGGGAACGTTAGCGGATCATGAAGTCATAGAAATTAAGGTTAAACTATCACAAACAGAACGAAAAAGTTATGATAAGGCAATACAAATTCGTAATGATTTTTTACGCAAGTCTAATATTTCTTTAGGGAGTTTAAATGGCTGGCAAATTTTTGTCAAAGCCAGTGCGAGAAGTCCAGCAGGAAGACGGGCAATGTTAGCCCATCGAGAAGCAAAGGAAATTGCAGCAGGTACAGAAGGAAAATTAAGAGTCTTGGCGGAATTAGTTTGTGAACATCATCAAGATTCATTATTAATTTTTACCAATGATAATGCGACAGTTTATCGTATTTCTCAAGAATTTTTAATCCCGGCGATTACCCATCAAACCCCAGTAAAAGAACGTCATGACATTTTAACCAGATTTCGAGAAGGTATTTATAAAAGTTTAGTCACTTCCCATGTTTTAAATGAAGGGGTTGATGTGCCGGAGGTTAAGGTTGCTATTATTATATCGGGAACCAGTTCGGCACGGGAATATGTTCAAAGATTGGGTCGTATTTTACGGAAAGGAAAGGGAAAAAATAAGTTAGCAACCCTTTATGAAATTGTGGCAGAAGACACCAGTGAGGAAAGAATATCACAACGGAGAAAGGAAGGAACAAAAACACCGAAACCTCAACAACTAGAATTGTTACCCTCAACTTATAACATGAAGTCTAAAAAGTCATTACGTGCTGCTGAAAAACCTAAGAAAAAGTGGGGAGAAGAAGAGTAAAATATATTGCTAATTAATGTTAAAAATACTTGCTTTTTCTTGACTTGACATGATATTATATACACAATGGAAAAGGCATGCGCTTGCAACATCGTTTTGAAAAGAAAAACAAGTCATTCAAAAAATTGTTATTTTCAACAGTTTACTAGACAACTGTTAGGGGGTGAGTAAGATTTTTTACTTTTGTGATGATACAGATTAGGAATTTTTGGGAATGCTAAAGAAAATTATAGTTGCATTCTATGTTCAATTCCTCAATCATAGATCATCAGTTTCCTTGGAATAAACAAGGGAAAGAGTTTATCCGAAATATTAATAGCCATTATCGCAGTGGTAAAGCTAATTTAGGTCAAGATTTTTTTACCCCTTGTCTTAAATATTGTTGTCAATATCGTCGTGCTGTAGGGTATTTTTCCAGCAGTGCTTTGTTAAGTTGGAATAATGCTATTGCTCATCTTATTTTAGACAATGTGACGGTTAAATTAATTATTTCTCCTGAGTTATCAGAGGAAGATAAAAAAACCTTGAAGATAGTGACTGATGAAAAGGAAAGAAAGAAACTCAGACAAATTATTGCTGATCAGATTGTACGAGATGCACTAAATAATGATGATTTTGAAATGAGACAAAAGTTATTAGCTTGGATGATAGCTAATGATAGATTAATCTTGAAATTTGCTTTTCCGCAACATTTAGAACAAGTAGGATTGTTTCATAAAAAAATTGGAATTTTTGACTTTCCTTGGGGAGATGCGATCGCTTTTACGGGTTCAGCTAATGAGTCTGTAAATGGTTATAATTTTAATTATGAATCTATTGATGTTTATCGGAGTTGGATAACGGCAGATCAAGAAAGAATTGACATTAAAATCGAGGAATTTGAGGAAGCTTGGTTAGGAAAAGCTACAGGTTTAAAAACCCTTTCTCTCTCTCAGCAAACCATTAAATTTATTAAAGATTATGCCCCTAATTATAATCCTCTATATTCTAACACCAATAAGTCACATCAGTTTAAAAAGATTTCACAAACTGTAGAAAAAGATCAGCGTTGGCAACACCAAGAAGAAGCGGTACAAAAATTCTTAAAAGTGCATCATGGTGTTTTAGAAATGGCCACAGGAACCGGTAAAACACGAACCAGTATTAAAATTTTAACCAAACTAGGTAATGAGAATAAAATTGATAGTATTATTATTAGTACAGATGGGAATGATTTGTTAGATCAATGGTCACAAGAAATGCTAGGTTGGGCAATTCAACGAGAAGAGAAGTTTCGGGTATTTAAACACTATAAAAATAATCACGAATTAGAAAAATTTATTAACAATCATCACAAAGCTGTTATCATTATTTCTCGTCAAAATCTTAGTAAACTATTAAATCAGATTGAAGATGATGAAAAACAAAGAATAATAATTATTCATGATGAAGTTCATGGTTTGGGCAGTCCAGAAAACTGTAAAAACTTGCAAGGTAAACATCAAAATTTTGGTTATCATTTAGGGTTGAGTGCGACACCAGAAAGAGAATATGATCAAGAAGGTACCGACTTTATTTTTGAAGAAATTGGAGAAGTATTTTTTCAATTTGGACTAAAAGAAGCTATTGAAAGGGGAATTCTTTGTGAGTTTAATTATATCCCTTTGAGGTATCAATTAACCGATGTGGATAAGGAGAGACGGGAGCAAGTTTATAAACAAAAAGCAGCTAGAGAAAAAGAAGGAAATCCCATGACAAAGGAAGAAGTATGGACTGCACTTTCTAAGGTTTATAAACTGGCTGAACAAAAACCAGAAATATTTGCTAATTATGGGGAAAGTCATCCTGAGATTCTCAGGTCAACCATTATTTTTGTTGAAGAAAAATGGTACGGAGATCAACTTTTAAAGACTATTCACAAATATACTCATCGTTATCGTACTTACTACTCAGGGGAAGATCCAACTTATCTTAAAGCATTTGCAAAAGGAGAGATTGATTGTTTAATTGCTTGTCATAGAATTTCTCAAGGAATTGATATTAAAAGCCTAAAAAATGTTATTCTATTTTCATCAGCAAGAGCGAAATTAGAAACTATACAAAGAATTGGTCGTTGTCTCCGCACTGATCCAAAAAATCCTGATAAAAAAGCAACAATTATTGATTTTGTTGTTGATGATGAGGAAACAAAAGATAGATTAAGTGCTGATGAAGAGCGTTATCTCTGGTTAACTGAATTATCACAAACTAGGAGGATAAATAGCGATGTCTATTGAACCTGAAATTAAAAAAGCAATTGAGGATTCTGTTGAAGAAATGAGTCAAGATGACTCAGTTTCTAGACAAATCATTTCTTGGCTGGAAGCTATCAATAAAAATACTTTATCTGATAGTGATAAAGCACAAAGACTAGAATTAATTTATGAGTCAATAAAAATAGAAAATTCTTATGAAGATTGAAATTATTAGTTGGGAATGTAAAGGGTTAAGATGTCCAGATATGGAAATCAATTTAATGTCTGGTGAAAACCCTGCCCATGTTGCTTTAATCCAAATGCCAAATGGTACAGGAAAAACCACAATTTTAAGCTTAATTCGTGCTGCTTTGACACGAGAATTAAGTAATTGGGATGCAGAAAAAATTAAAAGTTATCGTCGTCACGGAGATAATAATCCTCAAGGATCATTTACCTTGAACTTACAGATTGATAACGAATTTTTGACCTTTAAATTAATGTTTAATTTTGAAGAAGGAATCGTTGATAGTCTTCCCAGTTATTCTATAGAAGATTTAGAGTCAAAAATAAACTATTATTTAAGTCAAAATCAACATCTTCATGAAAAATTAGAACAAAAAGAAAAAGATTTAATTTATGCTAATGAAAAAGTAAAAACGGATGTTGCTGAGTTGATGGATAAAATAAGAAAACCTCAATTATTACATCTAAAATTTAGAGAGTCACTGATTGAATTAAAAGATAAATTTGATAAAGCTGAATTGCCTGAAAAAGCATCGCGTCAATTTTTTATTGATCTTTGTAATGAAAAAGATTGTATTTGCGGTCGGGAATTAAATGACGAAATAAGAGAAATAATTAAACAACGTGCTAATTTGTATCTCTCTAATGAAACTGCAGGATTTTTAAATAGTTTAAAGTCGGATATTAAGAGAGATTTATTATCAGATGATAATGGAACTGAGAAGAGTTTTAAAAACAGTGTTGATAATTTACAAGATATTAAGGACTATCAACAGTTGATTGATGATGAGATTGAGTATTTAAAACAAGAAATGATTAATAATGGTAATAACGAAGTTAAAGAATGGAAAGAAGAACTTGATAAGAAAACTAAAGAAAAAAATAGGATTGAGTCAGAATTAGAAGAAATTGAAAGAGAACCTAGTCATCGTGATGACCAAAAATATTACGAAAAAACTAATTGTTTAAAAGCATTAAAACAATGGTTGGAAGACGAAGAAATAAAACTTGCTGAAATTTCTAATACCATAGAAATGCGTCAGAAAAAAGAGATTTTACAAAAGATTCTCAAACTTGCGAAAACAAAAGCAAATAATAACCTAAGAGAATCTATCCGTAATAAATGTAATCAAAAATTAGAAAAAATATTGTACCGTGATCCCATTTCCATTAGTGATATTAACCACTCAATTACATTAAAAGGACAAAAAGCGGCAAGTATGGGACAAACTTTATCAGTAGGTTATATTTTTCTGACAACTTTATTATCAGAAGGACAACATCAATTTCCATTATTAGTAGATAGTCCAGCAAACTCTATTGATATTACTGTGAGACGAGAAATCGGTCAAATAATCCCTAGTTTATGTAAACAGTTTATTGCTTTTACTATTTCTTCGGAACGAGAAGGGTTTACGTATACCTTAGCTAATAATGCAGATAATATCAAGTTTTTGACTGTATTTCGTAAAACAGAAACCACTAAACAATTAGAACAAGCTTTACCGTCAAAAGGCGTAATTGATAATAAAAATTGTGTCATTATTGAAGGTAAAGAATATTTTAATAATTTCGATTTATTACACTATTAAAAAGAGGTAATTCCTATGGCTAAATCATTTAGAATGCGTCACGAGGCAAGGGAGTGGTTTTCTAAGATTAAAAAACCAACCAAGGATACTCCTCCTATCAATACTGACTTTGATTTATACTATCTATGTTTAATGATGGGATTAGCGTCAAAAAATAAGAGTACCCCTGATCCCAGTCATTCTGCTGATTTTGTTGATAGATTTGTGAAACAGCATGAACGTCAACAAAACTTAATTATTGGGTTATTAATACAAGCCGAGTTATCAGATAAAAGTTTAACTTTAGATGATAAAAATCAGGCTAAAAAAATTTTAAAAGACTTAATTGATCCTACTAATCGTTTTACAAGTTTAACTGATGACGGAATGGATAAAATGAATGCTTATGCAAGTGGAGGGTTTGACTATTTACAGTCTAAAATGCCTAAACCTTATTTTGCTGAAGATTTTTTAATTAGATATGTTGAAATTCTTAAAACAGAAATGGATAACAATCATAACTGGTAATCAATAAAATTAATTACCTGGTAATCTCGTCATTAAATCTTCAAAAGTATAAGGACATTGATCAGGTAAGTTAATCTTATATGATTTTAAGACCTTACGCTTTGCTCGCTCATATTCAGGTTCAAGATTGATTTTATTTAACAAAGTTTTAGTTAATCTTCTCTCAATTTCGTCTTGAAAATCGTCAATTTCATCTATCCAATGTCCCCGTGATAGAATCTCGTTAGTATAGTCTAGTTTTAATCTGTGTATTATAATTTGTTTTAGAAAGCTATGGACTGCATTAATTTGCTCTTTTCCCAAGTCTTCTATCTCCTCTTTTAAGTTATTCCAATCAAGAGCTTTTATATTATGATCATTTAATGCTTGAGCTTGTTTAATCGTCCACTTTATAAAATCTGTTTCATACAGGTTTGTCATGTTATTGTTTTCGTCAGTTTCTATCATGTTGTCGATGGAACTCATTAATTAAACTCCTATCTAACGTAAGATAATTTTAACAATATTTTCTAAGATTATATTGCGAAAGCTATGGTAGATCAGATAAGGTGGGCATTGCCCACCCTACAATTTAACGACGCAGACTAAACATTATGTCACGGGGAAATGTTGTGGGATTGCCATTACTTTCTAACCGTCGACGTAACTGTTGTAATTTAGCTTCTTGTTGGGGTAAATTATCCACTAATTGATAGGGTAAAATACTTTGTTCAAGAGAAAAACTAGCCAAAGTTCCGGCGGCAGCACCCACAGACCATTCAAACCCATGTACCCGATACGCAGCAGCAGCAATATGACTGGTAGCAATACTTTTCCCTGATACAATCAAATTATCCACTTTTTGCGGAATTAAAGCCCTTAAAGGAATTTGTGCCGGATAGGCCCCACCATGAGCAACGCGAACCCCTTGGCGTTCGCGGTTTCCGCGCGTTTCTGGGGGAGATAAAGCCATACAAGGATGAAAATCAATCATATAGTCAGCAACTCCCACCGAGTCAGGATAAACTGTCGCATGGGTGCGTCGGGTAATCATATAGGAAGGGCGATCGTTAGCAGTGACAAATTTTGATTCTAAATCCGCAATGGTTGACCAAACCAACTGATACATCGGACGGGGTAAGGAAGTCCGATAAAAATCATGCCAATAATCTTTGGTAGAAATATCGATCTCATTGATAGCAAACCCTTGAGGATGATCGTAAGAGGGTCTACCGATAATGCGTCTTCCTTCGCGAATATAAGGATATTTCGATAACCCGTGAGTGGTTCCCATAGGAGAATCTAACCCTTGCATGAAATTATGGTTAGGATGAGGCCGTTTAACCCCATAGCCTAAACGAGAATCAGTAGTACCTGCAACTAACCAATGGTAAAACCCCTCAGAGAGTTCTTCTCCTTTGCGTAAGGCTTCTGTACGTAGTCCCCCTTTCCAACCGTCGGGTTCGAGTTGTCCCGTTTGTTCGAGTTGTCTACGACTATAAACCAAGTTATCTTGAGAAGTTCCGGGACGATAATCATTCCCCCATACCCAGTTTTGCATGGAAATGTCTCCAGGGGTGGGTTCATGAACCTTCATCGGGCCGACTTTAACTAATTTCCCTTGTTCGTTACTCCAGATGCGTCGATAGGTAAATATTAAGTCAAAATAGGCCATTCTACGATCGCTGTCATAACCGTAGTAAGGTTCATACTGTTCGTAAAAAGAGGGTTTGGTCTGGGGTTGAGGGGTTGCGGTTCGTTGCATGGCGAAGGGATAGGTAAACCCTTGCACACAATAGGGATCGCCGTTTTCGGTGGGAGAAGAGGGGTTAAGATGACTACGGGGGTCCAGTCCTAAACGGTAGGGAACGTCTGCTAAAGCGACGATTTCACCAGTTTCTGTGGCTTCTATAACAAACCAGTCGCTAGGACTTCCTTTGTTAGATTTGGACTGAAAACGAATAATTTTCTTGTTAAACCGTTGAGAGTTTTCGTAACTATAAGCGTCTTCAATGGTTTTAGAAAGGGGGTCTTTGTTGAGGTGACCAGTTCCCGTTTTCGGGCTATGTTGAATAGCGATCGCACTTTTTATTAACTTTCCATCTTCACTTAATTCTACGTCTTTAATCACTGTAGAAGGAAACCATTTTAATGTACCTCTTCCCCATTGTTGGGCTTCTTTTAATTGTTGATACAATAACTGATGACCATGATAAGGAAGAAAACAACTTTCACTAACCCAACATTCTCCAGGGTTTTGTCGATTGTAGAGACGAGCAATATTAGTTCTTAATGTATTGTATCCTCTAGGGAAATGTTGTTGCGATCGCTGTTGTTTTCCTTCGTCTAACGCTGAGGTTCCTTGTGCTGAAATTTGTCCCCCAACCCAATCAGTAATTTCGGTTAAGCAAACGGTTTTTCCTGCTAATAAACCCTCATAGGCTGCAGCAGAACCGGCTAAACCAGCTCCCACGATTAACATATCGCAATTGATAGTTTCTTGAGGATTACGGGAATAAGCGACTAAAGGTAAGGTTGTTTCTAAGCTAATAATTCCCAAAAATAAACTTGTCAAAATTCGTTTTAATGGTTTGGTTTCATGGGTTCTTTTTTGTGACAATAATTTCCCAGAGTTCTCATGACGTTTCCTGAGTCTTCCCATAATTTTTATTGATTGTGTGAGTATAGCAAGCTGAATGATTAACTATTGTGAAGATAAATCGCTAATCATTTATCTTTTGTGTGTTTTGTTCTTTAAGTCTAGGGAAACTCTCAACAAATACTGCAATCTTTTAAGTCTTTTTTCAGATTGTTGAAAAATCATCTTATAAGTTAACAATTATCTTTGTCAAGTCAATAGTTTGTATCATTTTTTATCAATTTTAGTATTTCTTAATTGATTAATTGCAGTTGATTTTGTATGATCATTTTACTCTTGAATAAAATGTGTAGTTCATTAATTTATTGATATCTTAATTCGTTACTTTAAGAGAATTAGTATTAACTTTTTCTCGGTCTAAATAATCTTTCGTTTTGATAATAGCCTCTACTTTGCTAAGTCTAGATTCTAAATATTTCATTTTACCTTGGTAATTATTTGCAATAGAACATCTTTGATTTTTCTTTAATAAAAAATCAGACAGTATCTTCTCCATTGCTTTTGATTCGTTTAATCCTTCTGTATCATAATATTCACGAAAAGCTTTATAGACAGAATCACTTAAATAAGCTTGTACTCTATTTTCGGATTTGTTGCTAGTATCCATAAGACAATTGAACTATTAGGCATTATCATCTAAGTTATGTTTATGATTCCCCAAAAACACCAAGAATTAACACAATCTCTTATTTTTACTGCAATTTGAATATGTTGATATAGCAATAAGTCATCCTAATAATGAACAGTTAAACTTGAGTATTTCGCCAGCACTCTATCAACTTCTCGAAAAACTAGCCGAACACAACAATACAGATATCGCTAACGTCATCATAAACAGAATAGCATTCTTTGGTATTGCTGAAGAAGAAGCTTAAAAAAGGATATAAAATTGGAATTATTGACGGAAATCAAGTGATCAAAGAAATGGAGATTGATTTAAGCCAGTTTGGCTTAAAAATAAATTAAATCTAAATAACTTAGGATTAATGCAACTCTAGGAGGTTTTTTTCGTCTCAAGGGATAACTGAGATCAATGACACTATAGATAAGCTGAAATTATGGCGCGTCGAACTTCTTCTATTTCCTCTCCTCAACCCAAAAAAATAGCACGTCGTCGGGTTAATCATAATGAGAAACCAGTTAAACTTGTTTCAGGGACACGAAGAAATAGTAAAAATGAACTATCCACAGAAGCGAGAAAATCTCGTCCTAACCCTTCTAAACGTTCCCCTAACCTCTTAGTTCGACTTTTCTTGTATATTTTACGAATTGGTATTATGGGGGTTGGTATTGGTGCGATCGCAGGAACCACCCTCACCATTATTAATCCTCAAGATATCTTAGCAGCTTATTTTAAAGCCTCTCAATTAGTTAAACCGTCCCCAGAAGAAACCAAAGAAGAGAAACCCGAAAAAGTTACGCCGAAAAGTTCGGCAACCGTTCCCGTTAGTGAAGAATTAACCGCACTCAAAGAAAAAATACAAAAAATTGATGCCAAATATCCTAATGTTAAGCCACAAGCTTGGTTTATTGACCTAGATAATGGGGCTTATGTGACTTATAATGGCACACAACCTATTCCTGCTGCTAGTACCATTAAAATTCCTGTTTTAGTGGCTTTTTTCCAAGAAGTTGATAAAGGAAATATGCACCTTGATCAAATGTTAACTATGACTAAAGATGTCATGGTTAGTGGTTCAGGAGATATGCAATATATGCAGGAAAATAAGAAATTTCCAGCCATTGAAGTCGCAACAAAAATGATTATTATTAGTGATAATACCGCTACAGAAATGTTAGTTAAACAGATAGGTGGCAAAGAAGTTCTTAATCAACGCTTTAAAGAATGGGGCATGAAACATACTGAAATCCACAATATTTTACCCGATTTAGAAGGAACCAATAAAACAAGTTCAGAAGATTTAGCTAAACTTTTGGCAAGGATAGAAAGGGGTGATTTAATTAGTACGAGATCCCGCGATCGCTTGATTGCTATTATGGAAGGAACAAAAACTAGAACCTTACTCCCCCAAGGATTAGAAAAACAGGCTAATATTGCTCATAAAACAGGGGATATCGGCACAATTATCGGGGATGCTGGTATTATTGACATGCCCACAGGAAAGCGTTATATTGGAGCCGTTTTTGCTGAGAGAGCTTATAATGATCCAGCCGGACGTTCTCTCATTCAAGACATTTCCAGAACTGTCTATCAACATTTCAAATACTATCAACCTCGTCCTGTTCCTAAAACTGTCAAGAAACCCGTTGAAAGTCAACCTCAACCAGAAGAAAAATTAAGTAACAGCAACCCGACAGAAGGTTAAAAAGCAGCTTCAATATATTCTAATAAAGTTAGTTGATAACCTTGCCATTGTATGGGTTCTCCTATTTTAATGGTGATATTTCTATTGTTAGAAGCGCTTTGATAACAAGGTTGATGATTAACTAAAGCCACATCGAAACGACAAATAAAGTTAGAAAACTGGGGATATTCGCCTAGAAAATAATGAGCTGTTTGCCTTATTTTTTCTTGCTTTTTCGGAGTAACAGATAAAATTCCCTCTTGATCCCAGTTGTCACGTTTCCTTGTTTTGACTTCAACAAAAATGATAGTATTACTATTGTGATGTTGGGCAATAATATCAATTTCTCCCCCAGGCGATCGCCAACGCTCATGTAAAAGCTGCCAACCCTGAGAAATTAACCATTGAGCCACAAATTGTTCGCCAATTTTGCCAATATCAGTCATCAAATTACGATATAATAGGAAATGACTATAAGATTAGTTAAATTATCAATATGATTACAATAAAGAATAATAAAACTATCTTGACAGTTTGCATTATCTTACTATTATCTACTATTATTTATTTTTTTGAGCCTGTTGCTCCAGCCTGGAGTGTTAATTATGCTAAACAAAACTTAGTTGAGCGAGATTTTTCAGGTCAAGATTTGCGAGACTCCGATTTTGAACACGCTAATTTACGTGGTTGTAATTTTAGTCATGCTAATTTACAAGGGGTGAGATTTTTTGCCTCTAATTTAGAAGGAGCAAATTTTGAAGGAGCCGATTTAAGATATGCTGATTTAGAGTCTGCTAGATTAGTTCGTGTTAACTTTACCAATGCTATTTTAGAAGGAGCTTTTGCTACCAATACCTTATTTAATGGAGCAGTTATTGACGGGGCAGATTTTACCGATGTTTTACTGCGTCTTGATACTGAAAAGAAATTATGTGACATAGCAAAAGGAACTAATCCAGTTACTCGGAGAAATACTAAAGATACGTTATTTTGTCCTTGATAAAATTATCTCAGTCATTGATGAATTGCTCTCTTATTTAAGATACTGCATTTGAATATCAATAAGTTGTTTTTGGGTTTGTTTTTGCCAAGGTTTAATATTAAGTTTTCGAGCAACATAATCGGCTAACACTAAAGATAAACCATAACGATTAATCCGAAATTGTATCCGAAACCACCAATCTTGTAAATTTATTTGTTTTTCCATGAATGGAGTAACATCAAGGGGTGGTAAACCACTCAATTCATAACCCCTATCTTTCAATAAAGCCGATGCCCTTGACTCAACTAATCTAATCTCATAATCAGATAATTTATGTCGCCATTGTTTAATTAATTTTGGATCAGGTTTACTGTAGGTTGTGTCTCCAGCATAATTCAACATATTTTGGTCATATTCTAAAGTTAAAAAGTGACAAATTTTGGTTAAAGTAGTTACTGGATCGGTAATCAAATTTTCGTAAGTTATTTCTATATATCTATCGGTTGAGAGTTGAGATTTCAGTTGATCCCAGAGATATTCAGCTTCTAACCATCTATCTAACCCTTTCCAAACATTTCCAGACCATCCCATACCAATACACGAACGTGCAACATCCCTAGCATCCCTAATTAAATAGATAAAATTTGCATCTGGCCAAATCTTTAATAACCGATCAAAATGACGATGTACTGTCGCCCCAACTAATTCTTTGCGATAGTGATTCTTCCATTGCCATAAAAAACTATTAACCAGTTGAATATAGTCAAGCTCAGGATCAATAGTCAAAAAACTTACATCTTGAAATATCAAAAGAGTTTCTAACCATTCATAATATTGATTAAGATCAGGAAAATCACCGTTATCAGTGATTTTATCGACTACATATTCAAATTCTGATGACCAAGCAAGGCGAGGATGATGAGATAGCATTAATCTTAAAAGTGTTGTTCCAGAGCGTTCAGCACCTACTAGAAATGTTGGTTTTGATATTATGAATGGATTACTATTCATGGTGATTTATCCTTTTGAACATGATTAACAATCATTAATAAGGTTCCCTAGACTTTTTATAATATCCAATTCAGACTAATGAAAATCTATTGGTAATATTATCTACTGAGAATATTTACTTCACTGAGAGAGTTTTGTGGGAAGAGATGAGTGTAATTTTTTGGCTTGACTATCGAGTTTTTTGTGTTTTTTGGGAACTTGAATAACTAAACCTGTAATACCTCCACAAATCAAGGTGAAAATTGGATTAAACTGGGCATTAAGGGTATTATCTAACATATATAAAGTAATTACAACTACTAGAGAGGCAGTAGGTGCAACTTGAGGATGAAACCAGAACTTAGCAGGATACCGTTTTAAGGCAAAAATTGACACAGGAATAAAAAAAGCAGCATAAAGACTAATTAATCCTACTATTCCAGTCCTTCCGTAGGTTATAATCCAAAGACTATCGGTTACCGAAATATCAACTAACACTCCCTCCCAATTATAGTCATAAACACGACTTCTACCCCATCCTCCCCAACCAAAAATAGGTCTTTCTAAAGCCTTTTGTACTAACAGTTCTTCGTTCTCTAATCTAAATTCTAAAGATCCCGCTCGGTCTTCAGAAATATTGCTAGAAATTGCAGACAATACAGGTTCAGCATTTTGAGTGGTAAAGTTCCCTGTAGAAGCAAAACATAAATACAACGATACAGTGACGATGAGGATTAATAAAGGAAGACTATGACGAAACTTTTTGGCAACAAATAATATAAAGACACCATAAATGAGATACAAATAAGCCCCAGTTGATTTAATTAATATAAATGTTATAATTAAAGCACAAACTAACCAAGTTATAGGAATAGACCAGACTTTTTTAATAACTTTTGCTTGCCATAACCAAATTCCGATTACAGTTACAGCCATCATCCACATTCCTACCTCAAGGCCATGTATCATAAATACTGTTGGTCTAAAGCCACCGTAGCGTATCGTTTGAGCAAAACTATGAGCAAAATAACCGTAGACTATTCTGTGAAGTTGTGGACTCATCCTGATTTCATACAGACATAAAGGCATATAAATCAATCCACTAATAAATATACTTTTAGCTAGTTGATTTAAACCTGATAAACTATTTAGATAAATTCGTCCAAGAAAATAGGGTAAACCAAATTTCACAGTTTGGGCAAGGGTCGAAGATAGCCCATCATAAGCTCCTAAGCCATTAACAATAGATGAAAAAAACGGACAAATACACAAAATCAACATTGGCAAATCAAGCCAACTGAATTTAAAAGCCTGTATTCTTTTCCCATCAAAAACAAAAGCCAATAATAAAATACTATAACAAGTAGCTGATATTCTAGTGTAATCTGGAATACCAGTAAAAACAAAACCTGCCCTTTGTGGTAAAAATAACCACGCAACTAAAAAGCTTATTATAACTGCTTTTTTAGGAGAAAATTGTAGGAAGATAAATGTAACAATCGGCAGCCATAATAAAATAACGATTTGGGCTTGAGGACTCATAAAGTTTTTTAATTAATTTTTATTTGAGAGTTAATTTATCTATTTCTATGTTTAATAATGATAATAATTTCTATACCAATTAACAAATTTTTTTAACCCTGTTTCTAATAACGTGTTAGGTTGAAACCCAACATCTTTGATGAGATCGTCAACATCAGCATAAGTCATAGGGACATCTCCTGGTTGCATAGGAATAAACTCTTTAATAGCTTTTTTGCCGATACAGTCTTCTAACACTTCTATAAAGTGACCAAGTTCTACAGGTTGATTGTTACCAATATTATAGATTTTATAAGGAACTGATAAATTTTCAGACTGAGGAATATTATTCATCACACGAATAATACCCTCTACAATGTCATCAATATAGGTAAAATCTCGTTTCATTTTCCCATAATTAAATACCTTAATTGGTTTGTCTTCTAATATTGATTTTGTAAACAAAAAATATGCCATATCAGGACGACCCCAAGGGCCATAAACTGTAAAAAAACGTAATCCTGTTGTGGGAATGCCGTATAAATGACTATAAGTATGAGCCATTAACTCATTAGCTTTTTTGGTAGCAGCATATAAACTGACAGGATGATCAACATTATCATCAGTTGAAAA
>NZ_AAXW01000032.1 GCF_000169335.1 Crocosphaera chwakensis CCY0110
ATGCGCTTAACCCGTTCTTGGCTCCCAACTTTAGCCATTGTTGCTACGACATCCTTAACCGGAATTAATCCTAGTTTCGGTAATAACTTAAAACCCCTTTTAAATAATCCTGAGCCGGCTCCCGTTTCAAGCGAAGCCATTGAAATTTTTGTTCCACCCCCAGAAAATAATACGTCTGGAAGTTGCTCCGCTTTAATTAAACCCGTTATTGATAACATCATCAGTCCTTATCAAAAACACTGGGGAATTTTAGTGGAAAAATTAGACGATGGGACGGTTTTATACAGCCACAATGCAGATAGACATTTTATCCCTGCGTCTAATAATAAAATCTTTACCACAGCCGCTGCGCTGCAATTAAAAACCCCTCAATCTAAAATTGGCTCAAAATCCCTACAATCTTGGGTTAATGTGACTAATGTTAGAAGTAACAACTATTATGCTGATACCCTCTTACGTCATATTGGGGGACAACAAGCTGCTCAAAGTGCTTTAGGTAAGTTAGGAGTGCCTCCTAATGCTTTTCGTCAAGTGGATGGTTCGGGGTTATCCCGTCGCAATGTGGCCACTCCTCGCTCTTTGGTGACAACCCTGCGATCGATGTATTATACTCCGAACAGAGATATATTTTACAGTTCTCTACCAGTTGCCGGAGTAACAGGGACTCTTCGCAACCGTATGAAGGGAACACCTGCACAAGGAACGGTATCTGCAAAAACTGGCACATTACGAGGCGTAAGAGCTTTATCTGGTTACATGAAACACCCTAATTTTGGTATGGTAGTTTTTAGTATCTTAGTGAATAATCCCAGTGTGTCTGGTTCTTCTATGATCTCTTCTATTGATAAAATTGTGCTGCAATTGAGTAGCACTCGTCCTTGTGACTAATGAACTGTGGGGAAATCAGTTGCTAATTATTGTCAATAAGCAAGAATTGTTGCAAATAGCTCTTAAGAAAGACTATCATATTTAATTAATAGAATTAGTATAGAGCAATTTGTTATGTCTTCCTATACAGCCAATTCCCTAAAAGCTGAATTGAATGCCAGAGGTTGGCGTTTAACTCCACAAAGGGAAAAAATACTGCACGTCTTCCAGAACCTCCCAAGAGGAAACCATTTAAGTGCTGAGGAGTTGTTTGAACTACTAGAGGAACGAGGAGAAACGATTAGTTTATCTACGATTTATCGTAGTGTTAAATTGATGTCTCGTATGGGAATTTTACGAGAGTTAGAATTAGCAGAGGGACACAAACATTATGAATTAAATCATCCTCATCCTAACCATCATCATCACATGGTTTGTATTCAGTGTAATAAAACCACCGAATTTAAAAATGATTCTATCTTAAAACATAGTTTAAAACAGTGTGATAAAGAGGGTTATCAATTGATAGATTGTCAATTAACAGTAATGACTATTTGTCCTGAGGCTATTCGCATGGGTTGGCCTTCTTCTCTTCCTAGTAATTGGATTTGTACTCGCGCTATTTCTGATGAACACAATCATGAATTTAGTGATAGTGAAGGTGAATCAGAATAACCTTTTTTCTAGACAATAATATTTCTGATTAGAGTTAATAAAAAAGCAAATTGATGGACTCGATAAACAAAAGAAAACAGATAAAAGAAAAATACAGAATTCTTTTTAAGACTTTATCAGAAATATTATTTCGTCATGATCCAATGGGAATTAATTTTCAAAAGAAAAGTATCAATCTGTAGCAAGGGATGTTTGGAAGATGTGGCAAAGATTAAAAAAAACTTGTGAGTCATAATGAATCAAGTTGATGTTCCCAATTGAAAAGCTAAAGCTTTCTTTTTCATCATCTGAAATATATTATAAAAGCCATTGGCACGGGATGGGGTTAAGCTAACGTTAAGTCCAGTTTCTTCAATAAAATCTGGGGTAACTTCTATGATTTCATTAGGCGTTAACCCATTTAATCCTTCAATTAATAAGGCTACTAATCCTTTAACTAATTGAGCATCTGAGTCTCCTTTATACCAGATTTTACCATCTTGAAAGTCTGCGGTGATATAAACCTGAGAAACACATCCTTTCACCTTATTTTCTTCTACTTTACTCTCTTCTGGCATAGCTTCTAATTTTTTAGCATACCAGAGTAATTGTTCATAGCGTTTTTTGGGATCGGAACGTCTCTTAAACTTTTCAACAATACGAGCTAAGTTAGGGGGTAAGGAGGTTTCTGGAGATGACATAGATAAAAAGTAAAAATTAGAAATAGACCTAGATTAAATCTGACCTATATATTAGCAAATTTTTTTATTTAATATCAAGGGATTACCAGTCAGTTATTAATTGTAAGTTTTTATTTATTGACTATTTTAGTATCATAGTATAAATTTAGAGAAATTTTCGTTATTGATTTATTAATGGTTAATAAAATCAACTATCAGCAAACTAAACAATTATCTCTTTTGTTAAATCCAGATCATCAAAAGTTAATTAAACCTTCTCCGGTGCTAAAATGGGCCGGAGGAAAAACTCAATTATTGCCAGAAATCAAAAAACAATATCCTCAAAAACTTCAACAAGGTAAAATCACCACCTATATAGAACCTTTTTTTGGAGGAGGTGCAGTATTTTTTGATATTTATTATAATTTTAAAGTTGAAAAGGCTTATCTTTTTGATAAAAATCCAGAGTTAATTATTCTTTATAAGGTAATTCAAAATAATGTAGAAAATCTTATTAAAGAATTATCAATTTTAGAAACGCAATATCTTGACTTAGACACTGAAAAAAGAAAAAAATTTTATTATCACGTGAGAGAAGATTATAATAGGTTTGACAAAAAAACAAATCCTAATGATTATAAAAAAGAGTGGATAAAAAGAGCATCTTACACAGTGTTTTTAAATAAGACTTGTTTTAATGGGTTATATAGAGTTAATAGTAAGGGATATTTTAATGTGCCAGTGGGTCGTTATAAAAAGCCAAAAATACTAAATAAAAGTAATTTACTTGCTGTTAACAAAGCCTTTGAAATTGCTGAAATTAAACACACCGATTTTGCAGAAGTTCTTAATTATGCTGATGAATTTACCTTTATTTATTATGATCCTCCCTATCGTCCCATTAGTGAAACTGCCAATTTTAATGCTTATAGTTCCTTAGAATTTAATGATGATGAACAAAAAAGATTAAGGGATATCTTTGTGAAAGCATCTAATCAGGGTGTATTACAAATGTTGAGTAATTCAGATCCGACTAATTATATTGATGATCTTTTTTTTGATGAATTATATCAAGACTTTAATATTAGTCGTATTTTAGCATCAAGGATGATTAATTCGAGAAGTAATAATCGGGGTAAAATAAGAGAAATCTTAGTTACTAATTATTAAAATTGTGAAATATAGTTCTATTTTCTCTGATATTATTAGTTGTTATAACTCTGATCAAGTATTTGATTATTTTATCAATAATCTCCAATCATCCATTTTTAAATGAGATTATTTTATTAATTGGGAAAAAGTTAATTGTAATTATTCGAGATACAAATGTAAAAGGTTGGTTAACAGCTAAAAAACCACTATATGATGCGTTTAATACAATTGATTATATTCTTAATCTTAATATGGTTCAATTAGGAATTTTAGAAGCATTAATTGTAGAAAAAAATATAATAACGGATGTCTAGAATTAGAAAGTTAAGGATTACCAATGAACCCAAACATTTTGGCTAAACCTCCTAATAAAGCAACAATTAAACCAATGATAACCCCACGGTTAATAAACTCTTGGTAATCTAATCGTTTGGTTAAACCTTCCACTTTTTCTTCTAGTTTTGCTTGTCCTACTTTTAGATCAGTCACATCTTTTTGGAGAGTATCTAATTTTTGATTAACATCTCTTTGGTTACTCTCTAACTTGGATTCCAACTTTTCAAATCGTTGAGTAGAAGCTTCTTCCATTCTATCGAGTTTATCATCGATCTTTGTGAGGATATCTTCTAAAGAGTATTTAACTGTTACTGGTTCATTCATGGTTTAAACTTCTATCGATTAATACTATTAATGATAGCATTTATGGATTGCCAATCAACCTGAGCATTTTAGCTAAACCTCCTAATAAAGCAACAAGCAATCCTAATAAAGCAACAAGCAATCCTAATAAAGCAACAAGCAATCCTAATAAAGCAACAAGCAATCCTAATAAAGCAACAAGCAAACCGATAAGTACACCTCGATTAATAAACTCTTGATAATCTAATCATTTGGTTAAACCTTCCACTTTTTCTTCTAATTTTGCTTGTCCTACTTTTAGATCAGTAACATCTTTTTGCAGAGTATCTAATTTTTGATTAACATCTCTCTGGAAACCATCTAATTTCTGATTAACATCTGTTTGAAGAGTATCTAATTTCTGATCAAAGTCTCTTTGGTTACCCTCTAACTTAGATTCTAACTTTTCAAATCGTTGAGTAGAAGTTTCTTCAATTCTATCGAGTTTACCATCGATCTTTTTGAGGATATCTTCTAAAGAGTATTTAACTGTCACTGGTTCATTCATGGTTTAAACTATTCATAGTATTTCTTTTATTATATGGTCAAAAAAAGAGGGTAAAAAACCCTCTCAAACAATCAATAATTATGGATAGAAAACCCTTAACGGTCAACAGAACCCATAATAATATCAATGCTACCCAAAATTGCCATAATATCAGCAACCTTAACCCCTTTAAGGAGATGGGGCAGAATTTGTAAATTATTAAAGTCTGGAGCGCGAATTTTCCAACGCCAGGGGAAGACATCATTATTACCCACAATAAAGATCCCTAATTCGCCTTTTCCACTTTCCATGCGAACATAATGTTCTCCTTCCGGAATTTTAAAAGTAGGAGCGACTTTTTTGGCAATATATTGATATTCAAAATCATTCCATTCAGACTTTTTCCCTTCCATCATGCGTTTGGCTTCGAGGTTTTCAAACGGACCCCCTGGAATGCCTTTTAACGCCTGACGAATAATTTTAACCGATTCGCGCATTTCCCGAATACGAACGAGATAACGGGCAAAACAATCTCCTGCAGTTTCCCATTGTACTTCCCAATCGAAGTCATCATAACATTCATAATGGTCTACTTTCCGTAAGTCCCATTTAACCCCAGAACCCCGTAACATTGGGCCAGAGAGTCCCCAGTTAATGGCTTCTTCGCGGGTAATGGTTCCTACCCCTTCAACACGACGGCGAAAAATGGGGTTATTGGTGATTAACTTCTCATATTCATCTACTTTGGGGTCAAACGCATCACAGAAGTCTTCACATTTATCGATCCAACCGTATGGTAAATCTACCGCTACCCCACCAACACGGAAGTAGTTATTATTAATTAAACGCATTCCGGAGGCAGCTTCCCAGAGATCATAGATCATTTCCCGTTCACGGAAGATGTAGAAAAAGGGAGTTTGTGCGCCAACGTCAGCTAAAAAGGGGCCTAACCACAGTAAATGGTTAGCAATACGGTTGAGTTCCAACATAATCACCCGAATATATTGGGCCCGTTTGGGAACTTCAATATCCGCTAGTTGTTCAGGGGCGTTAACAGTAATCGCTTCATTGAACATTCCGGCCGCATAATCCCAACGACTCACATAGGGAACGTACATGATATTGGTGCGATTTTCCGCAATTTTCTCCATCCCTCGATGAAGATACCCGATCACAGGTTCACAGTCGACTACGTCTTCTCCGTCTAACGTGACGATCAAACGCAATACCCCGTGCATTGAGGGATGATGAGGCCCCATGTTCAAGACCATGGGTTCGGTTCTAGTTTCTATTTTTGACATAGGGTGGTCACTTACACTTAACCGTCATCTTTACTATTTAGGATAACGCCTTTTGAGAAAGGAAACAGGGAAAATTCAGGAAGTTAGAAGTTCCTCACTCCGTTCCGGCGCTATCGCACAGAAGTCAGAAGTTATATCTAGTTTGGGGTGTAGGGTGTAGGTTTAAACCCTTTTTATAGCCTACTTACTTACTCTTCAAATAAATTACTTAATCTATCTACTTCACTTTGCGCTGTGTACATGGGTGAACCGGATAAAATACCAGTGACATTGCGAAAGGGTTTACCGATGTGCATTCCTTTGTTATCGATCGCAAATTCTCGAATATCTTTATCGTGCATTGAACCGCGCATTTTTAAGACAGTGATACCCCGACGCATTTCCCCATACATTTCGACGTAACGCAATAGAATAATAGAATCGGTAATGGTAGAAATATGTGCTTCTGTAATGGATGATCCGCCCAATAAAGTTGGTGTCGTCGAGGTAAATAAACCGCCGATTTCTTGCTGTTTAATGAAAGAGGTTAAACCAATAATAAATTCTCGAAATCCTTTTAGGGTAGAAACCCGTTCTAAGGCTGATAAACTATCTACCGCCACCCGATTCGGTTTAAAGGTTTCGATAGTTTCCTTCATATTGATCAAGTGATTTTCTAATCCTGTGGTTTCTGGATAACGACACACCACTTTCAACTTACCTTGCTTTTCCATTTCTTCAAAATCTACACCCCAACCCGTGGCATTGCGAAATAGTTGTTCCCTGCTTTCTTCAAAGGCAAAAATTAAACACCGTTCGTCATTAACCACCCCACCAGCCATAAATTCCGTCACCATTAAGGTTTTTCCTGTTCCGGTTGCCCCAGACACTAAGATAATGGAATCTCGGAAAAATCCGCCCCCACACATTCTATCTAGTTCGTGACTGCCAGAGGTAATGCGAATGTTAGAAGATTTTTGTTCTAATACAATAGCAGATAAAGGAATAATCACCACTCCACGACCTGGAACTATGGTAAAAGGATATTCTCCTTTTTGGTGATCGGTTCCGCGATATTTCAAAATTTCAATGGTACGACGACGCTTTTCATCCGCTAAGACGTTGCGTAAAATGACGACATTATCGGCTACAAATTCTTCTACCCCAAACCGACTAATATCCCCATATTCTTGGGTTCTTTCGGCCGTCATAATGGCAGTTACCCCCAATTCTCGTAAGGCCGAAGCTAACCGAAACAGATCGCTTCTCACTTGCGCGCTATCGCTTAAATGACTAAAAATTGCCCCTAAAGAGTCCATCGACACCCGTTGGGCGTTATACTTACGGATAGCGAATTCGATACGGGCAATCAATGCACCGAGATCGTAGTCTCCTGTGACCATTATGGGTTCTCCAGGTTGGGGAGACGCATCGACAAACGCCCATTTTCGTTCCAGTTCCCATTGAGCAATATTCCAGCCAAACCCTCGCATATTCCGTCGTAAGGCTTTGGGAGGTTCTTCAAAGGTAACAAAAACACCATTTTCCCCTCGTTTAATTCCTTCGGCTAAAAACTGACAAGCAAAAACCGTTTTGGAACTTCCGGCAGTTCCAGCGACTAATGTGGCTCGTCCTTTGGGAAGTCCACCTTCAGACAAAAAATCAAACCCTGGAATGGCGGTTTCTAATTTCTCAATATAGTCTAGTTCGTTCTCTTGAGTCATCCGTATTTTTTTTAGGGAATATGAGGGTTAATTGTTCATTGTTTATTTTGCCTGTTTCTTTCCATCTTGCCAAGAAATCTGGGTTAATTTTTATCTTGGGAAACTAAATCTAACCCTAAGAGAACTTTTTGAGTGTTAGACATATCTCCGATAATACGTTGTAAGGGTGGAGGTAACTGTTTGATGAGGGTAGGAGTAACTAAAATTTTTTCTTGTTCAGCTTGTTGAGGTTGTTCAAGGACATCGATAATTTCTACGGTATATTGGTCTTGTAATTCCTCGTGACAGATACGAAACAGATTGGCGATCGCTCTTCGAGAGTTTGCTGTATTCCCTGTAATATATAGCTTCAGTCGATATTTATTCATACAATTTACGGATAATCTTTTCTGGCCGATAAGTTAATATTACTCAGTCCGATATAATATTTACGATAAAATGAAGCTAAATAGCCCATTAATTCTAAAATCATGAGTCTTCCTTCAGCAACATAAGCTTGCGCTTTAGCCACAGAAACATCTTGACTTTTTTCTTTTAAAACTTTGGTGTGAATTTCAATGGCATCTCTAGGACTTGCTTTTAAAAACCCTAATTTATCTCCTAAGGTTCGTAGTTGTTCAGAAATATTATAGTTTACTTTAAACATTCGTTGTTCTAAAGATAAATCTAATAATTTACCATAGGCTTCTGTTAATTCTTCAAAGATATCTGGTAAGCTTTCTTTGAGAGGATAAGCTCCGAACAGTCTAGCTGTGACACTGGTTTCACGACTCGATTTAATAAGATCATCTAAATCGGCAAACTCTTGTGCTTGGCGTATTTCTTCTTGGCGTTTATTAATTTTAGCACGGTATTTTTGTCGTTCAATACTCAAGCGAATTTCATGAATTAAGAGATTACTATCAATGCTTTTTATTTCTAAATAACCATCAGCACCTAATTGGAAAGACTCCACAACCGTTCCCTCCCGTTGTCCATCCATTTCCACAATAATAGGAATATTAGCTACTTTTTCTCTTAGCTTAATTAAGGTGTCTAATCCTTTACTATCTGGTAAATCTAAGTCAAGTAAAATTACATCAAACTTGTGAGCTTCTAAGGATTTTAAACTATCACTTAAAGTTCTAGTGGAAGTAATAGGAAAAGTTAAACCTTTGGCTAGAGAACTAGGTTTGCTTTGAGATAATAAATCTTGTAATAACTCAATATTCTCTAATTTATCTTCTATTAATAAAACATGACAAGTATCCTTGGGCATTGGTTAGGATAAGCTCAACTTTTCATTTAAGTGTTTATGCTGAATAGATGCTTACATCATAAACGGTATTTTCTTTACCGTATAGGGTATTTTTCCCCATTCTATGGGTTTTGAATTATATTGTTATAAAAATGTTTCATAGCTAACACTTCTCTAAGGCATTAATTAAATATGAGTCCAATCCTTAAAAATTATTAGCTCAGAGGGGGTTAATTCGCGCCATTGGCCTGGTTTCAACCCTTCTAAGGTTAAATTTATAATTTTCCCTTTTCTTTGTACCCCTATGGCGATTCTAATCAATCTTAGGGTAGGATAACCCACAGCAGCCGTCATTCGTCTAACTTGTCGGTTGCGCCCTTCGGTTAAAGTCATCTCTAGCCAAGCAGTAGGAACGGTTTTGCGATAACGGATCGGAGGATCACGAGGAGGAACTGATGGGGGACTATCTAGCAGTTTAACCTTCGCTGGTCGTGTTTTGTAATCTTTAATCCTAACACCCTGACGTAATTGATTTAACGCCACTTGATCGGGGATGCGTTCAACTTGCACTAAATAGGTACGAGGATGAGCAAATTGACGATGGGATAAACGATGTTTTAATTGGGCATTATTGGTTAAAAAAAGTAACCCTTCACTATCCTTATCCAGTCTCCCCACAGAATAAACATCGGGGACTTTAATATAATCTTTAAGAGTGGGTCGAGGGTTTTCTAGATTGCTATTATCGGTAAATTGACATAAAACATTGTAAGGTTTATTAAATAAAAGATAATGTCTATTCTTTTTAGCCATTTTCTAGCTTGATGTTAATAACGACTTAAAATTATACAAACTATTAGAGTAGGCATTGCCTACTCTAGATTGCTTTAACCAAGCATAAGATATTTACGTAGGGAACAACTATCAATTTAAAGCACCTGTTTTTGAGTCATTATTAAATCATGTTTTAAACATTCCTTATTTAGCTTTGTTATTTTTTGTCAATACCTTTTGAGTCATCTTCTTTGCTCCAAACAAGCTTAAAACACCAAGCATAGTTAATGAGTTAGGTTCTGGAACTGATGGTGTTTGTTCAGGAGGATTTTCAGGAGCATTCTCAATAATTTCTTGAACCTTGGTGTTAATAAAGTTATCAAAGAAAGGACCTGGATTATTACGGAAATCCAAAATATTAAAAGCTGCTCCGCTAAAATCATTAGCTAAAACACCGTAACGGGAGTCAGTATTACCGACTCCAGGAACACCAATGAAATTGAATAGAGCGTTACTAGCAGTTAAAGATGCAATAGCATTATTAAATTCTGTCAGATCACTATCGTCATCTTCATCCGTAACTAAGATAACATTTCTAACCGAATTGGAGCGAAAATTAGCATTAGCTAATCCGACATTAATCGCTTCACTTCCTTGCTCAAAACCACCACCAGTAGAAATAGTCATAAAAGGACTACCAGAAGCATTGAAGGTAGAAAAAGGAACAATATCTTGTGTTAAAGTTTCACCGCTACCAAATTCAACTAAACCGTAGTAAGCATCAATGCCGTTCATCATCATTACATCGTTGAATTGCCCAATTCTGGTTTGTACCTCAGCAATATCACCTGCCATACTACCAGAAGTATCTACCAACCACAAAATATCTGCAGAAATTTGAGCATTAGCTTCTGGTACTAAACAAACCATTAAAGCGATTCCTGAACCAATAGTGAGACTACTTTTCCTTAGGTTACAGGAAACTGGTCGGGTCAAAATTTTACTAAGGTGCATACCAAGCTTTGTGTGTATATATACTTAAATGTTTACAAATCTACATATAACTTTATCTAGTATCAGCTTGTCAAGGTGTCGACATATCATGTAATGTTGGTTGAATTAAGAAGAAGATTACTAATTCGTCCTAGTTTTTTGACATTATTGATCGATTATTGTATTTTGCTTTTCTAAAAGACGACTAATGGTTTGGCTATCTAAAGGCGGAAACAAGCCATAACCTTGACCGTAACTACACTTTAAAGCTTTTAATTTATCCCGTTGTACATTAGTTTCTACCCCTTCGGCTACCACTTTCATATTTAAAGTGACAGCTAAATTAACAATCGCTTTAATCATTTCACATTTATCGTTTTCTCCCACTAATCTTTTGATAAAAGAACGGTCAATTTTTAAAATATTAAAAGAAAAACAATCTAAATAACTCAAAGAAGAATATCCAGTACCAAAATCATCTAAACAAAGTTCGATCTTCCTCTGTTTAATCTCATCAAGAATATCAAGAACTGTTGGACTTTGTTCCATAACGAAACTTTCGGTAATTTCTAATTTTAATGATTTTTCTCTTAACCCTGTTTCTGCTAGAATTTTATCTAAGACTTCAATAAAATCTGGTTTAGTTAAATGTTTACTAGAGAGATTAACACTCATGGTCAAAGGTTGAATGTTGGGGAATTGTTGTTGCCAAAGACCTAATTGAGTGCAAGCATGGCGCAATACCCACTTATCAATTTTTAAGATCGCTTCTGTTTCTTCAGCAATGGGAATAAAATCAGTCGGTGCAATTAAACCTTTTTCTTGATGTTGCCAACGAACGAGGGCTTCAAACCCATCAATGCGATCGCTTTCTAAGGAAATAATGGGTTGATAATAAACAATAAATTCTTCACGTTCAATGGCCTTTTGTAACTCATTGGCCACTTGTAAACGTTTAACAACATGAGTATGCATTGAGGGTTGAAATACTTCTGACGTTCCGGGTCCTTTAGCTTTGGCTCGATACATGGCCGTATCTGCATCCCGCAGTAGTTCAGCCACTTGATCAGGGTTATTATAAACGGGTTTTTCCCCTCCGAAAACGATCCCAATACTAACACTGATAAAAATTTCCTCGCTTTGCAACAAAATAGGTTCTTTGAGGATATTATGAATGCGATCAGCAATGGCTATTGCCTCATCAATATTGCTTAAATTCTCCAACAAAATGACGAATTCATCGCCTCCTAATCGGGATAAGGTATCTTCGGCCCGCAAACATTGACTAAACCGATGACTGAGGACAATTAAAAGCTGATCTCCTGTCAAATGTCCTAAACTATCATTGATTAGCTTAAATCGATCTAAATCTAGGAAAAGAACAGCAAAGCGTCTATTATCGTCTCGTTGACACCGTTTCAACCCTTGTTCAAGTCGATCCATTAAGAGGGTTCGATTGGGTAGTCCCGTTAAATTATCGTGTAGGGCATCGTGACGCAGTTGTTCTTTAATTTGTTTATGTTCAGTGATTTCTGTAGTGAGTCCATCAATACGAATCGGGTTTTCTTGGTTATCTTTAATCAAACGGCTACGAACTCTAATCCAATGGATTGTTTGATTTGGCCAAAGGATACGATATTCAATATCTTGTATTCCTGTTTTATAAAGGAGTTGTTGCGACTCTTTAACTCGTTGTTGATCGTCTGGATAGATAATTTCTGTCCATAAATTTAAGTTATCTAGAAAGTCTGTAATGGGACGACCATAAACTGTCTCGGTTGCATGATTAAGATAAAGAATTTGGTTAGTTTGGGGAACAATTGACCACACCACATCATCAATCGAGCCAAGAATACTGTGAAGTCGTTTTTGACTAAGCCGTAAGGCTTGCTCATTCATCCTCAGTTCTTCGTCCAACTTTTGACAGTTATGGATATCTTCTGATAGCTCAATATTAGTATGGGTTAATTGATCTAAGTGAATGGTCAGTTGTTGTAAATGTTTTTTGGCCTGATCAAGTTTTTTAGCGTGTTCAGCAATTAATGTTTCGACAGAAACTAAATGGGAATTGATCGATATCGAGTTTTCTTGTGCCATATAGATAGATAAATGGGAATAAAAAATAACACATTGTTTGAGTTAAGGAACAAAAATTAGGGAATGTAGGCTATTTTAATTATATTTTTAAATATGTCAACAATTTTCTTGTCTTTTTTCCATTATATTCTCAGCTAATTGGTGAAACATGATTTCAACATTTTTTCCTGTTTTCGCAGAGGTATGATAGATCGGAATAGTTAGAAACTGGTTATAAAATTGATGTTGTTTAAGTAAAAGGTCTGGCGAATGTTCTTCAACAAGATCAATTTTATTCATAACAATGCTGAGGATAAGCCCTTTGGGATTAATTGAACGGGCTAACTCAATATGATAGGGTATATTCGCGATGGTATTTTGACGAGTGCAATCAGCAACTATGATCACCCCTTGAGCAGCTTTTAAATAACTGGGAGAAATCTCTTGGAATTTTGTTTTTCCTTCAATATCCCAGATTAATAACTGTACTGTTTGGGGATCTTGCTTTTCAGTAGAGGATGATGCGATAACTGATTTTCGAGAAATGCTTACTCCAATAGTAGATAAATATTCTTCACTAAATTGATGTTCTACAAAACGACGAATTAAGCTAGTTTTTCCTACCCCAAAATCACCAATCAGACATATTTTTTTAGTAATCATAGACCATTGAATCTTGAACGTATCTAATTAGGAGGAATCAAAATTTCAAAACGAACACACCGACTTAGCCATAAGGGTTGATTGCTTGTTACACCAGGAGGCGGTTCAAGGCTCACAGCAGTTGTTAAGCGACTAGCATCCACTTTATTTTTTAGCAACACTCTTTTTACCTCGTTAACCCTAGCCTGAGCTAATGCTTCATTTTGTACAACTGAACCTGTTGTATCACTATGTCCTATAATTATAAGATGAACTTGGGGATGTTCAGCTAAAAATTTTTCAATAGTCTTTAGTTTTTCGTTTATATTATCAGTTTTAATACTACTAGAGTTTTGATCAAAATAAAGACGAGTTTCTAAATAAGGTTGGGTTTGAAACGTAGTAATTACCTGCTCAACTCCTGGAATTTTTTGAAAGGCTTGGGAAATTTTTTTACTTTGACTAATATTAAGGACAAATCCTGTAATAGTAACATTATGATTTTGATAATTAGTCTTAATAGCTACCCCTTCAGTTTGATTGAGAATTTCCTCGATCCGTTGCACTTCTCCTGCGATGGCTTTAGCATCAGGAGGAACATTAACGGCAACAATTTGATTATTTAGGGTCAAATGAGGGGTAACTTGATGACTGATATTTTCTGCTTGTTCTTTTAAAGCCAGGTTTGGAACTCTTCCTGTTAATATTAATTGTCCTCTTTTTACTTCGGGAATAATCCGATAAACAGATAATTCTGGCGCAGCGTCTAAGGCATTTAATACTTCTCTTTCCCAGTAATCAGTTATTTTATAACGATAAATACTTGTACCGATACTAACAATAATCAGTGAAAAAATTACTATTAAAGCAATAGGTGGCTTGGATTCTTTTGATTTAATACCAAAGTTAATTAATCCCTTGAGTTGAGGATCAATAAATTGAGGGATAGTAGATTGATCTCCATTAAAATTTTCAATTGTTCGGCCACTTTTAAGAATGATATGACTTAAAGTTTTACGAATTTGATTGAGAAAAGTTTTGGAAGTTTCTCCCTTTATAATAACGGCTAAATAGCAATATCCTGCTACTTCTAAGATAATTTTGGCATCATCATATTCAATTTCATGAAGTTCAGATATTTTTCCGTCTACAGCAACACGATCATTTACAAAATCACGAATTGCAGTTAACATTGCTGCCCATAAATCTACTTCTTCTATTGGATGAGATTCAGATTGGACTTGACTTATAATTAAACCCGATGATTTATGAATTAATAAAACAGCTTGAACCGAAAAATTAATAGATTCTTGCAAAATTAATTCTGCTTCAGATACCCCTTGGATTTTAGCTTGTATTTTTCGCCTAATCCCATCAATTGAAAGTGTATTTTCTACTTTATCATTAATAGATTTAGCTAATTCTACCATATATTTAGAAATGGTGTTACCAATGACTGGATAAAGTGCATCCACCATCGCATCTCGTTCTACTTCGATTTGATTTTTAATAGCTTGTCCCATTTCTGGTCCTAAAGTTTGGGCGATCGCTTCTCGATCTAGTTGAATTTGATTTTGAATAGCTAAAGCCATTTCTGGTGCGATAGCTTTAGCTATTTCTTGAGGAGAATTTTCAATTTCTTGGGCAATGGCTATTGGTAAAATATCGGCGATCGCCTTACTCATCTTTAAGCGATCTTGTTGAAATCTTTTTGTGATAATTTGATCAATAACAGGAGTAATAACTTGCTTAATATTTTCTTCTGATACTGAGGAAGAATCTAATAATTCGGTCATTAAAGGCCATAATATATTAATGACTTCTTCAAGGTCATTTTTTTTGTCTAATTGATTAATCTTCTGTTCTAATTGACTTAGTTTTATAGCAATAGAATCTTGACACTTTATTTTTTTTGAAATTTTTGATTTTTGAGGAGATTGATAAGATTTTGAGTATCTATTTTGTTGTTTGATCCCGTCTAATTTTTTAGTAACGCGATCTTCTGTTATTTCATCTTCTGTTACTTCATCTTTGTTTTCTTTATCTAGCACTTCTAATTCTGTTAATAATCCTAACAAGTTGTTTAATACTTCTGCGGAATTATCATCAGAATCGGGCGATGATGATGGAGTCTCAAAAGAATTCTCGTCGAATAATGCCATATCTATCAATTCTCAATCATTTTCATTTATTCTTCATTACTTTCTGATTCCAAGCTTGCTTTTTGTTCTAGTAAAAATAATTCAGTATGACTATTTTGTTCAGTATTTTCTGGAAACTCTGTGACAAATTCATCTCCTTTAATTTTGACACAAAGTTCAAATAAAATGTCAGCCAAATCAGTACGAGAAACTTTATTGTCTTTAAGATTAACTAATTCATTCTGTATAATCTCAAATAGCTCTTCTCGCAAAGATTGCATTGATTTTTGTAATTTATCTTTAGTTTGAACTAGATCGTTTCTTAATAAGTCCGTTTGTCCTGTTATATTTTGATTCAAAGATTCAATACTTCGAGAATTATTTTTAGCTGTTGAATCAAGTTCTTTTTCTAATTGATTAATTTGTTCGTGTGTCGTCATGCTCAAATATTTCAGTTTTTTGTCCAAAGAACTAGCTACTGAGCGAATTTCTGTTGTTAAAGAATCTTGAATTTGATCTAGGCGATCGCGTGTTTCTGTTTCAAATAAAGAAAAGTCTCTAGTTAATTTGCCGATATTTTGCTCACACTGTTGAAAACGCTTTTCGTATTCTCGAATTGTGTTACCAAATAATAAATCACGGATTTGTTCAATATTCCCTAGACGATCACGCATTTCTTCTCTTGTTATATCTGCCATTTAAAATACTCCGCAGTGTAATTAAGGTTACCTATGTTGTCTCATCATTGTAACGTTTTTTGACTGTACTTGAATAAATTCAGGTTAAGAATGGGGTTGACCAAATAATACTAAAGAACATCTTAATTTTTTGAGAACTTCTGTGGTGATATCGCTAACAGCTAAACCGCCGGCGGTACGACGGCGAAAAGACCTTAAAATAACGAGATCAAACTGATGAGATGCTCGAATAATCACTTGAGCCGGAGCATCATGAATAATCATTTTTATTTTACATTTTTCTGATAATTCATACTCAGTGATTAAATTAGATAAGGTCGTTTTAAATTCAGTGACTTGTTGAGTTGGTGTTTGGCGATCGCAGATATGTAACAAGGTAATAGAACCCTGATTAGCATCAGCGAATAGTTTAGCAAATCGAATTGTTTCTAAAGTAACTTTACTTAAGTTTTTAATTGGCACTAAAATTCGGTGTAAGTTCACCGGATGATCCAATAATCTCGTCACGGCAACAGGACAATGGGATGCCCAAAACACTGTATCTAAAATAGTTCCAAATAGTCTCGCTTTCAACCCTGTGTTTTCACTCCATCCCATAATAATTAAGTTAGCATTTTTTTCTTTTGCTGCACGACTAATTCCATGAGAAATATCATCATCAATTCGGATCATCGGTTGAGTATCTACATTAAATTCTTGACTAATTTCTATTGCTCGTTCTAATAACATTTGACTTTGTTTTAAGTTTCCATCCAGTTGCGGATCATCCATGTGAACACCAGCATTCGCAATGGAAACCGGCACAATAATTCCTGATTCTTTTTTGGCTAATAAAGCTCCCATTTCGATTAAATCTCGTTGTGTATGGGGATTATAAATAGGAATCACAATCGTAAAATTCTCATTCTCTCTTTCAGACTTTAATTGTGGTAACCATTCATCTAAGGTACTACCAATATCTCTATAATCTTCATTATTTTTTGCTTTTGGTAAGGGTAATTTAGTCGCGAATTGGGCAGTTAATATAGGACCCAAAATTGATGTAATTAACATTAAAACAATGACGCTATTAAAAACTGCTTCATTAATCAATCGTTCCCCTGCTGTATTTTGGACTTGATACGCTGCTAAAGCTGCTGCTAAAGTAGCAGCAACTTGGGGTAATGATAAAGACCACATGGTAAATAATTCAGGCCAAGTATAGCGATAAATAAACTTAGTACCGGTTGCAGCAAGTAATTTTGCAAGGATTAAACCTCCAACAATACCAAGCACTAAAGGTAATTCAAATTGAATGGTTTTGACAAAAGCAGGAATGTCTAATAATAATCCCATTCCTACAAAAAAGAAGGGAATAAATAAAGTCCCTCCCACAAATTCCACTTTCTCTTTTACTGGTCCATTACCAACAACATCATTGACGGCTAAACCCGCTAAAAAAGCCCCAACAATTTTATCAACATTAATAAATTGTGCGCCAATAGATGCTAAAAATACGGCTAATAAGACAAATAAAAATTGGTTACTTTCTTCATCTCCGGTTCGTCTAAAATACTCTTTTCCTAACCAGTCAAAACCAAAGAGAACAACAACTGAATAAACTCCTAAAGAAACCAGTTGAATGATCAAGCTAATCGGCGAAAAATTTCCTCGATGAATAGAAACAGATATGGCTAATACTAACAAAGCAGCAATATCAGTAAAAATGGTTGCCCCTATTGTTACCATAACGGCTTCATTTTTTACCATTCCTAACCGTTGAACAATGGGAAATCCTAATAAGGTATGAGAAGCTAAAAGAGAACCAATTAAAATAGAAGAATTCCAGCCAAATCCAAAATTAAGACCGACATAAGTTCCTATGAATAGGGGAAATAAAAAGGTTAAAATACCAAATATTAAAGACCTTTCTTTTGTTTTACGAAATTCAGCTAAATCTATCTCTAATCCCGCTACAAACATGAGATAAATTTTACCAATCTCTGCAAATAATTCAATACTTTCTGAGTTAGCATCTAAGAGATATAATCCATCTTTACCTAAAATAACACCGGCAAAGAGTAATCCTACTAACCCAGGAAGACGTAACCGTTCAAAAATAGGCGGTAACGTCAGAATAACCAATAATAAGATAGTAAAGGAAACAAGAGGATTATCCCGTAAAATAGATAACAAATTTTCCATTAAGGTTAGTCTTCGCTGATTACCTTAATCATTATAGTCTCTATTTTAAATATGAGGAGAAAGACTTAAACATAGAGATAGAATTAGATGCTCGATAATTTTATATAAACTCCATAATGAGTCAATATTATCAAATTTTCACAAACTAAAAAATATTACCCTATTTTTTTATCCAGGGGATAAATGTGCAGGAAGAACACTAATAGAAGCAATGGCAACATAAACTAGACTAAATCTCGTTTCAAAAATAGCAATTGAGTGAAAACTGGCTTGACGATACCAGTTTAATACACAATTAACAATGCCAAATTTAATTAAGGCTACCGCGAAAGATAAGGCTGTAATCAATGATAAACAATTTACACTGTACAATCCTGCCACAATTACCATTGATATACCATGATAGATTATCCCTGGTTTTAATGAATGAGTTTTTTTCTTACGTAGCTTAATAGTGTAAATAGCACTACTAAAAAATAAGCTGTTCAAAATCCATATTCCTACAGCTTCAATCGAAAGATTCCCTGTGGTTGCACCATAAGCTAAAGGTGCTGCTAGAGAAATGGCCGCAAAACTGATCATTTCGTTAACAATGGATTTGTGCTTTTGGTGAAGGACAGCAATACCATCAGCAATTAAACCTATCACCACTAAGCCATAAACGGCTAACAACATGGGTGAGTGAAACCAAAGAATGATAGCGATACTGAGCGCACTTATCCCATAGATTCCCCCCCAAATCAAAAAACGAGGTTTCCAACTTTTCCTTTGTTTTAGTTGCACGACATAGGGATGTTCCATCTGTAGAGTCAAAAAGGCACAGAGCAAAGCGAGATTCGTCCATTGATTCCAATGTTGTGCCAAAGCAGCACCGGTGAAAAAAGAACCCAACAACACCAAAAATACACCCTGTTCTGGGGCGAAGGTTGGGCGAAACCAAAGAAGTATTTTGGGTGATTTTTTGGCATTATGACTATCAGTGAGAAAGGGAAAAGAGGAGAGTGCCATGAAATCAAAGCTCATTTAATTAAGAATTATTCTCAATAATAGTGAAACATACATTGATCAATTTAGAAGAAAACTTAAGGTTTTATTTCGTTTGTAGGGGATTATCTAGAATAGGAAGATGGAGGAAAAACTGATGATTGATTCATTAATAGATATTTTTGATTCAAGCAATCTAGTTGATCTTGTTTCCAACGATTCTAAGTAGTAGTAAAGAACTAGAAAAGCGTCTTCTAAGCGAGGTTATCAATGATTCATTATAATAATCCTCGATAACGAATAAAAATTAAAATTACTGCCCAAGAACCTAAAGCAACTTTAATAGCCACTAAAATATTTAAAATAGGTATGATTCCACCACTAAGTAAGCTTCCCATTTCTCCATAGGGCAACTCTAAACCAATTAAAGTAATAACCGCTAAGATAATGAAAATAAGCACAGAAATTTTTTCCCAGGTGGCTGCTTGCCAACTTTGATAGAGTTTTTGCATCCATTCAGTGGGAGAAGTAATGGCAATCAAACCAATAGCGGTTCCTCCAGCAACTCCGGCCGCAAACCCTCCTCCTGGGCTAAGATGTCCTCTAATAGCTAATTCGATACTAACTAAGGCAGCAATAGTCGCCCCCAACCGAGCTAAAACAATAGAAGGTTGATCATTAAATTGATAAATGTGGGTTAACGGTTGTTCATTGGACATCAGAAAGCGAACACCCATTACAGCAAGAGTGAAGACAACCACCTCAAAAATAGTGTCATAAAGACGGTTACGGAAAATAATCCCAGAGACAGCATTAGGAACCCCACTATCTTGTACGATGGTTTCAACTATGGAAACATCCACCATTTCTGCCATTGGGTTAGGCATAACTATCATTTTCACATATAGGGCGATTCCTGCCACTAGATAAACCCATTTCATAACTGTTTCTCCTTGATATCTGAGGGGTTAATATAAGTAATTAAAGATGAGGATAGTTGTGGTTTAATAATCTCATAAAGCCGTTGAATTCTGGTCACTGTATGATAGGAATAATCATTATCTATACTCTCTTGGCAAGTTCCATGAATATCTCGATTTTCTAAGGCTTGGTTTAGTTCATTTTTATCTTGATAACAAACCAATTCTAAACGCAGATGATATTGATTTAAAATGGTTCTTAAATGATCTACTAATTGGTTAAACTTCTCTTGATTAGCGTCTTCCTTTTCTACGATTCCTAGACGCATTACCATAGAAGAGCGAACGGCAACCCCATACAGTGTAATAGCTAACATCGTACCCACTAAGGCTTCGGTTAAACCAACATCTGCTGCCCCAAACATTGCATAAACCAAAGCAGCGATCGCCCCTAAAATTCCCCGAATAACTAAGGCATGATAGGGGTTGACTTGTAAGACAGTTAAACAAGCAGAAAGAGGTAATAAAGCAGTGATAACATAGAGATAGATGTCATTCATTTGAAAATAAGTAAAATTAATTATTATTATTGTTGATTGTCTTCACTACTAGAACAGTAAGCTAAAACATAACCTAAAACTGTGTTCCAAATAGCCAAAGAAATAATAGCTAAAATCAATAATGGCCATTCACTGGGAATTTTTAAAAAGAGTCCAAAAATAATACTCATTGACCCTAATGTATCAGCTACAGATAAACTATGAAGCTTATATAAAACTGAGCGATCTCCCACTAAAGGAAAAGTTCCCCAAAACCAAAAGATTAGACCAACCCCGATACAAAAATAACTTAAATAGGTAATCATAATTTTAGTATTTTAACAAAAAAGTTATTAATTTTCGATTATTTTCATTCGTTTTAAGATTTGTGCTAGTAACATTAAAGAAGCGTTTCCTAAGCTAAGAATAAGAACCCCTACTACTCCTATCATCCAATCATCTCTTAAGACCGAAATAACTAAGATCATAACAGAGGTTTTAGTAGCAATACTAGCAAAAGCTAACATTTTTTGCCAAATATCGTTATCTTTACAGGCTTCATAGATGGGAATTAGTAAGGCTAAAATCATAATAATTAAAATCAAGTTCACGATGGTTTCCTCCGTTTAATACGATGCACTTCGTACCATCCTTCTTCATGATATTTTAAGACAATTGTTTTTGGGGTAAAGGTAATGATAAAAATATCTAAAAAAATTAATCCTGGGGTTCTTCGCGGTTTGACCCTTTCCATTTCTATGTATTCTTGTTTGTGAGGAAATAACATAATTTCTATAGCTTCAACGTAAGCTTGAGGAATGGCAATTAAAACTTCTACTAAGGCACGAAACCAGTCTTTTAGTTTTCCTGGAGAAGTTAGTTTTCGAGGTAATAATAAACAGATGGTTGCCCCAATAATGATATTAGCCAGACTAACATCAGAAGTCAGTAAAAACCAGATAGTCAATTTTAACAATAAATCTAAATAAGAAATCATCGTATTAGTTATCAGTTGTTTAGAATCAAAAAAAATTATCTTATTCTTAGCCCAATATCTGGGAATAAGACTAACCATAATAGAAAAATTAATGTTAAACTCATCACCCCAATTAAATGATTAAATTCTTCAGAGACACGAGGTAATTTTACAACAGCTTTTTTAAAAAATAAATGATAAGCTACCCATCCTAAGAAAATCGTGATCAAAGGTTTTATAATATTTTTGATGCTATAAGCTTCATAATAAATACCATTAGCTAGAATTAACCCACTTAATAATAAAGTCATCGCTGCCCAAAACCCTAATGTCACTTTACTATTTTCTGTTTTCCCATGAGGCAAAAAGATAAATTTGGCAAAGGATATAGAAGTTCCCAAAGCAGCAACATTCATGGCAATGACTTGCCAAGGTAAAAGGTTTTTCATGGTTAATACTTTTGCCCCAAACCCTGATAATAAAGGAAACCCTGATATAGAAAAACTAGCCATCACCAAAGCGATCCAAACTGGTGTATTAATAGGAATATGTTTTAATTCTTTGAGGTTACGACTGGGTAAAATTCCTGCGATTAAAAATAAAGCAGACTTGACTAAGCCGTGGGTTAAAGCATAAAATCCTCCTACCTCTGGGGCTGCTAAAATAAACCCTAACTGGGAAACTGTGTGAAAAGCTAACATCCGTTTACTGTCTTTTTCAAACACTGCGTAACCTACCCCTAATAAAGCCGTCCCCGCGCCAAAAATGCGAACAATGGGATCGACTTCACTCACCATTAATGCACAACGGATGAGGGGATAAACTCCCGCTTTAACCACCACTCCTGATAACATGGCAGAAACTGGGGTTTCCGACTCGGAATGGGTTAAGGGTAGCCATAAACCTGATACAAAAATACCCCCTTTAGCCAAAAGTCCCAAAAAGATCAAGGCGATCGCTTCTGGGGGTGATCCTTGTAACCCTACAAAACTAAAAGAATGATGAGACTGATAGACTAATGCTGACCCCACCAGATAAAATAACATGGCTACATTGCTGACGAAGAGATAACGCAACCCTACCCATATTGAGCGATCGCTTCTTGGGTAAGAAATGAGCAAAAAGGCTGCAATACTTATCACTTCTAGGGCAACATATAAACTAATAAAGTCAGCACAAATAAACGTAGCATTAACGCTTCCGTGTAGGATGATAATTTGAGTATAAAAAAAGGCTGTTTTGTCACTCTGCCAACAGTAAAAAAGGACAGCTAAGGTAACTAAAGCATTGGTAAGAATAAAAAAGCCACTTAAATTATCAATTAATAGAATAACCCCAAAATTATCTAGTAATTGAAACTCTAAAAGAGAATCAATATTAAAAACTTTTAAAGAATAACCCAAGGAAAATATAGCTACCCCTAAAGCAAGGTAGCGGGCTATCTTAGGCAATAAATAAATACTAAATCCAATAAATAAAGGTAGGGCTATCCAAATAATTGTTAAGGCTTTCATTATAGGGTATTATTAATTAATTAAGAGTTTCATTATTAATTTTGAAATAATGTTAATTGAGCAATTCTGAATCATTAGCCCTTTGCAGGTGTATTATTTTTTTCAATTTCCTTAGTTTCCAAAGTTGGATTATTGTGAGCTAATTTCATCGCACCAACTAACATTAATGCTTGAATAGAAAACCCGATAACAATGGCAGTTAAAATAACTGCTTGCGGAACAGGATCAGCATAATCATTATTGCTACTCCTATTCATAATTGGTGTAAATAAACCATTGCTTGACGAAATCACAACGTAATAAGCAATTACCCCTGTACTCATTACATCCATAGCAATTATTTTCATCATTAAATTCTCTTTAAAAAAGATGCCAAAGAAACCAAATAAAATTGTCGCAAAAATAAACGCTTCTAACATAATCAATAATGGGTTTATTCTTAATATTTCCTAAATAATCTCTAAAAACACTTAGTTTTGGGGAAAGGGCGATCTTTGTTCATCCTTTGTTTGTTAATTAGATTTGTGATTAATAAAGCGAATTATAGCATAACTTGCTGCTAAAGCAAGACAAGCAAAAGCCAAAGCGATCAAGTCATTTTTAGCATATTTAGTAGGATCAAAAATTATAATTTTCCTAGCTACTGCTATCAAAGCAGTTACGACAACTAACTCAACTTGAACAATATGTTTTCTTAAATAAGCTGTAATATTTTCTAATAGTTCTAAAGCAATTAAGACATTAAGAAATAATCCAAAAATTTCTATTAATGTTTGATTAAAAAATCCCACTGGTTCGGTAGAAAATAGATCTCTAGCTAACACTAGAGATAAATCAAATAAAGAAACCCCAATAACAATAACTAAAGCAACGGATAGAACTTTAGAAACGATATTCTCAACAAGATGAATGCCCACCATAAAATTATCATCTTTTAATAATCTAATTGCTTTAATAATGAAACTTTTCAACCAGTTTTTCGACGGGTTCCTTTTTGTCATTTTTATTGCTTTTACTATATCGGCTTATTAGTTTACCATGAAACTTGTAAAAAAGGGACAATATATAATTTATAATTGTCCCTTTTTTGCTTTAGTTAGCTGTATCAGCATTTGGTAATTTTTCGGCTGTTTCTGAGGGTTCTTTAAAAGCAAATCTTAATAAAGGAGGTGCTATAAATGTTGTTAGAATTACCATTACAATGATAGCAGCTTCCAAAGATTGACTTAATACTCCACTAGCTGAACCAATACCAGCAAAAACTAAGCCCACTTCTCCCCTAGGAATCATGCCAAAACCGATGGCTAAACGGTTAATTTTTTCTTGTCCTGTAACTGTCCATCCTGTAATTAGTTTGCCTATAATGGCAACAACAATTAAGAAAGTAGCAATAATTAAACCTGCTCTATTTTCAGGGACAAAGGGATTTAACACACCTAAATTGACTTTAGCTCCTACACTAACAAAGAAAATGGGAACTAAAATATCGGCAATAGGAACCACTTGTTGATCCAATTCTTTGCGCTTGTCGGTTTCATCTAATACTAAACCAGCAGCAAATGCCCCTAAGATTGCTTCCAATTGAATTACATTAGCCATAAATGCCATGAAAAAGGCAAAAATCAAAGCAGGGATCACTAACTTTCCACGGGTTTGCAATAAATCAGAAACCGCCATAAAGGACTTATTAAAGAATTTTCCTAAGAAAATCGATCCTAATAAAAAGACAGTTGCACTAACGATCAAATAGATTACATTGACAACATCAACTGTTCCTGTTTTAGCTAAACTAGCGACAACAGCTAAGACGATAATACCTAATACATCATCAATAACCGCAGCCCCGACAATAATTTGTCCTTCTTTCGACTTGAGATAACCCAACTCCGACAAGACTTTAGAAGTAATACCAATACTGGTAGCGGTTAAAGCTGCACCAGCGAAAATAGCAGGAATAGTTGAAACATTAAAGAGTAACATCAAGCCCACTGTACCAGCCGTAAAAGGTGCAACCACACCAACAACCGCCACAATAGCTGCTTGATAACCCACTTCCTTTAACTCTCTGATATCCGATTCTAAACCAATTTCAAAGAGTAGAATGATGACCCCTATTTCCGCTAAAACCGAGATTACCTCGCTTTGGGTATTAAACACTTCTGGAACCGCTTCTGGGGTTAAACCCGCTACTAACTGTAGGAAACTCATCAACACAGAGTCTGTAGCAGTGGCACCGCTTTCGGGGAACACTAATAAATGTAAGGCAGAAGCACCAACAACAACACCCCCGACTAATTCTCCTAATACGGGAGGTAAATTAAGGGCTCTTGAGATTTCTCCCCCTAATTTACTGGCTAAATAAATAATAATCAAACTGAGTAATACACCGGCTAAAATCATCGGACCAAGATTTGCAGTGGTTTCTGTGGCTAAGAGTGGAATAGGTGGATAGATGAACATGGTTTTTTAACTAAGTGGACAACTGTTTAGGAGAGATGGGGAGACATGAAGAGAGGGAAGCATTAAAACTTCTCTCCCTCTATTTGGAATGGCGATCGCTGAAGACAATACCATTACTTGAGTTGGTATCATCTTCAGGGAAATGAGAATGATTGATTCCCATCTCGTTTTGAATTTGATCGATGGTATATCCGTTGAGACTGGCAACCGCTAACTGTAAGGCTGCAACACGGGTTTTAACACGGTTTTGATGGGGAACTCGATCCAAGATATTGAATTTTTGTAGTCTTTCTTTGATTTTTCCTTCGCCCCCGATAATGAACACTTCTAACCCTTTAGCGTAAGCATCATCGATGGTTTTTTCTAAGGCTAAGGTTGCAGTAACACCTAATAACGGAACATTGGTTAAGTCAATCACCAACATCTTATAGTTATCTAAAATTGCCTGACGTTGGGTAATGGCTTTAGCAGCACCAAAACTCATTGGACCAGCTAAGTCTAGTAACAGAATGCGACCATTTGCTTCTTTCATCAAGTGCTTGGCTTCTTGGGTTGCTAAGGTATCATCTTCAGGGTGATCAATAGCTTTAACGCGATCGGCTTGAATATCGGCTAATTTTTCGATGGTTAAAATGTTCGCAACGAATACCCCTAAACCAACGGCAGTAATTAAGTCATAGAAGACAGTTAGCAACATTACCCCGTACATGATAGCTGCTGCTTTCCAAGACAGGTTATGAGCGCGTCTGAGAAACTTCCAATCAATGATATCGATACCGACCTTAAAGGCAATACCGGCTAACACTGCTAAGGGAATATTTTGAGTTAAAGGAGCAGCCCAAAGTACCACCACTAATAAGATTAAGGCACGAGATAAACCTGATAGGGCAGTGCGTCCCCCGCTTTGAATATTCACAACGGTTCCCATGGTTGCACCTGCACCGGGTAAACCACCGCATAAACCAGAGATTAAGTTACCAATTCCTTGACCAATTAATTCTTTATTGGAGTTGTGTTGCGTTTGGGTTAAACTGTCAGCGATAACTGCCGTTAATAGGGCATCAATACACCCTAACATTCCCAATACTAGGGCGTTGACAATCATGGTCTGGGTTTGTGCTAGGGTAAAGGTAGGCACGACTAAAGAAGGAAGTCCTGTACTAAACTCAGGGATGGTTTTAATGTTTTGTCCTGAGAAGAAAAACATCGAAACTAAGGTACAGCCGACTAAAGCTATTAACTGAGGCGGTACAAATTTCTTCAGTCTTGAAGGCATCAAGAATAAAACTGCTACCGCTAACAGTCCTAAAATAGCTTCGCCAGTATGAGAACTTAAGCTTCCAATAACGTCAGGCGCGTTTTTCAGTGCAGCAATAACGCCTCCTTTGGGGTTTTCCGTTCCCAATAATGGACCAAATTGCAACACAATTAAAATCAGTCCAATACCCGACATAAAGCCAGAAATTACTGTATAGGGCATCAGGGTAATATACTTACCCAGTTTCAGAGAACCGAGAATAATTTGAAATATTCCTGCTAACATGACAACAGTAAACGCCATGTATAATCCCTGTTCTGGGTCAGCAGCTGTCATTTTTGTAACAATAGCTGTCATCACCACTGTCATTGGCCCAGTCGGTTCGGAGATTAGGGTAGGTGTCCCCCCAAATAAAGCAGCGAAAAATCCGATTAATACTGCACCCCATAAACCTGCAGCCGGGCCGGCACCAGAGGCAACCCCGAAGGCGAGGGCCATAGGAAGGGCGATCACGGCTGCGGTTACCCCGCCAAATATATCACCCCTGATATTTCTAAAATGAATTCGATTCGTTATTTGCATGAAGAATTATTAAATCTTAATTAAGGTTTTTTCATATTTTGATTGTAGGTGACGAACGTCTTTTAGTGAGACATTTGCGTAAATTTACAGGGAACAGTCGATTGATTAGTAAGGAAGAAAAAGGTGAAAACTCTTTTGAATCCTACGCTTTAACTCCCTATAGGTCTAAAAGTCTGTTGCTAACTTATTTATAGACTAGATTCTATTTTTTTTAAATTAATCATAGCCTAATTACTATAGAAGACTACAACAAATATCAAAGATCCGTCAAGACCCTAGTTGTAAATTTTGTTAACGATTAGAAAAAGTCTGTTTTATGGCCGCGGATTGCCTGATAACTCTTGCTTTCAAGACAAAAAGCTCGGTAAAACCTACTCCAATTATCACAGGCTATCAATAAGAGTAGACACTCGGCAATACCCAAGAGACAATAGTGATATGGATTGTGTCCCATAAAAGCGAATTTTGTACTGACGTTTAGCCTAAACTTTGTAAACACTAAAAACATCTCGTGCTATACTTCTAAAAGTAATCTTAACTAATCAAATTTTTAGCGTAAATATTAACTAATATTTTTCTTATATTATGAATACCCCTTTAGCAATTTGCGCTCCAAATCTTGGGGCAATTTCTGAAACTTTTATTCAACGACACATGGAAGAATTATTGCCTAATAAAGTTGTTATTGTTGCTAATAATAACAAAAAACCTTATTGTGGCTATTGGACTGTAGATGCTCCTTCTTTAGTTATTAATAATATCGAAGTAACAGGTCTTAAATTAGGATTAAAAAATTATCTAGCCCGAAAATTATTTAAGCAGTCTAATCAAGAATCAATCAATTTAGCTATTCAAAACTTTTTTCAAGATCATCAAGTTCAAGTTATTTTAGGAGAATACTTAAACTATACTTTTTCCTACTTTAAAATAGCTCAAAAATTAGATATTCCTTATTTTGCTCATGCTCACGGGGCAGATGTTTCTATTTATTTACGTCAAGAAAAATGGCGAAAAAGATATAAACAATATCAACAAGCTGCCGGAATTATTACCATGAACAAAATCAGTCGAAAACGATTAATTGATCTGGGTATTGAAGAACATAAAATCCATGTTATTCCTTATGGTGTTGATACTCCGAATGAAGCGATAAAAAGACAAAAAAATGAGTTGATTCGTTGTCTTGCTGTGGGGAGAATGGTAGGAAAAAAAGCACCCATTTTATTATTAGAATCTTTTCGTAGGGCGACTAAAAATTATCCTAATTTACAACTTGATTATGTAGGTACAGGAGATTTACTGCCTGCAGTTCAACAATTTATTCGTGCCTTTCAACTAGAAGATAAAGTTATTCTTCATGGCAAGCAACCGAATGAATTTGTCTTGCAGTTAATGAAAAAAGCTGATATATTTTTGCAGCATAGTATTGTTGACCCTGATAGTGGCGATGAAGAAGGATTACCTGTTGCAATTTTAGAAGCTATGGGATACTGTCTACCTGTTATTTCTACTAGACACGCAGGAATTCCTGAGTCAGTTTTAGAAGGAGAAACAGGGTTATTAGTCGATGAAGGAAATGTTAAAGAAATGGCACAAAATATTTTAGCATTAGCTCAAGATTTTGATTTAAGACAACAAATGGGATTAGCAGGATGGCAACGAGTAAAAGAATGTTTTAGTTGGGAAAAAGAGAAGAAACAGTTACTAGAAGTGATGAAACTTGCTTGATTGACTTTAATTAATTGTTACATTAGAAGATTACTTACGATATCGTAAATATTAATCAATGAATATCCAATCAGACCTCAACTCAAATCAAAAAAGCCTTGATTTCCTTCTCCTAATGGAAAATTACCAAGGTTCCTATACAAAAGCTATCAAAAGAGATCCCCAAGTTTCTTCTCTTAACTATAAAGACTGTTCTCAAGCTTTATTTACTAAGCAGATTTACTATGGAGATACCTATCTAAAAGCATTTTCAGACCAGGGATATAATGTACAGCAAATTGTTCCCACTTGCGTACCCCTTCAATATAAATGGGCTGTAGAAAATGGCGTTTGGGTTCCTCCACAATGGTCAGATAAATCATATTTACAGTGGTATTGGCGACGTTTTTTAAAAAATAATCCTGAACCTTGGGCAATTAATAAAATTTTAACGGAACAAATTAAAGAATGGCGACCAAAATTTCTCTGGATTTTTTCGGGAGTTCCCATTACAAAAAAGCAGCTTCAAGAATGGCGAAATTATGTAAAACATATTATTTTATGGTGGGCTTGCCCTTTAAATATGGGAATACCATATAGTCATTTTGATTTAATTTTATCGGGCATTCCTAACTTAGCTAAGTATTTCCAAATTCGTGGTTTTAACGCGGCCCATATGCCCCATGCTTTTGATCAACGTATCTTACAAAAAGTATCTCTTCCGACAGAAAAAATTCCTAAAGTTGGCTTTATTGGTAGTTTATCGGAAAGTCATTTAGAAAGAATTTTATTTTTAGATCAATTATCTCGTCAGGTTGACATTGATTTTTATGGTTCAGGGGTTGATTTACTCTCAAAAGATAATCCTTTGCGTCAAAATTATCATCATTCGGTTTGGGGGGAAGAACTCTATAAAACTTACGCTTCCTATTTAATTGTGATTCATAAAAATATTGGTATTGCGGGCCGTTCTTTTTCAGCGAAAAGACTGTTTGAAGCAACAGGAATGGGGACTTGTGTCGTAACAGAAGCCAGTGACGATACCCGTGAACTTTTTAAACCAGATGAAGAAATTGTCACCTTTTCTTCTTTAGAGGAATGTGTAGAAAAAATCAAATATCTTTTAAATAATCCTCAAAAAGCTATCGAAATTGGTAAAAAAGCTCAACAAAGAACCCTCTCTGAACATACCTATGCCAATAGAGTTCAAGAGTTGACCAGTCATCTTAAAGATTTTGAATTATGGGACTAAAAATAAGCCCTATTGCTCTAGTTTTTAACCCGTTTTAATTTAGCTCCCAATTCCCACTTAATACGATTTAGGATTGAAGTTTTATCCAGGGATAATAAAATCCGTTTAACCACTGTTTTCGGTCCTTCAGGTCCCCAGGCTGCTCCATTGGCTAAATAACGTTTAGTCACTTGCCCAATGGCATAACAAGACACTCCGGCTACACTACCTTGAGTCATGGCAATGGAGAGATAGGGAAGTAAAGACAGTCCGGCTGTTGTCGGAATGACTAACCCTAACATTCCTTTAAGAGAACTCAAACCCAAAGAAGTCAAAAACTCAGTGGCACTAATACCCCCCATACTGACCCCAATTTTTTGTAAGAGTGCGATCGCTCCTTGTTGAGTCATGGGAATACCATAAAGACGAGATAACGCTAAAATCATAGCCACATCTACCACCGCTCCAGTTAATAAATCAACCACTGTCACAGGATTTAAAGCAATGGCCATGGCTTTAGTCATGGTAGCTTTATGAATTAATTGATTAGCTGCTTTTTCTCTAATTTCTAATTTACGGGCTACAATCTGCTCATTAACTTCATCAGCGTATAACATGGTATTGAGAGCCACTAAGGATTTACCTTCGCGATGCAAGATTTCTAAGATTTTTAACTTCAATGCCTCAACTTGAGCCTTTCCTCTTCTTTTTTGTTGCTTTATATTTCCCTGATTATCCTGACTAATTTCTGTCACCAATGGAGAAGCAGCAATCATGACAATTTCATCAGGAGAGAGTAATTCTTTAACGCGATCGTCTCGTATTTTTTGGTAAATAGCTAAGCGATCGGTTTCTGGATATTGATCAATTTTATTAAAGGCTAAAATAATCGGTTTTCCTGCTTCTCGTAACTGAGATAAAGCCTCAAATTCTACTTTGGTCATATCTCCTGAAATGACAAAGAGAATTAAATCCACTTGTTTAGCCATTTGATGGGCTAATATTTCCCTGGTTTCCCCATCAACCTCATCAATACCAGGAGTATCAATTAACTCTATTTGAGACTGTCCCCATCCTGATAAAGCGACTGTTTGTAAACCTTGTATATTATCATCTGGTTTTAATGTCCATGAAGCTGTATCAATGGCTTGAGTGACCCCATGAAGGGGCCCTGTTTTAAAAATGTCTTCCCCCAATAGAGCATTTAAAACGGAGGATTTTCCCCTTCCTACCATGCCAAAGGCAGCAATTTGTACCAGAGAATGCTCTAATTTCTCTAACATTTCTGTGAGATTATTTAACTCTCTTTCTAACCCTGTTTGTTCCTGAGCGGTTAAATCTAAATGATTAACTAAATTTCTCAGACTCTCTTGTGCTTGTTGATAGTTTAATTGTTCTTGAATTTCATCAAAATTAATTAGAGCTTCGTCTAAGTCGTGAAAGTTTAAAGGGTTATCATAACTCGCTTCAGACATTTTTTGTTAATGATTAATAGACTGAGACAATCATTGTGAACAATAAAGGTGACCCTTATGATCATACTACAAAGGCACTTTTATTATCAAAAAAAGGCTTTTTTCTCAAAAAATCTTTATTTCAATCTCAATCAACAAGAAACTTTTGAATCTTGAGAAAGGTTTAAAAATTGAGTTGCTTCGATATTAGTTAAGGGTTGACTTAATAAATAACCTTGAGCTTCTCGACAACCTAAATGTTGCAATAAATCAAGTTGTTTATGGGTTTCAACCCCTTCTACAATAACCCGTAAATCTAAACTGTTTCCTAAAGCAATAGCTGCTGAAATAATAGCGATAGTTTCTGGTTTGTCTATAAGTTCTTGAATACAAGATTGGGAAATTTTTAATGTACTAAAGGGAAATTTGGACAGATGATTCAGACAAGAATAACCGGTTCCAAAATCATCCATCGATAAATGAACCCCCAATTGTCTTAACGCTTGTAAAACTTGATGAGAAAGTTCTGAATTAGCAAGAATAGCTTTTTCTGTTATTTCCAATTCAAGCCAATGGGAATCAAGTCGTGTTTCTTGTAATATTTGTTTAATAATATTGACAAAATTAGGATCTTTTATTTGTAACGGAGAAAGATTAACCGATATAATAAAATTCGGTAAACCCATGTCTTGCCAAGCTTTAGTTTGACGGCAAGCCTCCCTTAAAATCCATTCTCCTATCATTAAAATTGAATCAGTTTGTTCAGCGATAGGAATAAATTTTTGGGGATTAATTTGACCTAAATCTGGATGATTCCATCGCACCAGTGCCTCAAATCCAGATATTTCTCCTGTCTTGATTTTAATTTGTGGTTGATAATAAAGTTCTAATTCCTGCTGGTTTAATGCTTGTTTTAGCGCAGTTTTTGCTTTTAATAATTTAGAGGCTTTAGGATCGATAGTTAAATGATGTTTTTTATTCGATAATATTGCTTTCTTTTTATGGTTGAATAACGCAATTTCTGCTTTTTGTAAAAAAGTGTGACTATCTTCGCCATCTTTAGAGTAAACAGCACAACCAAAACTATATTCTAAGTATAATGGTGTTTCAGATAATATTAGGGGTTGACTAACATTTTTCAAAATTCTTTGAGTGATTTTTTCAATATCATCTCCATGATTAATTTTCGGTAATAAAAGAATGAACTCATCATCTCCCCAACGAGCAACAATATCACTACCCCTCAAAGTAGATTTAAGTCGTTGAGCTACTTCCACTAGAATTTTATCACCAACAGGATAACCCCAGTTTTTATTGATGGCTTTGAAGTGGTTAATATCTAATAAAAGTATGGCCACTGATGTATGATATTGCTTGGCATTTTTCAGGGAATTAAATAAGTATTCTTTAAATAAAATTCTGTTCGGTAATTTGGTTAATGTATCTTGATATTCTTGAGCTTCAAGGGTATCTTTAGGATTAACGAGTTGAGATTCACAGTTGACATCAAGAGGAGGGTTTGATAGGACAGACTGACTATCAACCTCTGAAGAATCATTAGTTAATTGCTGAGGTTTATTTTTAGTAATATCAGTAACTGTATTGAACCATTCATAACTTTCGTAATAAGTAGCATTGACTTCACAACCAAAATTAATTAAGTCTCCGTTTTTTAACTCTTTGATCAAGCATTGTTCTCCATTAATATAAATGCCATTACGACTTTTATTGCCATCTAAATCTCCGTCAATAATCCAATAAGAATAAGTATTATTACGTCGATTTTTTCGTTTCATCAATGTACCATGACGACGGGAAGCTTGTTGAGAATGAATGACAATAGAATTCTTTGTGTGTCTGCCAATAGAATAGGTTTCTTCTTCTAAAGAAATGGTTTGCCGATATTTTTGATCTTCAATAACGATTAGATGGCGGTTTTGCTGAGGATCATTTTCATGAGTATTCATAATATTTTTAGTAAGAAGTGGGATAGAAAAAAATCAAAATTTTGATACCGATTAAGATTAGGGAAAAATTAAATATTTTTGTTGATTAAAACTGAGTAAATAATTTAATACTTCTTCTTGAGTTAGAGGATGACTAAAGAAATATCCTTGCATTTCTTCACAGTCCAATTGTTGAAGTAAGTTTAACTGTTCTTGATTTTCTACTCCTTCAGCAATCACTCTCATATTAAATCCACGACTTAGGGTCATAATAGCAGAAATAATGGATATATCTTCAGGATTTTGGTTAAGTTCTCTCACAAAACTTTGATCGATTTTTAGGGTATCAAAGGGAAATTTTTTTAAGTAACCTAAAGATGAGTATCCTGTTCCAAAGTCATCCATAGAAATATAAACTCCCATATTTCTTAATTCATGTAACGTTTGACTAGCTAAAGTTGTATTTTTCATCAATATCGATTCTGTTACTTCTAATTCTAACCACTGAGGCTCTAATCCAACCAAGTCTAATATCTTTTCTACAGTTTTAATTAGGTCTGGTTGCTGCAATTGTTGTGCTGATAAATTAACAGCAACTCTCACAGGAGGTAACCCCATTTGTTGCCATTTTTTATTCTGTTGACAAGCGGTTTTTAGTACCCATTCCCCCACAGGAAGAATTAAACCTGTTTTTTCTGCAATTGGAATAAATTTATTCGGTCCAACCAATCCTAGGTTAGGACTTTTCCAGCGAACTAAAGCTTCTAAACCGTAAACTTGACCTGTTTTAATATTAATTTGTGGTTGATAATGTAGGATTAGTTCTTCATTTTTGATAGCTTGATGAAGTTGAGTTTCTAGAGCAAAATTCTCAGCAATTTCTAAACTCATTTCTGGGTTATAAAATTGATAATGATTTCGTCCTGATTCTTTCGTACGAGATAAAGCAGCATCAGCATTTTTGAGAAGTATCTCTGCATTTTTTCCATCTTCAGGATAACAAGCAATTCCTATACTACATTTTAAATAAATTTGATTTCTTTCTATAGTTAATGGATGTTCAAAAGTCTTGAGTAATCTTTTAGCAAATTTAGCTGATTGGTCGGGATCTTGTATCTCTGAAAGAATAACTACAAATTCATCTCCTCCCCAGCGACAAACGAGATCACTTTTTCGGACTTGGGAGGTTAATCGTTGAGCAAAACAGTTTAAAATGCGATCGCCAATACCATGACCTAATGTATCGTTGATATTTTTAAAATTATCAATATCTATAAATAAAATAGCTAATAATTTATTATAACGTTCACAATTTTTTATTGTTAAAGAAATATGTTGATCAAAAAAAGCACGATTGGCTAATCCTGTTAAGCTATCATGAAAAGCATGATATTTCAGTTGCATTTCTGCTTGTTTACGCTGAGTTATATCAAAAATATAACTTCTGATGAGTTTTTCTTTGGTTAAATAATGGATATGCTGTTCAAAACTTTGATCTTTTATGTCAACTTCTCGAATGACTAAACTACCATTATTGTAGTTTGCCTTTTCAATCAATCCCTTTAGTAAAGGATGCCGAACTTGAGCTTTTTCTAAGTCAGGAAATTTTAAATTAGCGGAAGGATTCAAGTATGTAATAACTCCCTGATTATTAATTTCAATAATGGGAATAGGACTCAGTTCTACAACAGAAGCGAGATTGGTTATCTCGGATAAAGTTGGTTTTTTGATGGGATGCTCAATAATTTGTGTCTCAGTGGAAATATTTTTATAATCACAAGATGTAGCAGTCGAAAAAACATTAGGGGTTAAATTTTCAATAAATTCTTGACTTTTTTGATCAATAATATAATAATGGGCTGTTATCTCTTTCGTAAAGTAGATAACATCTCCATGTCTTAGTTCACATTGATTAATTTTATTACCATTAACCCTAATTCCATTTCTACTTTTCCCTCTCTCAATTGTCCCATCTATAATAAGATAAGAAAAGTGATGATCATTTGGAGTTTGCTTGATAAGAGTAGCGTGTTCTCTAGAAATTCCTTCAGCATTGATAACAATAGAATTTTTAGGATATCGTCCGATCAAATATTGAGGTTCATTAAGGTAAAAAACTCGCTCACCATAGGTCAAATTAAATACTAAGATATGTTGTATATTTTGTTTTTTTTCTGTTAAATAGGGCATGGGAACAGCAAGAAAGGAGAGAGGAATGGGATAATTACTTAAATCGCTACTCAAGTTATTATTAATTATGAATGATGAATTTGTCCTTTCCATTGATCGCAACCCTACTAAAAAGGTGATCTTGATCACATCAGATGTGTTATTTTAAGTCATAATTTCAGTAAATTTACTTTAATTTTTGCTGAGTTAACTCAGCAGCTAAATTGATGGCCGCTTTAAGACTGGTATCTCTAGCAATGCCTTTTCCAGCAATATCAAAGGCAGTTCCATGATCAGGAGAAGTACGAATAAAGGGGAGACCAATGGTAGTATTAATCGCTTGATCAAAAGCCATTAATTTAACAGGAATTAGCCCTTGATCGTGATATAAAGCTAAATAAGCATCGGCTGGATTCTTCATCGTTAATGTGGGTTGATCTCTAGAAGGATCGCCGGTTTGTCCCACTTTCAAAGAGTTGCCGTACCAAGCTTTGGCAGGTTTTACCCACATGGTGTCAGGGGGGACTAAGCCCAGTAATTCTACGTCTGGATATTCGCTTTTTGCTATTTCTAGCCAAGGCAATAACCAATCTTTTTCTTCTGTCCCTAATTGTCCATTTTCCCCACTATGGGGGTTTAATCCTGAGATAACAATTTTAGGATTGTTAATAGCAAAATCCTGTTGCAAACAGTTAATTAATAACTCTAACTTGAGAGACATTAATTCAGGAGTTAACGTCTGAGAAACTTGATTTAAAGGAATGTGGGTAGTCGCTAATAACGTTCTTAATGTCCAATCCGTATAAGGCGATCGCCCGACAAATAACATTCCAAAGCGATTAACTTTAGCTTTTTGGGCTAAGACTTCTGTTTGTCCAGGATAATGATAGCCGGCGGACTTCCAACAAGACTTGGCAATAGGGGCCGTGACGATACCCTGAAACTTACCCTCAAGGGTATGAGTGATCGCTGTCTCTAGATACATAAAACTAGCTTTTCCACTGGCAGCATTACCGCACCCTGGAATAATCTGGCGGATGGTCTGGAGGTCGAGGGGAATGTCTATCATGGATAAACTATCCGGATCAGCTAGGGATTGTCCAGTTGAGTATAATTGCTGATAGGTTTGATGAAGTAGTGATCGCGTTCCGATAACGGTTAGATCACAAGTTTGGGTCAGACTGGGATCAACTAATGCTTTGAGAATAATTTCTGGTCCAATACTGGCGGGATCTCCCATCGTTAAGGCTAAATGAGGACGTTGACGCTGTAGAGAGTCGGAAGATTGCATCTTGTGATTTTACCTTGGTGTTTTACAATACTTATAACGATGATGGGTTAAATTTAGCTAAAATTAATAAGCCTTTACTGTAAGGGTAACTTCAATGATAAGCTAAAACTGTCAGGCAATTATTAATATTTATCCATTTAATTAGGAGAACAAAAATGACTGCTGAAAGCATGATGTTTAACGGGGCCGTTATCTTAATAGTTTTAGTTCTTTTTGGCTTAGCTTGGGGCTTTCTCATGCTCAAAATTCAAGGAGGAGAAGCTGAGTAAGAGATAAGCATTAGGAGGAAACAAAATGAGTTTAATCTCTCGGTTTCCTTCTCTAATTTTAATTGATGTTTTTCATAAATAAAAAAAATTTACTATGAGTGATGTTACTCCTTCTATTGAATTTTTTGTGGGCATTTCTGAAGAATTAAGTAATGTTAGGTTACGACGAAGTAAACAAACAGGAATTCGTAATGTCTTAATGATTTTTGAGAATTTAAAATCGTTAGAACGGTTTAGAAGTTATACAACACAAACCTATGGAGATTTACGTTTAATTGATTCTGAGGGGGAAATTAGTGTTACACCATCTTCCTTGAAAATTATCTGGGGAGGGGATGAAGGGGATGAATTGAAAGAAGTTAGATGTGGATTTGAGATTGAAAAAGACGATCATTGGGATCGTTTTATGCGTTTTATGGAACGTTACGCAGAAGCAAATGGTATGGCTTATCAAGATAGTCAATAATTAATCATTAAAATTGATAATTAAGTAACCTTTGATTATGAATATTGCTGAAAAAACTAAACCTGAAAATGAGCAAAATTTGCCTTCTGACGATAAATTAAAAAATGAAAAATCCTGGAGTTTTTGGACTGTTTTTAGCTCAACTTTTATTACAATATTTTTAGCAGAAATGGGGGATAAAACCCAATTAGCAACTTTATTAATTAGTGCAGAATCTCAGTCACCTTGGGTGGTGTTTGCAGGGGCAGCATTGGCATTAATTGCTACTAGCTTATTAGGGGTATTAATTGGTTATTGGTTAGCCCGTCGTTTATCTCCAAAAACTTTAGATATAGCGGTAGCTTTGTTATTATTAATGATTACAGGGTTACTGATAGGGGATATTTTAAACAGTTAAAGGTAAATTAATTATGGATTGGCAATTATTAAGCTTAAGTTTTATTACCGTTTTTTTAGCAGAAATCGGTGATAAAAGTCAACTAGCAGCGATCGCTTTAGGGGGAAGTTCTAAGTCACCGCGTGCGGTCTTTTTTGGTTCAATTACCGCCTTGATTTTAGCCAGTTTCTTAGGGGTGATCGCGGGAGGAACCATTGCCCAATTTTTACCCACTAAAGTATTAAAAGCGATGGCAGCCATAGGCTTTGCTATGATGGCTTTACGTTTATTGTGGCCAGAATTAGAGGAAGACTAACGACTGTGAATATGAGTGGATGTAGCGACAAAGATTTCTTGTGATTTTTGTTCCTGACTTGATCGTAACGCTTGATAAAATATTGCACTACCAAACCCGATCATTAAGCCACCAAACACAATATAAAAATAGCCAGATAAGACTAATATAGAAATGCTACAAGAAGGTAAGACTTGAGTAAGACTTTTGGTACAGATACTGGACAAAATAGTAGACTTAGTCATCTTTTTCACACAAACATTAGAATTACTTTAGATACAATATCTATATAATATCCAGAATAAATTTGATTTCATTGTATGACTGTAAGCGAAATCACAAGTTAAGTGAGATTTTTAAACAGACTCTGAACAAGTGTCAATGAAAATTAATCTTGTATTATCTAATTATCTTAAATTCTTTAATAAAAAGACAAAGATTAAAGCTGCGATCGCAGGGTAAATTCATAATCTCCCCCAGGTTCTAATTGATAATCAGATCGTTCCAAAAACCGTCCCAAAGGTTCATAAATCAACGCACGTCCTAAAGACGGTTGTACTGATAATTGTCCCTGACGAAAATGCCATTTAAACCGCCATTGATATTCTGCGGCCCTTACTTCTCCTTCCATTTGCCCTTGTTGCCAAGATTGCTGAGTAATACGGACATAAGCGGTGGTTTTCGGTAGATTATTAGAACTCACAGTGACGTTAATCCTTTATGTCTGTAGACTTTTACCATAACAAATCTGTTTTCTATTGTCAGTCATCGCACAACTTGTGGATATTAGGAGAATATAACTTAAATAACTGAGAATAGGCAATAATAAAAAGGTTCATGGTTGTCTGAACAAAAATAAAATTATCGGTCATCAATTATTAAAGAGAATTTCTTTGATAGAAGGGAATTTATTTGAAACTTAGTTGACTTTTTTGTAGTCTTTAACCTTAAGATAGTCTGAGGAAAACAGTGATGAGGAAAAAATTTGTTTTATTGGTCTTAACATTATTATTAGCTGCCACTTCTCAAAATGCAAGTTGGGCTGGAGAAATTCTAGAAAAAATTAAAGAAACAGGGGTCATTACCGCAGGAACTCGTAAAGATGCTATTCCTTTTGCATACATCAATGATGAGGGGGAATGGGTCGGCTATTCTATTGATGTTTTAGAAATTATTCGTCAAGATATTGAAAAGAAATTAGGTAAACCTATTCAACTAAAATTAGTAGAAGTTACCCCACAAAATCGTTTTGATAAAGTTAAAAATAGAGAAATTGATATCGAATGTGCCTCGTCTACCTTTACTTGGGAACGGGAAGAAATGGTCGATTTTTCAGTTAGTTATTTTGCAAGTGGCACAAAAATATTTAGAAAAAAAGGCAGTGATTTAGGGACAATTGATTCTCTAGCTGGTCGGAGAATTGGAGTTATTCCGAATACCACTAATGAACAAGCCATTAAAATACAACAACCGGCGGCTATTCTTGTTCCTATTAAAGATAGAAATGAAGGATTAGAAAAACTGAATAATGGAGAAATTGAAGCGATCGCAGGAGATGGTATTGTTTTACAGGGATTAAGATTAGAAAATGGTAATGCTGATAAATTTGAAGTCGTCCCAGAGTTTCCTTATATGTATGAAGCTTATGCTTGTATGATTCCTGAAGATGAGTCCGCTTGGCGAGGAATGGTAAATTATAGTTTAGTTAAGTTTATGGAAGGGATTGTTAGTGATCAACCGCAACAAGTTCAAATGTATGAAAAATGGTTTGGAGAAGAAACAGGAGTAACACCTTATTCAAGAGAAGCGATTAATGATTATTTTCAGGGGATTGTTGATGGTTATGAATGGATTCCTTTAATTAGCTACTAAATCAGTGAACAGTTACCAGTTACCAGTCATCAGTTATTAGTGAACATTGGGAGTTCCCTGTTGCCCCTCTTTAAAAGGGGGGTTGGGGGGATAGGGGGAGTTAGAGGGGTATGAATAAACATAGAAATAAGTAGAAATAATGGGACATAAATAGAACTATGTAACCGTTTCCCTCGGTTTGGAGGGATTTTTTTTCCCTAAATTTTGGGACTGACATATCAAGTTTTGTGAACTTATACTAAGACCAGGTTATCCCGTATTTAATAACGCCATAAATATTGACCATATAAATTCTCTTCAAACCCCTCTTTTTTGTCCACCCACTCGTGTTACACCTTCCTCAAATTATGCCGTTAACTACGCTGAAAAAGCCGAATATCACGCTTCAATCCTTACCTAACCCCAAAAAAATCCAAAAGCTCAGAATTGCCCTTTATTCCCACGATACAATGGGTTTAGGCCATAAACGTAGAAATCTTTTAATTGCCCAAAGTTTAGCCCATTCTGCCCTTAATGCAGATATCCTCGTGATCAGTGGAATGAGTGACATGACCAAGGTGGGAACTCATCCAAACATTGAATATATTACTTTACCTGCTTTATATAAGACCAAAGACGGTCAATATCAAGCCCGTCGCTTGGATATGTCCCTCGATGATATCATTAAACTGCGATCACAGGTTATCCGTGCAACTATCAAGAATTTTCAGCCGGATGTCTTCATTGTGGATAATGTTCCCAGAGGAGCTATGGGAGAATTAGATCGTACTTTGAAATATTTACGTAACCAGGGTAAAACTCACTGTATCCTTGGGTTACGGGATATTTTAGATCAACCAGAGGTCATTATCCCAAGTTGGAAGAAAGCTAAAAATGAAGAGATGATCGCCCGTTACTATGATAATGTTTGGATTTATGGTGATCCTAATGTTTACGATCTCGTTAAAGAGTACCATTTTTCTGCTGAAGTTGCAGCTAAAATTCGTTACACAGGGTATTTAGACCAACGCGATCGCTTAAACTATGCAAAATCTGAGGAAAAACAGCCCATAACCCAAAAATCTGAACGTCTAGCCCTTTGTTTGGTAGGTGGAGGACAAGACGGTTATCAATTAGCAAAAGGGTTCGCCCAAGCAGAGCTACCCTACAATAGTCATGGAATTATCATAACAGGGCCTTTGATGCCTAGTCAACTTCGTCAACAGTTACATCATGAAGCAAAAAATAGACCTAATTTACAGGTATTAGATTATGTTTCTGAACCTACTTTATGGTTACAAAAAGCAGATTTTGTGGTAGCAATGGGAGGCTATAACACCACTTGTGAAATTTTATCTTTTGAGAAACGGGCGTTAATTGTTCCTCGTATTAAACCCAGAGAAGAACAGTTAATTCGGGCGCAACGGTTACAAGCATTAGGGTTAGTGGATATGTTACATCCTCATAATGTTAACGCTGAGGCTTTAAGTCAGTGGTTATGTCAAGATGTTGTTAAACCTAACGTCCATGAAAACATTGATTTTAGAGGATTACACCGTATTCCCCAATATTTAGGAGAAATGCTACGAGAAAATGACCCTAGATTTCTAAAAGTCAGCTAAAAAGTAGAACCTTTTTCAAACAGTAAACTTAGTGAGTGAGGAACTTAATTTATGCGTGTTGGTTATGTGGTTAAACGGTATCCCCGTTATTCAGAAACCTTTGTGGTTAATGAAATTTTAGCTCATGAAAAAGCGGGATTAAATATCGATATTTTTGCCCTGCGTCCCCCTTGTGACAGCCATTTTCAAAACTGTATTTCTCAAGTTTGCGCTTCTGTAACTTATATTCGTAAACCTATGCAGGGGCGGGTTAGTGAGTCTCTTAATAGTTTATCTCCGACGGCAGCTAGCTATTTTTGGGCAGAATTACAAGAGTTAGGTAAATTAGTTCCTAATTTCTGGAGTAAACTATCTATGGCACAAGGAGAAGCAGCTAGTACGGTTTATCAAGCTGCTTGGTTGGCCAGAGAAGTTAAATTAAGAGGAATTACCCATTTACACGCTCATTTTGGTTCAGTTGCTACCAGTGTAACCCGCTTGGCATCTCACTTTGCGGATGTTCCTTATACCTTTACAACTCATGCTAAAGATATTTTTCATGAAAGTGTAGATATTGATGATATGACCCGAAAACTTAGGGATGCTTCGACTGTTGTAACTGTGAGTGATTATAATCAACAATACTTGCAACAAATTTATGGAAAAGTGGCTGATAAAGTTCAGAAAATTTACAATGGATTGAATTTATCACAACTTAATTATCAATCTCCGAAAAATCGTCCTCCTCGCATCATTTCAGTAGGACGTTTGGTAGAAAAAAAAGGAACTTCTGTATTAATTGATGCCTGTTTTTTATTAAAACAGTGGGGTTGTGAGTTTTATTGTCAAATTGTTGGGACGGGTAACTTAGAAACAGAATTAAAGCAGCAAATTGAAATATTAAAGTTAGATAACTGTGTTGAAATTATTGGTCCGCGGCCTCAAAATGAGGTTTTTAAGCTAATTCAAGAGAGTGCTGTTTTTGCTGCCCCTTATATTATTGGAAAAGACGGTAATAGGGACGGTTTACCAACTGTATTATTAGAAGCAATGGCTTTAGGAACTCCCTGTATTGGAACGGATGTTACGGGGATACCTGAAATGATTAAACATGAAGAAACAGGGTTAATTATTCCTCAAAATAATTCAGAAGCTTTGGCCATAGCATTGCGAACCTTATTAACCAGTGAAAATATGAGAGTTCAGTTAGCAGAAAAGGCTAGAAATTTGATGGAAACTGAGTTTAATATTGAGGAAAATGCTGCAACTTTAAGGAAGTTATTTCAGTCAACTTCTAATAAGAAAGATTAGGTGGACATTGCCCACCCTACAGAAAGAATTAAGAGGTAATTAATGATGCGTATTGCTTATGTTTGTGCAGATTCAGGTATTCCTGTTTTCGGACAAAAAGGATGTTCTATTCATGTCCAAGAAATTCTTAGAGGGTTTTTAAAACAAAATCATCAAGTCCATCTATTTAGTCCTCGGTTTAGTGATGATAAACCTGATGATTTACAAGGCGTAAAATTACATGAATTATTACCCATTCCGAAAGTTGCTCAAGGGTTAAGAGAAAAAATTGCTTTATCCATGAATTCAGAAATAGACGCAGCCTTAGACTATGCAGAACCTTTTGATCTGGTTTATGAACGCTATTCTTTATGGAGTTATGGGGGAATAGAATATGCTAGAAAAAAAGGTATTCCTGGTATTTTAGAGGTCAATTCACCTTTAATTTTAGAACAACAAAAACACCGTAGTTTAGTGCATTTACAAGAAGCGGAAAGCGTTGCCATAAAAGTATTTAATGCAGCGACAACTATTATTGCCGTGTCTGATGCAGTAAAAGATTATGTCAGTCAATATGTTAACAACCCTGACAAAATAAAAGTTATTCCTAATGGGGTCAATGCTGATCGGTTTCATCCCAAAAAGATAACATCTCATGCTTATTTTACTGTTGGTTTTGTAGGATCATTAAAACCTTGGCATGGCTTACCTATTTTATTAGATGCCTTTGAACAATTTCATCATCATTATCCCCAAAGTAGACTATTAATTATCGGAAAAGGCCCCGAAAGCGATCGCCTACAAACCCAAATTAATCAGAAAAATTTAAACTCAGCAGTACAGTTAACTGGGGCTGTTCCTCCCTATGCTATCCCATTTTTATTAGAACAAATGGATGTAGCGGTTGCCCCTTATCCACCCCTAGATAAGTTCTATTTTTCCCCTCTGAAAGTCTATGAATACATGGCCGCAGGGTTGCCAGTTGTCGCCAGTGATATTGGGCAAATAAGGGACGTTATTAAACATGGAAACAATGGGTTATTGTGTCCCCCTGGAGATATTAACGCCTTATCAGAAGCTTTTATCAGGTTAATGCGATCGCCTCAACTGCGTCACCAGTTAGGCATATCTGCCCGTAAAACCATCCTTGCTCATTATACCTGGGATCAGGTGGTAGAGAAGATTTTGAAGTTAGCAAAAGGAGCAAGGAGCAGGGAACAGGGAGCAGAGGGAGAAGGGAAAAAAATAAATATTAAAGTTGCGTAGTGAGAGGTAGAAAGCAGTAATGACGACAAGCAAATCATTGAAAAGCACAATTCCCAGTTTAGGGCGAATTTTAGCCCGTTTTTGGCCTTATTTACGCCAGGAAAAATCAAGGTTAGGGTTAGCCATGTTAGCTGTGACGGGGGATGTGGTGTTACGCATTCTCGAACCCTGGCCGCTAAAATTTATTTTTGATCAGGTTCTCATCCAAGATCAATCCTCATTGCCCATTTTCGAGGCGATAAGCCCTCTTGCGGTGTTAACCCTTTGTGCGTTAGGAATCATCAGTATTACGGGTTTAAGGGCGTTTTCGGCTTACTGGAGTACGGTTTCTTTAGCCACTGTCGGCAGTCGGGTGATGATCCAAGTTAGAGAACAAGTGTATCGTCATTTGCAAAGATTATCTCTGACTTATCATAACCAGGCCAGAAGCGGGGATCTCATTGTTCGGGTGAGTAGTGATGCAAGTCGTCTGCAAGAAATTTTGATAACGGCAACGCTTCCTCTGGTTATTAGTATTATGACGTTATTGGGGACAGTGGGGGTTATGTTTTGGTTAAATGCCGATTTGACCCTATTATCACTGTTAACCTTCCCTTTATTCATTTTTGCATCTGGTCGTCTTAGTCAACGTATTCGGACTGCTTCTGTGACACAACGACAACAGGAGGGAGAAGTGGCGGCCACTGCTTCAGAGTCATTGGCAGCTATTAAGTTAATTCAGGCGTTATCCTTAGAAAATGCTTTTGCTGCTAACTTTGCCAGACAAAATAAACAAAGTTTAAATCAAAGCGTCCAAACACAACAATTATCTGCTTCTTTAGAACGGGTGGTGGATGGCATTATTGCTTTAGGAATGGCGATCATTTTATGGTATGGATCATGGTTAGTATTACGAGATGCCTTAACACCAGGGGATGTAATTGTCTTTTTAACCTACCTTAAAAATAGTTTTAAACCCATTCAAAATTTTGCCAAATATACCGGACGTTTAGCTAAAGCTGCGGCCTCTGGTGAACGTATTTTAAATATATTAGATGAAACCCCAGACATTCAAGATTTACCCAATGCGGTCGTTGCACCTTTTTTTAAAGGAAATATAACCTTTCAAGATGTTAGTTTTGGTTACAATTATTCTCATTCTATCCTAAATAAGATTAATTTAAACGTAAAACCGGGTCAATTTATTGCCATTGTGGGACAGTCTGGCAGTGGAAAATCGACCTTAATGAGTTTATTACTCAGATTGTATGATCCCGTGTCAGGAAATATTCTTATAGATGGGCAAAATATTCGCAATTATAGGTTAAACTCTTTACGTTCTCAGATGAGTGTGGTTTTGCAAGAAAGTCTCTTATTTGCAGCTACGATTAAAGAGAATATTTCCTACGGGATGGATAATATTACAGATGAAGAAATTATCGAAGCTGCTAAGTTAGCTAACGCCCATGATTTTATCAAAAAACTACCCCAAAAATACGATACGTTTGTAGGAGAAAGAGGGTCAACTTTATCAGGAGGCCAACGCCAAAGAATTGCCATTGCTAGGGCTGCTATTCGTCAAACTCCCATCTTAATTTTAGACGAACCCACCACAGGATTAGATCAAAAAAGTGAAAAAGCTGTTATCGAAGCCTTACAAAGATTAGCTAAGAATAGAACGACATTTCTAATCACTCATGATCTTTGGTTAGCCACGCAAGCAGACACAATTTTGTACATAGAAAAAGGAGAAGTTTTAGAACAAGGAAGCCATTGGGAATTACTACAGAAAAAAGGTTTTTATTCTCAATTGTATAAAATTCAATGTCATAAAAATAACCAATCTTTTGAACCATTAGCTATTGGCCAATAAACTTAATCTAATGCACTCCCCACCCTACAAATAAGGAAAAATTTATCATGAATATTCAAGTTAAGGACTCATTTAACCTACTCTCTGAACCTAATTTGTTCTTTCTAAAAGATGCTTTATGCCCGAATCAAGTTAAAAATGTTTTAAAACAATCTTTTCCTGATATCATAAACAATAATGTTTTATCCAGTATTCAAGTTATTCGTTACAAAGCAAAAAAACGCTGTTTAATTGAATATCAATTTAAGGGTGAAGAAGAATTTAGTTTACTTGGAAAAGTACGGTTTAAAGGGACTGATACAAAAAGTTATTACCTTCAAAACTATCTTTGGGAAAATGGCTTTGATGATCACAGTTTAGATACTGTTTCTGTTCCCCAACCTATTGGGGTTATTCCTCAGTGGAAAATGTGGTTACAGCGAAAAGTGCCAGGATACACTACCACCCTTTTATTAGGTAAACCAGATGGAATTGATCTTGCCGAAAAAATTGCTTATGCTGCTTATAAATTACATAAATTTCCTGCTAAAACAGATCATTATCATACTATTGATAATGAACTACATATTTTGTACGAAAAATTACCATTAGTTATTGAATTATATCCCTATTGGAAGAGTAGAATTAGAGCGATTTTAAAAGAATGCGATCGCTTAGGTAAAAGTTTATCTTATATTCCTTCTATAGGTATTCATCGAGACTTTTATGCCGATCAAATTATCATTAATCATTCTCGTTTATATTTATTGGATTTAGATTTATATTGTTATGGTGATCCAAGTTTAGATATTGGTAATTTTATCGCTCATATTACAGAATACAGTTTAAGGGTTTTAGGGGATTTTCAAGTATTACAAGATCGAGAAATAGCATTACAAGAAGCTTTTATTCAACTAACAGGAGAAGAAAGCAGAAAAAGAATTATGATCTATAAATTTTTAACCTTAGTTAGACATATTTATATCAGTACCAAAATAAAAGAACGCAATGCTTATACAGAAGATTTAATTAGGTTATGTGAAAGTTATTTAGAAATCGATGGTTAAAAAAAAGTTATGGCAAATCAAACACTTACTATTACCTGATTAATTATTTAAGAGATTTCAAAACATAGTGATCAGCAACAGAAATATCCTCACTTTTAACATAAAATTGATTAAGATAAGAATAAATATCACTAGATGTATAAAAGAAACCTTTAAACCTACCAATTAAAATTTGCTCAGGTTGATACTTTACTAATAATTCATATACTTGCGCTTGAGTTATTTGTTTAGTTTTAAGTCGTTTCATAGAAAAAACAGCAATTTCTGGAGGAACCACTAAATCAGCATAAAATCCATAAATAGGAACATCTGTAAACAGCCATTGTGTTGAATTTTTATTTTCGGACAGACGATCAACCAAGGCAAATTGTTCACTATAATCTTGTTGAAGACTAGGAATATCTTTAGAAACTTTAGGTTCAAGGTTGATCAATGCAAATATAATTAACCCTAGTGAAATAATTCCTAAAATATAATTATTAATTTTTATTTGTTTTGGCTTCAGTAAATATTTACGTTGTTTAAAAAAATTTACACAAGGAACCGAACCATAAGCTGCTAACCAAGCCATAGGAATAGCAATTAAACAATAATGATGTGGCCAAACTGGGTGATGATTAATAATTAGTAAAAATGCTGTTCCTAACCAAGCAACCGGAAATAAACCTTCCCATCTACGTTTTACAAAAACAACGAATACACCTAGAATAGATAAATAAAATAAATCAAAGTCCTTTTTTCTAATCATTCTACTTAAAAGCGAAAAACCGCTTTCACTTGAAAGTTCAGTTTTTATTTTGTCCCCAAAATGAGTTAAAATAAGCTGTTCATAGCTTAGTTCATTAAACAAGAATGCTAAAAATATGAAAACTATTACACAAATGATTAACCAAAGCAATCCATTAGCTAATATATCCTTTTTTTTGACTTGTTCTGGTTTGTAAATGATTATAAAAATCAAAATAATTGGAATTAATAATATTGTAAAAAACTTTATTTGCAAAGATAAAGCAAAACAAACGCTAGAAATGGCTAATAAATATTTTTTCTTTAGTTTTTTATAAATAAATAAAAAATAAATTGAAATTACAGCTAAAGATAAAGAGGGAATTCCAATCATGATAGCACTACTAAACCTTATAAATCCTGATGAAGCAGCCAATGATAAAGAACCAATGAAAGCAGGAAATATACCTAAATTAAGACGAATTATTTCAAAGAAAAACCAGATCAGTAAAGCTGAAAAGATTATCGTCAAAAGACGAGCCGATAAAATAGATTTTCCAGATATAGTTAACCAAAATGAAAGTAAAGCTGGGAAAAGAAAAGGTTGATCACTCCAAATCTCTACATGAGGCGCATAACCTTCACCGTAAAGTAAAGCCCTCATCAATACCAGTCCTTCATCAAGATTAAATTGAAATTCTTCTTTAAGAGGAACGATCATCGGAACAATAACTATTGCTAAAACCAGATAGACTAATAGGAGTGCAATATAGATTAATTTTTGTTTATTAATTATTTTTAAAAACATTTTTATTAAATTAGAAAAGAATTAGTTAATATTTATAGAGTTTAGATTAATAACTATTTTTTGACAATCTAGATAAGTAGAAAAATAGTAAACAGTCAGTTCCTTCGTAAAATCCCACGGTATAGATTATAAGCATAGTTATACTTCAAAGCTTAATTTTGTGTAATAACTTACCTATCTTCAAAAAAGTTCTCGTTAAACTAGAGACTATCGAAGGAGCCAAGAAGAAGCTTATGGTAACGCTGTTAGAAAACCCATTTCGCGTTGGACTACGCCAAGAAAGAACCCCAGAACCCTTAATACTTGTCATTTTTGGAGCATCCGGCGACCTCACCCAACGTAAACTCGTTCCTGCTCTCTACAAAATGAAACAGGAACGGCGACTCCCCCCAGAATTAACTGTGGTTGGAGTCGCCCGTAGAGACTGGAGTCATGATTATTTTAGAGAACAAATGCGTGAGGGGATTGAAGAATTTTCCGACGGCATTGGTAACGAAGAATTATGGAATGATTTCGCCGAAGGATTATATTATTGCTCAGGAAATATGGATGATCCTGAGAGTTATCAAAAATTAAAAAGCTTTTTAGAAGAATTAGACGGCAAACGAGGCACTAGAGGTAATCGTGTTTTCTATCTCTCGGTCTCTCCTAAGTTCTTCCCCCCAGGTATCAAACAGTTAGGGGCTGCAGGAATGTTAAGCGACCCCATGAAACACCGTATCGTCATCGAGAAACCCTTTGGAAAGGACTTAAGTTCGGCTCAAGTTCTTAACCGCATTGTGCAGAATGTGTGTAAAGAAGAACAGGTTTATCGTATTGACCATTACTTAGGTAAAGAAACTGTCCAAAACCTGTTAGTGTTCCGCTTTGCCAACGCTATTTTTGAACCTCTGTGGAACCGTCAATTTGTCGATCATGTTCAAATAACTGTAGCCGAAACCGTCGGGGTTGAAGATAGAGCCGGTTACTATGATACTTCTGGGGCCTTGCGAGATATGCTGCAAAACCACCTCATGCAGCTATTCTGTCTCACTGCGATGGAACCCCCCAATGCCTTAAATGCTGATAGTATCCGTAACGAAAAAGTTAAGGTCTTACAAGCGACCCATCTCTTTGACGTTCATAACCTCGAAAAATCAGCTATTCGGGGACAATACAAAGCAGGATGGATGAAAGGAAAGCCTGTTCCAGGCTATTTAGAAGAACCGGGCGTAGGCGAAAACTCCTCTACGCCTACCTACGTTGCCATGAAACTGATGGTAGATAACTGGCGATGGAAAGGAGTGCCATTTTATCTAAGAACAGGAAAACGTCTACCCAAAAAAGTCTCTGAGATATCCATCCAATTTAAAGATGTACCCTTACTCATCTTCCAGTCAGCAGCCCATCAAACCAATGCTAACGTCCTCAGTATGAGGATACAACCCAACGAAGGCATTGCCCTCAAGTTTGAAGCCAAAATGCCAGGGTCTGAACTGCGAACCCGCTCAGTAGAAATGGACTTTAACTATGGTTCCTCCTTTGGCATGGCCAGTGCAGATGCTTATCACCGTCTCTTATTAGATGCGATGTTAGGGGACCAAACCCTGTTTACCCGCGCTGACGAAGTAGAAGAAGCCTGGCGAGTGGTTACTCCTGTGCTATCCGCATGGGACGGGCCAGCCGAACCCAACAGTGTTCCCCAATACGAAGCAGGAACCTGGGAACCCACCGAAGCTGAATTTTTAATTAACCGTGATGGTCGTCGCTGGCGACGTTTATAGAAGTTCCTCACTCTGTTGCGGCGCTATCGCACAGAAGTTAGAAGTCAAAAATCAGAAGTTTGGCTTCTATGACTTCATTAACTTATTTCTCAACCTCCCTAAATAACTAAACCATTATGACTACCCAAACTCCCCCCTTAGTTTCTCTACAAGACCCTAAAGATGTCTCTATTGATGTCATTGAATCAGAATTAAGCAGCATTTGGCGAAGTTACAGTGATAATGACGATGGTATCGTTGCCACTCGTGCCACATCGTTTACCTTCATTGTCTATGAACCTGAACCCACTCAACACTTATTAGCAGCTTTGGGTTTTTATACCGGTCCTATCGATGGTATTGCCGGTCCCCGTACCGTTGCAGCCATTAAATCGGCACAAAAAGCCTATGAGATGGAGGTGACAGGTAAATCAAATCAAGATTTTATCCATAAATTACAAACCGAGTTTGAACAGGCAAAAGCTAATGGCCAACTTAACGAAGAACAAAAAGTGGCCGCTGGTTCCTATTCTCCAGACTTAGAAGGCACCGGCTTAGCGGATAGTATTGCTGCATCCAACCCCTGTCGTATTATTACCCTCTGTCCTACGGTTGGAGAAGACAAAGGCGTTAAAGCACAGGTTTCAGCTTATTGTCCTATCAATAAGCGCAGTCAAAACACCCTTATTTGTTGCGAATATATTACCCTCAGAGGAACGGCTGCAGCTTTAGAGAGAGTTGGGGGTATTATTTCAGAATTAACCATTAGTGGTTTGCCTACCTTCGTTTGGTGGAAAGCCAGTCCCGAACCTGAATACGGACTATTTAAGCGGTTGGCTTCCCAAGGAGATACGTTAGTCGTTGACTCTAGCAACTTTAGTGATCCCGAAGCCCAGTTATTACAACTCGGTCAAATGTTAGAGCAAAATATACCCCTAGCTGACTTAAACTGGGCTAGACTCAGTCCTTGGCAAGAATTAACGGCTGCTGCGTTTGACCCCCCAGAACGTCGCAGTGCCGTGTTAGAAATTGACCGTGTTACCATCGACTATGAAAAGGGAAATGCTACCCAAGCGTTGATGTTTTTAGGATGGGTGGCTAGTCGTCTGCAATGGAAACCGGTTTCCTATGAACAAGAAGGCGGTGACTATGATATTCGTCGGGTTAAGTTCCTCAATGATGAACAAAAAACCATCGAAGCTGAACTAGCAGGGGTTCCCTTAGCTGACTGGGGCGATGTCTTAGGAGACTTGATTAGTATTAAGTTAAGTTCCACTAACCTGCAAGCAGACTGTTGTACAGTGTTATGTTCTGGGACAACTGGATGTATGCGTATGGAAGCATCAGGAGGCGCACAAGCTTGTCGTATTGAACAGGTAACTCCTTTAGGCGATCAAAAAACTGAACATTTAATCGAGAAACAATTGCAACGTTGGGGTCCCGATGCGTTGTATCAAGAAAGTATAAATGTGACAATGGGAATTCTTAAGTTAGCAGAGAATAACTAACTAGAATTGTCATGATTTTTAAGGCGGGTTTTAGGGTGATAGTTGCCTTAAAACTCGTTATCTTTGCCCAAATAAAGAATGTCCACTGACCATGAAACAGGAACCATACTAGCCTATGTTTTAGGACAAAGAAAAGATCAAATGTTTCTCAAATTAAAAAGAATGCTGAAACCCTTCGGTATTAACAAATTCTATACAGATAATTGGGAAGTTACGAGCGTCATTTGTCCAATGATGAGAGAACAGTTAGTAAATAGACAAAGCGTTTGCTGATGAATTTCCGAAAAATAACCCCTGTCGGTGAAACTCACTAAAAACAGTGTTGAAAAATGCCACCTTACCTAAACGAAATAAAAGATTCAATCATCATAAATTACCAAGCACTGATTGGTTTTTGTGGTTTTTTACTTTTTACTTATTTAGGAGGTTCTCTAAAAGATCATAGTTTTGAGAAACTTTCCCTGGAAGAAAAAGAGAAAGTATCCAACTTCTCTAAAAGAATCATTAATCAAAAGTTCATAATTGTTGTTATGGTTTTGATGGTCATATCTGTTATTAGTTTGGTTTTAATAGATGATGCTAATAGCTTATCTGATGAAGATATGAAAATTGGAGTTCTAGGAGGAGGTATTTTTGGTCTTTTATTAATTAACTTACTTATCTACAAAGAACTAAAAAGCTGCAATATTGCCCAAGACTATATTAACGCTTGGATAAGCTGTGCAATACTTACATCATTAGGTTTTGTAATATGGATGATTGTTATTTAACCAACTGATAAATGTCTCACTAAAGTAGTACGATCGCCGATTTTGTAAGTTGGGTTAAGGGACGAAACCCAACAATCATAACTTTTTTGTATATTTAATGAATAAGCAATGAATAGCGATCGCCTTTTTTGTAGGTGCATTACACTATGGTTAATTCACCAAATGTTTAATAATTAATAGATAAATTCAAGGGTGGATTACGTTTCTCTAATCTACCCTACATTTTATTTGATAAGATAAAGATTATGTTTATATATTGGCTGGGTATGATGAAGAAATAGAGTTTCAGATAACACCAAATGGATAATTTGCTGATGAGTCAAATTAATTATGATGCAATGTCAACCACTGAGTTGAAACAATATTTTATCAAGCATCGTGGAGATCATGCTGCATTTCAAGCTTACTTAGATAGAATTAATCAACGTCCCCTTAAAATTATAGCTAGCCTTGATGATTCTGATTTTGATGAAAAGGTTCAAGCAGCAATTCGCCAAAAGTTAGAAACAGCAAGGAACAAGAATGATAAAGGATCTCAATGATCGCCTTGTTTAAAAAATTTTTATTAACTTATTATTATGTTGGAATTAAGTAAAGAATTTAACGAAAGATTGGAGTTAGCAATCCCTTTTTTTACTTTTTTTAGTCTATTAATTGAAACTCCATTTTGAATATGATTGTTCTGTGATTTGATCACTAGCTCAATCTCGTGACTCCCAATAACATAACTGATTACTGCTCACTGATTAACTGTTCACTGACAAAAACTTGCTTACTTTACATAAACCAGTTAAAATAGCCATTAATTTTTGTGAAGGTTATAATATACCCTGCAAAGGAATAGCCTGAAGCAAAGCTACCTAAGGAGGCACGTCATGCACCAACTCAAGCAATATTGGGTTGCTGAAAGACTTGACAAAGACTTAGGAGATCCCTGGACTCCTGAGAGCGTAATGTCGTTTAAGCAGGTCGTTGAGATCGATGAGAAAGAGGAATTTCCTCACTCAGAGATCGAATGGCTTTACAACTGGAAACTGCAACATTACTATGTTCCGGCGGAGTGTGGTGGGGAGTTTACTTCTTTTGAGGAATTTTTAGCATTTGTTCGTGTTTTGTGTCGTCGAGATCAAACCATAGGGATCGCATTTACAACCCTATTTTGGTCTTTTATCACTTGGATGGCAGGAACCGATGAACAAAAGCAACAGTTAGCCAAATACATCAAAAACGAAAACGGAGCGATGTGTTTAGGCTATTCTGAACGAGAACATGGGAGTGATCTCGTTGGCGGTGATTTAACGGCGAAAAAAGTCCCAGGAGGATACATCCTCAACGGGGAAAAATGGCCGATTAACCGCGCTACCATTTCGGGGATAACTTATATTTTGGCCAAAACCGATCCAGAGGGGGGACCAAAATGTTTAACCCTGTTCATGGTAAATAAAAGTCAATTAAACCCTGAGAATTATTACAATTTACCGAAAATCTTAACCCACGGTATTCGCGCATCGGATATGAGTGGGATCGGCTTTAAAGATTGTTTTGTGCCTGACTCAATGCGGATTAAAGAGGAAGGAGACGGATTAGAATTTGCTTTGAAAGGCTTTCAAGTGACTCGTACCTTCTGCGCTGCTTTTTCTTTGGGTGCGGCCGACACTGCTTTAAGAACTACCTTGAATTTTGCCACAAAACGGGTTGTTTATGGAAAAAAAGTCATTGATATTCCCCAACCCCGTAAAGTGCTGGTAGATGCTTTTTTAGATATTTTAATCTGTGATTGCGAAACCATTGGCGCAGCGAGAGGATTTCATATTATCCCTGAACAATTTAGCGTCTGGGCCTCGGTGACTAAATATTTCGTTACCACCCAAATAGAAACCATGATCAATAGCGTTTATACAGTTTTGGGATCACGGTTCTATATGCGCGAAGAACATGACTGGGGTATCTTCCAAAAGGTACTACGGGATAACTCCATCATTAGTATGTTTGATGGTAGTACGGTGGTTAATTTACACGCGTTGATGCTTCAGTTTCGTCAGCTAACTAAACAACGATCCCGACGCAAACCAGAAGCGATCGCAGATTTACAAAAACGTTTAGAAGCTATTTTTTCTTTAGAGCAACCCTTACCTTCCTTTCACGGAGAGAAACTCGAATTATTTGGTCGAGGGGCCGATGATCCTTTACAAGGGTTGGAAATAGCCTTACAACAGTTAGAAGCGTTAAAAGAAACGACAGATATAGATGAGGAAGTGTTAGAAAAAGTCATGGTTTTGGGTAGTTTAGTCTTAGAAGAATTAAACGCCCACGACGAGTTAATTGCTAACTCAAAGTTTGAATATGGCCATGATCAATCCCCAGAATTGTTTGAAGTTGCCAAAACATATTGTACCCTTCATGCTGCGGCCTGTTGTTTACAGATGTGGTTATACAATAGAACAATTTTAGGGGACTTTTTTGCTCAAGGGGAATGGTTAGTTTTAAGCTTACACCGACTCTTAAGAACAATAAGACCCTTACCCTATAGCATTTCTGACGCTTATGTAGAAAATACCGCCCAAGAACTGCTAAAACTTTATAAAGAAGATAAACTGTTTTCAATCGTTCCTTTTCAATTAGCTCATTCACCGATAAACGAGGATCGCTCTTATGCAACTTCAAAGCTCCAGCTACAAGCTTGATGACCAAGCAGCAGCAACTACCACACCAGTCGAAACTGTTCAAAATTGGCTGATTAAGCAGTTAGCTGAGCAGTTACGTCTTGACCCTGCTAGTATAAAAATCACCGAACCTTTTACCCGTTATGGCCTAGACTCCATCGACGCTGTTACCTTAGTCGGAGACTTAGAAGACTGGTTAGACTTAGACCTTCCTGATACTTTATTTTGGGATCATCCGACTGTAGAAAAATCAGCAAAGTACCTCGAAGAAAATTATGATCTTGCTGATGCAGTCAATAAGATTGAATCAGAAGAAACAGTAACCGAAGCACCCATTAATGAAACTCAAGATAATAACAATGATAAAAAAGGATGGGGCAATCTTTTTGGAAGATTCAAATAAAAGATAAACCATAAAACTATCAATAGGGTTAGCCAAGGATAACACTTGACTAACCCTTGTTCTTAGTTAGTAATTAGAATCAGCGAAAAAAGCTCACTTATAGGGATAATCAAGCAAAATTTACTCCTTTTAAGGATGTCCTAAACGTTACTTCACCTGGTATAGTATTAAAAATTCTATCCTTTGTTTCCCATAACTCAAGTCTTATATTTACTGGTTTAAATTTAATTAATATATGTATGAATTACTCTGATTTTTCATTTTGGTGGATTTTAATTTTATTTAGTGTTCCCTTTTTGACCATTCGCTATATCGCGCA
>NZ_AAXW01000031.1 GCF_000169335.1 Crocosphaera chwakensis CCY0110
CCAAAAATAGTTATTATCATCAGAAACTAATAAATAATAACTCCATCTAAATAATGATAATTGTTTCACAATAACTTCCTTTTAAAATAAAGAAGGTCATAGATGACCTTCTTTGTTAACCTAACTAATTCCCCAAAACTCTTCTGATTCTTTTATTGATTCTCTTTGATTAATAATTTGATTCCAAATTTTTAAACCACCGATCAAATTAATGTATTCTTGTTGGTCTTTAACTTCAAAATCTCTAATACATTCTTCATGGTTATCGTGATTTTGTATCCAGCATTCTCTCACCAGTTTTCTGATTTCAGTTGACAGTTCTAAAAAAGTTCCCTTTACTTTAATTTCAGTGTAATAACGAGGCTCAAAATCAGAATAAACAATCAAAAAATTGTATGTTTCTACGGGAGATTGAGTTTTTGATGAAAGAAGTTCAATGATTTTTTGAGAGTCTCTTTCATTGAAAGTTCTAATTTCTAGTAACATAATTTTACTTTCATAAATATCATTATAAATAATTGCGTCAGCAATAAAAAATGAAAGTAAAGTATAATTTCTCTGCTTTATAAGTATTTTAACCAGTTAATGGTGTAAAATAAAATGAAGTGGCTTTGATTATTAATATTTTATTAGTAAAATTGTTAGTGATTAGTGTTATGAAAAACTCAGAAGACTTTGATAACTCGTTAGATTTTGAAATTCTTGATGAAAAAAAATGGGTTGAATTAAATCAAGCTAAAATCGAAGCTAGAAAACAATTATGGTCTTTGCCTCCAACTGAAGCACAAGAACAAGTTAATAGTATTTTGTTTCCGAATTTGTGGGAAGTTGACAGAGAGGCATTATTGACCTGGAATGAGAGTATTCCAAAAATTTTTGAAGATGACGAAATTAACCTCTAAAAATAAGTTCTAAAATTAAAACATTTATCTTTGTAATAGAAAAATCAAACTAGAAACATTTTTTCTAGTTTGATAGTATCTTAATTATCTAACTAAAATTAGTTTCCGTAAAATTCTCGCCAGTCTTGAAAAGTTTGATGTTTTCTTTCATATCGTTTGCCATCAAGAATTAAGTGGTAATCTTCCCAGGTAGCTTCGGGTAAACTAGGATTGAATTTCCATCCGAGAGGCTTGAATTTTGGAACAGTCTGCCAATCAGGACGGAAACAAAATGGCTCATTAGGCTGAAAAGGACGCTTAATGAAAGGTGTTTTAAGTCCTAACCAATCCTTGAGTAAAGTATTCCCGTGGGCTAAAATACTAAGGTAATATCTTTCACTAATTTTCCCTTTTTGTAATAAGGCAAAGAGTCTCCCATCGTGGATAAAATTATGGCAAAAATGGCACAAAGCTACGGTTCCTGTATATTCAGTTCGTCCACTGTTAAAGCAGATAGAATAACATTCGTGGCTTTCTAACCACTTTCTAAACTTAGCTTGAGAGGGAGAAACCCCACAACTCCAACACGCATTAAATTTAGCCTTTGCTGTTGCTTTGGTTTGCTCCCACCACTTTCTAGAAAGTAATTCCCTTGGTGGCATTCCGTGAAGAGGTTTGGGAATATTTGGGTGCATTAACAAATAAGGGTATGGCATGATTATTTGACAATAACTTCATAAAAAAAAATAACCGTCAGGATAAGTTCTGACAGTTATTTTGAGCTAATTAAATTGTGAATGTAACTGCATAACAACCTCTTTCATTTGAGATAAGTCGAGTTCTAATTTTGGATATCTAGAACATCCGAGACAAGCAGTAAAGAATTTACAGTCTGTTTCTTGTGATAAAGTTTCAATGAAATGTTTATCAATATACCAACCTTCGTGTCCAGTTACACCATTAAGTAAAATCAAAGCATATCCGTGAGTTCTTTGTTCACAAATCCAGTGGACTTGGCGTTTTTTCACTTGACCATTAAAAGTTTCTACTGCATCAATAGAAGCATAATGCTTATCAATAAGATAGCAAAAACCTTGTTTGTTTTCTTCTTCTATTCTTAAGTTTTCTAAGTTTTTTATCAACTCTTTAAAGCTCATTTTTGATTTGACCTTAATTATCTTCAAAAAAAATAAGGGCGTAAGCCCTATATTGTGCGACAATTATGATGCTGGACGTGCCATTAATCTAGCCCAACTACGAATTTGTTCAATATTCTCGTAATCTCTATTAGCTTGAGGCGTGATTTCTCCTAGCACGGTTTCTATGTCTTTAAACCGTAGTTTTCTATCATCGGCATGAGCCAAAGTCACAGCTTCGGTTATAAGATAGGCTAATTCTGCACCAGTGAAATCTTCGGTTTTGTCTATCAACATTTGCACCTGTTCAACACTAAGATTAATGCCAAACTTTTTGAGGTGAATTGTCAAAATATCCTCTCTCTCAGAGGCATTGGGTAAATCAACAAAGAATATCTCATCAAATCTGCCTTTGCGTAAGAATTCTGGTGGTAGGCTATTAACCTTATTAGCAGTAGCAACCACAAATACAGGTTGTTTTTTCTCCTGCATCCAATTTAGAAAGGTTCCTAAAACCCCCTTGGATACTCCACCATCATGGGTACTAGAACCTGCATCAAAAGCTTTCTCGACCTCATCGATCCAGAGGCAAACAGGTGCGATCGCTTCTGCGGTTTTGAGAACTCTCCTTAAATTCTTCTCGGTTTCACCCAATAACGAATGGTACAAACTTCTGATATCGAGGTGCATTACAGGTACTCCCAATTCAGAGCCAATGTTCTTAGCGATCAAACTTTTCCCACAGCCGGGAACTCCGACTAACATGACCCCTTTAGGTTGAGGTAGTTTCTTATTAGGTGAAGCAAAGAGTTTCTTGCGTCGAGCTAACCAAGTTTTAAGGGTTCTCAGTCCCCCAACTTTCACATCGGGTTCATTGGATAATTCTACTCCTAATCGTTTTAGCTTAGCGAGCTTAAACTGGCTAACTTGTTGTACTAAAACATCATGGTTCAGGTTGGGATATTTCTTAAGAGTGAACCTCAGAGCATCATTAATTTCTGCGATCGTTAATCCCTGGCAACTTCTGATTAACTTTTCCCCAACATGAGGTTTAGTTATACCTTTAGGAAAGCGATTAAACAGTTGTTTCAAGAAAGCTTTGATCACCGCAGCACTGGGTAAGCCATAATCTAAAATATGAATCAAACCCTCAAACATTGGTAAGTTAATGTCTTCTTCTAATAAGAGAATCGTTTGAGGAGTGATTTTAAGTTTATGTGCCAGATTAAATAATCTAGCAACTACTAACGGATCTGCCTTTTGCCCTGTTAGAAATTGTTGAAAATTATGCAAGACATAAACAGCTTTATCTTGAGTGTCCTCGATTTGCTCTAAGACGTTCAGAGGATCATTGGTATTAGGCAGTGGCTTAAATTCTCGTTGCCCACATTTTCCTAAGCCTTTGTCATAAGTCCAGAAAAAGACTTGATAGCCCCCGTTAGGATAATTAGCAGTATAAGCGGTTAATTCTCTGGTAAAAGAACTAACGCTACTAGGACTGCAAGTAATTCCCAAAAGACTAAAATTAGCTGTAACAAAATGTTCTAATTCTGTAAAGATCATAATACAAAAATAAGAAAAAATATCATTCCCTGCTATTTCGCAAGAAATGATATTTATCCTTAAATTAAGTTAGAAACTTGCCCTCCTTTAAATTTACCTTTGATAATTTGATGGTATAATCTACCTATAGAACCAGTGGTAGTCGTTAATCTTCCCCATAGACTTAATGGTGCCTCAAAATAACGGTAAGTTCCACCACTTTTAAACTGAACATAGAGAATTGAATTTTCATGGTCATATCCGATAGCATCTATAGATGTACTCGCTTTACACGGTAAATGCTCTATTCTTTTAATAAGAATACCATCAATTAATTCCTCTTGTTCAGTCTCATTTTCTGAAAAACAATGACTAAGAATATCCAATTCACTACTAAACATTTTTTGTCCTCCATGATAAAATAAGTGTGAGAAAATCTCACACTGTATTGTTAATTTTTTTAAGTAAGCTTTAACCTTGAAGTAATCTCCTTAATAAATGACAATCTTGTTTAGGAGTCACTTTCTCAAGTAGTCCTGTTTGGTCTTTAGGGACATATATATCAAGAGATGGAGATTTATTATCAAATTTGACTATTTCTCCACATAAAACTCTAGGTTTAAGACTAACAAAAACAATCTCATCCTCATCAGTAGCAAAAGAAGAAAAAGTAATAGTTATCGGTCTTTCTTGTGGATCTATAGGGTTTTCTTCCCAATCATTATCATCCTCAAAGACGAGATAACTCAGATAATCTATTGGTGTTTTCGGTCTATTGTTTTCTAATTTCATTGTAGTTAGTTTATCCTTAGACAAAATCTCATTCTTGAAAATGGCGTAAGCCAAAAAAAAGCAGGGTTAGTTCCCTGCTTTTATCTTTAATGATTCAAATGTTGTTGTTGATGGATTTGAGAATTTTGTCGATATTCAGGTTTAAATTCTCGATTATCTACTCCCCCTAATGCTTCTTCAAGAGGCTTCGTTAAAGACAAACAATTACCTCCTGATGAACCCTTAACTTCAATCGTAAAGTTTCCATTAGCATCAACGTTAATTATAATTTCTGAATTCATTATCTTTTACCTCTTAATGTGATTTGAACCTGACCGTTAATTGTTTCTTGTTGTTTAACTCTGTAGCCCAATCTTTGAGCAGTAGCAACAGCATAATTAGTGCCTAACTCTTGTTTAAAATTAGGCAATTTAGACCGTCTTAAATCGTAATCATCACAAACTAATTTGTAGGTATTTTCCTCATAAAGAAAGCCAATATCACTACTACTATTAATTTGCGATCGCTCTACTACAAGATGAGCTACTCCTTGACTACTCCAAGTGGTGTTAAGTTGAACAGGTTGCTGATGCTCTGTTACTTTTAATCCCATATTTTTCAAGGATTGAAGCAAAACTTTACGGTTATTGTACTGAGTCTTAATTGTCGAAAAGTGCGACATAATTAACTCCTTAATTGAATTAATATCAATTAAGATTTTGTCGCCAGACAAAAAAGTTGCTTAAATTCTTTGATAGTGTTTGAATGAAAAGGCTAATTTTTTTTGATTTCTTCGATTAAATCGTCTAGTTCAGCTAAGGATAGGTAACAAGAAATTAAACCATTAGAAGTTATCCAAAATACTTCAATGTGAGTTGATAAATTATTTGATTCATACATTAGTCCTTGATTGAGCCACTCAGCGCTAAAGCGACTGAGATTCCTGAAGTAGTCGCCCGCTTGTCGCATCCCTAAAGGGGGCTATCTGGCGGTCGGTTTCAGACGTAATGGCGAGCTGCTCTAAGGGGACTATGACTTCACCTGACTTTTGGACGCGCCTACTCATCTCGCAGCTTTTATTAGCTTCCCATGCCACCATCAGGACTGGCTCCAGCCCCGGATACTCTGATTGAGCATCCCGCAAGGAAAGCGTATCGTCATAAACGTGACGACTCAAGAATGCAGAAAAGAGATCGCGCTGCATTTCAAATCCACTCTCATCTTTATGAATCCGTTCTGATAGAGACTTCTTTATCCTAGTCCCCGTTAAGTGGGTTTGTGAGAGTGCGGTTTTCTGAGTCGAAAATCTTGTTACTAAACCGCCAGCACTTTCAGCCTTGCGGGTTAGTTCGCTCATGAAAAAACTTGGGGATTTATCTTTTATGGCTTTACCATATCGTTTCTGCCATCCCTTGACAGAAACTTTTTCAGTTTTGATTTGTTTGCCATGGCGTAAGACTTCGTTGACTAGCCTACGATTCTGGGACTTGGCATAAGCTGTTCGTTTACGTTCTATTTCAGCTTTTTTCGCTCTGATTCTTTGGTAGGTTTTCGAGCGGTTCCAAGGTTTCGTTTTGGCTCCTTTTTTAACTTTTCCCTTTTTGGTAACAGTTTTTCTTCCTTTCTTCGCCTCAAAGTCCGGCTCGAACTTGTCAAGATTATTGGCTCTTTGGGAGCGCTGCATCTTCCGTTGCAAACGAGCTATCTCTTTTTGGTAGGTAGGAACATTCTCAGCAAAGGGGAGAAGTCCTGCATCTTCATCGCTCACATAAGCAACGTTGGAGATGTTGAGATCGATACCGATTGAACCTTCTGCTACCTTGTTCTTTTCTTTGACGAAAGGCACTCCTTCGCAAATCAGTTGGACATACCAGCAACGTTTGCCGTTAAGGATACGCCAAAGCAATCGAACAAATTTGACTCTACTAGAAAGCCCATGACAGATAACTTCATTGTAGATATCAATTATCGCTGGAACTTTTAGCTTACCCCAGACCACCTGATTATCTTTCCAACGAAGCCCTTGCTTATTGCTCTTGGCTTCTACCGACTTAAAACGTGATGGAACTTTGAATCTCAGTTTTTTAGCACCACCAAATACGGTTCGTTCTACTGCATTGAATGCCCTAGTTGCTAGTTTCTGCTGGCACTGAGCATCAATCTTTTCAGCTATCCAATCAGATGCTTTTGCTGTTTGGGTAGCGTAAGACTGAATGTCATAATCAGAATATAGCTCTTTTGCTTTGGCATCCTTGTAAAGCCGATTGCGTTTTGATTTATTTTTAGCAGATTTTGGGAGAGATTTTGCCTCCTGCCATTCTAACGACGCTCTTGCTCTTTGAAGCCTTTTTTTTGTTTCCCCCAAACAGGCATTATATAACTGACGAGCAGCTTGAAACCTCGCCAGTAACTCTCTTTCAGTAAGGGAGTCAACTACTAAAGGTAGTTCGGTAACAAAGGATGGGGTACTTGCTTTCATACGGTCATTATACTACTATTTGTCGATATAAACAAGATATCGACAAATAGAAATGAGTGAAAAACTAAAATTCAACAGAAGAAATCATACAGTAGGATTAGCTACCGTTCACTTGGTTTGGATACCAAAACGAAGAAGAAAGGTACTGATAGGAGATGTCAAAAAACGCCTTCTAGAGATATTCGCAGAGGTAGCCAAAGACAATAGTTTTGTTATCCGCTCTCAGGAGGTAGCCCCTGATCATGTTCACTTGCTGATTGAATACAGCAGTCGAGATTCTATTGCTCAAGTAGTGCAAGCATTCAAGGGTAGGTCGAGCAGACTTCTAAGAAAAGAGTTTCCTGAACTATTAAAACTACCATCTCTTTGGTCTCGTTCATATTTTTATGAAACTACAGGTAAGGTTAGTAGTGAGAAGATAAGAGCCTATATTGAAGATCCGCATCACTATTAATTTATCCACTCGAATGATAAATCATTCCAACTGCTTTTCCACTCAGAGCTAAAGCTACTGAGCTATCAAGCGCGTCCCCTGTATCTTTATCAATATTTAAGACTTATTCCCCTCTCATGGATAGGGTTATTGTTTGTTTTGCTTTTATGTTTTTCATAAAATCCTCTTGAATTAACCAGCTTTTTGTAAGCTTCACTATGAACTGTCCCCAAATACTGTACCATTTTTGTCTTTAGCTTCTTGTTCTGGGATTGCTCACCGTTTTTGTGACTTTTTACCCGAAAACCTTTAAGCAACCGATAATAAGTATATTTTACGCCGTTTTTGATGAGACTGGTAGCTGAAATCCAAGTGTGGGGTTCAGCCACCTTTCCAAGCGATCTCAGTTGAGCTATTCGGGCTTTAATAGCTAGTGGGTTCATCTTAAACAAACAAGTTAATGCAGATTATATTAAAGTATAATCTGCATTAACTCAAAAGTCAATGGTTAACCGTGACTATTCCTCCCACTTGTACCATTACCATTGGGACTGGTAGTTGCTAACACTCTCATCCCCGTTACTCCTGTGGTCAGTTCGGCTGCTTTGATGAATTGCTCAAGTCGTTTTCTGGTGAGTTGGTTCTCTGCCAATTTTCGAGTTAATGCAGACATTTTCTTGATCCTCCCTGAAATGTTAAATTGTTGTCTGATAAAGTCAATAATTTCTGGTGGTTTCTCTGAAATAATTACCTCAATTTGACTGGCAAATAATACTTGTGTATCATCATCGATATCGGGTAAATTTTCTACTAATACGGGTAAATCTTTTGCATCAGTTTCTGTTTCGTCTTCGTCTTCTTCTGCACCTTTAAGAAATCTGGCAGACTTTTGATATTCATTATAATTTTCTTTTACTTCCTGGCTCATTTCAACAACTTCTTGTGCCAAATCTTCTAATGCTTCGGCTGGATAAATTGAACAAAGATCCTTAAATAATTTTCGTCCTTGTTTGAGCCAATCTTCTACTTCTTTATTAGCAGTCTTTTGGGCTTGGCTAATCTGCTGTTGGACTCGAACTTGTCCTTGAATTTCGTTGAGTTGTCGCTGTAAAGAAGCAATTGCTTCTAAGGATTGTTCAACAGCTTCGGCTTGATTGTCAATAAATTTCTGTAAGCTAGACATGATTAATTATCTCCTAAATAGTGAGTTGACTAAACTATTTGAAACGTAGAGAATGAATAGTTTAGTTAATGTTTTCATTGAAAATAATTGCGTCAGCAATGAAAAAAAAGAGCCTTAATAGTAAGGCTCTTTTCGGCTTGATTAGTGAATTTTTGAGACTAACAAGACGATTTCTTAGGTCAACATAAAATGGTAATCTTTCCATTAGTTACTCCTTCAATTATTTTCTTGCTCTTTTAAGTATTTCATTAAAGGTAAAGGTTCAATGAACTTTCCTTGAGTTCTATCAAACTCTTTCTTACCTCTTTCTAAGCAATTTCTGATTTTTAACCAATCATCGGTGAGAGGAATAGTTTGAAATCTTGATTGTTCATCGCATAATTGATCAAAAAGTCTTACACTTTCTTCCAGGTGATCGAAGATCATTTCAGCCATTTTTCGTAAAGTTCTTGTCACTCTCACTTTGGTCGCTTTCCTAGAAGAATTCCAGTGAATACTGCGCCACACGCGATTAAACGCCTCTGTTAGATTAGCTGCTGTCTCTAGTTCTAACAATAAAGAATTAACTGTTTCATCATCTAATTGCAAATCTTTTAGATGTTTAGCAGCAACACTTAAACTTGCCCAAGCTAAAATCATTGTAATCGGTCTTTCTTTCATTTTACTAACCCTAATTAAGAGAAAATAATTCCCAATTAGAGTTACGCCAGTAACAAAAAATAAGGGAGAATTATCTCCCTTAAAACCAAAGTGTGAAGATTATTCTTCTATGGATTTAATGGCTTTATTGATTTTAGTTTTCGTGATGAGTTTAACCACAACATCCCAATCAACTTCTCCAATTAAAACCTCCCAAAGTTCAGACAAAGGCTGATCTTGCTCTAGGGTTTCATAACTTCCAATATAAAGCTTTTCTAGAAACCAATCTTGTGTTATTTCAGCCCATTCAGCTTTGGGTAAATCTTTTAATTGAACTGCTAAATCGTAAGGAACATCGGTAACTAATTCCTTAAAGAAATCGTTATATTGGCTCATGTTTTTCTCCTATTTTTTCTAACTTAAAATTCTTTGCTTTCTAATTCATCAAGAGTCAAAAATTCTGATTCAGGAAACCAAGTTAATTCATAACCGGTTTTGTTCTTAAATCCATAAATTCCAAATAAGAAATAAGGAGGACTTGTTAAGCCTTTGCTAGTACGAGAAGTCGGTTCGACTAATCGAATGGTTGAGATAGTATAAATTTCATACTCATCATGAAAATCAATACCATTTTCAGAGCAATAGTACCAATCATCAGCAATTACTACTTTTTGTCCTACAGCATATTTGGGTTCGGGGTATTCGTAGAAATCATCGGGAAAGGATGGTTGTACTTTTATGACAATTTCCTTTTTCTTCTGTTGAATTTCGATCAAATCTGAGCGATCTGGTTCTTCTCTGTATTCAGCATAAGGAATTCCTTGATGTTCTACGATTTGTATCAATTGTTGTGCCATAATTAAAAGTGAATGATGTTTGATAGAAAGGGTTAATTTAACCCTTTTTTCACTCTCAAAAATTGGCGTAGCCAAAAAAAGACCGAGAAATTAATCTCAGTTTTTAAAATTTTATTCAACAAAAAAATTAGTCTTTAATAATTCTAAATTTGTCTTCTTCAGGAATTAAGGCTAATCTTGATCCTGAATCCCAAAGGACGTGAATTTGCCCTGTATCATCTACAAAATCTACGATTCCCTCTGATCCAGGTTGAAGTTTTGTGTAGGGATCATTGGTAAATATTAACTTAATTCTAGTTTTGGGTTGATATTTTTGTTTAATTGTTTCGACGTTCATTAGATTTTGTGTCTTAGCTTTTTTATTTTAAAAGTTGGCGGAAGCCAAAAAAATTTAAAATCAATACTCACCGTTCGCTCATTTTTCCAAGTGAGGTTCGGTCAAACAGGGAAAAAAGTTTGTCCAGTCAGGGGTTGAGCGAAAAAAGTCACCCAATTTTAGCCAGAAGCAAAGTAGTCAGTAGTATAAATAGACTCCTCTACATTCATTAACCTTAAGATTTTTTGTTGTACGAGGTTGAGTCCAGAAATTTCTATTGAGTCATCTCTATGTATATACAAAGTGATGTTATTAAAAGCCCTTAACATCTTTTCAGCAGTGGGACGTTTAGTGGTGCGTTTAGGATTTCCTGAGTAGAGTCGAGCTAAACTAGACTGAGATTGATGTAATTGACGACGCACCACAAATTCCATCAAAGTAAAAACCCTGAGAGCGATCGTTAACAAAAACATTAATCCTTTAATTTTCTTCTCGTCTCGAAAATAAATCGGTAGAGCAGATAAACGACCTTTTTTAAAGCGATGAAAACCCATTTCTGGTTGCCATTGTTGTTTATAAGCTTGCACGGCTTCTGTCAAAGATAGTCTTTCTGATGTGGCATTCGTTACATATAAACGCCAACCTGCCACTGTCTTAAAAGACTCAATTTCAGTTGACAAACGTTGATAGTTTAAGATTAAATTTATCTGGCGAACTCGTCGATAGGATGAGTCTTCACTGCGACTTCCACGACCTTTATAGACCTTTTTATAGCTAATATTTCTATCTATTGAGTATTCAACATACTTAGTTAAACGATAACTTTTAACAATTTCTTGTATCTTCTGTTCTAATCTTTTCTCGTCTTTACCTGGTCTTTTTTGTAGGGATAATAAGGCTTCTTCTCCTTTAGCTAAACGACTTTCTAAACCCTTTATTTGACGAGATGCCAAGGCATTCGATTTAAGAACTAGCCATCTTTCTTCCCATTGATAACGTTTTTCAGTTTCAGGTTCAACCCAAATATTTCCTAATGGCACTTCAAAACCCTTACCGATTTCTAAATCCTCTGATTCCCCCTCATCTGCTTGGTGCGGATAATCTCCGAGGGAACCTCGGAGTTCCGCATCCGCTTTTTCGACTATTTTAATCACTTCTGTTGGGGGATTTTTCACCCAATCAGCTAATAATTTTGGACGAGGTTGAGTCATAGCTAAGGGAAAACAATAGATTCCCCCCTCTCCCTGAATTTTAGCTCGATTAGACCAAGTTGACGCTTTAGAATCTGCTAAATATAGGAATTCTCTATGACCCAAGATTTCTCTCATTTTTCTCCACGTTGGCAGATATTCTGACTCATCTCCCCCATTTCCGGCTAAAGTGGCTCCTAATAATGGCATTCCCAATGGGTCTAATGTTGCCAACATTTGGCGGTATTGTCTTAAATCAGGTCGTTTATCTTTACTATACCCAAATTTAATCAGCGATTCTTCTTCAACGTCTTCTGAGATTTGATGATATACCGAAAAACTGGTGGTGTCACTTCTCGCTTGAGATGTGGGTAATTCATAGGCTTTGACCAAATGTTGGGATAATGACATCTCCATCTGGGGAAGGGCTTCTGTTAGTCCAATAATTCTCAATAAGTCTCCACAACGGTCATCCGTTGCTTCTTTTTCTCGGATTTCCCATTCAGTTATTGCTTTTAAACTTCTTTGATGCTCTGATACCCATGTTTCTAGGCAACAAATTCTATGGTCTGCCTCACTCACAATATAGGTTAATAATAACACCGCTAGTTGCCCGTAACTTAATCCTTTGCGATTGCCATGAGGGGCGGCTAGCTGATTATCTATGATTGACGCAATCTTCATTTGTTTTAGCCAATAAATAATTAAGGGGAGATCATCTATTCGTTCCGAATGTGTTTGTGCCGTAATTAATCGACTCCTTGTTGCCCAACACTTGACTCTACAAGGATTTTACCCCTTTTTCCCCACCTCACCCCTTCGATTTAAGCGAACGGTGAGTCAATAGATTGATTGTTTACTTTATAAATTTATGATATACTATTACTATAAGTAATATGTGTTTTAGGAGGCTAATTGCTGATAAATAGCAATTGGTTTTTCCTTTTTATTATTAGGATTATTATCTATTTATATAATAAAATTAAGACTCAGAATCAGGTGGATTAAGCCAATCTATATCAAAAGTTTGTAAAAGCTGTTTTTTCAAAGATTCAGGACTTTGTTCTGCTAGAAAATTAGGGTATTTATAGGGTGAAAATGTCAATACTTGTTTTTCTTCTGGAGTAAAAGAATCTGCTAAAATTTTTCCATCTCCTTCGATAAACCCAGTTTGTTCTAAAGAAGTCAATTGGTTTTGTTGATTTATTTTTCTTATAGCTTTTTCAAACTTTTTAAAATTACCTTTAATAAAACTCTCGTCATTATTGTTGTTAAAACTCTTAGCAATTTGTTCAGCAATATGCTTATTTTTCTGATTGTTCATTTTTGTTCTCCTTATTGTTTTTTATTGGCTTTTCTACTTTTTTTACTGACGGTTTCTCGGATTTATTCTCAGTCTCTTTCTCATTCGTTTTCCTAGAAATATCGTTGTTTTTGACTGGTTTCTTATACCAAGGAATCTCCTTTGTTGGTGGTTCCAAATCTTCTGAAAACCCAAAAGAATCCCTCGAAGGAATGAACTTAAACAATCCCTGAATAAACCACCGAGGGGGTAACTCTTCTTTGGCTATTTTAGGGTTAAACCGGAAGGGTGCAGATTCGTCGTCCCGTCTCATCAACACAGGAATATGGGCTGCTTTAAATTTTCCCTTGGGATCTTCTGCACCTTTGTTGCGGTAGATTGATATCACGGGTGTTCGTACCTGGGGAACAAATTGCCAGATACCTTTGAGCCTAAACTGTCCGGGTTCTTCATTCCAAGGGTTTTCCTCTTCCCATGCTGCCACCTGAAAGTAAATTTTGGGGGGTTTCCTCGGAATCATTAAACATTTGGGATACACACGAAAGAATAGGGTTTGATCGGGGTTAGCCTCTACTTGTTTCAACCAAGCTTTATAGCGATATCCTTGAAAGTAGAGGTCGTAACGCTTGCCACCTAACCGAATAAAAAAGTTACCCTCATCGTCTTTCTGTAGTTTTCCCTGGAGAGTCCCAATCCCTTGAAATATGGGTTTTTCTGTTGTAGCTTCATCTGTTGAGGCTTCTGTGGCTTCTGTGTTATTTTCTGGTTCTGAGGTGGTTGGGTTATCTCCATTACCCTCAACAGTTGTCGGGGCTGTTTCTTCTGGGGGTCGAGTTAAAGATTTCTGTTTCTGCTTTGGTGCGACGGTTGGATTATCTTCTATAGTTTCCTCTGTCGCTACTGATACTGTTGTTTGATCAGGGCTGGTGGGTTTCTTTTTAAGGCTACGGATTTGGGGTTTGGGGGACATTTCTTAATACTAATTAAGACTTACTTTTTAATTGATTCTTGATATTATGTAGGAATTAATTTATTAACAGTAAACAAAGTTAAGTTTATTGGGTATAACCATTTTAACTCAAAATTTAATAATAATCAATATCGAGTCAAGTTACCATAATAACTAACTAAAAAATTAGTTTAGAACTTTAAAAAATAATTCATTAAACTTACAAAAATACGAATAAATATACTATAATTAGATAAAAAGTATTTAGGTCAGCTATCATTATTTTAGGAATAAAGGCAGAGAAAAAAATGGAAGAAGTTTTATTATTTTCCTCAAAGAAAATAGCATTAGACGTTGCCTATCAATTACAATCAACTTGAGACGGTTGTAATGCTGTTATTTTTCAAAGAACTCTATTATTTAGATAAACAGATCAATTAGAAAACTAATTAAGAATCCGAACATTCCCAAGAAGATAGTTATTAATTGTAAGTTAGTTTTAAAATTGGGAATAAAGTAGGACAAATCTCTAAATTCAGGATCTTTGTAACAGGATTCTAGTTGCTCAAATTTTTCCTTTAAAAAATACTTCATAAAGTTTCTGGTTCCTAAGAATATAGCATAGCCTCCGTATATCAAATAGACTATATCCAACACTTTACTTAAAAAATCGAGCAAACTGAAGAAAATAAAGCAGTATATAAAAACCAATTTAATCCTGTCTTTTTTCTAAATCTAATAGCCGTGATAACTGAATCAAAGCTATAGCGAAGATAAATTTTTATTATTTTTAAGTTTTGATTATTCATTAGTTATTAAAGATAGAAAAAACTTTAATAATAGCAATTTTAGCAAACATTGCTAACTCCAGTAAAACCAAACTTCAAGGTCGTCCGGAAGTTCGTTCAGGTAAGCTAAAAAAGCTTTATTTCTCCAGGGCAAATTAGTCGATGAAACTTTATCTAAAGCCTGTTTCAGTTGTCGTGCCTGAACTCCCTTGATAGGATTTCCGTAAGGGTCTTCGGTAATAGAACCATACCCGTCTTCTGCTAAATAACAATCAATTTCTTTGATAGGTCTTCCAACTGTCTCAACCAAAGATTTAATTACCTCGAAAAGTTCGGGTTCAAAAGATAATCTAATTACATCGTGAGAAAAGTTACGACCTTGTAGATATTGGGGGAGTATCGCTAATTCTAATGACATTTTGGGTTTGAGTAATTGTTAGTATTAGTGATTTCTAATTATACAATTAATGATAGACGAAAAGAGAGTTTGCTTGTCCGACTTTCTCTTAATTTCTTCATCTAACAAAGATTCTATTTCTGAAGTTGTACGACCAAGAAGTAAATGAACAGGAAACCTCTCATCAGGAGGCGTATTATTGTAAATCTCAACTAAACTAATAGCATCACCTAAATCATCTTGAAACCTTGGACTTCCATCTTCTTTGGTTAACCAAATAACTCTACCTTGTTGATCAGCTAAGTTAATTAACTCAAAAAACTCAACGCATTTCTTAGCTGCTTCTTTGGATAAATCCGAAAGAGAAATCCTATCAGGATTGTAAACCGTTTCAGGCGTTGGATTTTCAAATAGTAGACTATAACCAGGGTATTTTCCATCATTGTTAAATACTCTACTTCTTCTACAGCTAAATATGAATGTATCAGAAGGATTATTTTCTATTAGCCCCTTTTTATAAGCTAAAATAGTCATTTTAAGAGAAAAGTATTTCATAGTAAATCCTCAAGAGTTTGTCTAGCCCAAGAAGGGGTAACATCAATTTCCAAACTATTATCTCGTTGCCATTGAAGTTGGTTTTTAGTCCAATATTGGAGTATTTTAACAGGAATAGAATTCATAGTAGCTCCTGCAGGACAGCAATCAATATTAGGAGGGGCGAAAGCTTGGATAACTTATAACCTTGTTAAATAATGCTCAAATACAAAACTCCATTTTGTAGTAATCATCGTTTTATAAAAAATATGTTTTTTATTATTAACTAATTCATGAGCCATTAAAAAACAAGGACTTTCGTTTTTATTTTTTCCTAAATATTCTTCTAAACGTAAAGCGGTTATTAAGTCTAAGTTAGCTGATATCAATAAGTCTTTATGTTCTATTAAAATTTGTGTAACAGAATCATTTTGTAGGGATTTAAAGGTAGGAACCCCCATAACCGTGAAAACACTTCTTAAACGAGCAAGACCATACCATTGCCATATTTGTCTTTCATTTAAACTCGTACCATCAGGACAAATAATCGATGTTTTTTCGGGAAACTTCTCTAAACTCTCACTAACTTTGAAAAACTCTTCAGAAGATTCTATAAAAGTTAAATTCGGCGGTAACTTTTCTCTTTTAATCTTGTTGTTCAGATCAATAATATAAACTGTAAAGTTTTGCTGGCTGAGATTATCAACGACTTGATTAATTATTGATAGTTCACAAAAGTCTTGTCCCACTAATAATAAACCTTGATTTTTTGTTGGGATAATTAAACTCTGTTTTTTAATAGTAAGGTTTAGAAAAAAATAGCCTTTGGTAGAATAGTCTTGTAATCTTTTTTTTAGATATTGCTGGTATCGGTTGAACTTCAAGGTTCTTATCCACCAACGATAAGATTCTTTAATTTTGTCTGTCCAACTTACAGGGACAACTAAATATTTTATTTTCCAAAAGTGAGCCACTCTCAATACAGGTAATAATTCTGACCAATCACCGAAAATGGTATTTCCAGCTATTTTTTTAGCTTTAAGGTCTTTAAGATTAAATTCTAATCTCTCAATAGTTTTTTCGTCTTCAAAAATGACTTTTATTAAATTCGATTTCATTAAATATTTTTCTTGAAATTTCAAATAATAATTTTTGTTTAATTATATTATAATATAACTAAACAATTTTGTGTCAAGCAAATGCTAAAAATCAAACAGGTTTTAAATATAAAATCTTTTACTTTGCAAAGACCTTGATAATTAACGTCTTCTTCTTCGCTGATATATGCAAAGGACGGGTCTTCTTTTATTTCTGTTTCAGTTACAAGATAAGGAATAAATATTTTCATGATGAAGTTAAAAATTACTTTTTATATATTAGCAGATAATTAATAGATTTTAATCTTAATTTTTATTAATTTCTTGTTCTAATATATTAGTAACTTGTTCTTTTTTTTGAGTTAAAATAGTCATTTCTTGTTCATAAGCTTGAATTTTACGATTAAGTTGATTAATTGTATAAAGATGAATTTTGGTAAGGAAATAGGTCAATATTTTAAACATAATTGAAATCAATTAGAAATTAAGAAATAAGAGGTAATGAGACATCCCATAAACCTTGTTGTCCCTTAATGGGAATAGGAGGAAATATTGGTTTAATATTATCTAATTGCCAAGCGAATCTTTCTGGTTCCCAGTGTCCACACATTTGTTCGGATTCAGATTGCTCATTGATAAACTCATCGGTCATTTCGATACAATCTGTCAGATCAACAATAGCAATGGCCATGCCTAATGGTAAACTGTCCCAAGGGTTTAATGTTAAATCAATGTTTAACATAGAAGCTAAGGATTCGTAGTTCAATCGTTGTTGTTTCGTGTTTTTCTTGGCAGCACAGATAACCAGTTTTCCTCGGTAGTTCGTCCCCCAACTGCGAGTTTCATAATGCTTAAACCCCATAGCAATTAAACTAGCCCAAGGTTGATGAAGAGAAATAGCTTTCACTTTATTTTTTGTGGGTTTAAGTTCAGAAAGTTCTTGTTTGATTTCAAGTAATCTTTGTAAAGCAGAATTAATTTTTTGCAGATCATTATTATCAAGCTCATATTGAATCGAAATTTGCTCAAGTCGTTCTTTTGAAATATCAGAAAAATCCTCTTCTAGTAATCGTCTATAAGCAAGATTTCCTTTGACTGTCCATCCATTTTCCAACAGCCACTTAATATCCATTTCTGCTAAAAAGTTCAAATCAGAATTTTTCATAAAATAATAAGAGATATTAATTTTGAGTTAACATAATTAACTGATTATCTTTAGGACGAAAATAATCGAACAGAGAAGCTCTACTTTTACAGAGGAGTAAACGTTAGCAAATTTTTAATTGATAGCTTTCTTCTGTCCACTCTGCTCCATAGCCAGCTTTTTTTTCTATGACAATTATCCTCATATCTTTTTTGGCAATATTAAGGGTAGACTTAATGGGTAAATTAAGTGGTGTTTTAACGTCAAATTCAGATTCTACCAGATCAAATGCTTTCTCAGGAAAATAATCTACACGAAAGCTAATGTAATCAGGTACAGAGTTTTCTTTACTTAAATAGTTAATAATAAAAATTTTTAAAGCTTCAAAAAAAGCAATATTTTCTTTATTTGTCACTTCTATTTTTCCCAATTGAAGAATTAGCGATAATTCTTTAGGAGTTGTAACCATGCCATTTTGTCTATGGCTTTCTAGAAATGAGTTCGTATCCCAAAATGCTACTACTATATCAGCAATTTGGCTTGGTGTTAGACTTTCCATTTTCTTCTCCTTTTTCAATATTACTTAAATATACTATAGCTGATTTTTTGTATTTAATTATTAAAAACATAAAAAGTTTAAATCACATTAATTAAGTTGACTAAGTTGATTCATAGCATACCGAAACCCATTAAGATAAGCTGGAGAATGAGGAGGATAATCACGAGTTATTCCATCATTGACGGCATCAGAACACCCTCTTGCAAATTCATCCTGTTCATGTTCATAAGCTGTTTTAAGCTTAATTTTTTTCAAGTTTCGATAACCATTCATAGAAATTGAGCAGTTAACCAATGTCTCAAGATTTTCTTTTTCAAAGTGTTTCCATTGAGGGCTATGATAACGTTTCTGATCATGATGGTAAAAAATTTCGCTGATACTTTCACTGAACATTAATTGCTTCTTCTTTTGTTCAGGAATATTATGAAACGGGTAATGCTCGAACCATCGAATCGGCTTAAGTAATTGGAAATGAAATTGAACGAGTGTGGCTAAATTCTCTGAACAGTTGGTGATAGAAGTTCCTGTATCCTCTTCGTTTAAATCTGAAAACAGTACAATTACAGGGTCTTGTTGCCAGATTCTCAGACGACATTTTGAGTCTAAAGGTTTATTTGGCTTATCGGGATAGCCAAAGCCATGCCAGGAGATAATTCTATCAATAGTGGGGTTGTTAGTCATGTTGACTCCATTTTTTTGTTATTAATTTATCTTATGATTTTTCAGAAACTCGTAATAACTTTTACCTTCAGAAGTCATCTTAATGAATCCTTCTTTAGTTCCTGTTCCATATTGAACACATTTATCGAAATCTTTAAAAGCTCCTTTCTTATAAACAAAAAGAAAGTTTTTTACCCAAACTCGATTAACTAATAGAGAAAGTATGTTGTAATGGGTTTGTCTTAAATATGTTCGTTTTTTAATGAAACTCATAGCGGATTTTTCAGAACGGAAATATAAAGTCTGCTCTCCATCTTTTACTCCATATTTTTTGTTAGGTTCAGTTCCTATTTTTCCTAGATACTCCATTTTTAACTCCTTTTTCTAAAAAGATAATAACTATTTTTTGGGTTCAGCAATGATGCGGAAACTCAAAGAATAACGGGGAACCTTCACAGGTGGTAAACCATGCTCCATCAAAGCATCGAAGCGAATTACATCCCCGTCATTTAATAGATGTGTGTTTGACCTGAATTTAAACTTAATTGAGTCTTTTTCACCAAATAGGTTAGGCTGGCTATCAATGATGTTGATAATGACTACCTCATGGTGAAAGACAGGTTTATCGATGTGGGAGCCGATGCCTACTCCGACGGGATAGTAGTACAATAAGCAGGAATTGGCAGCAGGATAATAGCGATCGCGTAAATCCCTTAGTAACGGAACTTCTTCAATAGGTGGTGCGTGAAAAATATTCCAGGACTTACCATAATTCAGAAGTTCTACCCCCAACCCGTGCCATTGTTCAAGGCGTTTCGTGTATTTGTCGTTGAAAAGCTCTGGGGTCAACGGCTGTTTCCTAGCCCATTGGATCAGGGGTTGGGTATCGATACGATCAATTATTTCGAGGGTGAAGCGAGGCATAATTATCCTAAAATTCAATCATTTTTACTGTTCTAAGCATTTTGCGATTTTAAAAAGTCTTCAATTCGTTTTTTTCTAGACATTAGTAGCTTCATCGCAGGAGTATTTTGAGCTATTCTGTCTGCTGAATCAAAGTGGTCTTTAAACTTTTGTACTTCAGCTTCCCAATCTTGAATAGTACCTCTTACTAATAAATCTCTTTGGAATTCTTTATTTTCAGATATCTCAATAGGCATATTCTTAAAATCATTTAGTGCCTGTTGAAACATTGGGCTTCTTAAAATTCGGTCTGTTGAAAAATTCATTTTTTGTTCCTCAAGATGACGGTAATAGTATAAAGGTTGTTTTAAACATCTTTTCTGTTTAAAACTAGAAGTGTATTACATCCTCTGGCAATAGTTAATCGTTCCAAATTACTATATTGAACGAACATTTCTTTTGCAGCTTGTAACGTTTTTTCCCGAAATTCAGGATCTTCACGATATTGTTTTTCTTCTTTGCGAGAGTAAAAAATAATCTCGTGTGGTCTGCAATAGTTGTATGGCTTTGAATGTAGTAACTTCCAAGCGTTATCTTTCATAGTTCATAATTTTAATTAATTAAATTAATAGTAGGGTGGGATTAAGGCTCTTGTGTTTCCAATTCTAGGATTTGTCTTTTCAGCTTATTAATGTGAGTACAAAGAATGTCTCTACCTTTAGGGTTGCCCTGTATCTGTGCTAAATAATGGTCAAGATGAATCTTAAGTTCTTGTAAGGTGCGTCGTTTCTTCATGGCTTTTAGCAGTGTTTTTTGCAGTTTCTAAAATCTCAGACGAAAAATATTTTGATGGGTATCGGGTAATATCGAGAATCAAGTAAAAAAGCTGGTTTTGGGCAATTTCAGCTAAGCGAAGATGATCATAAGACTCTAACGAAAGTTCAGTGGCTAAGTTTTCGGTTAGGGTGTCGATGGTGTTTTGATTAATCATTTTCTTGACTTTTGTTGGGTTTAATGGATGCAATCCTCGATGATTAAATTAAGGAGTGTGGTGTGAAAACTGTGTATATTTGAAGGGGAAAACTCCCCTTTTTTTCTGTGATTAATTGTTGTTGACTGCTTTAGTAAGGTGGGCATTACCCACCCTTTACCTTTAAAATTCAGCGTCTTGATGAGAACGATTGAAACTTGAGATGTAGAAACCTGGGAATTGGTCTTTATGAGGCTCAAAGGCTTTCATGACTGCTTTTTTGGTAAATTCAGGGACAACGAAGCTGATAATGATTTCTTGCTTTGGGAAGGTATGACCATCATCGGGATCTGTTTCTTGTTCATGGCTCCACAGAGTCACCGTAACTTCAATGGGATTGTGTTGTGGGTGTTGTTGGAGAGTGCGATCGCCGTCATGAATATGGGGATGAGAAGTAGGGGTGGTTTTCCCGAAAGCAGATGATTTCGGGGATGGTTGCAATCGGTGGGTAGGTTGCAAAGTAGATATTTGTAGCATAATAGAAAGAAAAGATAGTAAATAAATTTGTGTAAGAGCAGGAAAATGAGGATTTTTCGGCTCTTGTTTACTTTTGGGTCTAGCCCAAGTTTTGAGAGATAGAAAAATCTCTGTTATCTCTTCCCTATTCATATTAACCGCAGCGATTAATGAATGTCAAGTTCTGCGATTAATATATTCTGTGCTATGATGAATACGTAAACCGCAGGAGTTTATGAACATGATAGAGGGTAAGGTGATTTATGTACCTGTTACGGAAAAATCACCTATGCCAATCAAATGGCGTTTAGCTGTTCTTATGGCTGATCGAGAAATGGATTATAAAGCATTAGGGAAAGCTGCTAAGCTACACCCTAATACTATTTCCAAACTCAAAAATAATATACCTGAACGATTAGAAATGACTACACTAATCAAGCTTTGTAAGGCTCTTGAGTGTCAACCGGGAGAACTACTACAATATATTCCTGGCCCTGAAGACTTTGAAGAGGATGAGGATGAGACTAATGAGGTTACTACATAATCTGTATCAGTTCATAAAACCAGTGATTAGTATTGCAAGTGTTTTAGGAGTTTATTTTAGCTATGAATAGATCCAGCTAAGGTCTTCTGAGGGTATAACTGTTTATCTGAGGAGGAAGTGAAACTTAGAATTCCCCCATCCTGGTTTAAGACTTGTTCCCATTGGGAATCTCATATATATTAAAAGTATTCCTAAAAATAGGATCGTTAATGTACAGCAGACATTATTCAAGTAAAGAATCTTCTAAAAAGCCTGAAACGCCGACTCATTGGGGAATGCTCTCGACGTTTCTATTAGTAGGTTCTTTCTGTGAAATCTCTGCACCAACCAAAAGGAGAAGGTTATGAGATAAGAAAGAGATTAAATTTTTAGATACGACAGTAGCCGTAATGACTTTATCATAAAGAATCTTTGCGGTATACGCAACCCTTGTGTCAAAAATTGATCACTGTGGCTAAAAAACAGGGAATTAGGTAATAAATCTTAACTCTGATTAGATTAACTTTTTTATCTTGCAATTACTCATCCTTTTGGGCTGTTAAACCACCAGAAAGAAGAAAACCATGTACCCGAATTTTGCCTATCCCGATGACCAGGGGGACAAAGCATCCGATAAGCATTTACTAAATACTATGCTTTTCTTACAGGGCATAGAGTTAGTTAGATATTCAATTAAGTCGAAATAGGAAAGACTGGCGATGCTCTGTTCGTGGCCATAACTATGGAAGCTGGCAAGACAACAACTGGTGTTGCTACCTTCAGAACATACACCAGACCTCAAAGACATATATTTTTTATCATAGTTGTCTTAGCTTGAAAAATCCAAGTAGTAAGCCATTACTATAGGGCATCTCCAGTAGTACACAGTAACTGGAGTCCAAAATGAATAATATTAATGAACAACACCGTAACGAATGGGTCATAGGGTCAGGAGTTGACCTGGAAATCGTCTATCTCAACGTGAGATCGCTTATTGGTTCAGACACTTATGACTTCCTGTTATACAGTGAGAACGTACTCCGTAGAAACGATGGTCGAATTAACAACCGAACCCTAAAAGCAAACGGACACCTAGAGGACGGGGGATATGCTGTAAATGCCATTGATCTAGAAACAGGGGAGGACAATCTCTGGGGCCAATTTAAACCCAATAACCCCAAAGTCACCCCCGATGGCAAAGTGAGAAAATACGAGTGTCCCCCCTTTGAACCGGTCGAAGCGATTTGCTTGAAAGTCTCTCGGCGTATTGGGTTGAAAGTAGCTAAAAAGTCAGGTTTACTTAAGCAATACAGAGAACGTATCCGTTATCAATGGGCAGAAACCGAAGGCATCACTTACAAAGAATTTCTGAAACAAAAAGACCAATTGTTTTGGAAATGGGTAAAGGAGAATCTAAAGGTAGCGATCGCAGTGGTAGAGGGAACGAAAAAAGCAGGGGCATTGTTGTCCCAAGGAATCGCAGCCGTCAGCGTCCCTGGAATATGGAACGGTTCACCCAAAAACTCTGATGGGAATCCCACACTATTGCCACAGCTTCAATACTTAGCCCAACCAGGACGAGAAATCGTAATCGTCTTTGATCAAGACCAAAAACTCAAAACCCAAGCTGCGGTAATAGCAGCGAGGGAAAGATTAGCGTCGTGTTTCCGTGAAGCTTGTTGTAAAGTTTTGTTTCTGTCTTGGGATACTTCCGAGAAAGGAATCGATGATGCGATCGTTGTTAACGGGGCCCAATGGTTCGGTGAAGTATGGGAAAACAGATCCTCAGAACCAGCATCCATCAAAGTAAGCAAGTTAGAAATGAACAGACTGGAGTGGACAGAGAAAGGGTTAACAGACTATCTAGTGTCAATGTACAAAGACAGAATCATCTTTAATGGGGAAATCAAAGAATGGTATCTCTATGAAGACGAAACAAAAGGAGTATGGACACCAAGGACAAAAATGGAAGTAGAACAACGAATTTTGTTTGATTTGAATGACCTAACTGATGAGATAGACAATGTAAGAGAGCAAGTGCTAAAAGCAATTAAGGCAGTGGAAGAAAGTAATAGAGAGAAAAAAGAAAAGATAGAGATAATGAAGCAATTAAAAAAGCAGTTACCAAAAAGCAGAACGTATACGATAAGATTTGTCGAAAATTTGAGGAGACATATCTCGACGGTGCTACTAACAAAAAAAATGCAAACGAATAGTATTGAAGGAATAATACCGTTTCGTAATGGCGTACTAGACATAGCCAGAAAAGAATTACTACCCCATAGTCCTACCAATTACTTTACTTGGTCTTTGCCTTACGACTACAACCCTTTAGCCACAGGGGAACCCATCAAGCAATGGTTGCTCGAAATGATGCAGGGGGACGAATCCCTTGTCGAATTGATCAGGGCTTATTTACACGGGGTCGTAACGGGACGTGCAGACTGGCAGAAATTTCTAGAATTGATTGGGCCAGGGGGAACTGGCAAGAGTACCCTGATTAGATTAGCGATCGCCTTAGTGGGATTTTCTAATTGCCATGTAACAACATTGAAGCGGTTAGAAACCTCGAAGTTCGAGACAGCCAATATCAAGGACAAAAGACTGGTACTGGTAACGGATGCCGAACGGTACACAGGGGATGTCACCACTCTCAAAGCATTAACTGGAGAAGATAGCCTACCCTACGAGAAGAAAATGCAACAAGCAACTGGAGGATTTAAGCCCGATTGTTTGGTGATTATTGCCGGCAACGAGCATATCAAAACTGCCGACTACACCAGTGGACTGCAGCGTCGGCGTATCACCGTAGGCATGAAGCGAAAAATCAGTGAAGAGAATCAAAAGAACCTGATTAAGCATGATAACCAAGGGAATATATCAGGGGAATTTGTGCCATATATTCCTGGTTTTCTAAACTGGGTATTGGAGATGGAGAGTGAAAGTGCCTCTGAGTGCATCAAAAATGCCCATAAACGCTGCGTGAAGCTAACCTTAGAACGGATAGAGTCAATGGTAGAGAACAACCCCATAGCAGCGTGGTTAAACGAGAATATCATTTATGACCCCGATAGTTATACCCATGTGGGAAAAGCGATCGCTTCTAAAGAAAATGATGAGGTGTATATAGGAGCATCGAAGTGGCTGTACCCGAATTATTGTGCATTCTGTGAAGGCATCAAAGTGAATCCCATTAGCCTTAACCGATTCAGTACCCTGTTATTAGACCTTTGTAACCACCAACTGAACTTAGGGGATGTGACCAAAGACCGTAACCGAAACGGTGTTTTCATTCAGGGATTAAAAATCCGTGACCATTTGGATGATGATAAACCGTTTATAGAGGGACTGTGGTTGAAACGATTAACTGCAAAAGAAGCTCAAAAATCAACAGCCGTGACTGAAAGTGTGATGGCTGTTAAGCCCTATGTAATCCTCGAAACTCAGTCAGGAGAAGATTGTGATGGCTGTGAAGGCTCTTTTAAAGATTTTACTAAAAATGATTTTAATGTTGACCAACCTTTAAATTTGGAAAGGGAAAGTATTAAAGACAATGCAACTAAAAAAGGAGTATTGGAGAAATCCCCAAATAACCCATCACACCCGTCACATTCATCACCTGCAAGGGTTACAGAGGATAGCCAACCCATCACAACCCATCACAACCCCCCCAACCCCAGAAATCTCAGGGGAGAATTAATTAAATTGATTGATGTAGAAATGGCACAACTAGGATGGTCAACTAACACAGGGAAAGAATACTTGATGGCTAAATATGGTGTGAGTTCTCGTAAGCGTCTAAGTGATAATCAATTATTAGAGTTTTACCAAAACCTCAAAGCAACTTCAATGACCCCTCCTCGTCAAACCCCTGATTATGAAGTAGGTCAGATGTTGCAAGGATATATACCCCATCCTATGGGAATGATGAAAGTTAAAGGAAAAGTTGTTGAGGTGAATGGTGGCTTTTGGTTAGAAGATGAGCATGGGGTAAGTTATCCTTTATCTGTGATGGAGGGGATAACGGTGTTAGTTTAATTAAAGGGTTATCTATGATAATTAAGTTAAAAAGCCCCAAATATGGGGCAATGTACTCTATTAATTACTAAGTGCTTCTCTATACTAACGAATCCTAATAATTTATAGGGTAAAGAAAAGATAATTTAAGGTTGTTGATCATGTTATTCTAAAAAATAGTTAAGTTTTTAGAATAATGGATTATCCTCAATCAAAGTCTTCAAGTTCTAGCATCGGAACATTAGTCGCCATGAAATTAGAGGAGAATTGGGAATTAAAAGATTATAAAGAGAAAAAAGACTATCAATTATTTAAAAATCCATTTTTATTCGCCTGGGGATGTCATGATAAACAAATTATGAAGGCCGACTTAGATGAAGTTTGGGTAGATAAACGAATCCTTAATTCTCCTTATTCCAATCCTTCTAAAATTAAATATCTGTGGTTATTTGGTTATTTAGACATAAACGAAGAAGAAGATTATCAAATTAATCTGTTAGAAGAAATAGAACGAAAACTCGCTATTTTATTATTTGTTAAATGCTTCTGGCTTAACCGACTGATTTCCGTTAATAATTTAGAAAACAAATTTCTTGGCTTAAATGACAAGAGAAATCTTTTAACTTTCAAGGAACTTTTGAAAACTATCGAAAGTGAAACTCAGAAAATTAGTGCGGATCGTTTAGAGATTTATCCAAAAATTAATCAGATTTATCAAAAGCAGTTTTCGGAAAGTATTAGTGTTTATCAAGAAAAAATATTTGACTTAAAACCAGAATTAGATGAAGAGGTTGATTTGTTAGAAGAATGGATAGATGAGATTGTATATTTATTTATTGTTGAACAAATTTCTGAACAAGAAATTTTCGATTTAGATGAAGATGATTGTATTGAAAATGAAGATGGAGAATTATTTTTCAGAGAAGAACTAATTTTAGTTTTTCCAATTATTAAGTTAAAAATTAAAGAAATTGTGAGTTTAGACCAACGACTTTGGATACAAAACATTGAACTTAAAGCGAAATCAAAGTTAGTTGAGTTATATAAACAAGGAATAGAGGAAATCGATAAGACTACAGATCACTTGACTCAAAAAAGTAAGAAGATGAATATACAGCGTTCTCAAAAAGCTGATTCAAAAAGAAAAAAGAAAAAAAAAGGCTTTGGACTTTGAACTTTGGGACTGGTTATTTGAGGGTAGTGATTCCCATGTAGTGAAAAAATTTTGAGTAGTTCTTTTGCATTAATCAAGAAGCTGAAATACTTAACTCACCGTTCGCTTAAATCGAAGGGGTGAGGTGGGGAAAAAGGGGTAAAATCCTTGTAGAGTCAAGTGTTGGGCAACAAGGAGTCGATTAATTACGGCACAAACACATTCGGAACGAATAGATGATCTCCCCTTAATTATTTATTGGCTAAAACAAATGAAGATTGCGTCAATCATAGATAATCAGCTAGCCGCCCCTCATGGCAATCGCAAAGGATTAAGTTACGGGCAACTAGCGGTGTTATTATTAACCTATATTGTGAGTGAGGCAGACCATAGAATTTGTTGCCTAGAAACATGGGTATCAGAGCATCAAAGAAGTTTAAAAGCAATAACTGAATGGGAAATCCGAGAAAAAGAAGCAACGGATGACCGTTGTGGAGACTTATTGAGAATTATTGGACTAACAGAAGCCCTTCCCCAGATGGAGATGTCATTATCCCAACATTTGGTCAAAGCCTATGAATTACCCACATCTCAAGCGAGAAGTGACACCACCAGTTTTTCGGTATATCATCAAATCTCAGAAGACGTTGAAGAAGAATCGCTGATTAAATTTGGGTATAGTAAAGATAAACGACCTGATTTAAGACAATACCGCCAAATGTTGGCAACATTAGACCCATTGGGAATGCCATTATTAGGAGCCACTTTAGCCGGAAATGGGGGAGATGAGTCAGAATATCTGCCAACGTGGAGAAAAATGAGAGAAATCTTGGGTCATAGAGAATTCCTATATTTAGCAGATTCTAAAGCGTCAACTTGGTCTAATCGAGCTAAAATTCAGGGAGAGGGGGGAATCTATTGTTTTCCCTTAGCTATGACTCAACCTCGTCCAAAATTATTAGCTGATTGGGTGAAAAATCCCCCAACAGAAGTGATTAAAATAGTCGAAAAAGCGGATGCGGAACTCCGAGGTTCCCTCGGAGATTATCCGCACCAAGCAGATGAGGGGGAATCAGAGGATTTAGAAATCGGTAAGGGTTTTGAAGTGCCATTAGGAAATATTTGGGTTGAACCTGAAACTGAAAAACGTTATCAATGGGAAGAAAGATGGCTAGTTCTTAAATCGAATGCCTTGGCATCTCGTCAAATAAAGGGTTTAGAAAGTCGTTTAGCTAAAGGAGAAGAAGCCTTATTATCCCTACAAAAAAGACCAGGTAAAGACGAGAAAAGATTAGAACAGAAGATACAAGAAATTGTTAAAAGTTATCGTTTAACTAAGTATGTTGAATACTCAATAGATAGAAATATTAGCTATAAAAAGGTCTATAAAGGTCGTGGAAGTCGCAGTGAAGACTCATCCTATCGACGAGTTCGCCAGATAAATTTAATCTTAAACTATCAACGTTTGTCAACTGAAATTGAGTCTTTTAAGACAGTGGCAGGTTGGCGTTTATATGTAACGAATGCCACATCAGAAAGACTATCTTTGACAGAAGCCGTGCAAGCTTATAAACAACAATGGCAACCAGAAATGGGTTTTCATCGCTTTAAAAAAGGTCGTTTATCTGCTCTACCGATTTATTTTCGAGACGAGAAGAAAATTAAAGGATTAATGTTTTTGTTAACGATCGCTCTCAGGGTTTTTACTTTGATGGAATTTGTGGTGCGTCGTCAATTACATCAATCTCAGTCTAGTTTAGCTCGACTCTACTCAGGAAATCCTAAACGCACCACTAAACGTCCCACTGCTGAAAAGATGTTAAGGGCTTTTAATAACATCACTTTGTATATACATAGAGATGACTCAATAGAAATTTCTGGACTCAACCTCGTACAACAAAAAATCTTAAGGTTAATGAATGTAGAGGAGTCTATTTATACTACTGACTACTTTGCTTCTGGCTAAAATTGGGTGACTTTTTTCGCTCAACCCCTGACTGGACAAACTTTTTTCCCTGTTTGACCGAACCTCACTTGGAAAAATGAGCGAACGGTGAGACTTAAGTTGAGTTTAGTTCAGTGAATCAAAGATAAATTTATGAAGAAAGTTTCTAAAGAAATTAAACCTAAAAATACTGATAATAATGAGGACATTAATCCCGAAAATGAACTATTAGTTAGACAAACCAATAAATGGAAAAGGTACTCAACGACTTATAACGAAATCAGAGAGGAAATTAGATTAGATAGGCTTTGCTGAAAAAGTCACTCAAAAATTTATGCGGCCAAAAGCCAGTAATTTGCCTCTAAATTAATAACTTTAACTGCTATAAAAGAATTTAAAAAATCAGTTTTTGTTATCATTTTTTGCTTGTTTAGTTCAAGTGTTTTACTGGTAACAGAAAATGACAAAAGAAGTAATAATAACTGCCGAAGAAGTTGAGAAAGGTTGATTACTAAAAATGTAATAGCAATAGCAGTTTCTGATGTTTCTTTAAGCTTAGTTTTAACCAAATCTAGACTAAATTTTCTCTTCGCTTGTCCAAACTTTCCTTCAATTCTATTGCGAAATCCCTCATCTATTTTGGTTTGCCTTTTTTCTTCTTGACTGATATTCTTAGGGGGTCTTCCTAGTCCGATTCCACTTAATCTAATTCCTCTTTGCTTACACCAATCTTTATTAGCTTTACTTCGATAAATTCTATCTGCATGAACTGAGGATGGATAGCAACCATAAGTCTGTTTAAACTTTTCTACTTGTCCTTGTAAGTCTCCAGATTCATTAAAATTTTCCCAACTTATTCTATCTAAAAATATATAGTTATCTACATAACTTACTGAAAGTTTAGCTCCAAACTCTGTGGGTTTCCCTGCTTTTCCTCTCACGATAGGTCGAATATGCGGTTGATTTATACTGACAATTCTTTGGGAAACACTTTGAGTTTCTTTTTCCCACATCTGTTGTTGCTGTTCATAAACTTTTTTGACAACTTCTAGAAGATTTCTTTGTCTTTTATTTAGGCTATCTAGGGTAGCCCCCTCTAAGATAAGTTTCTCTATACTGACTAGATTCTTTTTAATATACTTAAGTTGTTTTCTAATCGCTTCTCTTCCCTCTTTTTTAGTAGAACGACGCTTTTTCGCTATTCTTAAATACTCAATTCTTGCTATATTTCGATACGTTCTTGGTTTTTTCTTGAGTCTTCTTTTTATGGATTTATAAAGACTGTCTATTATCTGTTCTGTAGCTTTTCTTCCTTGATTTAATATTTCTAAATCTGTCGGATATTTGATATCACCAGGGGCGCAGGTGGCATCTAATATCAGTTTACCTTTATTTTCCCTCTCTCCTATTTCTTCAGAGTCTGAGCTTGACTTTTCTTCTTTTTGTTCTGTCTTCTCTCTTCCCGTTTTGACCATCTCTTCATTAATTTTATTCACCATTTCTACATTTATCCTCTGTCTAAAATGCACCATCATTGAGGCTTCAAAGGGAGCTTCAAATGTATAGGCTTCTAATCCTATAAAGTATTGTAGATACGGATTTTCTCTTATTTGTTCTACTGTTTCCCTATCGCTTATTCCTAACTGTTCTTTGATTATTAACGCTCCTAATGCCATCCTAAATGGCTTAGCTGGCGCACCTTTTTCTATTTTAAACTGTTTTGCATATTCTTCTTCAAACTCATCCCAAGGTATCAACTCGGCCATGATCACCCAACGATTTTCTAATGATAACTTTGTTCCTGGTAGTAGTTCAAATTTTTCTGGGGTGATTGGCGAGTGCTGTTTCTTACGGTACATTTGTTTTAGTCAACCAGGTGCAAGGGACTTTTACCAATTTTAGAGCTTTTCGGGCAACTTTGGCGGCTTTTTTGTTGCACTTTTCGGGAGATAGATTAGTCTGTAACCTTGATGGATTAACTGTTCTATCCTTTATAAGCAAACTCTAGATAGTTACCAAGAATTTAATGATGAATATGGTCAAAATAAAGAAAGTGACCTTGTTTGTGAACAAGAAGATATAACAGAAGATTACTTGGATTCTATAATATTATATGATTAAACTTTTATTTGGATTGGTCGGAAAAGAAATGGGGAAACGAAAGAAAGGTTCTGGTTGGAAACACCCGAAAACGGGGGAATGGTGGCCATCAAAGAAGGACTATCATAAATACTGGGCTAAATACATCAAGCCAAAGTCCAGAAAGCAAAAAGAAAAAGAGGCTCAAGAAATGAAACAACTCGAAAATTCCACTTCTTTCTCTGAAGACTGGGAATATAACGGTTATTTTCTAGACAAAGATTAGCTCGAATGTTGAAGAGAAATTGAGTTAAAATATGACAAGGGTTGAAAAAATCAACAAAATGGATTCAAAAAACTATCATTATGTTCTGAGAGGAACAGTCAAAAAAGATGGGGAGATATTCTACTTAGAAATTCCTGATAAAACGCAGTTTAAAATTAAGCAACTACCAGCTAATTATCCCAGTGAAGAAAGTAGTTGGTTCACCACTCTAAATATGACTTCTGATGGAAAAATTATCTCAATTAACTTAGAGGAAATCTCTGATGAAGTAACAGAATCAGCTATGACGATGACGGGAAGAGTCACAGTTTTAGGGAGAAAGATGTCCTTTGCTCAACTTAAGGTTAGTCGTCCTCCTCTCAAAACCCTAAGAATTAGTGTCCATCCTGCCCATAAAGATATGAAAACAGGACAAACATGGTCAGTCACAGCAGTCCGTCAAGGGGATATTTTGGTGACGAAACAGTGTAAAATAATGGAAAAAGATAGAAAAGAGTAGCCTCAAAAAACTATTCTCATTCAAGGAACTTTTCTGCCGTTGCTTATGAAGATTAAGATTGAAAATCTCATTTAGTGATGGTAGAAGTTAGGAAATGGAGGGCAAAATTACCATCGAGTCCACCATTTAATTTTCTGTTTAGGGTATTCTTTAGTAGCAACAGTAAAAGTAACTGTTGAGTTCCAAGTTATAAGTTGCTCATTGTTATTGATAATTGCTATTATCATAATAAATATTCGAGTTCATACGGGAACGACTAAAACCTTCTTTTAGACTTTCTACGACGAAGCTTGGCTTTCGTCCCTCTCCAGAGAATCAACAAAATAGTACCAGGAACAAATAACAAAATTAGACCCATAAAATCTTGTGCTACTATGACGGCTACTATAGTTAAAAGTGCAAATCCTCCAAAAACAATCCAACCAGAAACGAGAATCCACCAAGGAATGCCTCCACTAGCTAGACCTCTAAAGGCTCGACCTCTGAGATAAATTTCTCCCATTGGATCATATCCAGAGGGAATTCGGTCTTGATAGGGGGACTCTGATTGTGAGGGAATATCTATAGAAAATTCGTCATCATCAATTTGATTATCATTGTTTTCAAATAATGACTCATGATTATTGTTATTACTCATGACTAACCTTTAATAAAGGAATAGCTATTTCTTATTGTACTTAAAATCATCTATGTAACTGTTAATAATTGTTGCTGAAACTGCTCCTTCATCCACGCTATTTCCTCTACCAACCCTTGCACCTGCGCTATCAATTCCCCTACCAACTTAGTTAGTGCTGGTTGTTTATCCTGTTGTCGTCTCTGAGAGGATGCGACACTAACTTGTTTTTCTAAGTTACGCAGCTTCTTCTCCAACTTCTGAATCTCGTTGCGACGTTTAATAGCCTCAACCATTTCCTGATACGCTGTACTCTCTTTTGTCCCCAAATACTGTACCATTTTGGTTTTTCGTTGAGGATTCGGGTTATCTTCGGTAGCAGGAGGGTAATAAGCTATCATCAACCTCTGATAAGTGTAGCGTTTACCGTTTTTCTTGGTAATGCTGGTGGTTCCAATCCAGGTGTTCGGGGGTGCGACTTTTCCTTGACGTAGTTGAGCAATACGGGCTTTGATGGCGGCTTGAGACATTGGTTTAGCGTTAGTGCTGACATATTTTATTGTAGATCAGCACTAACTAAAGGTCAAGGGGCGATCGCCATATAATCAAATATAGTGATTTCTAAAGAAAAATCAAGGATAAAGGGGTCAACTTCCTTAACGATGGCAAAATCAAGGGAATGTTGTTAAGAGATTACGAGGAATGGCGATCGCTTATTGACTAATTAAGTATATACACTGAACTCTGAATTTTTTTATCAACTAAATTCAGCAATTGCCGTTGGAACCTCAAATCGAGGGATTTTTAATGAATTCAAATGATGATAGGGTTATTAAATAAGTGCCTATCGTTTAAAAAGTAAATGACAAAAGTAATTGTTATTCATGGGATATCAGTACGAGAGTCTAAAGACGTTAAGACTTTTGAGTGTATAAAACAGAGACTATCTGAGGAGATTCCAGATATCAATGTCATCTATTGTGCATGGGGAGATTCTCTTGGAGGAAAATTAAATGCAGGGGGAGCATCAATCCCTCTCTATGATTCAACGAAAAAATCAGTGGAAGTGCCTTCGTTAGATGAAAATACTCTTCGTTGGATACGACTTTTTCAAGATCCTTTGTATGAATTACGATTATTATCTTTAGATTCACCAGAAGATGATTTTTTCAGTAACAGTAGTTTGAAAGATAAAGTTGCAGCTTTTAACCCGTCAGAGCAACTAACACAGCAATTTAATCAATGTGGGATTGAAGATATTTTTCAGCAAGCTATGAATAATGTGATTAATTCAAATCCCTATAAAAATCTAGTCAATATAGAAAATCAAGAAATAATAGCTAGAGCGGTAATTGCAGAAGCCATAGTTATAAGTGATAGAAATAACAAAGAAATTCCTCTCATAAATGACTTAAAGCTAAGAGAAGAACTGGTAGAAAGTCTAAGTAATGAAATTGATTCAACTTCAGAACGAGGTGGAACCGAAAATATTATTTCTAAGATATTTAAAATACTGATTCCATTAGGAAAATCAATGTTAACAAGATATCTTCGAGGTGAAAGAGGACTTATTTCTGATGGGATAACTCCATTTGTTGGAGATGTCTTACTGTATCAAGGACGAGGAAAGAAAATCAGAGGTTTGATTAAGTCATATATTGAGGAAGCGGATGAACCAGTTGTGTTATTAGCGCATAGTTTAGGGGGAATAGCTTGTGTAGACTTACTGATTGAAGAATCTTTAAGTGAACAAGTTAAATTATTAATTACTGTAGGTTCTCAGGCTCCTTATTTTTACGAACTTAATGCCCTTCAAAGTTTAGAGTTTGGAAAATCTTTACCAGAGCATTTTCCTTCATGGTTAAACATTTACGACTTACGGGATTTTCTAAGTTATATTGGTGGTACAATTTTTCCTGATAAGGTTCAGGATGTTCTTGTGGATAATCAAAAATCATTTCCTGATTCTCATAATGAGTATTGGAATAATACTGCCACATGGAAAGCCATTGTGGGGAGAATTAAGACGTTGTGAGTGAATCTATCTGTCAAAATACCTATGCTTTAGTTGTTGGAGTAGAAAAATATGAGAAGGGGTGGTTGTCACTAAATGGGCCGGCGAAGGATGCTTTAAATTTTGCTGATTGGTTATGTGGAGTAGGTGTTCCTCCAGAACAGATTTTTTTGCATATTTCTGAGTTAGAAGAAAATCAAGTATTAGTGAGTGATTTTAAATTAAATAAGGAGACAATAAACCTACAAAAAGCCACAAGAAACGCTATTGATGAATCTCTAATTAATAAGATTAGAGTATCTGGTGGAGAGACGCTATATATATTCTGGGGAGGTCATGGTATCACTGATGAAAATGGATTCCGTAGATTACTTTATGATGATGGTGAGCAAAATGTAAACTTAAATTCGTTACAAGAATCACTAAAAACTCGTTATTTTTATAATTTTGAAAGACAGGTAATTTTAGTCGATACCTGTGCTAAGTATTATCAAGCTGAAAGGTCAAGTAAATATTCGCCGCTCAATTTAAGAAACGAAGACTATAAACAAGAAATACATCGCCCTTGCGAGCAGTTTGTTTTTTACGCTACATCAGAAGGATATGCAGCTATCAATAAAAATAATGAAAAAACAGGGTTATTTTCTAAAGAGTTATTAAATCAACTAAATCGGGAGAAGGCATTACCTAGTCCAGAAGCGATGAAAAATGTAATACAAAATATAAAAAGAGTGTTTGAAACTAATCATCAGGATTATCCCATTCCCATTTATCTTTGGTTTCGACAACCCCCTGGTGATCAAGAAAGATTTTGTTTAAATCCTAACGCTATTCAATCTGATTTTGTTGAAAGTCGTGAATCTATTACTGATACAGAACTATTTAAGGGGTTATTAAATCTGAATTTTCGGGAGCAATATTGGAAATTTTGTAAAGAAACTAGAAATGATGTCGTTAAACCTTTTCTTTTATGTGGAACAAAAGATAGTGGAATTGAAATGTTAAAAGATAAGCTAATTAATCCATGTATTAAATTAGATTCAATACAAGATGAATCAGGATTAAGTACAAGAGTTGAGGCACAAGAACAAGTACCTTGGGCAATAACCTTAAATGGAAATTTAGGGATAGACTCTTCTTTCGTATGGCAATCTTTTGCTCCTTATTTAAACTCAGGAAATACACTGAATAAGAAAGAAGTTATTACTAAAATATCTAATTATTGTCGCCAAAGATCGATTGTGATTATCTTTCAGATATCCCATGAGATTCCTAAATGGTATTTCGATGAAATCCTTGAAGAAATCTGTCAACCTTTACTAAATGAGGTTTCTTCTACTCAAGAACAGGGAAATAAAACCAATGAAAATAAAGTGTTTATTTTCTTTCTCGATTATAAGAAGAGCTTTATCCATTTAGACTCTAATAAAATCTGTCAATTACTAACCAATAATTTTCAAGAATCAGATATAGAAGAATGGCTAACAGATACTCAAAAAGAATTAGAAGAAAAAGGATTATCTGCGAATTTTGCTCTCAATCAAGCTTCAACTATTTACCGAGACAGTGAAATGGATGGAAAGAAAGGAAATCCTCGCAAAGTTTACAAAGAAATTTATCAGCATTTTCATATAAGATGGAGTAATTCTGAAGTTCACAGGAGGGTCGGTGATGTTTAATCTCAAAGCAGCACTTTGTCAACAAAATAAAACCCCTTATGAGGGTACAGAAGTAAAACTAGAAAATCCAAATAAGCTGTTAAATGATAACAGCAAAGATAGTGACAAAGAAAGAGAATGGGAGCCATATATTCCCCCAGATGAATTAATTAATGTTGTTAATTTAACACTGTTATTAGAAAAACGACCATTACTTTTAAAAGGAGAGCCAGGATGTGGTAAAACCCGTCTTGCTCAGGCAGTTGCCACGGAGCTAAATATGCCTTATTATTGCTGGAATATTAAATCAACAACAAGAGCTAAGGATGGATTATATCGCTATGATACTGTTAAACGATTACAAGATTCTCAATTAGCTGGAAGTCAAGTCTCCTCGATTCGGGAAGCTGCTACGGCCAGATTAGCAACCTCAGATATTATTGAAGAATATTCTTTAATAAAAAAGATTGAAAATAATCAAGAACAAAATGAAGAAACAGGTAACTTTTATTTAAGATATGGAGCATTAGGGAAAGCTTTTAGTAGTGATAAACAAGCTGTAATTCTAATTGATGAAATTGATAAAGCTGATATTGACTTTCCTAACGATTTGTTACAAGAATTAGATCAGGGTGGGTTTTTAATCGATGAAATAGGAAGACGAAAAGAGCTAATTAAACGTCCAATTATTTTTATTACCAGCAACGATGAAAAAGATTTACCAGAGGCTTTTCTCCGTCGCTGTCTTTTCCATTATATAAAATTCCCAAAAATTGAAGACTTAGAAAAAATTGTGCAAGCTCATTTTCCTGAATCGGGAGAGGACTTAATTAAGATGGCTGTAAAGAATTTTTGTCAGTTACGTTCCCTAATGGAAAAACGAGAAATTAGCAATGCAAAAAAAGTAACCACCAGTGAACTAATTGATTGGTATCGAGTTTTAGTTTGTAATCCTGATGGGGAAGAAGATACAAAAAAACAACTGATGGATAAGAAAATTATTTTTCCAGAAATTCTCCTCAAGCGGTTAGAAGATAGTACGTTAATTGAAGAGATGAGGTCTTAGCAATGAATCCTCATCATTTACCTCTATATTATTTATTTAACGCCCTACGTCGTCAAGGATGGTCACTGGGGATAGATGATTACGTAACGGCGGTTAAGCTTTTAGAAACAGGTATTATTGTTGGTAATTCTAGGATTGGCGAAGAAACTGAAAAAAGAGACTTAGAACAATTATGTTCCTGGTTATGGGCAAAATCCCCCCAACAAGAAGAAATTATTTATCAACTTTGTCAACAAATTAGAGTTAATTATTCGGTTAAACTCCCTTTCTTAGATAGTGTAACTAAAGTACCAGAAACGACAAAAAATAAAGACAAACCACAAGTTCCTCAGAAAAAAGAACCTCCTTTACTTCCACCACGTCGGTTGTTTCAATCAGAAATTGAGAAAGATTATAGTATTCCCCTTAATCAACCCACAGGGGAAGTGGCTCAAGCGGTAAAATTAACTGAACTAGATGATGATAGCCAAAAAAGTCATCGTTCATTTGTTTTTTTAAGAGAATATTTTCCAGTGACTCAACGACAAATGAAGCAATGTTGGCGATCGCTGCGTCGTCTGGTTCGAGAAGGAAAACCCGAAGAACTTGATATTGAGGCAACAATTCATAAAGTTAGTCAAATTGGTATCTTCACCGAACCTGTTCTACGTCCCCGACGCACTAATTGTTCTGATTTAATCTTATTGGTGGATCAAATGGGGTCAATGGTGCCATTTCATTATCTAAGTCGTCAATTAATCGAAACAGCCCAACGGGGGGGGAAACTTCGGAAAACAGATGTATATTATTTTCACAATTGTCCAAGAGACTATCTTTTTCAAGAACCTAGTCTTTTTGAGAAAATGTCTTTAACGGATGTTTTCGCAAATTTAGATAATCGTGCCGTCGCTTTAATTATTAGTGATGCCGGAGCAGCAAGACATCATTATGATCGAGACAGAATTGAACAAACACAAACGTTTCTTAAACAATTAAGAACAGCCGTTCGTTATTGTGCTTGGCTTAATCCCATGCCTCGTGATACTTGGGAGCAGACTTCTGCTTCTGTTATTGCACAATTTATTCCTATGTTTAGTTTAAGTCGAAATGGATTAAATGCAGCGATCTCCGTTTTGAGAGGCAGATCCCTTTCCTCCCTTTCTTTAGACAAAAAACAAGAGGCTTTAGAAGAAATTTTTGTTAGTTATAGCAAAGGAGGAGACTTCAATGACAAAAGTTGAGCTAACTCCTCAAGAAATTGCAGCAAAAGAGCGAATTGAAGCGTTTTGTGAACAATATGGGAAGGATGGACAAAGCTATTTTAACCTGGCCTGTTATGCAGCATTTCCTCTTGTTTTGACTCCGGATCTTCTTTATCAAATTTGGGCAATTTTTTGTGTTAAAGACACGCCTTGGATAGCGGTGGCTCACATTCTGCTTTCTCCTCTATGTCAAGAAATGGGCTATGAAACCTATGAAATGGAATTAGAAACACGCAATCAACTTCTTAGAGTGCTTAATGAACAACAATTAACAGAAATGGGTCAGTTTATGTTGCAGTATCTTGAAAAAAGATTAGTTGGTACTGATCCCCATACCCAAAATATTAAAGAACGTCAGAAAATAACAGCTTTAACTTACACTAAACCCAGTTTAGCCGCTAAAGAATTAGCTCAAAAACTCAGTCAAGGGATTAAATCTGAAAATATTAGAGAAGCATTCCGTTGGACAACGTTTCTCAAAACATTAGCACGACCCTTAATTGAAAGGGGTTTTGAACCTCTTTTGACTTATAACGATATTATTCTTAATACTGCTTATCAAAGAACAAATACTTCAGAACATAACGCTTTAGTTCAAAAATTTGAGCAGCAAAAATTAGCTTTTTCTCAAAAAATTAAGCTCAAAGACCCTCTTACTTTACCTTCTGATAACGCTTCACCTAGTCTTTCTACTCAACTCAATATTAAGCTAATAACCTTTGATATAAACGTTGCCACAATTGTTGTTGACGATAATGGTAAGGATGAAAAAGAGGAAGAAAAAGCCCAATTAGGGGAATTTGAAACAGTTTTTGTTAATCGTCGTGGGGAAACGATTAAAACACAGCCATGTGAAGCTTACTACTATAAAGAACCATTAGACTTCAACAACTTGGATGAAGCCTCAGAAAATTCAGAAGTTGAGGGCGATAATAACCTAGATGGAGAAGCCAAACCAACCGTTGAACCGATAACCATGATCTATATCCCAGAAGGGGAGTTCATCATGGGATCACACTCTGAGGAAAAAAATAGAGATGACAGCGAAAGTCCACAACATCGGGTCAAAATACCTCCTTTTTTCATGGCTCAAACCCCCATTACTCAAGCACAATGGCGGGCGATCGCTTCCTTACCTCAAGTTGAACGAGAACTGAAACCTGACCCATCAAGTTTCAAAGGAGATAATAACCCTGTTGATAGTATTAATTGGTACGATGCTATAGAATGGTGCGCTCGTTTATCAGTCCATACTGGGAGAGAATACCGTTTACCCAGTGAAGCGGAATGGGAATATGCTTGTCGAGGGTTTGAACGTCCTCCTGTTGATGTACCTGAGACAGACACAGAAGAAAATTCTATTAATGAAAAAGTTTATCCTCCTTTTCACTTTGGAGATACTATAACCGATAAGTTAGCCAACTATGATGCGTCTTATACCTATGGGGATGAACAGAAAGGGCAATACCGAGAAAAAACAATCCCTGTGAGGTCTTTTAAACCGAACGCCTTTGGTTTGTACGATATGCACGGGAATGTTTTTGAGTGGTGTTTAGACCCTTGGTATGATAGCTATAAGAACGCACCCACAGATGGAAGAGTGTGGGATGAAGAAAATCAGCAAGAAGATTATTACGATCATATTGTAAAGAATATTACACAAATGTTGACAGATGAGCGCAGTCGTGTATTACGAGGCGGTTCCTGGATCGGCATTCCTTATCTTTGCCGTTCCGCCTTCCGCAACTACGATGCTCCGCGCGACGGCAGCTACGGTTTTGGGTTGCGTGTAGTGTGTTGTCCCCCAAGGACTTAGTTGCACTCTGCTCTTTTGCCCTTTTTCCCTTTGCCCTTCGCACCAAAAATGGCTACTTTACAAAACTTAATATAATAGAAATAAAAAGCAACAAACAGTAAAATTAGTTGAGGGAATAAGTGGTTCTTTTCTGTCATAATCAGAAATCTGTGTATAGGAAGTTAAGGGAAAAATCATTCGTGAGTGAATTACCAGTTATTCAGAAAACCTATGATTTTGTAAAGTGGATTGTGCCAATATTAAATAAGTTGCCCCGTGACCATAAATTTCTGTTAGGGGATAGAATGATTACTGAGCTTTATGAGTTATTGGAAGGATTACTAAGAGCCAGATACGCTAAAGAAAAGTTAACTCAGTTACAAAGTCTAAATAGCGAGTTAGATGTTCTTAGATATCAAACACGATTATTGTATGATTTCGAGTTAATTTCTCTGAAACGCTATCAATACATTAACCAGCAATTACAAGGAATCGGCATTGAGTTAGGTGGATGGATCAAACAACAGAAACAGCAAAATATTAATCTTAAAAATCAGCATAACAATCATTATCAACACAGAGCTAATTTGAACTAAACAGAAACTATGAAGCGATATGGCAATCTGTACCCGAAAATTGTTGAGTTTGAGAATTTGCTTAAAGCAGCCAAAAAAGCACAATTAGGCAAACGATTTAGGGATAGCGTTTTAGAATTTAATGATAACTTAGAAGGCAATTTACTAAAACTACAAAAAGAACTCAAAAGCCATACCTATCAGCCAGGAGAGTATTCCACTTTTAGGATTTATGATCCCAAACCCCGATTAATTTCGGCTGCGCCTTATCGAGATAGAGTGGTTCATCATGCACTCTGTAATGTGATTGTGCCATTGATTGAAAAAAGTTTTATTCCTGATTCTTATGCTAACAGAGAAGGTTATGGAAGTCATCGGGCTTTAAAACGGTTTATTGGCTTTGACCGAAGTAGTAAATATATTTTACAGTGTGATATCAAGAAATATTTTCCCAGTATCGACCATGAAATCCTAAAGCAACAGATTCGTCACTATCTTAAATGTTCAAAAACGTTATGGTTAATTGATATTATTATTGATAATAGTAATGAACAAGAACCTGTAAATGATGTTTTCCCAGGAGATGATTTATTAACTTTAACAGAACGTAGAAAAGGGTTAGCTATTGGAAATTTAACCAGTCAATTCTTTTGTAATTTATATCTTAACAAGTTTGATCATTTTGTTAAAGAAGAGTTGAAAGCTAAGAAGTATGTTAGATATGTGGATGACTTTGCTTTATTCTCTGATAATCAAGATTTTTTGATAACGTCCAAGCAATTAATAGAAGATTATTTAACGACGTTAAGATTAAAACTTCACCCTGTAAAAACTCAGTTATTTGAAACAAAATATGGAGCTAATTTTTTAGGTTTTCGGGTCTTACCTCATCAGGTTCGAGTGAGAAATGATAATCTTAGGCGATCGCGTAAAAGATTGAGACAGCTACAATATGATTATCGTTACGGTGAAATCTCGTTAAAAGAGGTGGTACAGCGATTGAGCAGTTGGGAGGCACACCTAAAACATGGTGATACAGAGCTACTGAGACGACAGATTTTTGACCATTGGGTGTTTCAACGAGAAAATTGGAGTTAAGCCTAAGAAAATCTAAAGTTTTGGTGAGAAGTTGCCATAATCAGGGAAGATCGAGAATGGGCAGGCATGAAAACGAGGCGGTTCCTGGATCAACAATCCTAATCAATGCCGTTCCGCCTACCGCAACAACAATAATCCGCGCAACGACAACAACAATTATGGGTTGCGTGTAGTGTGTTGTCCCCCCAGCACTCTTCTATTCCAGAGCTTGTAAATGGGAATTTACGGGGAGCGTCCTGAAGAGTCCAGACCTGTCCTGTGGGGTGAATAACTCCCGAAAATCAATCAGATTGGAGAGCCTAGTAGGGTCAACCCGAACCGTTTTCCAATCTACTTATTTTTGAGAGGACATGGCTCAACTAAGGATTAAACGAGAACCAAAGCAAGTTCAAGGGTTCGTAGAAGACTTAAACGGTGTTCCCTTGGATATGATACTCATCCCCTCTGGAAGTTTTATGATGGGTTCTCCATCCTCAGAAGAAAGCAGTTTTGACAGGGAAAGACCTCAGCATCGCGTAACGGTACCGTTGTTTTTTATGGGACGCTATCCGATTACTCAAGCGCAATGGAAAGCGGTTGCTGCTATGCCAGAAGTAGGAAAAGAGCTTAAGTCTAACCCGTCCGAATTTAAAGGGGATAAGCGACCTGTAGAGAGAGTTAACTGGTATGATGCCATAGAATTCTGCGCTCGTTTATCAGTCCAAACCAAACGTAATTATCGCTTACCCAGTGAAGCGGAATGGGAATATGCTTGTCGTGCCGGAACCACAACGCCTTTTCATTTCGGGGACACTATCTCAACTAATTTAGCTAATTATAACGGGACAGATGAAAAGTATGGAGCTTATGGGAAAGGGGAAAAAGGGGAATATAGACGTGAAACAACGGAAGTCGATCAATTTGATGCAGCTAACCCGTTTGGGTTAAGCGATATGCACGGGAATGTGTTTGAGTGGTGTTTAGACCCTTGGCATGATAACTATAATGACGCACCCACAGATGGACGAGTGTGGGATGAAGAAGATTATTACGATGATATTGTAAAGAACATTAAACAAATATTGACAGATGAACGTAATCGTGTAAGACGAGGCGGTTCCTGGTTCCCCGATCCTTATCGATGCCGTTCCGCCTACCGCGACGGCTTTAATCCGCGCTTCGACTTCTACGATTTTGGGTTGCGTGTAGTGTGTTGTCCCCCCAGGACTTCTTAGCACTCTGCACTTTTTGCCCTCTTGCTCTCTTCGCGCCAAAAATAGGATTGTTATAAAACTTAACAATAAAACCATCAAATTCTCAACATACTTTTACCCAATTTCGAGATCATTGTTGTCTTTTTGCATCTTTCTGCTGGCGTGGGGACACGGTTTGAAAGCCTTACCAGATGACGCTTGAAGATAAACTGGGTTTTTGATTTCTGGAGTAAGGGTTTCCCCAGACCTCCCTAAACGACAACTCTCAGCACCTTTAAGCCAGCTTGAAAACCTTAAAAAATATTGTTAAGAACCATGAATAGTGTGCATACTATAGTGACAAAGAGTGTAAGCTGGGGGGGCAGGGTTTGGATACTATGAGGTAATCTAATGGTTGCAGTGTTGAATAACAAGAAAATGGCAACGAAAAAACCAAGGGTCGTTTTCTATGTCAGTGAACAGACAAAAAGTAAGTTAGAGAAATTGGCAGCGCATCATAAGCGTTCTGTCTCAAACTTTGTCGAAGTTTTAGTAGAAGAGGCTATTGAAAAAGCCGAGGAAGAAGGTCATCTTAAGGATGATTAAAAAAAGCTGGCTAACCCCGATGGCAATTATGGAAATCTTTTCCTAACCAACAGGGCTGAACCAAGCCCAAAACTTACAATTTATTATTTCTATTCTCTCCTAAGATTCCCCGTTAACGCCAGTTTAAGGGTAGCCAGAAGCTAATTAACCCTTCTGGAGACATGAATGAAAGTTATACACAGTCTGCTGTTGAGCGGATCTAAATGTGATGGAAATTTTTTTCTAAAATCCATCACTTGCTCCCTAATATCGTGGCTAGGGGGTACGTATGTCTTGGATTAGATATAATCGCAGCACTCCCTGTCCGGTATGTAATGGAGATCGCCATGATTGCCGACAAAACACAAGCACTGGCTTGGTTCACTGTCGAAGCAACGAAGCGAACCCTTTAGACTATGTATATCGTGGCCAGGACGCTTGGAACTTCAATCTTTGGGCATATAAACCCGATGCTGAGAAGTGGGCCGATGAACGTCGCCAAGAATGGTTAGAAGACCAGCAACAGCAACGGGACTTACGGCAACAACAGGAACGAGAACAACTTAATGCCCTGCTACCCATACCCGAAAGGGATAAAGTAATCAGGGAAATTCTCAACCAATTAGAGTTAAGCGATCGCCATGTTCAAATCCTGAGAGAAAGGGGAATAAGCGATCGCCAAATAGAACAAGCTAACTACCGAAGCGTAAGCCAATGGCAAAAACTAAGCTCACCCGTTACTAACGAACTATCAGGGGTGAAATATGATGGTTTAAGCTTAATTAACCATACAGACGGGATATTAATCCCTATTCCTAATGAAGACGGATTATACACTCATCTGAGAGTTAATGATCTGACCCCTGAAACTGAGAACAAATACTATCCCTTGAGTAGTGCCAAGCGTGGGGTGAAGTATCATCTACCATCAGGGGAGCAACCCATCGCCGTTTATTTGCCCCAGGAAGCCCCCGAAAAGGAAATAATAGGGTTCACTGAAGGTTTAGAATACAAACCCCTTCTAGCCTCATCTAAGGTGGGGATTCCTGTTATCGGAGCTAGTGGGGGGAACTTTGGCAGTAGTTCTGAAGCTGTAGAGAATGCGATCGCCTCAATCAAGTCCAGATATGGATGGGATGAAGTTGAATTTATTCTGTATGCTGATGCAGGTAGTATTATTAATCCCAATGTAGCGATCGCCTATGAAAAATTAGGAAAAATCTTACCTGATTTAAAAGTAGCTGACTGGGGCCAATTAGAAGATAAAACTGACTTAGACATTGACGAAATTGATGTTGAAAACCTTGAGATAACCTTAATTCCGATTAAGGAGTTCAAGGAAAAATCAGACCAATTAGTTTACCATCAAAAAGCATTTAAAGCCTGGAAAAGTTGTAAACAGTTCACCCCAACCAAAACAGTAGAGCAGGAGTATTTAGACTTACCTGTACCCGATAAGAACTCTGTCTTATGTGGCAAATCAGGGTTAGGAACAGGTAAAACCACCAATACAATTAAATGGTTTAAAGACTCTTTAGAGAACTATGGGGCTGTTAGTTTAGGATACAGAAACTCGTTATTGTATCAGTTTTGTGAAAAAACCTCTAAGGCTAAAAAAGAAACAGGTAAAAACATAGAATTTACCCATATCCATGAACAAGAAAGTAGTCTTTATATTAGAAACCCTTTAGGAAAAGTCACAGCTTGTATTAACTCTCATTACCGTTTTAACCCTAACGACTTCGATGAGAAAGTATTATTACTAGACGAAATCATTTCAGTGTTAAAACATCTGTTATTTTCTCGAACTATTAATAGTAGAGAACAAGCAATAGAATTAGTCAAAGAAGCCATTAAAAAAGCCGATAGAATTATCTGTTTTGATGGTAATCTCTCAGATATGTATTGTTATTTTATCGAAGCCTGTGACCCTAGCAAAAAGATAGAAAAAGTAGAAAATACCTATAAAGGTAATAAAGCTAACTTAGTTTTATTAGAAGGAACCATTAAGAAAACAAAACTAAGAAAACGAGATCATGCCCCTTGGTTATATGACTTAATAACTATTAGCGATATGACAGGAGCGATCGCCTCTGACAATCAAACCTTACTAGAATCATTACACAGAATTTTAGATAAGTTAGGTTACAAAGTATTAAGAATCGATAGTAAAACAATTAACCAATCAGAAGTTAAAGAGTTCTTAAAAGACCCTGATAAGTATTTAAGGGAAAATAAAATAGACAGATTATTATTTTCACCTTCCTGTGAGAGTGGCTTAGATATTAAGATTAGTAACTATTTTACTCACTTCTTCGGTTTATTTTATGGGGCATTAGATGCTGATTCGATTACTCAGATAATAGGGAGAATCAGGGATAGTCAAGTAACCCGTTATTTATGGGTAAATCCCTTTACTAAAGTAAATGACAAGAATAGTATTAAATCACCCTTCTTAGAAAAACTACAATATCATTTTAATCAACGGCTAACCCGTGACCTTCATTTAGCAATGGTTGGGGAAGATAATAAAGCAGAACTAATCAGTGAACTATTAAGTAAAGTCAAAGAAGACTTAGATACTCCTGAGAGTAAACTAGCCCAACGATTAGAAGCAATGATCAATTATGAAAAAGCCAACCTTAGACAGTGTGTTTATTGGTTATTAGAGCAACAGGGATATGATATTTGTAATCGTTATACTCCTGAATATCAAGACCCATTTAAAACTGTTAATAAAGAGGTTTCAAAAGAGAAGATAAAAACTAAGGTTCAAGACTCAACAAGTATCTTTGAGTCGTCTGACAAGTACCTAGACAAGCCTTGGATGATGCTAAGCCAAGACGCTCATTGGGAAGATAGATGTGCGTTAATGAAAGCTAAATTAATCAAACTTTTACCCAATATTCAAAACTCTGCTTTTTGGAGTCCTGAATTAATTTACTTGGTTAAATATAAATATCCCAATCTAATAACTCAAATAGAAAATAGAATCTATCTAGAGAAATTTGACCAAGAAAACTCACCAGCCCTAGTAAAAGTAAAACGCTTTTACAACAACTTATTAAATAAAGTCAGAAGAGGAAAACTTTGCCCCTGGAAAATTAAGCCCCGTTACCTATTCCTAAAAGCCTTGTTTGATCTAAGGTTACTGTATTTTATCGAAGTGTCCGGGGAATTCACAGCCGATAGCGAACCGGTACAGGAGTTGATTAAACGAGCTAACCTAAAACGGATCTGGCAGGGTTTAGGAAGGCGGCCATCAAAAGACCCCATCAAGTTTATACGGTGGCTTCTCAATCAGATCGGCTATGATTTAAGCGATCGCCGCCTCTCGGATGAAGGTAGAACAAGGGTATATAAGGTGGTACCGGTCAAAGTAAATGTCAAAGAAGTCATCGAATTCGACCAACACGATAATTTTGTTCATGGGGCCATCAGCAAGCTGACCGAAATAATTGAGGCCAGAATCACCCGTGACTACTCACCCGAACATCTCCAAACTCTCAGATGGGATGACGAAAACGTACTACAACAACAATCTTGTAGTACGAAATCCGAGCTAAAAAATGTCAATCAAACTCATGAGTCTAAAAATAGCTGTAATCTAGACCAGCAAAAGAAAAGTAATGATCCAGATGTGCCAATAATTGTTAAAGAAGATCAGCCACATCTGGATCAAGAATCGATACTACAAAAAGCCAGTCCGCCGAGTGATTGGCCTGTGAAGATAGGGCAATGGGTACGGATTCAGGGTGACTTGTTGGATGATTCCCTAATCGGGGCTAAAGCTGTAATTAAAGAGCTTAGGGAGGGATTAAGCCGTTACGCTATCCTAGAAGTTAATGGAGTTAGGAGATCGTTACGAGTTGATTATTTAACTTCTGTTTAATTTTTAGCTAAAATCATCGGTTATATAGGCAGTTTACCTACTATAATAGACCTAGAAAAAGAGGAAAAAGAATGAAAAAATCTGATAGAAAACATAAGAGAAAAAAGAAAAAATCTCTCACTTCGCTATCCTCTGAAACTACGTTGGCTTTATTAAAAGGGGAGAAAAAGTCGAGACTGATTAAAGAATCGAATCCTAGTCCTGAATATAAACCTAAAAAATTAATACCAGATTTTGGAGCTTATTATCAGCAAAATCTAGACGAGAATAAACCTTGTATATTTATGCTCATGAATGATGAAGATTCCAATGGAACGGTGTGGCAAAGAAATAAATATAATGAATTTGGTTCGTTAACAACGAAAGTGGAAATGTTCTCAAAAAGGAAAGACCCTATCTATAAAGCGACTCTGTTTGAGAGTGAAAAATATTTAGCAACAATTGAGTTTAAAGATGAGATGGTTCAAGCTTTTGAAGAAGGCTTATCGACAATTACAAATGATATGAGTAAAGCCATTGTTTTTCTGGCCACTCCCAATTTTTCAGAAAGCTACGTGACAAGCATGGGAGAAAAAGTTTTACCATTTCTTGGTTCAAATGTGTGCATAATGGAAGAAGATTCTCTTAATGAGAGTATTTCTGTTCATTTGGATTATGATATTGATGAAATTGAGTGTTTGCTAGAAACTTATCTCTAATTGTCGAAAATAATCATTTTTAGGGAGTTATCTGACAATAAAATCTGTCCAATTTTTTGACTAAATAAGCTATAAAAATATCTTTTCTAATAGCTAAATAAAGAGTCCGTTCTGATAGTTTGGCTCGGAGAATTTTGTCATATAAAATGTATTGTCCTCAAGCATTTTTGAGGTCTTCTATCTCGGATGAACCAATAAAACTTTTTATTAGTAATGTTAGCGATTGTAGGTTTTGAGATATTTATTGACGAAATCCTCTGTAGTTAAACACTCAAAATCAGCAATAGCTTTGAGTAATTCTCTATTACCTGAAACCAAACAATCAGCTTGTCCATATTTAGCTGAAAGATAAATTTCAATATCTTCTGTTGGAATAATTTTACTATTCATTAACCTCAATTTTTCTTCACTCCAATCTGTAGTAGAAGAAACATAATAAATATCTAACCAACGCCAGATATTAGAGATAAGTTGACCAGCTTGATCTTTTCCATATAAATACTTACCTACTCTTCGGATTTGGTCAAGAAGTTCATCGGAAAAAATAATTTCAGACGAAAGAATAGGCTTGGAATTTCGATAGCCAAGAGATTCTAAAATGAGACTTTCAGGGCTAGTTTTAATTGCATCACCAATGATAAAAATGTTAGTATCTAAAAAGACCCGTTTTAAGGAAGACATTATTCTGCTCTACCTTTTTCAGAGAGCATTTCAAGTTTAACTTTATGAATAAGCTCCATTACTTTTTCAGGAGTATCATACCCTTGTTCAACCATAATTTGATGACGTTGCTCAAATTCATCTAACTCATTTTCAGCAATGATGATGATATCAACTTTTCCATCATTTAAAGGCTCTTGAAGTGTGAGTTTTATTTCATTATTATGGATGGTTCCTACAGTTTGTATGATTTTCATGAGTTTAGTAATTGTATTGATTTGATCATTTTTAACCAGTTTTAAGAGTATTAGTTATTAGCAAGTTTTGGATATTTCATTTTAATATTAATATGGGTATTGGCTCTATCTTAACATAGATATAAAAGAGTTTTAAAATCTTTATTTTTAGTAAATAATAGGAATAGTAAAAAAGTAAGACTTAAATATTGATTTATGTTTGTCATTCGCTAAAAAAGATAACATCAGAAATAGAAGGAGCCAATTTACTCTTAGAATTATGATATCGTCCCAATTGATGGGGAAAGATGATGATGTTCAATTTCAGTTTGACCAACTTTAATAATTAATCTTTTGTTAGTTTTCCGTAAATCCAACCCATTATAAATGCGATCAGAAAAATTATCAAATTAAGTATTAATGTATTCATTGTTTTTCTCTCTTTAATTAATTAATAGTGATAAAGTTAGAAATAGGCTGGTCATGTTTAGCATTATGACGTACAGAAAGCTGATGATAATTATGATGTTGTTCGAGGTCAACAGAGCGATATCGGAGGTATTCTTGAAGAAACTTCCCAGAGACTTGAAAGCCCTCTGAACGGATTAAATCAGCAACCATAGGATTAGAAATATACCACTTTTCCTGGTAAGTACGGTTGGGATCATTATTATAAGTCTTAATAGCATTAATGGCACGGTCAACAGTGTCTGCTCTAGGATCTAGATCGAGATCAATAACCGGTTGAGAACGAGGTTTTTTTTGTTTATTATTCTCAGACGTTTTACTTTGATGATGAGTTGTTGAATTATCTTGATGAGTATTAGAATTTTTGTGATTATTATTAGTATGATTAGGGTCAAGAAGGGTTTTAAATTGTTCTATGATAGCTTCAAGTTCAGCGACTTTTCCCTGTGCCTCATCCCGTTGAGATGAGGTCTCAGAAAGCTTTTGCTCAAGTTGTTCAATATTAGTATTAAGGGTTTCAATCTCTAGATGAAGCTGTTCATTCTCTGATGATAAATCAGGTAGGGAGTGATTTAGGGTGCGTTCATTAGCTAATTTTAACTGTTCAGATAAGAAAGTCACCTGTTTGGATTTATCTTCAATTAAAGTATCCTTTTCGGCAAGTAAAGCATCTTTACCCTCAATAATAGCTTGATACTTTTCTAGGTTACTTTGTACGGCTAAATCATACTGTTGTTTCAACATGGTCATCATGAGTTCGGAGTTCGGAGTTTGGGGTTCGGGGTTGGGGGTTTTGGGTTCACTCTTGTTATTCGGTTCATCAATGGGAATAACGGTGGTTTCAGATTGTTTATTGTCCTTGCGCTCCTTATCGTCATCCTTGTCGTTATCTTTATCGGAGAAAGTCAACAGAACAGAGACATCATCGAGAGTAGGGAGTTGAAAGAAAAGGATAAGAAAAGGTTAAGTTACCCATAAGTTTTCTGTCGTTATTTAAAGTTAAAATAAATAATAAGTAGAAAAAGAGTTAAGTATTTTAAGAATAACTAATAGAAAAAGTGGCTAAAAAGAGAAAAGAGATTTTCGTTTAGAAAGCATAGATTGACCAAAAGTATGATTAACCCATTGAGACAAATCAGCATTACTAACAGTCATTAAAGCATCTTTAATAAACTGAGGAGTGAGATTAACCGTGCTGAGAGGAATAGTAAGTAAAAGAGAACGAAGTTCTTTAAGAGGACAACGTTTAGAGAAGTATTTATAGCGACCAAAAAGAGATTCAAGGATATCAGAAGTAGCCAGGAGAGGATAAGGAGGATGGGAGGATAATTGAGTATAGAAATAGTTAAAAAGTTGATGTTTAAAAGGGAAGAGACAAGGAGGAATATCTAGAGAAGAAAGAGATTTGTGGAAAAGAAAAAGAGAAGAAGAATTCAAGCCTTGGGTTTTAACAATAGTTTCAATTGAGCGAGTCATGTGTAAGAGAGTAGACCAAAGTTGGATATGTTTTTGATAAGGAAAAAGCCAAGAAAATTTTTCAAAAAACCGACGAGAAATGTGTTCTGTAGGATAATGAGGAAGAAGTTGAAAAAGGAGAGTAAGAGGGATAGAAAGCATAGTTCTAGCCCAATGGAGAAGAGGATCAAGATTAAAAAAACGACATTGAGAACGTTGAGGAGGAGGGGAAGCAAAAGCGAATTCAGTTTGTTGAACTTGGAGAAGACAGTGATGACAATCCGATAAAAATTGAGGAAAAAGATCATCAGAAAATAATTGTTTTTCTAGTAAATTAGCCATAGCATGAGTGACATCATAAGTATAATAAAGACGAGGGTGATAAGATTGAAAAAGTTGAATACCTTTTTTAAGATTAGAGCCATGATCACTGATGATTTGAAGAGGAGTCCCAATTTGGAAACTGAGAGAATGTAAGATAGATTCAATCCATTCACCAGTAGCTTCAGTAGTAACTTCAAGAGCAAGAATTTGACCGTCAGTATAGGTTAAAGCCCGACGTTGAGATAAGACGTGAGTCGACCAATATTGATAGGGAATACCATAGATAACAAAAGCTTTTTCTTGACCAAGTTCAAGAGTGAGATCAGCAATAAAAATCCAGTCATCACGCTTTTCTTTGGGACGTTGTAATTCATATAAACCAAGACGTTCAACCCAAGACTTAATAGTAGTAGAATGAGGAGAAGAAGGAGAGGAAAAAATGGAGATAGAAGTAGAAGCCCCTTGATAAGAATGTCCAGCAAGAATAACTTGTTTGACAGAAATAGAGATAGTAGAAAGGGAATATCGATGGTGAAAAGGGGAAGGGGAGTGTTCATCGAGATCATCAGGGTCAGAAGGAGGAGTAGTATCCTCTGAAGAAGAAGTAGTAGTAGAAGAGGCTAATTGTTGTTTAAGATGGAAAAGTTCTAATTCTAAGTGATAGACTTTTTGCTCTAAAAAACGAACTTGTTGTTGAGACTTTTGAGCTTTAGTTCTCCAGCGATCACGACTTTTTTTTAAAGTACGAGTCTTCTCAACATATTGACGAATTTTCTCTTGTTTTTTAGCAGCATTCTCTTTCCATTTTTGACGACATTCTTTTTCGTAGCGAAGTTGGCGAGAGAGGGGCATTGTGGAGTTAGAGTGATTCATAAAAGGATTCCAGAATGAAGAACATAAAATAACTGTATAGTATATAAGTACGAAATAAAAGAGGTGCATTTGTGCGAATAAGTGAGGAGAATCATCTTTATCGATAATTGCGACAAGGATAATCAGTAAAATAAGAAAAGCGGAAAAGTGAAGCCCAACTACTGCAACAAAATCGGGAATTGGAAGACGCGATTGCGATCGCCCAAGCAGCCAAAGTCGAGTTTCTCGCCAACATGAGCCACGAAATCCGCCCCCCCATGAATTTAATAGTGATTATTCCTTATTATTGGAAAGATAGAGTTTTATAAGTTTGTGTAACTCATTTGGATTGAACCAATATTAGTAAATGGGGAAGCAAGAATAATTAAACTAAATCACTAAATAAAGCGAAAAGCCCACAAATTACTAACAAAACTAGCATCACGATATATAATCTTTGATTAAGCAAATTAAGCTGACTTTCTAAGCTTGTTAATTGAGCTTGCATAGCTTTCTTATCAGATTCATCTCTTTGTTCTAAAGTGATAAGTCGTTGTTCAATTTCTTGCTTATCTAACGCATCAAGAGCCGGACGATTCAGTTCTTTGACCTGTCGAATTTTCTGCTCTACTTTATCTAACATCTTGTCAATTTCTTGTTCTAATCCTTCTGAGTCATTTAATCCCATCTTTTTATTCCTTAGTAAAAATCAAGTTTTCCAAACGACCAAACCGAACGCAGCACAACAAAGCAATAACAAACAGAGAATAACAACAGACATCACAGAAACAATTCTAATCTCTTTTTTAAGTCTAGTTAATTTCTCCTGAAAATAGGCTTTATCCCAAGTTTCATAATGTTCTAGTTTACTCAATCGTTCTTTAAGTCTTTCTTTTTCCCAAGGGCGTATGGGGCGGTTTAATTCTCTGAGTTGCTCAATCCTTTGCTCAGATTGAGTGAGCATTCGGTCAACTTCTTTATTAAAGTTTGTCGGTTGTTCTTCAGTCATAATTGAATAGAAGCCATGTTTAACATGATGAATATTTGTATGTAGTATAAAGAGTTAAGCTTTCCAATCACCGATACCATGCCATAAGAATTCGACAGTACGTTCAAAAGCATCAGGAATAAACAACCAAAAGAGAGTGTCGTGCATTCCATGAACGTCACTCATGCCACCCTCGTCATATAACATTTGTCCTCCGAGTCGAATTTGTTTTCTAGCCTCAATATCTTTAGAAAAAAGATTACCATCAAGAAAATCATGAATAGTAATGGTTCCAGTTAGATTGAGGACACCTTCATAAATTAACCATCTAGCTTTTTGGAAGGGAAGACAGCTATCAATATCATAATCATAAATTCTCTTAATACCATTGAGTTCCTTTTCTAGTTTTGCTAATTGCTTGTTAAGGGTTGAGAGAATCGAATCGGAATCAAGATACTTTTCGAGTAATTGGAGTTCGGCAGAAGACTTGGAACGAGAGGGTTGAGAAACTGTTTCGGGTAATTTAGATTTCTGTTGACCCGACAAAAGTTTGTACTGAGTTTCGGGAGATAATTGGATAGTCGATTTCTGAGATTTTCGGTTTCTTCTTCTTCTTTTGGTCATAGTTTCGTTCTTGATAATATAAGTTTAGAAGTCAGGTTAGGGGGGTATTTCAATAATAATTAATCCTCTATCAAAGGGAGAACAAAGGCTTTAAGTTGTTGAGAATCTTTGCCCCGATTATGAGTACGAGGATTAGAAACATTACTATTACTATGAAGTTGCTCAATTTCTGATTGATGTTCTTGTTGAAACTCAATGGCTGCCTGCCGGTGAATACCAAAGGAAGTCTCTAATAAACAAGTATTAATCGCCCAAGTCTGGTCAGGATGTTGTTGGTTCCATTGAGTAACAGCATCAAGAACCTTTTGAGCTTTATCTTTAGCCGCACCCTTATGTCCACGAGTTTTACGAGTTTTTTTCCTACTCGTTTTAGCTGTGGTCTTGGGTTTCGTTTTTTGAGAGGTTTGAGAATTGTTACCATCAGTATCAATAGGCAACTCAAGTTGTTCACCTAAAAGGGCTTTTTTAACAGTTTCAAATCGTTTAACCGTCTTCTTAAGTTTTTGATTTTCCTGTTCATAATCATGAACTTGTTTTTTCAACTGAGTGAACTGTTTTTCATAAGAATCATTTTGTTGTTTAAGTTGGGTAATCTGACCTTGCAGTTGTTGAATTTGTGCTTCATAATCGTCGTTATTAGCTTGAGGGTGAGTTTGTGTCGGGTTAATATCCCGTTTAGCCAACTGTTGGGTTAACAAAGCGATGGTTTGCGCCTGATGATGTAGAGTTTCAGTCACCAGTCGCCAGTCAAACCTCACCAGTTTGTCTGTCTCTGGCTTTGAATCTTCTGTTTCAAATGGTTCTGTTTTAGAAGAAGAGGTTTCTAACTGTTGCTGAACCCACTCAATTAGACCATGAAGTATTTGTGATGGTTCTCCATCAAGATTAAGCTGTTGACCAATTTCTATTAACCGCTTCTGATCTTCATCAGAGATTAAAGACTGTTCAGACTCATTTGTAACTGTATAATCGCCAGTGGTTTGTCGATAAAAATCAATTACTTCATCAAGGTCATTAAAAGGAAGATGAGTGCGAATCGCTTGAGTGACATAAGGTTGGCAATGATTATCAATGTAACTAGGAGTCTGGTAACGTAAATCCTGTGCATCAGGATGTTGTCTAAGCTTTTGTACAGACTCAACCACAACATCAGCAGAAATCAATGTTTTGAGTGTTGACTTAGCACCTAAACCCGTTGGGGAAAAAGTAAGAGTAAAGGGATCATCAGAAGTTTCAAAGGTTCCCGATTTAATTAACTCACCAGGAGAACGACCCGTAACCGCCATTAACGCAGCAACTAAGACTGTATAACCACCACTACTGAACATTTGGGATAAGCTTATCTTTAAGGATTCTTGTAACTGATGATCAATGAAATCTAATAACGGTGCTTCAAATATCTCTGTTTCAGGTTGAGGGTCTTGAGCTTGATTCAAGGGTTCTGGTTCAGGAGTTATTACTTTATCTGTATAATCGTGTTGATCAGTCAAAGGAAACTCAGCTAACTTAACCCCTTTATCTCCCAATCGGTTCCCTTCTGTGTCCACTAAATAATAATGGAAATAATGGGGAGTAGCAGGACTATTAGGAGCCACCTGTTCAGAGAGAACGTGACCTAAATAATGCTGAAGAAAACGGTGTTCATGACGGAATTCAGGACAGAAAAAGTGAACAGCGATCGCCCCATAAACACCCCTTAAACGATGAACAGAAACATAATTCTTACCAGGAATGACAGGAACTATCTCTGTCTCCTGAAACAGTTTCTGAACCATTCGATTAACTTGTACATTAAAACCCTTAACCTCATTACTTTGGCTACTAAAGTTTTGAAGCTTAGCCACAGCAGGAAGTTTACGAAACTGTATAATAGCTTGAATAACCTGAGTAGCAGGAAGGATAGTCAAAATATCAAAGCTAGTGGGTTCACCTTCTTTCTTTTTCTGCTGTCCTTCAAAGTGCAGTAAATAAGGATGGTTAGTGAGAGTAAAATTACCTTTAGTTAAGACTTCCGTGTGTCGTCGTCCCGTCGCACCAGCAATGGCGATCGCTAATTTATACTCTAAGCGATCTTTATTTTTTGTCTGTATTAACTTTTGAATCTCGTTTAAATAACGATGAAGTGGTACAGGTTGTAAATTATCCTGACGTTCGTTATTAATTGAAGTGGTTTGATTTCTGAGGGCTTTATAAGTCTGTTGATCATACTTGAGATAAGTTAAAGCATAATGTTCATGAGTTTCTGCCTGTTTCCCTGTATCATGCTTATGATAGGTATAGCGGTGGGAATTATTATCCGTTAGAGGTAAATCACCATCATTAACAGCTTGTTCAATAGCATGACGATATTTAGCCAAAATATCAGAACCAATGGTACTTTTGGGGTATCCCTCTTCCAATAAAGCGATTTCAGCTTTACATAAAGCCTGTATATCAGCTTCATTATTGGTTCCTTTGAGACTCTCAAGGAACCAATAAATGAGGGTTTGCCTTTCATCAGAAGTCAGTTTAGTTCGCTTGCCGGCCTGAATGCGATCGCGATAATCAGCGAGAATATCTTGACGAAGTGCGGTTAAATCCCCTCGTTGACAAAAATGAATTAAGCTCTGAGTCTGCTGTGGAGATGTCATTAGACCTTTGAATTAATATAAAGGTTGAACTTATCTGTTATAATTATATCTGTATAATAAATAAAAGTCAAGAATTTACAAACAAAAGTTAAGAGATAAAAAAAGCATAGGATGTAAACTTTAAAAATATTATGGTAAACAGGGGTAATAAATTGTGAGCAAAAACGAAAGAAAAAGCCATTAAAAGCAGAACTAGAATTAGATTAAGGGAACAACTATCAAAGGATGGAAAGGA
>NZ_AAXW01000030.1 GCF_000169335.1 Crocosphaera chwakensis CCY0110
TTGATTCATTCTTGCACTCCTAAAGAGAATTTTATTGTGCCGTTTCCCCATCACATTCAATGGGTTTTCACTGGGAAATATAGCTAAAGAATTTTGTAAAGTCAAGTATTTTTATTGAGATTTTTTTAAATTGAATTAAAATCTTAATATTTCTTAAATTAGTATATTTTTCTAACAAAATGTAACATATGATAAAGAAATATTATTGAGTCAAACTATCATTAAAAACTTAAACAATCTTGGACAAAATTAGACAAAAAAGCCATTAAGACTCAAATAGCAACGATAGTTGTTAAGAAAACATTGGATTTAATCTATAGCGTTTTTTAAAACTAAGAAAACAAACTAAAAAAAATTAAAAATAAGTCATTAATGTTATAGTTTTGAAAACTAGGTGAGTTAGTAAGAACTAGGCATTTTATAATAGAGTTATAACATCCCTAACCTGTTCATATCAATTATTTTATTTTCATAGCTTAACGTAATATAAATTTATTTCGAGAAAAGAGTCATGACATATCTTTTAACCATTAAAGAAGCTGCTAAATTTTTAGGAGTCAGTCCTAAAACTCTTCGTCGTTGGGAAAATGCAGGGAAAATTAAAGCCTATCGAACTCAAGGGGGACATCGAAGGTTCAAAGTTGAGGAATTATACCAAACAGTGAACACAAATTTATTAACAGTTTGCTATTGTCGAATTAGTAATGACCAATCGCTGGATGATTTAGAAAAACAAGTCAATTGTTTAGAGAGTTATTGTCAGTATCATGGGTGGAGTTACGAAATAATTAAAGATATTGGTAGTGGGGTTAATTATAAAAATCAAGGGTTAATACGGCTACTTAAATTGATTTGCAATCAAGAAGTAGAAAGATTGATCTTAACCCAAAAAGATAAATTGCTTAGGTTAGGGGATGATTTATTTTTTACAGTTTGTGAATTTTTTGAAATAGAAGTTATTATTATTAACTGTTCAAAAACTGAAAGCATGGAAGATGATTTAACCGAAGATTTCCAAGAAATTGTCAACCAACTTAAAGATCGTTTGTATGGTCTTAATAATCCAACTAATGCTAAGCTTTTAGAAGAGGTAGAAAAAATCACGCTAAAGTATAAATAAAACAGTAAACAGTGAGTGAGTCACTGATACTTCGACATAGTTCAGTACAAGTAACGGATAACTAATAACTGGCAACTGAATAATGGATTTATTAACTGCACTTATTACCCTTCCTTTCGTATTTGCATTCGGCGCTTGTATTGGTAGCTTCCTCAATGTTGTTATTTATCGCTTACCCGAAGGACTCTCTTTAATTCATCCTCCTTCCCGTTGTCCTCATTGTGAACACCGATTAGGAAAAACCGAGAATGTGCCAGTATTAGGATGGTTATGGTTAAGAGGCCGGTGTCGTTGGTGCCGTGCGCCGATTTCTGTACGTTATCCTTTAATAGAAGCGGTTACAGGGTTATTATTTTGTTTTGTTTTTTGGCAATATCAATTTACCCTTGTAACCCTTGGTTATTGGGTGCTAATTAGTTGGTTAGTCACCCTTTCGATGATTGATTTTGATACTATGACCTTACCAGGAGTCCTAACTAAGTCAGGATTAGTATTAGGATTAATTTTTCAAGGGATAATAGGTTGGCAAGTGTCTGAACTTCCTGAATACTTAATGACAAGCGTGGTTAGTGCTGTTTCAGGAATATGGTTATTTGATCTTATTGGCTTGGGAGGTACATTTGTATTGGGGCAACAAGCGTTAGGGGGAGGAGACTCTAAGTTAGCTGCTATGTTGGGAGCATGGTTAGGATGGAAATACCTCTTAGTGACCAGTTTTTTAGCTTGTTTAGTGGGTTCTGTCTTTGGTATGGGAGGAATGATACTCGGATTTATTGATCGTCGTCATCCCTTTCCCTTCGGTCCGTTTTTAGCTTTGGGTGCAATGTTAAGTTTATTTTGGGGAGAAACTATTGTCTCGACTTACATTCGCCTATTTTTTCCCTTGAGTTAAATGTTTCCTAACCAACCGCTTAAATTTTCTTGTTGCAGGGGTGAGGGATTTTCAAGTTTAACTACTTCATACCGACTCGGTTGGGGTTTCCCTAGAGTAACAGAGAAGGTTCTTAATTCATCTTGATGAAAGACGGTTATAGAGACAATTTCATTGGGTTGATGGTCTTTTAAACGTTGATTTAATTCATCAGTTGTGACACGAATGCCATTAATTGCTAATAATTCGTCTTCGGGATCAATTCCTTCTAAAGAAGCAGGTGACCCTTTTTCGACGAATTTAATGATTTCTTTGTTATTTTCCGATTGAACTTTAATCCCTAAGTAGGGAACACCATCATCCTCCATGATGGGTTTAACTTGTAAACCGAAGGGGTTTAAATACTTGTTAAAGGGTAATTCTTCGATACTATCGACATACAAGTTGAAAAAGCTTTGTAAATCCATATCGGCTACGGATTCGATCACTCTTTGAAGCTGATGAGGAGTAAACCCAGTTTCGGATTTTCCGAATTGTTCCCACATCTGAACCATAACGTTATCTAAAGATCGTTGATTTTGATGTTTAGCGCGAATCAGTAAATCTAAAAGAAGAGAAACTAATTCACCTTTTAAATAATAGGAAATTTGACAATTATCACTGTTATTATCTCGTCGATAGAGTTTAATCCAAGCGTCAAAACTTGATTCACTGAGAGGTTGAACTTTGCGACCTGGGGTACTTAGAAAACGAGTGATTTCTTTACCTAAAATTTCTAAGAACTTATGAGCATCATATATTCCTGCTCTTAGAGGAATTACCATATCATAATAACTGGTTGTTCCTTCAGAAAACCATAAGGAAGGGGTATAATTTTCTTGATCGTAATCAAAAGTTTCTAATGCTTGTGGACGAATACGTTTGATATTCCATAAATGGAAAAATTCATGAGCAACTAATTGGAGAAACCGATTATATTTATCTGTATCTTTAAAATGAAAGCGAGAATAGATTAAAGAACAAGAATTTTTATGTTCTAAACCACCGAAACTATTTTGGGTAAGATGGAGGATGAATAAATAATTATCATAGGGCAACCCATTAAATAATTTTGCTTCTGTTTCAATAATTTTTTTAGTATCTTCTATGACTTGATTGGGTTGAATATTACCCGTTCCCCAAATAGCATATTGATGGGGTTTTCCTAAAACTTCAAAGGAATAAATAGCATGGCTACCAATTTCAAAAGGACTGTCTATCAATGTGTCGAAATCTTTCGCATAAAATTGATTGACTTTTTCAGGAATTGCTGGCAACCCTGTGCTAACTTTCCAAGTAGAATTAGGGGGTACAATTTCAAGGGTAATGGGAGTCGCTTCTAATCCTGGAATAAAATAAAATAAAGCTGCGCCATTGAAATAACCATGAGTATTATCTAGATGGTTGGTTCTTACGGTTAATTCATTAGCATAAACTCGATAAGTAATCAGAATATTTTCAACTTCTTTTGTTTCTACTTGCCAATGATTTTTACTAATTTTTTGGCTAAGGAGCTTTTTTTGTTTATCTTTAGAGACTGCTTTAAAATCTTGAATATGTCTAGCATATTCTCTCACTAAATAAGAACCCGGTGTCCAGACTGGCATTTTTAAATTAAGCAGAGAATTTGACCAGTGTTCAATTTGTAAACCCACCTCAAATAAATGGGAAGTAGGATGGGGCATTTTAACAAAATAAGTTAAACTGGGTAGAGGATAATTGAGTGTTTTAGTCTCAGTAATAGTTGATTTGATCATTATTAAATTTGTTTAGCAAAATGGTTTAACTGTTTAAGATTTGTTAATAACAAGACTTCACGAGAAGGATCACTTTCTATACAACCTTGATGTTGTAACTGAGTAATAATCTGTTGACAGTCATCAACAGAAATATCAGCAATATCGGCCAAATCTTGAGCAGAAAGTTGTAAAATTTCCGCCCCTTCTTCCATCAATTTACCATAAGCTTCTGCTAACTTAATTAAAGTTTTAATCAGCTTGATTTTCGGGGTTTGTTGATGTAATTGAAAACGACGATATAAGTGACGAAATCGCCTGACACTGAGTTGCAACATTTTATGATGAACTTGAGGGTCTTTAAACAGCATCTGTAAAAAACGTTGGGCTGAAATACTGAGTAATTGGACATCGGAAAGGGCAATTACGTCTATATACTTGAGAGATTCGTCTAACACCTCCATTTCTCCAAATAAATCCCCTTTACCCATAATTTCTAATACTGTTTCTTTATTGTTATAGCGGGAACGGACTTTGACCCAACCCGACATGATAAAGTAAACCGCCTTTCCCCAATCATTTTCCTTTATGATTTCTTCATGTTGACCATAATTTTCTTCATCGACCACAGACAGTATCCATTCTAAGGTTTCGGGATTAGCTGCACTAAACAGGGGAAATAGCTCGACAATTGCTTGAGTTTCCATTAAAGGGGTTTTCGGACGGCACTGAATAAGAGGGTAAGGAATATCAATTGATTGACTTTTCCTTATGGTTCAACCATTTCTTTTAATGATAAACCCCACAGACACAATAAGTCTAGGTTTGTAGATAGTTAACAATTAGAAGTTTCGCATTGACAAAAAAGACAAAATCGCTCACCTTTGCTTATTTTATGGGATATAAAATTGATATTTCATCCTAATTTCATATTTCTATGTCATGGTGGGAAAAAGAAATATCTAATTTCCAAAGTCTTTTATTTAAGCATGAAAGAAGCGAACAAGCCGGAAAATATGGTTTCTGAAGGGGTCGAGCATATTCGGGGGTTCTCCGAAAATCTATCGTCGTTAAATCCTTTATCATCAAGTGGAATGCTAACCATAGGAACGGCTGTTTTTGTCGGGGTTCTGGTTATCCGTAATACCCCGTTAAAGCGTTTATTTTCAGGAAAGATATTAGGGAGTCTGGTGAGTAAGAAAACCCTGGGATTAGGGGTTTTTATGGCGTTGACAGGGGGTATTCTTGTCGTCACCAATCAATTAAAACCAGCATCGTCTACCATGGATCATAGTGGTCATGGTGAAATGTCCCACGATGAAATGATGGCCGTGGATGGTTCGTTTAACCCCACCCCCGTCACCGTAGAAGTGGTTAAACCTCAATTATTAGAAGCTAAAGTACAGTACACAGGAACTATTGAACCCTATCAAGTGGTCACAGTTTATCCGAGAGTGGCCGGACAATTAACGAATTATTCGGTTTATCCTGGCGATCGCATTACCACGGGTCAAACCTTAGCCCAAATTAGTGCAAGTGAACTGTTTACAGAAGTAGCAGAAGCACAAGCCGAAACGGATACGATGAGAACAGCTTTAGAAGTGAGTAAAATTGAAATATTAGAGCAAAAAAATAACATTAAACAAATAGAAGCCGATCTAGGTTACTTAAACAAGAAATTAGAACGATTTTCTATGTTAGTGTCTCAAGGAGCGATCGCTCAAGATGATTATGACGTGGTAGAAAGTGAAGTGCAAGCTAAACAGGCGATGTTATCGGAAGCTAGGGTTAAAATAGCCCGTTTAGAAGCAAAAGTTATCAATGATCAGGCTAAAGTCCAACAAGCTAAAGCTAAAGTGGCGACAGCTTCGGTTATATCCAGTTATACCCAAATAGAAGCCCCAGTTACTGGTATTGTTCAAGAAAGAATAGTCGATCCAGGGATGGTGGTACAACCAGGAATGGGGATCTTGAAAATAGGAGATTATAGCCAAATTCGTTTACAAGCCAATGTAGCACAACACGATGCCACTAAAATCCGTATAGGAACTCCCATTGTTGCCAAAATTCCTGGGACAAGCCTTACTATTAATGGTCAAGTGAGTAGTATTTTCCCTCAAAGCAACAGTCAAACCCGTACCGTTACCGTCGAAGCAGTGGTTAACAACCCTGGAGGTGAGTTGCGATCGGGCCAATTTGTGGAAATGGAGTTAATTACTCAACGTCAAACCAATGCGTTAACCGTCCCCTCCTCTGCTGTTGTCACCTTTGAGGATAACCCTGCTGTTTGGGTGGTTAATGGAGAGACAGCGACTCGCAAATTAGTTACATTAGGTATGATTAGTGGTGATAATATTCAGATTCTACGAGGACTACAACCAGGGGATGCCGTTATTACCACAGGACATTATAAACTAATCGAAAATGCTGCGGTAACAGTGATCAATCAAAATCAGAATAGCCTGATTTCAAGTAATATTAGAAATGATCAAAATAACGTTAGTATTAATTTAGTCAGTTTTCCAGAAGTGAAGATCGGGGATGCTGAATTTATTTTTGAGATTATTGATAGTACAACAAAGAAACCTTTACAAGTCAAAGAGTTAGATATTAAAGCGACAATGCCGATGAAAAATATGCCTCCCATGACAGCAAAAGTTGAGGTTAAACTTGAGTCACAAACAGGAAAATTTAAAGCAGAAACTTTTTTAGGAATGAAAGGAGAATGGAAAATTTCTGTTGATGTTAAAGATGAAAATTATCAAGGTAAAAAAGAATTTAATATCTTAGTTAAATAAGTTTATCTTAATTGTCATCAACAATTAATTCTTAAGAAAAAATAAAAGTATTGAATTATTATTTTATTTGTGCTAAAAATATGGACGACATAAATTAATTGTCTTTTGTACCCAATAAAAAGAAAAAAACATGAAAAAAATCATTACTTTGATTTTACCGATTAGCATATTAATGATTGCTTGTAGTTCCCCTTCTACGGATACTCAAACTCAGGTAGAAACTACCCCTGAAACTGAAACAACTGCAACAGAAGAAAGCACAGAAACTGCCACTGAAACTGAGACAACGGCAACAGAAGAAAATACTGTTATGGTTGCTTTAGCTAGTCCAGAAGAAGAGATTCCGATGGGAGATGCAGAACTAATTTTAGAAGTTAAAGATAACACGTCTGGGGAAAGTGTACCGGTTGAAAACATCGAAGTCAGTTCAACAATGCCAATGGAAGGGGAAGATCCGATGATTTCCAAAGTAGAAATTGAACCAACAGAAACCCCTGGACAATTTAAAGTTAAAACTAACTTTGGTATGGCTGGAACTTGGAACTTAGCAGCGACAGTTAAAGACGCAAAATATCAAGGAGAAAATGAGATTGTTATAGAAGTTAAATAAAAGTAGGGTGGGCAAAGCCAGAGTTTAGATGAATTAATTTAGAATATTGATATCTTGCCCACCTAATAATACTTATAAGAATGGTGGGCAATGATGGTAAGTTAATATTAAATCACATAAGTTTTCCTATTTGCCCACCCTACTCGCCGACTTGATTGATAATATTAGAAAAATCTGGTGTTTTAGTCGACTTACCGTGACAACAACATCCCCATTCTAAAGGATAAAAACCTCTTTTTACCCATTGATGAAAACTGGAATATTCCCAATGATGGGGACAAGAAACTAATCTATGTTTAACAGGATTATAATGAATGTAATCTAAATGAGTTTTTAAATCTTGTTCATTTCTAATTGTATGTTCCCAAAACCGTCTTTGCCATACATTACTTTCTCTATGTTTGCGTCGTGACTCAGGAATATTATTGACTGATCTTAGCTGTCTGCCAATAGAACGAGTAAATAAGACTTTCATTCGTGAAATTAGTTGAGAATAGTTACTATCATGTTTGGGTAATGACCAAATAAAATGTAAATGATCGGGTAAAATGACTGCACCTAAAATATCAAACGGCTTTTCTTTTTTGACTTGAGAAACAGCAATCCGTAATTTAGTAATATAGTCAGAATTCTTAAATAAAGGAACTCGTTGATAAGTAACAATTGTTAAAAATATAGTGCTTCCTTTAAAATATAAACGACGGTAATTTGACATCTTAAATCCATTGAATTCAATGGAAAATGATTTTAGAGTCACTAAACTTCTTCAGTCAAGGTCATTGATAAAATGATCTTACCCGTAGGGTGGGCAAAGTTAACTGATAAATGAATCAATATAAAATATTGATATCATTGCCTACCAAACATAAGCGATCGCATTTTTTCAACCTGCCATTTCATCTCTATTTCATAATTATCTGTCACCTTATTAATAATGGTTTATTGATGGGCAAGCATCTTAACTTACTCATTAATATAAACAGTTACAGTATTTGCCCACCCTACGTTTTGTAATGGTATTGATGAAAACCTTTCTCACTCGGTGGTCCATTCGTAACCCTGTTATTACGCTTGCGCTATATATTGGGGTGATCATTTTATCTATTCTTACCCTTATTATTATCCCTGTGCGGATGATGCCTTATGTACAAAGTCCTTTGGTGGCCATCATCACCATGGCCGAGGGACAAACCCCTACAGAAGTCGAAACCTACATCAGTAAACCCATTGAACAGCGTCTGACGGTATTGGATGGGGTGAGGTTTGTGCGATCAAGTTCTCAACAGGATATGTCTTTAGTGACCATTCAGTTTGCTTGGGGTGGAGATATTGATACAGCAGTACAAGAAGTACAAAGCGTGATGAAGGCAGCCGAAGGGGATTTACCTTTAGATGGTATAAATACCCGTTCTTATTGGGTTTTACCTATCGATCCCCTAAATCGTCCTGTTTTGACCTTGGCACTGAAAGGGGAAGGATGGGACTCCGTACAGTTACGGGAGTTTGCGGATAATACTTTAGTTGATCGCCTGACGCAAGTGATGGATGTGCAAGCAGTTTCTATTTTTGGGGGATATCGACGACAGTTGCAAGTGATCGTTGATCGCCAAAAGTTAGCAGCTTATGGGTTATCTATACTCGATGTTCGGGATGCCATCGATAAAAACAACGTTAGCGAGGGTGCAGGGGTCTTAACGAGAGGGGATACAGAAATCTTAGTTAGGGCAGATGATCGGGCGTTAAATGCTCAAATGGTGAGAGATTATCCCCTCTATGAGATGGGGGGAAGAATTGTTTATATTCGGGATGTGGCAGAGGTCAAAGATACTTATGAAGAGAAACGCAGTGGTTATCGTTACAATGGTCAGTCAGCATTAGCGGTGAATGTGATTCAAAAGCCAGACTCTAGTTCCCCAAAGGTGATAGAAAGAGTACGGAAAGAATTAGAAAAAATCGAAGCACAATATCCAGGGATTGAATTTCAAGAGGCGTATGATAATTCGTTTTTAGTGGAGTTAATTAAAGATAGCACTACAGGGGAACTGTTAATTAGTGTTTTGTTGGCAGGGATTGTTATTTTAGTCTTTTTAGAAGATTTTCGGGCGACGGCTATTGTTATGATTTCTATCCCGATGTCTTTGGCTTTATCCATGCTTCCTTTTATCCCGATTTCTATGTCTTTAAATTCTTCTACTTTGGTAGGGATGATGATGGCGATAGGAAAATTAGTGGATGATTCTATTATTGTAATTGATTCTATTGATCGTCATCTAAAGTTAGGAAAAAGCCCCAGAAAAGCAGCTATTGAAGGGACAGGAGAGGTATTTTTAGCAAGTGCAGCAGCTAGTTGTACTATGATTGCTGCTTTGTTACCGACAGTGTTAGCCGGTGGTTTGACGGGGTTAATGTTTGTGGGTTTAGTGTATCCGATGGTGTTTGCTTTTATTTCCTCTTTGTTAGTTTCTATCACATTAATTCCCCTCTTGGCTGCATTCTTCTTAAAACCTCTGGGCAAAACTAAAAATCAAAAAAGAACCTGGTTACAATGGTTAGTGAGTCCCTTTCATTATGGCTTTATTGCTTTAGAAAAGAGTTACGGCTGGTTATTAAATCTTAGTTTAAAAAATCGAGAAATCACTTTAGCTATAGCAGGAGCATTTATTGTTTTAGCCTTTGCTTTATATCCCTTTATCCCTCAAGAAATGATGCCATTAGGGGACTCAGGACAGTTTATGGCAACCATAGAATTAGAACCTGGGGTGTCTTTTCAAAAAACCGATCAAACAGCAAAACAATTTGAAACTATTATCTTAGAACAGCCAGAAATTGAAAAAGTTTCCTCAGAAATAGGCTTTGAATTTACCCGCAATAGTACCTATTTTAGTGCTTATAGTATGGGTGGGGTTAACGCTGCATCGATGATAGTCACCCTCAAACCCTTGGGGGAAAGACAACGAGATATTTGGCAAGTCATGGATGCAATAGAAACAGAAGCTAATGCAACCATACCAGGAATACGACGCATTGCTATGAAAGAGATGGGTGTGGATGTGATGGCCACCTCTGCTGCACCCATACAAATCGCTGTTTATGGAGAAGATTTGAATATTTTACACAGTTTAGCCCAAGAAGTCTTAAATATCGCTGAAAATAATCCCGATATCGTCATGACGCACACCAGTTCTAGTCTAAACCAACCGGAATATCAACTAAAAATTGATCGCCGTCGGGCCCAAGAGTTGGGGTTAAGTTTAGCAATGGTCACAGAACAAGCAAAATACGCTTTAAATGGAGGATATACCCGTAGTTTTTATAATCGTCCTAATTTACGGCAAAATACCATCTTAGTGCGCTACAATCAGCAAGATAGGGGCAATTTTCAAGATTTAGCTTCCACTTACATCACTACTCCCAACGGGGAACAAATACCCTTATCAATGGTAGCAAGGTTAGAACCTTCTCAAGGGCCGACATTAGTGGAAAGGGTTAATGGCCGTCGGGTTGTCTATGTCAATGGCTTCTATCGTAAGCGTAATCCTGCCTCGATGAATTTGTCAATGGCGGTTGCAATGCAAGCAGCAGAAGAGATTACGTTTCCCCCTGGTTATGGGTTAGACTCGATGGGGGATATGACGGATATGATGATTGAATTTGATCGTTTATTAAAAGGTTTAGTGGTTTCTTTAGTATTAATTTACCTTATTTTAGTAATTCAATTTGGTTCATTTATTCAACCTTTGGTAATGATGTTGTCTATTCCTTTAGAATTAGTTGGAGTATTTGGGGCGTTATTATTAGCCAAACAAACCTTATCTACGGTATCAATTTTAGGCATTATTATTTTATCAGGAATTGCCGTATCTTCTGCTATTTTATTATTAGAATTAATTTTAACCAAGCGACAGGAAGGGGTTCCCAGAATGCAGGCCATTCGAGAGTCGGGACCCGTGAGATTAAAAGCCATTTTTATGACCACATTAACCACAATGATTGTAGTCGTAAGATTAGCCTTTTATCCTGAGACAGGAATGGATGCTTATTCCCCCATTGCTACAGTTATTTTAGGGGGGTTAACGGTGTCCACTTTATTAACTTTAATTGTCATTCCTGTGGTTTATACCTTCGTTGATGACTTTATTATGGGAGTGAAAAAATTAACGAGAAAAATGAAGAAAATTAGAGCCTAATCTGTAGAGTGGGCAAATTTTAACAAAAAAGACCTATAGCACTACGCATTTTGGTTAGGATATTTTTATAATAGAAAAGAAGTTATCAACTAATCAAGTGATCTCCAAGACTATACCAGCACCTTATAGCTATGATGTACGCAAAAAAGCCATTGAAGCAGTCAAAAGAGGACATAAAAAAGTCAATGTCTACCGTTTATTCAAAGTTAGTCGTAACACTTTGGATTTATGGTTAAAAAGAGAAAAAGAAACAGGAGATTTTCAGGCGATCGCCTTAACCTTCTTGTGTCCTAATTTTTGCCGTTTGCCTATTCCCTTCAAAAATATCTAACTTTTTAATACTTCTTGAATCATATAATTAGCCTGAGAACCATAACCACCCCCAAACAAATTATAATGATTTAAAATATGATAAAGATTATACAAAGTCTTGCGTTTTTTATACCCTTCATCTAACGGAAATACCTCATTATATCCCCGATAAAATGGAGCCGGGAAACCCCCAAAAAGTTCAGTCATGGCGATATCAACCTCGCGATCGCCATAATAGGTAGCAGGATCTAATATAACCGGTTCTTCTGCTTCTGTCACGGCTGCATTCCCTGACCACAAATCTCCGTGAACTAAAGAAGGTTGAGGATTAATTGTTGATAAAATATCTCTCACTTTTTCTACAATTTGACTATAATTGCCGAAATTCCCTCCCTTTCTTGAGGCTGATTTTAATTGATAACCAATGCGATAATCTGCAAAAAAGTCAGACCACTTTTCTGTCCAATTATTAACTTGTGGAGTTGAACCAATAGTGTTATTTTGACTCCAACCAAATTTAGTTTCCCCTTGATATTGGTGCATTTTTGCCAAATTCTTGCCCATTAACTCCCACGACTCTTTAGACGAATGACCAAATTCTAACCATTCTAAAATAATATAACTCGAACGTTCTGCCATTCCCCAACATATCGGTTTAGGAACTCTAATAGTTTCGGTTTTTGCCATTTCTTTGAGTCCTAATGCTTCTGCTGTAAACATTTCCACTTGAGAAGCATGGTTGATCTTTACGAAGTATTTAATGTCTTTCCCAATGAGACAGTAACCTTGGTTAATACAGCCACCACTGACTGATTTTCGGTTTTCTATTGCAAAAGATTTGCCTGTTGTTTGACTAATATGTTCAGCGATTTGTGTCCACATTATTTTTAACCTTCATTATTAATATATTTACAGTTTACAATCACTTTTAATTTTTCACTATTGTTACCCCGTAAGCATTTAAGTTAAGATACTTTTGCGCTGCTTTTTGAATATCATCTAAAGTTAAAGATTGGATAATCTGAGGATAAGATAAAGCAGGGTTTAAATCGTGCATTTGAGAATAATAATAGCCATACAGATTCGTGCGATCGCTTGGTCTTTCATTACTAAAAATAAAACGATTAATCGCTTGTCTTTTAATACGTTTTAACTCTTCTTCTTTAACAGATTCTTGTTGAATTTTACGTAAATGCTGAATAATTATTTTTTCGACTTCTGTGATTTTATCCGTTGACAACTTAGCAGCCAGATAAAACATTCCTTGAACTTTTTGAGTCATATTACTTACACTAATTTGAGACACTAAACCTTTTTCTTCTCGTAAATCTCGAAATAAACGAGAGGTTTTACCCTTCCCTAAAATAGAAGCTAAAACATCTAACGCATAAGTCTCATTCAACTCAAGAAAACCGGGGACTTTCCACATCATAATTAACCGCGCTTGTTGCAGTTTATCATCTTCGTATTCTTGACGTACAATATCTTTAAATGGTGACTCAGGCGCATCAGGAAACCTTAAAGACTGATAACTATCAGAAATTGTTTTTTGAGTATAATAAGTTTCTTCAAAACCATTAGCAACAGTATCTATTAATTCTTCAACAGGAAGATTCCCCACCGCTACGGCTGTGACTGAGGTAGGATGATAACAACTACCATGAAACTCACGCATTTGTTGAGAGGTTAACCCTTCAATAACTGATGCTGGACCTAACACCGGACGACGATAAGGTAAACTTTCAAAACAAGTTTCCATTGCTCGATAAAAGGTGCGACGATTAGGATTATCATGAGAGCGTCTAATTTCTTCAAGAACCACTAATCTTTCTCGTTCAAATGCTTCATTTTCGATCATTGGATTGAAAACAACATCTAACTGCAAAGGAACCAAATCTGCAAAATCTTTTGGTGCGCTGGTAATATAAAAATGGGTATATTCTTGGGATGTGGCCGCATTGGTAACTGCGCCTCTTTGTTCAATTAGCTGTTCAAACTCACCACTTTTCAACTTAGGTGTGCCTTTAAAAACCATATGTTCGAGAAAATGAGCCATTCCGTTGATCTCATTTGACTCCAAGGCTGAACCCACCCTAAGCCATACATTAAGGTTAACCGCTTCTACAGGCATTTGTTCGGCAATGATTGTTAACCCATTGTTTAAATTAACAATAGTAGGTACATGAGTCTTTGATGAGTCAAGGACGGAAGTGAGCATAAAATAGTATTGATTAAGTCTGCTAATTCTATCTTAATTGTATTCGGAGCCATCGCTTCTTAAAAACAAGGAAAAAATGATTGTTAATGTTCAAAAAGCTTTTGCCAATCTTGACTTGACATGATGTTATGTCTACTCATATCTTGCACCTTCGATTACATGAGCTAGTTTAGGGAGCCAAAAGGCAATCCGCAATAGTATTTCATTTTGACGCTAAATTATTCATAATTGATTACTTTCTGATAATTATTAAGTTTTCTTGTACTGATGCAAGATGTCAGTCTATTTCTTTTTATGATGCTTCTCTGTTTCAAGATCAAATTAAAGAGATTTTGCAAAAGAAAATTCAAGGCAAAATTAAATAATCTAACATGGAACAGCTTATGAGGTTGAATTTAGCGAGCGCGCAATGGACGGACTTACGAATCTCTTGAACTCACTGCTGACCAATTTAAAACCGCTTTTTCGGTCGATAATTAGCCACTGATTCCACTAACCCTAAGGCAATAAAATTCGTTAATAAAGCCGATCGCCCGTAACTTAACCAAGGTAAAGGAATCCCTGTAATGGGTGCTAATCCTACAGTCATACAGATATTAACAATCACCTGAAACGAAATCATCGATAACATTCCGATCGCGAGTAATGAGCCAAAATTATCATTTGCTTGACAAGCAATAACCACTAAGCGAAAACAAATTAACCAAAACGCCACCAAAACAGCGATCGCACCGATAAAACCAAACTCTTCACCAACCGCCGAAAAAATAAAATCCGTATGTTGTTCAGGGATAAAATTTAACTGAGTTTGTGTCCCTTCAAATAGTCCCCGTCCCCATAATTCACCCGAACCAATAGCAATACGAGATTGAATTAATTGATAACCCCCACCCAAGGGATTTTTTTCAGGTTCTAAAAATAGGGTTAAACGGTCTTTTTGATAATCTTTGAGGAGTCCCCAAAAAATGCCACTCAGTTTCCCTGAGCCAAAATTCATACCCATAACAAAGATAGTGGACACAAACCTTAAGGGCAGTGTAAACCAAGCCACTAATCCCATTAAAATAGCCCAAATAATCCATCCAGGAAACAAGACATTGAATAAAATGGCTGAAATAATGGGAGAGATCATTAAAATTAACCATCCAGGGGACATATTCGCCCAATAGAGCATCCCCAACGTAATCGCCCCAAACACTAACCCAGTTCCTAAATCGGGTTGTAACATAATTAACACCCAAGGAACTGCCGTTACTCCTAAAATACGTAAAACTGATGGGATTGTCTTAGCATCTTTTTGATGAAGTAAAGCAGCTAAAGTGATAATTAACCCTACTTTGGCAAACTCCGACGGTTGGATATTAAATCCAGCAATTTCGATCCAACTTTGCGCCCCATTGGCTGCTACCCCGATCGCAATAACTGCAATCAGAGAAATATTGGTGATAGCATAAGTGAGCCAGTGCCACTGCATTAAATGTTCGTAACGACAACGAGCTATAAATAAAGCGATCGCCACGCCTAAACCCCCAAAGAGCCAATGTTGCCACCAAGTGACAGAAGTTTCATGGAGTTCCGTGCTGCGAATCATTAGCCCTCCAATACTGGTTAAACCCACCACCAAGATCAGTAACAACCAATCAACTTGGGGCAAAGACGATAACCATAAAGGGACTGTTCGTTTGCGACTGCCTCGATAAGCGTATTTTGTAGTTCGTAACATCATAATAGAGAGAACTCCTCACAGAACTATCTAAACACAATAAACTCTATGGGTTGAATAGAGCAGGGGAGCAGCCAAACTGGATCAGGAACAAAAGTGACTCATTGACTCCTTTCTATTGAGCTAATTTCCTCTACTAGACATCTTAAAAGTTAAGTCAAGCAAAAGACAAGAATCTTAATGTTTAGATCACTTATTCCCCTTAAGCTAAAGCAGCCACAGACACTTTGGCAGCAATATTTTGAGCGATCGCCGTTAATGCCTGAGCGGAGGCCGACTCAGGAGCCGACATAACAATAGGAATCCCTTTGTCACCTCCTTCTCTAAGGGCAATTTCTAGGGGGATACAGCCCAGTAGAGGCACTTGTAACTCTTTTGAGGCTTTTTCCCCACCACCGGAGCCAAATAGGTCATATTGACGTTCTGGTGCATCTGGGGGGATAAAATAACTCATATTTTCCACCAAACCCAATACTTTAACTCCCAACTGTTCAAACATTTTTAAGCCCCGACGAGCATCTAAAAGAGAGACAGTTTGAGGAGTAGTAACAATCACAGCGCCGGCCATAGGAACTGCTTGGGCCATGGTTAACTGAGCATCTCCGGTACCTGGAGGCATATCCACCACTAAATAGTCTAAGGCTCCCCAGTTGACTTGATAAAGGAATTGACGAATAATGCCATTAAGCATGGGACCCCGCCAAATCACCGGTTGATCAGGATCGATTAAAAAGCCCATCGATACCATTTTCACCCCATAGTTAAAGGCGGGTTGAAGAATATCTCCTGCTTCATTTTTTTCGACTTGCACCTCCGTATTTTCCAGTCCTAACATGGTAGGGGCGTTGGGTCCGTAAATATCAGCATCAAGTAAACCGACTTTTGCTCCAGTTTGAGCCAAAGCAACGGCAATATTCACCGCTACGGTACTTTTTCCTACTCCCCCTTTACCACTAGAAACCGCAATGATGTTTTTTGTTCCTGCCACAGACTGCTGGTGAGGGAGGGATTTTTGTTGAGGGGTTTCTGCGGTGACTTCTACGTTTACGGTTTCTACTCCTGGCAAGGTTTGAACCGCTTTTTTACAGTCGTCTACGATAAATTCGCGTAACGGACAAGCAGGAGTGGTTAAAACCAGGGTAAAGCTAACGTTACCGTCATCTACAGCAACGTTACGAATCATATTGAGGTCGACTAAACTTTTTTGTAGTTCTGGATCTTGAACCGGTCTTAATACGTTTAAAATTGATTGAGTATCGAGCATTTTAATTGATGGTTCTCCTATCAAGCAGCCCTATGGCTTGCTCAAATTGCTTATATCATCAATCTTAACGGTTTTTGGCTCACTTCCTTTAATTAAAAAAGCTAAAATCTTTACCTGTTGCCTATTATAGAGTTCCCTGTTCCCTTTCTTCACAGGTGACTTGAAACTTGTTTAACTCCTTAATTGTTGCAGCTAATTTTAGGAGGCTCATTCCGTTGTAGCCAATAAGCTTCAACTAATTGGATCAATTTGACAAAATCTTGAAAGTTAACGGGTTTAACTAGATAGGAATTGATTCCAAGATCATAAGCATGATTAAGGTCAGAATTTTCTTTAGAAGAACTCAGAACCACGACTAATAAGCGTTTTAATCTAGGGTGCTGACGTATCCAAGCTAATACTTCTAACCCTGAACGTCGGGGTAATTTTAAGTCTAGTAATACTAATAGAGGCGTAGGATAAATATTTTTATCAGCGTATTTTCCTTCTCGACTCAAATAGGCGATCGCTTCTTCTCCGTCTGACACTTGCATCATAGGCTGTCTAATCTCAGCTTTACGAAAAGCTCTCTGAATCAACAGGATATCATTGTAATCATCTTCGACTAATAAGATACACATTTCTAAGAAGCCGTTGCTCCAATTTAAACTAAAGTGTGATTATACTTCGCAAGCAACAACAAATTTTTGACCAATTCATTTTAAACCTTGAAAATTTTAAAGGAAAGAGGTGATTTTTTGTTATTACTTAAACGAACTCAAGCAGAATAGATAATAAGTTCCTATAAAAGTGATTAATAAACAAAGGAAATATGATTATTACCTCCGTCTAGTTACATTCTACCCTTCAACCCCAGGCAATTCAACCCAAAAACGACTACCACGGTTAACTTCTGATTTAACACCCAGTCTCCCCCCTAATCTTTCAACACCTTTTTTGACAATAGCTAAACCAATACCTGTCCCAGGATATGCTTCATTGCCATGCAATCGTTCAAACACTTCAAAAATACGTTCTTGATGTTGCGCTTCGATGCCGATACCCTTATCTTCTATCCACAAACGGACAAAATTTTCAGGATATTCTTCAGTCCAGATATGTATTTGGGGTTTGACCTTAGCAGAGGTAAATTTGAGAGCATTAGACAGCAAATTGTTAACGATTTGCTGCAAAATTGTGCGATTACCTAAAACGTTTAATAATGGCTTTTCTATAGTTATTTCTGGCTGAACGTCTGTCATTGCTATCTCCAAATCTTCTAAAGCTTTATTCACCACTGAGGTTAAATTTACCGGCTTTTTATGAATTTCAGTCCGTGACAAGCGACTATAAGCCAGTAAATCTTGAATTAATTTTTCCATTTGCTCTGCTGAAGCAACCAACCTTGAAGCATATTCTTGTCCCAAGTCGTCTAAATTTTCGGCATAATCTTCTTGTAGAGCGACCGCAAAACCTTGAATGGCTCGTAAGGGAGCTTTGAGATCATGGGAAATGCTGTAACTGAAGGCTTTGAGTTCTTTGTTGATTTCTTCGATTTGAGCAGTCCGTTCTTGCACTTTCTTTTCTAGATTTAGTGCATAATTTTGATCCGCTTGAATTAGATTAGCTTGTTGAATAGCGATCGCCACTTGAACGCTGATTTCTTCGATTATGGCCAACTGTTCTGGCGTAACCACTTCGACATCTTCTACCCATAACTTAAAAATACCGAGTAATTTATTTTGTGCTTTTAAAGAAAAACAAATGAAACAGTCTAACCCTGAAGTCGCTAGACTAGGAATAGCTGCTGATAGCTTAGGTAATTGACTTAAATAAGCAACTACATAATTTTGTTCTGATTCTTGTAACCTGTTAATTAAATCCTGCCAAATGTCGAGAGTGGTTTCTAATTTTTTTGGTGTTTTTTGTTCTGCTCTACCCTGAGTTCCTAAAATTGTGGCAGCACGGTGTTCTGAATTAAAAGTAACAATCGAAGCACGCTGACAAGCCGGCAAAAAATATTGAATGTTATTAATAGCTATCTTAGCGATCGCTTGGGGTTTTTGTGCTTCAATAATTGCTTTATCGATTTGATGTAGATTGGCTAGGCGTTTTAAAGCTTGTTGTTGAGATAATTCTATATTTTTGCGCTCATTAATATCTTCTATGACACAAATAAAATATTCTGGTTCTCCTGTTTTGCTTTTGAACAAAGAAACTGTCAGAGTAACCCAAACTGGGGACTTATCTTTGCGGATATAGCGTTTCTCCATTGAATAACTGGTGATTTCCCCTGCTAAGATTTGACGGACGTATTCTAAATCCGGTTCTACATCATCAGGATGAGTCATTTCTTGAAAGGTTTTTTCTCGTAACTCTTCTTGGCTATAACCGACAATTTGACAAAGTTTTTGATTCACCAATAACCATTTACCATTGGGAGCAACATGAGCCATTCCTACAGCAGCCTGTTCAAAGGTTTTGCGAAAATGGATTTCACTTTCTTGTAAGGCCATTTTCGCTTGTTTAATTTCTGTAACATCTTTAGCGCAGGAAATGACTAAACGTCTACCATCTAATAATTTACCCAAAGGGGCAGAACTAAAATTCCAGATACGAACTTGTCCATCGGCGGTTCTAATTTTAAATTCTCCTTCATCCACTCGCTGATTTAATTCGTAAAGGCGATCTATCCAAGATTTAACCGTTCCTTGTTTATTTCCATAAGCTTTTTGTGTCCACTCAGCAGTGGTGGGAATGTCCTCAATTGTGTAGCCAGATAACTCTGTCCAAGTTTGATTAACGTGCAGAATTTCTCCATCTTCAGCGTGAACTAAGACAGGGATGGGGGCATTAAATACAGCACAATGTAGCTTTTCCTCATTGTTACGAAGTAAACAGTCAGCATTTTCACCGCAATTCATCTGATCTTTTAGCAATCGATTCACTTCTAAAAGTTGCTCATTTTGACATTGAATTGTTTGGGTAAACTTCTGTTTTTCTTCTTGACGGATTAACTCTTTATAGACCGAAAAGTTTAATCGATCCGAGGTAATTTGATCCTTAATTAAATAATCAGCAGCACCCAGTTTAATAAACTGTTCGGCTATATTGTCGTTTCCTTGTCCCGTTAGGATAATCACAGGGCAAGGATTTTTATTATATTTTTGTTGCCATCGCTCTATCCATTCTAAGCCGTTGATATCCGGTAAGAAATAATCCAATAAGACAAGATCGGGTAAAACGTTAGGGTATATTTCTAAGGCTGCTTTTCCTGTTTCGGCTTCGATGAAATGGTAATCATATTCCCTACTTTTTTTTAGATAGCGTTGATATATCACTCTATCGACTTCTGAATCATCCACTAACAGAATAGTCCGTTGCTTTGTAGGGAGGAGATGGGGGGGTTTCCTGATCTTGTTTGAGCGATCGCTAGTCATTGCCTTAGATTCCTCCCGTTTTTGCTCTGAAATTCTTGTTCTTATTGTCTATTTTGTATTAATTCTGATATAGATTGAACCAATCGCAAAGGCTCAATGGGTTTGGGTAGATGGAGATCAAAACCAGCCAGGAGTGCTTTTTGTTTATCTTCTTCTCTAGCATGGGCAGTTAGAGCGATCGCAGGTAGACGAGTTTGTTCATTCTCTTGACTACGAATTTGTTGAATTAGTTCATAACCATCTTCTAAGGGCATGGAAATATCGCTAATAATGACATCTATCGGATGTTGCTGGTATTGACTTAACGCTTGTCTGACCGAGCTAGCAGCAACAATTTTAGCACCACACTGTTCTAAAATTAAGGTGATCATTTCGCGGGCATCGGCTTCGTCTTCTACCACTAATAGATTTAGATTTAATAGAGAAGGAAGAGAATTCAACTGAGATGCTGAGGTAGATTTTGTTTCCTGGTTACGTACTGACTGAATTACGGGTAACTCAACGGTAAAGGTACTGCCTTTGTCAATTCCCTCGCTCTCAGCCATGACGCTACCGCCGTGCATCTCCACAATATGACGAACGATGGCTAAACCTAAACCAAGTCCTCCTTGTGTTCGCGTCGAAGACTTATGTTCTGCTTGACGAAAGCGATCAAAAATATGGGGTAAGACATCACCAGAAATTCCTTTACCTGTATCTGTGATACGAATAAATGCCATCTGGTTATTTTCTTCTCCTCCCTCGATGGTAATGGAACCGTCGATAGGGGTAAATTTAACAGCATTGATTAACAAGTTCCAAAACACCTGTTGCAGTCTTTCTTTATCTCCATTAATCTCTATTGTTTGACTGCTAAGTTGAAGATTGATGTTAATATTTTTTGCTTTAGCCGTTGGACTTACCGTATCAATAGACGACAAGATAACAGAAATTACATTAATGGGCTGAGCTTCTAGCTTTAATGTACCGCAAATAATGCGCGAAACATCCAAAAGGTCTTCAATTAGCTGAGTTTGTACGTTAGCATTACGTTCTATGACTTCTAAACCGGTGTTAAATTGGTCTTCGTTTAAAGTTCCGCTTCGTAATAGTTGCATCCAACCAATAATGGCATTAAGAGGGGTTCGTAATTCGTGGGAAAGGGTAGCTAAAAACTCATCTTTGACATGATTTAATCTTTCAGCTTCTTCTTGTGCCTGACGTGCCTCATGTAAGAGTTGAATGCGTTCTAATTCTGCTTGTTTGCTGGCGGTAATATCTGCTATTGCCCCTTCATAACCAATGATCTCACCTTTTTTATCTTTAACGGCGATCGCTTTATGACTCACCCAAATGATTTCTTGTTGGTGATTACGAATTCGTCCTTCAAAGTCTTCTTTTGCCTCAACTTGTCCTAATTGTTGTTGCCACTGACGATAAACGTCTGGTTCAAGGTGATAATTAGCTAAATTTTGATTAAATAGTTCTTCCCTTTTTTCGTAACCGAACATTTTCATTAAGGTGGGGTTGGCTTCTAAAATTTCTCCTGCACGATTGAGACGATATAATCCTAATGGTATACGTTTAAAAAAGCGATCATAGGTTTGTTGAATTTGGTCTAACGCTTGTCTTTGTTGCCATCGCTGCCAGGCGGATCTGATCGCTGCTGCGAGACGGATATAGTGTTTAGGAGACTTAATCACATAATCATCTAATCCGGCTTTCATTGCTTCAACTGCAATTTCTTCGCTACCTGTACCGGTAAACATGATGACGGGACAATCGGGTATCTGTTGTTTAATGCGATGTAAAATATCTAAGCCTGTAGTCCAACGTAAGCGATAGTCAGTCACAACTAAGTTAAATTTTTGCTTTTGTAATGCTTCGCTGAAGTCAGCTTCGTCGATAATTTCCCAATATTTAAACTCAGGAAACAATTTTTTGATTTGACGTAAAGCTAATTTGCGATCGCTTGGGTTATCATCGATGATCAAGGCTTTCGGATAATTCATTATCAATGAATAGTAAGGGAGAGACGATGAGTTAAGTACAGTTAGATTTTAATTGTATAAGAAATGATAAGGCTCAAATCATCTTTTGGTTAGTTTTGTTTCTATTCATTTAACTGTGAATGATTCACAATGTTATTACAATTGATATACAATTTAATACTTTATTTTAACGTATTATCTTTGGCCTTGAAGAGAGACTTAAAATATCTGACAGTTAACAAATGTTCGATATTATAGAGGTTTCTGTTTCGGAATACCGACATCACGGGGAAATTGTTCAGGAGTCAAAACAACTTTTTTGATATAAATAAAATGACGCACACTTTTAGTTAAAGGAGTGCGAAGTTGTTTAACTAAAATAATTTTGCCTCCTAATTTTTTTAAAGCAGCTTTTAAGTTAATTTCTTCTTGTGTTTCCCAGTTTCCTCGATACAATACACCAATTCCTCCAATTTTGAGAAAAGGTAAAACATATTCAGCACAGACAGACGGTTCTCCCACTGCACGAATTAAGCCTAAGTCATATTTTTCTCTATGTTGTGGTAAATGTCCTATCGCTTCCGCTCGTCCAACCACTGTTTGAGAATTAGACAATTTTAATGCTTCTAAAAAGAGGTTAATGACCTTAATTTTTTTTTGAGTTGAATCTAATAAAGTCAGTTGCCAATGGGGAAAAATAATACTTATTGGAAGACCAGGAAAACCAGCTCCTGTACCAATATCAATCACTTTTAATGAATCTTTGTAATTCAAAAAATCTAAGCCAATAACACCAGCTAAAGAATCCCATAAATGTTTTTCCCAGAATTCTTGGGGTTCTGTTATTCGAGTTAAATTAATTTGACGATTAATTAATAGTATTTCTTGATATAATATCTCCCATTTTTCTAATTGTTCTTGTGTCGGTTGCCATTGTAAACTATTTTGCCAAATATCTTCAAATGTTGGTATTTTCATTAAATGAAACCTTTAACATACAGAAAATTTATTTATTTTCCATTGTTCTAGAAAATTATGAGCTAGGACAATTTTATCTTGATCGTTGCAGAAGTCGATTATAAAGGATAAATTGATCTGCTACCTCTTCAGAATATCATTGTAAGTGCGATCGTTTATTTTATTAAGGTTTTGTGGAGGAAGTAAAGCAACATAACTACAAAACTGTGCCGAAATAGGAACTTAATCAGTTAATAAATTATATAAAGTTACAACTCAAGAATGAACATCTCTTTTTTCCTATTTTTTTATTTTTCGATAAGTGCATAACCATCTGTTTTCACCTGTGGTAAACTTTCTAGCTATGCTAGGACTAATCGATTTTGCATTATTCACCCATAATCAAGACAAATAAGGTACGTTAACCCCTCCACTTTTACTATCGTAACCAGGAATGATTAATAAAAAAACATTGTATTCCGACGTTCCCTATGCCCTATTTCCTATTATTTATTCCCTACTCGCAAAATTAATGTTAATAATATCTCACAATTAGCAATGATCGACTATAATTTAATAGTGATATGATAAAGAATCTGTATCCTGACACTGATTGAACAAATTACACTCAATCTTCTAAGACTGTCCTTGTCGCCTTGGGTGAGAAGGATCTTCTTCATGGCAGTTCATTCGCTTAGGGAAAGGCCCTTATGTCTGACCCCCTAAAATTGGAAACTGTACATCAACAGGAGGCACCGCCAACGATTGGAGATTCAGATATAGGAAAACAAAAGTACATGGTAACTCAGAAAACAACAACAAAAGACATAGGTTTCACGCACGAAGATTTCGCAGCCCTGCTCGATAAATACGACTATCACTTTAGTCCTGGGGATATTGTTCCTGGGACGGTTTTCAGTATGGAACCGAGAGGAGCATTAATTGACATTGGCGCAAAAACTGCTGCTTATATTCCCATCCAAGAAATGTCAATTAACCGAGTGGATGATCCGGATGAGGTTCTCCAGTCCAACGAAACAAGAGAATTTTTCATCCTCACCGATGAAAACGAAGATGGACAATTAACCCTATCCATTCGTCGTATCGAGTATATGCGAGCTTGGGAGAGGGTACGCCAATTACAGGCAGAAGATGCCACCGTGCGTTCTAACGTCTTTGCCACCAACCGAGGCGGTGCCTTGGTGAGAATTGAAGGGTTACGGGGCTTTATTCCTGGATCTCATATTAGTACCCGTGAAGCTAAAGAAGATTTAGTCGGGGAAGAGTTGCCCTTAAAATTTTTAGAAGTGGATGAAGAGCGTAACCGTCTTGTTCTCAGCCACCGTCGTGCGCTAGTAGAACGGAAGATGAACGGCTTAGAAGTGGGTCAAGTGGTCATTGGTTCTGTCCGTGGTATCAAACCTTACGGGGCGTTTATCGATATTGGTGGTGTGAGTGGACTGCTCCACATCTCCGAAATTTCCCACGATCATATTGATACTCCTCACAGTGTTTTTGGAGTCAATGATGAATTAAAAGTGATGATCATTGATCTTGATGCTGAAAGGGGACGTATTTCTCTGTCTACCAAACAACTAGAACCCGAAGCCGGTGATATGTTGAAGAATCGGGATTTAGTCTTTGAAAAAGCAGAAGAAATGGCTGAAAAGTATCGTCAGAAACTTTTGGCTGAAGCCCAAGGGGAAGAAATGCCCACAGAAGAAAATGTCGAAGAGGTTCCTAGTGCCTCTGAGAGCGAAGAGCCTCAAGAGGAATTAGCGGCCAGTGCTAGTGCAACCGAAGAATAAATAATTTGAGCTATGGACCGCAAGGAGACTGCCACTTAAACCCAATTAAGTCGTAGAGCAATTGCGGTCAAAGCTTTCTAGAAGTAACATCTAAATAGACCAAACTGAGCAAGAGGACGAAAATGCCTCTTTTTTTATCTTTACTTAATTATTGTTAGCTCCCATCAGTATCAAAATTGCCTCGGAAATTAAAAATATATTAATTCATTGTGAAAATTGTAATTAATTGTATAGGGATCAAGCCCTTTGGCGTAAAAGTAAGAACATATTGATTAAGATAAGGAAAGGCATATTTGCGATTTCTCAACTATGAACGGAATCAAAAATAAGGATTAAACTTAAATCCTAATAAATCTATGTCATACCTATTTGAAAAACGATATTTTTAATTGAATTTAACCACAGTCTCCATATTCTTTGCTAAACTACCTCTCCCATAGCTTCAATGCTTACCCTCAAACAATTTCTATATTCTGTCCCTATCTGCACCCCTCCCATTACCTATGAAGAACTACAGGCTCTGTTTCAAGAGAATCAACAGAGTCCTAATAAGGTAGTCATAGTCAATGCACAGGGAATTCCTTTGGGCATCATTTCTAGCCATGATATTCTCTTAGCCCTATTAAATAAACCATTGGTTGCTTCGGGGCAAACTAAGGGAAAAAGTTCAAGATGGCAACATTCCCTGGGGTCAACGCTTCCGTGGGATTGGGAAACTTGTATCAGTCCGTTAACCCTAATTCCCTCTCATCTTCGGATTCGTGATTTTGCTCATTGGCTCAACAATAACCCGTACTCAGACAAACAACCAAGCTACGGACTGGTTAATGAACATGGGGAATTTCTAGGATTACTCGATAGTTGGCAAATTCTGAGGGAAGTTTTGGCAGAACAGTCTAATCCTCAACAAGAACTAGCCTCAGCCAAAAACCTCATTAAACAACTCTTAGAAGAACTACCCTTACCAGTGATGTTACAAACTCACCAGGGAGACATTATTCAACAAAATCGGACATGGCGCGAACAAATTGGAGAATTAATTCCACCGGATAACGCAACAGCTTGTCCTTTGCCCCATGAAACGATGAATCAGCCCAAAACCCAAAAGATTAGTGTAGAAAGTAACGATGGTCTAAAGCAAAACCTAGCTTTGATCACCGATATGGCTTACGATCAATGGCTGAACCCACAAACTGATAGTTGGGGTGTTCCTATCTCGTCCCTTGCCAACGATAGTCTTGAGCCTTTGGTTGATAATCACTTAGACATGGGATCGTCATCTATCCCTGATCAAAACAAAGTTTGGCAATTTATCAAATGTTCTTTAACAACAGATAAACTACCTATTCCCATTTCTATTTTTGTCGCTACGGATGTCACCCAACAACAGCAATTATGCCAAGAATTAGCGGCCAAAAATGCCGATTTAGTCCAACTCAACCGACTTAAAGACGAATTTTTAGCCTGTATTAGCCACGAACTCAAATCACCCTTAACCGCAGTCGTGGGATTATCGAGCCTTCTCCAAGAAGATAAAATCGGTCAACTTAACCCTCGTCAAATTCATTATGCTCAGTTAATTTACCGCAGTGGCCGTCAGTTAATGACCTTAGTGAATGATTTATTAGACTTAACACGGCTAGAAACAGGACAATTAAAATTATCCTTTAGTCCTGTCAATATTAAGGAAATTTGTGAGCGTGCTTATCATTCCATCACAGAAAAATACAAAAGCAAATCCGATCAGCCACTGGATTTTAGTTTAGAGATAGAACCAGGATTAAAACAATTATTAGCCGATGAATTACGACTTCATCAAATGTTGACCCATTTGTTGGATAATGCCATAAAATTTACCCAAACAGAAGGAAAATTTGGGTTAAAAGTCAATCGTTGGGAAGATTGGCTCGCCTTTACCATTTGGGATACAGGAATTGGTATTCCTGAAGAGTCTCAACATTTAATTTTTCAAAAGTTTCAACAATTAGAAAATCCCTTAACTCGGCAATTTGAAGGAACCGGGTTAGGATTAGTATTGACCCAACGCTTAGCTAGGGCCCACGGGGGAGACATTTCTTTTGTCTCGAAAGCCGGCCAGGGTAGTCAATTTACGTTACTTTTACCCCCGTCCCCCGACCAAGAACAGCGATCACTTCATGCTCACTCCTCCAATCCTGTGATCCTCATTGTTGATGCCATTCCTCAATCTATTGAGGCACTGATGGACAAGTTGACACAACTGGGATATCGCGTCGTGATTGCGCGAACCGGAACCGAAGCCGTCGAAAAAGCTCGCCAACTTCGACCTTATGCTATTTTCCTAAATCCTTTGTTACCTCTGTTATCAGGATGGGACGTTTTAACCTTATTAAAATCTGATCTACAAACCCGAAATATTCGGGTTTTTGTAACACAAACCCAAGGAAATCAATTATTAGGCGAACACCATCACGCGGATGGTTTTATTAAAGTGCCTACTAATTTAGGAACTCTCGAACAGTGTTTAAAACCCCGACAACCAATCGTTAATGCTCAAACTGGTTCTTTAACGATTCTTAGTTTAATTCCTAATGCGTCTCAAGAGGATACAGAAACGATGCCTTTGACATCAAGGGTAGAACAGACGTTAATTGCTCAATTGTCTCAATCTAATCACCGCATATTAGAGGCTGATGATCTTGAACAAGGGTGTTTATTAGCTAGTGTCTGGGACATTGATGTGGTCGTTTTAGACGGACAGTTTTTAGATGATCCTCAAGCTTATCTGCGATCGCTGGCTCAAGAACCTGAACTCTTAGCACTACCTTTAGTGGTTTTAGATGTCAAAAGTGCAGAAGCAGCTAACACCATAGAAGGGTTATCAGTATTTCCTTGTTTCATTTCTGACAGAAATCAGCAAATATCCCAACTATCGCAAGTCATTTCTATTGCTGCTGACCACCACAAAGCTTAAGAAGGTTGTGGGGTGTGGGGTGTAGGGTGTTTTCTTAAATTAATTATTAATGTCTCGGTGGCCGTAGTGCAGGGGAAGGGGTAATCGGCCCTAAAATTTGATTGAGTTGTCGTAGTTGTTCAGGGGTTCCCATACAAATCAATAAGTCTCCGGCCATTAATTGGGTTTCTCCCGTTGGTCCACCCAATAAAGTGCCATCTGAGCGACGAATGGCCAACACCAACGCCCCGGACTGTAATCTTAACCTGGCCTCGCTGAGGGTTTGGCCTACGCAAGGACAAAACTTGGGGTCAAGCAAAAATTCTTCCATATAAAAAGTGCGATCGCTTCCCGTTAAGATCCCATCTACAAAGTCCATCACTTGGGGTCTCAGAGCAGCAGCAGCCAGTCGCTTACCCCCTGTAATGTAGGGGGATACCACCGCATCAGCCCCAGCCCGTTGTAGCTTTAAAACCGCTTCTTCTGTACTGGCTCGGGCGATCGCTCGAATTTTGGGGTTTAGGGTTTTAGCAGAAAGAACCGTGTAGAGGTTTTCTGCATCGGAGGTTAAAGCAGACACTAAACAGACGGCTTTATCGATTTTTGCGTTGATCAAGCATTCATCTAGGGTTGCGTCCCCTTGAATAACAATATACCCTAATTGTTTCGCTTCTTCGACTTGTTCGGGTCGAGAGTCAATAATGACAAAAGGAACGTCTTCGGCCTGAAATTCTAGGGCGACTTGTCGCGCTGTACGACCATAACCACAGACAATACAATGATGTTCTAAGGTGTCTATCAAGCGTTTCTCCTGTCGTTGTCGAATACCTTCTTGAAAATAACCTTGAATTAAAGCTTCGGTTAAACGATTTACAATATAACCGATGGTGATGACTCCCATCAAAATTAAAAAAATCGTAAATAGTCGGGAGTTATCATCAAGGGGACGGACTTCTGAAAACCCTACAGTGGAGAGGGTGATCATGGTCATATAGGCCGCTTCGGTAAGAGTCCATTTTTCGATGAGATAGAACCAAAGGGTTCCTATGAAAAAAACTCCCCCTAATGCGATCGCCCCACCGAGTAATTCTTGTCGTAAACGTCGATACTTTTCTTCAAATGAATAGACGGCCATAAGTGGGTGAGTTTTATTAATAAAATAGTGATCTGTGACTAATTATCAGTTATTAGTTTGTGGTTAGGGTTTATTATTAATTATCGACGGTTCACTCTATTTATTAAAGTAATGGACGTTACTAATTTTCATTAATTAGAATCATTTATTTATTATATAGATGAAAGCTATCTTTAACTAACAAAATCATTATCATCAGCTTATATTATCAAGTTTTTTCTAAATGACTAGGCTAAAAGGGAATAGAGGTTTATTATGAACTAAGATTGAATAGGTTTTTGCCTATTCATGGTATATATTGAAGATCACTCTTTTGGGGCAAGTTTATAACCTGTTCTCAATCTTACCCTTGAATTGTCTTCGGTATGCTTGATCCCCTAAGCTTAGAATAATAATATTCAGGAGATAAATAATTATGACTGCCCAAAAAACTGACGCTAACGGCACTCAAACCTCAGAAACTCAAAAAACCACAACCGCTAACAAGACAACTACCCGCAGTAGTCGTTCTACTGCCACTGAAGAAAAGAAAACCAGTGCCTTATCTGTCAAAGATAAGGCCAGTACAAGCACTCAAGGTATTCAGTTAATTACTGAACCTGGTTTGCTTCCTGGAAACCGTCCAGTAGAAGCAAGTCACCTTAAGGTAGTTAGTACATATAAATCGGTGGGAGGGTCTCGTCCCGTGGTTGCTAGTGGGATGGACATCTCAAGCACTTTAACCATATCAGGACACAGACCCATTATGGTGAGTCACTTACAGGTGAGCGAAACTTATACCGTCATGGGAAATCGTCCTGTTGCCCCTAATGATATTGATGATCCCGCTTTATTGATGGGATATCTTGATTAATTAGAGTTCTTATGTCATTTTATCTATTAATCTAACGAACATCCCCAGGTATAATCAAGATACTTGGGGTTTATTTTTGTTTTTTTTCACAATTTTGCCAAATATGGCGATCGCAATAAATCTCTCTACACTCAAATTCACAAAGTGACAAGTTATTAGGAACTTCTTGAACAAGATAATTATGAAACCATTGTTTGATGAGGGTTGATAAGTTTGGGGCTGTTAATTTCATGTTCGTCTTATTCTCTAAAATATTCTAATCATAAATCTAAAAATCATACTAAAACTTCCTACTTTAGCCTCATCCTTTTGGGTGATTTTTAACCATAAATATCTAACTGAGTAAAACTTCTTAATGGTTGTAATTTTAGTATTTTCTGCCGACTGGAAATATATTCGTTTAAATAATATTGATAATTGACAGGATCTTCTTGAGGATTAATTTTCTTATATTTTTGTTCACAATAACGACAATATTTTTCTAAGTTTGCTTTTTCTAAGGATATTAAAGCAGCATCAATAATTAAGTTGAGTCTATTCCTGTCTTCATATTGTTCAATTTCTCGAAAATTCAGAAGTTCATTTATTTTATTAATAACTTGAGATGATTCTATTATTTTTATTTCTAATTTAGAGATAAATTGTTCATTATTATCGTTGTCTTTGTTTAAAGTGTCTTTTTCTATTTCTAGTAGATTATGCCAAATTATTCGATGATCTGATAAGCTAAAACAAAGATTATTTTCTTCTAGTTTATCAAAAATTTCTTGACGACATTCAGGATAATGAATATAAATTTTTAATAAAATTGTTTCTGCTTCTTTTAATAAATTATTTTCGGTACTTATTGTGGGTTTGATAAAAGTTTTATCTATTTTTTTATTAGCAGATTGTTTAAGAGGTTTATTTAATTGAGTTTGTAAATTTTTTATATAAAGTGGTAAAATCCTAGCATCACCCTGTGCCAGCAGTTCAGCACAATAACTAATATAATAACTTCGTTGATTACTATCTGATAATTTATTTAATAGTTTAACCATTCCTTGGGCGACTTGTTCAAAGTGATCAGCTTGTTTGAGGTTTTTATCGATTAATAATTGTTTAATTTCCCAGTTTAACCAAAGAGGTGCTTTATCAATTAGTTCTTGATATTTCTCAAAACCATTTTCATGAGACTTAATAAACTCATCAGCATCTTTTCCATCGGGAATATTTAAAATTTTAAGGTTAACTTGTCCTGAATAAATGAGAGATTCTATTTCAGTAATTGCTCTCTCTGTCGCTTTAATACCAGCATTATCAGCATCAAAATTGAAAATAACTTGTTTGGAATCAGTATATCTTAATAACTGTTTCAATTGACTTTCGCTGAATGCAGTTCCTAAAGAAGCAACCGTATTAGTAATTCCTGCTTCGTGGAGAGCGATCGCATCAAAATAACCTTCTACAACAATGACTTGATCTAAAGAACGAATACTATTTTTAGCTATATCTAAAGCAAACAAAGTCTTACCTTTATTAAATAAGGGTGTGTCAGGAGAATTAAGATATTTTGGTTCTTCATCGGTCAAACTTCTCCCACCAAAAGCAATAACACGACCTTGAATATCTTTAATCGGAATCATTAAGCGATCGCGAAAGGTATCATAATAACCATTCCCTTTTTTTCTAGGTTTTATCAGTCCCGCTTGTTCCACTAACGCAATAGGATAACGTTTTTGCTCCACTAAATAACGATAGAGTGTTTCCCATCCACCCGGCGCATAACCTAAGTTAAATTGTTGTATGGTTTGGTGTTTAAATTGTCTTTTTTGTGTTAAATAATTGAGAACATTTTCTCCTACTGCTTCTTGTAATGCGTGTTCATAAAAATTGCTAGTTAAAGCAACAATTTCATAAAGTTGATCTCGGAGAGAAAGTTCTTTTTCTATTTCTTGTCGTTTTTCAGGTTCTAAGGTTTTGAGAGGAACTTGATAACGGTTTGCTAATTCTAAGACAACCTGACTAAAAGATTGTTGTCCAATTTCCATTAAAAATTTAATACCATTTCCCCCTTCTCCGCAACCAAAACAGTAATAAAGTTGTTTACTTTGATTAACAGTGAAACTCGGCGTTTTTTCTTGGTGAAAGGGACATAAACCGACATAGTTTTGTCCTCTTTTTTTGAGAACAACATAATCAGAAACAACCTCATAAATATCAATTTTCTCTTTGACTTCTTCCAGGGTATCAGGATGTAGACGGGGAAAGTTCATAATAAATATTAATGAGAGTCTAGAAAATAGTAGGGTGGGCAAATAAGAAACTTATCTGGACTAATCATAATGTAGAAAACATTGCCCACCTTACAAAAGCTTAAAATTAACATTGATAACAGTCGAAAAGACTGTGTTATGCTAGAAAAATGCTTGATAATTATTTTAACTTAAAAATATGGAGCAATTAATTGGACAAGTTTTAAATAATCAATACTGTATTAAATCTTTATTAGGTCGTCAAAAAGGCCGCAGAACATTTTTAGCTGAAAATTTACAGACAGGATCAACAGTTGTTATCAAAATATTATTATTATCTCCCGAATTTACATGGGATGATTTTAAACTATTTGAACGGGAAGCAGCAACTCTAAAATCTCTTAATCACTCCGCTATTCCTCAATATCTTGACTATTTTGAACTAGAAGTAGAACTAGGAAAAGGTTTTGCATTGGTGCAGAATTATATTGAAGCAAAATCATTACAAAATTGGATTGAGTCTGGAAGAAGCTTTAGTGAAGAGGAAATAAAAAAGATTGCAATTCAACTATTAAATATTTTAAATTATTTGCATCAACGTCAACCTTCTGTAATCCATCGAGATATTAAACCCAGTAATATTTTATTAGGTAATCGCAGTGGTCATAATGTAGGACAGGTGTATTTAGTCGATTTTGGAGCGGTTCAAACTGTACTACATGGTGGCACAAGAACCATTGTAGGAACCTATGGTTATATGCCGCCCGAACAATTTGGCGATCGCTGTGTTCCTGCATCGGATCTCTATGCTTTGGGTGCAACTTTGATTTATTTGGCGACAGGATATCCACCTGATCAATTACCACAAAAAGAAATGCGACTGTTGTTTGAGGATAAAGTCAATTTATCGTCTATTCTGGTTGATTGGTTGCAATGGCTGATAGAACCCAGTTTAGATTTACGTCTAGACTCTGCTCAAAATGCCCTAGAAGCACTAAAAAAACCTCGTTTGTTCAAAAATAACCTAACTAGAGTCAATAAACCCTTAGAAAGCAAAATCCAATTAACACAGACATCAGAAATGCTCGATATTTTCATTCCTCCTAAAAAGTTGGATAGTTTTCTATTTATATTGATTATTCTTTTGTATATTGGAATCTATATTTATGTTTTGATAGCAATATGGAATCTTTTGTTATCGAGTGGGATGTTTGTTTTTCGTCTCAGCGTTTTGAGTATATATTCAATGTTAATGATTTATATGTTTCGGATAGGTTTATTTACTGTATGTGGTAACACACGATTAACAATAACCTCTTCAGAAATAATTATTGTCCGTAAAATTTTAGGCTTTGTCTATTCACCCTTACCTGGACAATCTTCACAAATCAAAGCCTCTCGACAAAGCATTACTCACCTAGAGCAAACTTCTGTATCATACAAGAAAGATTCTGAGGGTAATGAAGTTAAATGTTCTTATCAAATAAACATTTGGTTAGGAACTAAGAAAATTTCTATAGTAAGCCAGTTGAGTGATCTAGAATTAGATTGGTTAGCCTATCATTTAAGTGATTTTCTAAAGTTACCTATTACAAAAAATTAATACTCAAAAACTAGCAAACATGAATTATCCTAAACTTAGATATTATGAATTAGAAAAAATTATTTTAGCTTTAAACTTTAGAGCATTATCTACAGAAGGTAATCAAAAAGTATTTGAACATCCTGATGGAGCTTTAATCATTTTACCTCATTATTTAAACAATCAGCTAGGAAATAAAACTCACTTAGTTGCAATATCTCGTATTCTTGATGAATTCAATATTATAAATAAGTTAGATTTTAAAACTTATTTAGAGGAGGGTTTAAGTTCTAGCTTAATATAGTTATATTAAGGAATAGATGATGAGATTATTTGATGAACCATGAATCTTTAATTTGTGAAGAAAAAGCCTATTTTATTGTCGGTAATACTTTCTATCGTTCCCAGAGTAAAATAACCAGAGATTTAGGCGTATTAGCAGCCAAAGCTTATAAAAATGAACAAGGAAAATTAAAGGTTTTAGATGTAATGACGGGTTGCGGTGTTCGTTCATTGCGCTACTATCTAGAAAGTGATGCAGATTATATTTTGGCAAATGATAGTAACCCCGAAAATAAAGCAGTCATTGAACATAATCTATCGCAAATTTTACAAGAAAAAAAAGGAAAAGTAACTTATCAAAATGCTAATAATATTTTTTTTGAGTGTTATAGCAATAAAGATTATTATGACTTTGTTGATGTAGATGCTTTTGGTTCACCTAATCCTTATTTAAGTACCGCATTATGGGCAACAAAAATAGGGGGTTTAATCTATTTAACTTGTACCGATGGACGAACAGCAACAGGACATTTACCCGAAAACTGTTTACAAGTTTATGGATCGTATGGGCGATCGCATCCAGCAGCACAAGAACAAGTATTACGGTTAATTATAGGTAGTACCTTACAACAAGCAGCAACGATAGGATTAGGCATTGAACCAATTTTTTCTTATTTTTCAGGGCAAACATATCGAGTAATGTTACGTTTATTACCTAAAATAAATCTCAGTTTAGATAATTATGGTTTTTTAGGCTATTGTCATCACTGTGGAGAATATGTAACTATTTCTTATAAACAGTTGGGTAAAATGAGATGTTATCATCAGCAAGAAAACAAAAAATATAATTATACAATTTCTGGTGCAATGTGGTTAGGTGATTTGCATAATAAAGCCTATTTAAAAACAATGAAAAGCTTAGTAATTGATTTAAAATGGACAGAGGTAAGTGATTTATTATCAACCATGATCAACGAGTCAGAATTTCCCCCTTATTTCTATACATTAGGAGAAATTGGAAGACGAGGAAAATTAGATATTCCCAAGCGATCGCAACTAATTAAAGCTTTACACAATCAGGGTTTTTCTGCTACAAATACTCATATTAACTCCCAAGCGATTAAAACTAATGCTACTTTAAAACAATGTATTGAAATAGCAAAAGGTTTATAATACTATTTTCATCAACTTTAAATTAAGGATGAATCAAAAAATATTGAATAGACTTAATGTTTCACTCAGTGAACTGATTAACTTCTGTCAACAAAACCATATCCTTGAATTATCGGTGTTTGGATCTGTTCTCAGGGAAGATTTTAAGAAAACAAGCGACATCGATTTCCTTGTAGTCTTCGAGCCTCAAATTCAACTAAGCTTAATGGATTTAGTCGGTATCCAATACCAACTTGAGGATCTCATCGGACGAAAAGTAGACCTCATTGAAAAACGGTCTATTGAAAACAGTCATAACTGGATTCGCCGTAAGAACATTTTAGAAACTGCTGAAATGATCTATGAATCAGGACAAATCCTATTAAATTTAATTTCAACTTGAGATGGAAAGACTCAGCAAATTTTGCCCACCCTACAGAATTGAATTATTATGACTTATTTATTTTACACGGTTGATGTTTTTACTGATACTATTTTCGGAGGTAATCAATTAGCAGTATTTCCGAATGCTGAGAGATTATCTACAGAAATAATGCAAAAAATAGCAGCAGAATTCAACTTTTCAGAAACGGTTTTTATTTTACCTTCTACGGGTAAAAATGCTACTAAAAAGTTGCGTATTTTTACCCCAACTCAAGAATTACCTTTTGCTGGACATCCCACATTAGGCGCAGCTTATATTTTAGGAATTACTGATAACTCTATCAATCAAGATGATGATTATCATATTATTTTTGAGGAAGGAGTTGGCTTAGTTCCAGTCACAATCAAATTTAAAAATCAGCAACCTATCTATACAGAATTAACCTCACCTCAATTACCAGAATTTTCTGATACCTGTCCATCGATAGAAGAATTGGCATCAATTTTAAGTTTAAAAATAGAAGATTTTAGACAGGATAACTATTCTCCTCAAGCAGTTTCTTGTGGACTACCTTTTTTATTTGTTCCTTTGCATAATAGGGAAGCATTAAAGAGGATAAAATTAAATAGCGATCGCTGGCAACAACTATTAGGAAATGCCTGGGCTTCTTCTTTGTATGTTTTCTGTTTCGATCCCGAATATGAAGGATCAAATATTCGAGCAAGAATGTTTGCCCCAGGGTTAGGAGTTGCAGAAGATCCAGCTACAGGTTCTGCTGCTACTGCCTTTGGGGGATATTTAGGTATTCGTGAAACCGAAAAAAATAGACAATTTCACTGGCGAATAGAACAAGGGTTTGAAATGGGAAGGCCAAGTTTCCTAGAGGTAACAATAGAAAAAACAGAGGCAAAAATCAACAAGATTTCTGTGGGCGGATCTTCTGTTTTAGTCACAAAAGGAACTATCAATATTGCCTAATCTAATGAAGTGCCTTCAACACAAGTATTAGTTAATAATGTTCCTTCTATGATAGCTTGTTCTATTTGGGCGCATAATAGATTTGCAGAAGTTAAATTAGTCCCTCTTAAAATGGCCCCATTGAGAATAGCCTCTTCTAAATCAGCTTGAGATAAATCAGCCCCCGATAGGTTTGTATTACTTAAATCAGCTTGTAATAAAATAGTCCCGACTAAAGTAGCCCCTCGTAGATCACAACCACGAAGATCAACCCCTGTTAAATCTAAATGGCTTAACACAGAACCAGCTAAAAAAGCCCCTGCTAAACTAATATTTTTACCTTGAATATCGGCTAAAATAGCCCCTCTTAAATCAGCATTACGACAGTCAGCATTAGTTAAGTTTGCCCCAGTTAAATCAGCCCCTCGTAAATTGGTTCGTAGGTTCGATCCCGATAAATCAGCCCCGGTTAAATCAGCCCCAGATAAATCCATTCCTGATAAATCTTGTTTGGCTAAATCTTTAATTTTTCCGTTACGAATATCCAATAAATTGATAGTTGTACTCATGATAATCTTCTCTTGTTTATGGTAAATAGTGAATAACTATTCACTATAAACTATTCACTACTTTGTAGCTTCTTCTAACCAAATCGCCGGTAGTTGACTGGGCTGATCAGGTAATGCCATTAAGCCCATTTCTACTAATCTAATAATGTTAGCTAGGGTATCAACCAATGTCGGATCAAACCAAGTTTCTTTATAAGATTCGCATTTTTCTAAAGCTTCCCCTAAACTTAAAGAATCGCGATCGCCCCTAGGTTGGGTTAATTCTTGGAAGTAGGCAACTAACCCCAAGATTCTCGCTTCAATGCCGTTGTCTTCCCCTTTTAAGCCATCGGGTTTACCGCTTCCGTCCCAATGTTCTAACTGGTGTCCTACGATGTCTTTAATCGCTTTTAATTCGGGCATAGTCGATAACAATTGAGATCCCAACATTGCCCTGTCTCTCCAAAAATCGTAACTCGAATCATTTAATTGTTCAGGGGTGTGAGTAAACACTTCTTTGGGGGCTTCTGCTAGTCCGATACGATATAATAACCCTGCTAATCTTAACCGTCTCAGTTGTAGAGTGGGTAAGTCCAATAACTGTCCGATGGTTTCTGCGAGGGCTGATACTTGTAAGGAAGCGAGGGGGTTATCTTTGTCTTTCTCATCCACTCGTTGCGCCATACGGAGAAAGGCTTGTAACTTACTAGCAGCCAGATTTCGGTTTAATTTTCGGGCTTGTCCTTCTAAGTCTACCAGTTCTCTCGTTTGACGGTTAATGGTTACTAACTGTTGCTGAGAGGTTTGTAAGTAGGTCACGATACGAGAGACAACCCCAGTGAGATCGATAGAGACATCTTGGGGAGTTTCTGCGATCGCTTGTTGCATTTTGCTTAATTTATCGGCTAATTCTGGGTTATAGGATCGCATTCCCTCGATTAAAATCTTAGCTGACTCTTCAACTGGAAGGCGATCAAAAGTCCAAAGTCCGTAAAATTTTCGTTCTGCGTCTGTTTGGGGTTGGGTATCGGCGCGGTAGTCTTCAGAGGATAGTTCCCGACATAAGACCATTGCTGCGTATCCTGGGGCTAAAATGATTAAATTCCACTCTTCAATGAGGGGATCTTCTTGTTTAAGATGAACCAAAGAAACATTGTCTAATTTTCCTGTTTTATGGCTGTCAAACCCGCTTTCTGCTACAGCAGCGATCGCAATATGGCGAGAACGTTGGGCAATATCATAATAGCGATCGGCCTCTTGTAAGTACCATTTTCCCTGTTGAAACGTCACCAACACTAACGGATGTTGTTGGGGATCATCAGGGGTACTTTTAAGAATATGGTCTTCTAAGGCGTGACAAAGGGCAACCAGGGTATTTTTGAAGTAAACCCCGTAACTAGGGGGTAATTGACCGTCTGGAAGTGCGCTTTTGAGTTGTTTTAAGGTTGACTCAGGTAACATTCAGAACTGCTAAAATTGGGACTTTATTATTAGTTTATTTTAAACTACGGATAACTATAGCTTATTGGATTAGTCAATTGACGACTACGGGTTATCCTCTTAATTATTGTTAAGCACTACTGACTGTAACAGATTTTCTTAATCAGATGTTTCTAAAATATTTATAGACAGCATTAGGAAAATAAGACCTCTTTACCAGGCTATGAAAATCAAAACTCCTGCTCAAGAATCGGAGCGATTAGAAGCCCTCAAACAATATAACATTTTAGATACACCGTCTGAGCAAGCTTACGACGATATCACCAGTTTAGCAGCATTTATCTGCGATGTTCCCATTGCTTTAATTACGTTTGTGGATGCAGAACGTCAATGGTTTAAGTCCAAAGTTGGCTTAAATGTGGCTCAAACTTCCCGTGATGTTTCCTTCTGTTCTCAGTGTATTTTGAGTCCAGACATGATGGTTGTCAAGGATACTTTTTTAGATGAACGTTTTAAAGATAATCCATTAGTAATAGTTGACCCTTATATTCGGTTTTATGCAGGGGTTCCTTTATTAACTCCTGATGAGCAACCTTTAGGAACGCTTTGTGTTATTGATCGTCAACCGAGGGAGTTATCGGAGTCTCAAACCAATGCTTTAAATGCTCTCGCGCGTCAAGTTATGATGCAGTTAGAGTTAAGACGGGTATCTTCTCAATTAGCCACTGCTTTAGATAAAATTAAAGTTATCGAGGGTTTAGTCCCTATTTGTTCTTATTGTAAGGGTATTCGTAACGATCAAGGTTATTGGTCTACCGTTGAAACGTTTATTGAACAACATTCCGATGTTGAGTTTACTCATGGTATTTGTAATGAGTGTATGAAGGTTCATTTTCCTGATGTTGCAGAAGTTTTATTAAAGGAGGAGGATGATAGTTAAATTATTCAAACTCCTGATTAATGATGATTTCAACTTCAGACTTAAGAGGAATAATTTTTGTTTGTATAATGTCCCAAATGATTTCATTTTCTAAACTAAAATAAGCATGGACTAAAATATCCCTTAAACCAGCAATTTCAAGCCATTCAACCCTTGGATATTTATTTCTCATTTCTCTTGGGATTTGTTTAACTGCTTCTCCAATAATTTGTAAGTTCCTTAAAGTCGCATCAACTCTTAATTCATCTTTTATAATCAAGTCCTTGACTATATCGTAAAATCTTATCACAACTGACTAATATATCATCAAAATAAAGCCTTAAGTTACGAGACATAAATGGCTTCTTTTTCCACTGACTTCAGAAGTTGAGGTTTCAACATTTTTCGACTGACTAAATCAACGGATAACCCTAAACTATCTTCTAAAAAAAACTTTAATTCCATATAGTTGTCAAAGGTAACGACTCCTTCAAACTCCACCAACAAATCAAGATCACTACTACTTTTTGCCTCATCTCTAGCAAAAGAACCAAATAAAGCTAATGAAGTTACACCATAACTTTTAATTACTGTTAAATTTTGTTTTAAAAACTTCATTAAATCTTCTTTATTCATTTTCTTAAATACTCCAAATAATTATGTTTTTCCTATCCTTATTTGTCATGGTGAGGGGAAATATAAACAATAAGCTTCAATTTTTACTGAAAATACCCCGAAGCAATCTCTATAGCTATTTCTGAGAACTGATATTATTCAAAACTTATTTTAGTCCATAATTGGTTTAAAGTCTATACTTATACCCACTGAGTGTAAAATAAATAGTAAATTTTCTACAGTTAACTGTTCTTTGTTCCATAAAAGTTTATCAATTTCTCCTTGTGAGTTTTCTGTAATTTTAGATAAAGTTTTAACCATTTTTTTGGCCTCCATAATATTTTCTAAAGCGAGAATAAAAGCTTCTTTATTTCCATCTTTTAAGGTTTCATCTAATGCTACTTTTAAATATTGAGAAGCATAGTGAGGATCAGATAGTCTTTTAAAAAAATCATCTTGATAGTTTTTAATTGGCATTTTATTATTTACCTCCTTGTTCTTTTTGATAAGCATTCCAGAATTTTTTTGCTTTTTTGATGTCTTTATTTTGGGTCTTTTTTCCTCCTCCCGTTAGAAGAAGTATAATCTTTTTTCCTATTATACCGTAGTAAATTCGATATCCTGAACCAAAAAATAATCTTAACTCATAAACTCCTTCTCCTACACTTTTAGCGTCTCCAAAGTTTCCTAACCTAACTCTATCAAGACGGACATCTATTCTAACTTGAGTTTGCATATCTAGTTGTTCAAACCAGTTATCAAAAGGACATAGATTGGTTTCAGTAACATATTTTTTTATTTCCCATTTTTCCTGACTCATATTTATTGATTATTCTCCATTTCTTCAATAATCTTCATGGTTTCTACGCTAACAGCACACACTTTTGTTAATAAGTCAATCACTTGTTCTTTGTAGTCTGCGAAACGATAATTATTGAATTTTTCAGCAATGGTTTTATCTCTGGGTTTCTTTTCTTTATATTGATCTAAAATCCATTCTAATGCACATCGGTTTCCTAGTTTATATTCCCATGCAATGGATGGTATTCCCTCTAAGGATTTACTAGAGCTTATTCCTGAAATTGATATCATTGTATTTGCTTTTTGAAGACTATCACCAAGCATTGAAAAATGATTATTTGTCAGTCTGTGATTGAGTAATTTATCTGTATAATGGTAAAGTTGTAAAAAAGGTCTCTATAAAGAAAGAATAATTAAATTAAGCTGTTTCAGTTAATTCTTGTAGTTCGGTGTCTTCTTCATAGATTTCTGCATATAGATATAGGTCTGCTGACGCTTCTAATTCTTTAATATCTAATTCTGATTGCAACTTTTCTAATCTAATGCAAAACGAATCATCTCTTCTTCATTTTTAAACCTATATTTTTCATAATTAAGAAGAAAATCAAGTTGAGTTTCTTCAATATTTAAGATAACTTTTTGCTTCATGGTTTTTCAATTCTCAACACGACTTAATTATTAACAGCTTCTAACCGAATTAATTTACCATTTCTATCATCCGTTAAAACATAAATCAACCCATCCGGTCCTTGGCTAACATCCCTAACCCGTTGCTCAAATTTTATTGGATATTGTCCCACAATTTCATTAGCATCATTTAAGTCAATACGAATGACTTCCCTTGCAACTAAACCCCCGGCTAATAAGTCCCCTTTCCAGTCAGAAAATTTATCACCATCATATAAAGTCAGTCCCGATGGTGCGATCGCAGGAGTCCAAACTTCCAAGGGATCAACCATACCCGGCAGCGATCGCTTATCAGATATCTCACCCCCACTATATTCTTGACTATGAGTCACTTCAGGCCATCCGTAGTTTCCCCCTGCTTTGATATTATTCAGTTCATCGCCACCCTTTGAACCGTGTTCCGTTGACCAAATTTCACCGCTTTCCTTATTCACCGTCAACCCTTGAATATTACGGTGTCCATAACTCCAAATAGCAGAGTTAGCATTGTCTTGATCCACAAACGGATTATTATCGGGGATGCTACCATCATCATTGAGGCGTATAATTTTCCCTAAATAACTGTCCAACTGTTGCGCTTGTTTGCGACTCAACTCACCATCTATAGTTAAGGGTGGGTTTCCTCCGTCTCCAATGGACGCTAAGAAAGTTCCGTCTTCTAACCACACCAAACGTGATCCGAAATGTTGTCCTCCAGTCTTACTAGGAGACACCTCAAAAATCACTTCTAGGTCTTGTAATTGATTGTTCTCTAAGATAGCACGGGCAATTCTCGTCTGGTTATTGTTACGATTCCCCGACGCATAGGTGAGATAAATGTAACGATTTTCCTCAAAATTGGGGTGTACTGATACATCTAACAACCCTCCTTGTCCCACTGCAAACACTTCTGGCACTCCTTGAATGGGTTCTGGATTTAATTTGCCATTTTCAATAATACGGAGTCTTCCAGGTCGTTCTGTGATGAGTATATCCCCATTAGGAAGCCAATCTATAGCCCAGGGATGTTCTAATCCCTCTAGCATAGTAACTTGTTTAATCTCTTCTGGTTGTGTTTCTGATGCTTGACTGGTTTGATTTGCAGTTGGTTGAATTGTAGATTGATTAGAAGACTCAGACAGAGACAAACAGCTACCTAACCCAAAAATAATAAGCAGGTTGAATATAGCTAGATAAAACGGGTTAAAGTTAATTAGTTTCATGAGCATATTGATTATTTTCTATGGGAACTAAAACCATAAAAGTGACTCTTTCTCAAACTATTGATTAATTATTAATGTATCAAATTTTGCTAAAACCAGGATGAAGCAGGAAGCAGAAGGCAGGAGATAATGACCACATCTCATTTGTAAACGCTATTGATCGAGGTTTTGTATGGTCGAATTATAGACATTGTATTCACGAATTTTGCTATGTGTTACACTGATTAAACAAAGCTTACAACTATTCGATAAAGATTGCATAGTGATGTAAATGTTTGAAAGTTAACACGAAGTTATACATTGCGTTTACATGAAAAATAACATGGGTATGCCAGAATAAATACTGAAGGAAAACAAAATCTTCAATTTGATTCTTGTATATTTGAGGAGATAACACTCATGTTCGGTTTAAAACCTGTTGCTTTAGGTGTAGCATTTGCAGGTACTGCAGCTACTATGACTTTAACTGCGGCTTCTGCTCAAGCATTTAGCATCGGAGATACTCTAAATGTCGGTGGAGTTGCTACTTTTGGTAATGATCTCAATCCCCCAACGGACGAGATTGACTTTGAAAATCCTGGCACAGTCCTAGGTAGTTCCGATGGTGCTTTTGGTGGTTACATTGGCACCAATGCTATTGTTAAAGACCTTCTGTTAACCCAAGATGCTGGTATAACCTATTTCGGTGCAGTAGAAAATGGTAATCCCTTTGTTACTCTTACTGGAAATACTGCCGCCGCGGGTGACGATATATTCTTTGATGTTGACGAACCTTTAACTATTTTACGTCAAGTAGTGCAAAATCCTTTAACTGGTAGTGGCGGTATTGCTTACAGTTTTCCTCAATTTACAGGTGTTTTTCGTAATGCTTCTGGTAGTGCATTAGGAACAGGTTTCGTTACCGTTAACCAATTTAATTCAGACGGTAGTTACTCTATGAGTATTGAAGTTATTCCTACAGACACTGGTAACCCCACTGCTGTTCCTGAACCCCTCACTATCTTAGGTGCAGGTACAGCAGTTGCTTTCGGTGGTGCGTTTAAGCGTAAGCTTGGCAAAAAAGACAAAAAAGGATCTACCAAAGCATAAAACACAGAAAAACACAATAAAGTAAACAACCATTGTTTTTCCTAGCTGATTTAGTTTAAGGTTATGCTTTAGTAGCCCTAAAGTTCATCAATATTGTCTGTTCTGTTTCATTGTAATACTTTCTTGTTTCATACAAAAACCCCATTTCCTCTGAAACTATTTAGGGGGAATTTTTTTTGAGAAAATAAACTTAGAGGAAAATACTTATGACGTTAACGAGATTCCTCGTTTCTCATTCCTTGGAAGGACAAATAAAGATATCAAAAATGTCAAAAACGAATTTTTGTATTTCTATAGGAGTAGCTTTTTAACGTGGAGAAACGCTATATCTGTTAAAATCTTGGAATTAAGCAAGAATGATTTTAACTTTATATTCAGAAATTTTAAAATCTCTTGTAATAATAGTTATATTGTTATTTATTGCTTGTGCGATTAACATTCTATCAAAAGGGTCATTATGGTGTTTAGGAAGATTTCCTGCTAAGATTCCATCCTTTATAGTAACTTCCAATGGTATAAAATTATTGTGAGTAATAGCTTCTTCTAAATTAGACATCTCCATAATTTAATAAAATCAAAAAAATAGTATAATTAAATACATAATAAATTTCTAAAAGAGGACATGAAAAGTTATACTTGGGCTTATATTCAAAAATATTCTAAACAAACAAAAAGATTATTAGGAATCGACTATCAACAACTCAAACAACTAATCGCTCTAGGAAAGCTTCTCAATCAGAACAATAAAGAAAAAATTGAAAAAACAAAAACCCGAATTAATCAATCAGGAAGTGGAAATCATCCTAAATTATCAGAAGAAGAACAAATAATTCTCATGTTAATTTATCTTCGTCATAATGTAAGCTTTCAATTCTTAGGACTTGTCTTCCAAGTGAGTGAATCAACGGCTCATAATATTTTTACATATTGGCAAAAACTTTTTGAGGGAGAGTTACCTCCAAGTTTGTTAGAACAAGTAAAAAAGTCCCAAGACGAAGAAAAACTTGTGATTGAACAATTAAAAGATTATGAATTGATTGTAGATAGTGCAGAACAGCCTATTGAAAGACCTTTAGACTACCAAGAGTAAAAAAGATACTTTTCAGGAAAGCAAAAAAGACATACTCTTAAAAGTCAGTTTATTGTATTACCAAAAGCTGAGGATATTGTTGATGTAGTTATTGGAAAACCTGGACCAATAAGTGACATAAAAATATGTAGGCAAACTTTAAATAAATTTAAGATAAATCAAACTTTTAGTGGGGACAAAGCCTACATTGGAGAAACTCAAATTACGACTCCGCATAAAAGAACGAAAAATGGAGAATTAACAGAAAATCAAATAGAAGAAAATAAAGCTTTATCATCTAATCGAATTTTTGTAGAGCATTTAATTAGAATAGTCAAAGTATTTAAAGTAGTTCAAGAGAGATTTCGCTTACACAAAAATAGATATAAATCGGTTTTATTAACAGTTTGCGGATTAGTCCGCTTGAGAATTAGTTCCCTAATTTTAGAAGTAACAAAATCCTGTACATCTGGAGAAATAATTGACGTTAGAATGAACCATAGTTTTATGTCTAAATTAGATTTAGTCTCTTCAAATCCTTATTAATTCGTTTTCAGGACAATTTTTTACTTCGAGTCCAATACACCTGTTTCTATTGCTGTAACTAGGTTATAGATTTTTGGAGATGTCTATTATCTGGTGCCTCAAGTTTACCTAGTGATTTTTTAATAGAAATTTCCCAGGCACTTATGGCACTAACAAAAATAATATTTTGAGTATTTGAAATAATAGCGGTTGCTTGTATTGAAAGCATAGAACTTTCATCTAACCACCACAACAATGTATGAGTATCAAGAAGATAATTCATTCACTTAAACCCATAAAACTATTTTGTATGTTATCGGGCAAAATATCAAAATCATCAGCTATTTTAACTTTTCCTTTCCAATAACCAGGTTTTCTAGATTCTAAATTAGATTGTAATTTATAATTTGTTGATTGTTTTTTTATTTTCAATATAATCGTTTCTTCTTGTTGAATAATTTCAACTTCTTGACTATCTCCTAATAATGCTTTAGGAATTAAGACACCTTCTTCATTTACTTTGAGTTTCATAATAAATTTATAATGAAATTAAGTTTTTAACTTTATTATACATTTAATAATAACACAATTAATTAAATCAATTAAAATCTTAATAATAATCCTCATTCTTTGGAAGGATAAATAAGGATATCAAAAATGTTAAACACGAATCTTTGTATTTCTATTCCCTATATAGAATTTTAAGAGAGCTTCTAGAGACATATCCTGATTATGAGCAATTGTTTTTAAAGATGCTAGAGTATCTTTAGGAATAGAAATTGATACCTTTTATGAAAGACGAGGGTTAATAGTAAAGGTCATTTATTCGTTAGGTTTGTTCATATTGTTTTTTCTTTGTGCGAGTAGCTGGACGTGCGGAAATAATTCGAGTAAGTTTCTTACCTAATATATACTTAAAAATAAGACGAATGATGATGAAATTATTTGGGATATCATCATTAATAAAACTGACCCTTTACTTGAATCTATTAAAGCAATTAGACACACCAACATCTAATAATTGATAAAACTGATGACTGATAACTATTCACTGATAACTGATACTCATCACTTTTGGATAAAAAATGCTCATATTCCTCTGTGTTTATTAGAAAATGTTTCTATTAATCCCCAGACAAGAGAACAATTATGTCATGTAGATTTAGAAATTGATCAAAACAAAATTATTAATATTATCCCTCATACTTCTCAACTTCCTGAATATCCCTATATTGATGTTAAAAAAGGAATTATTTTTCCTTGTTTTATCGATAGTCATACTCACTTAGACAAAGGACATATTTACGAGCGATCGCCTAACCTTTCTGGAACCTTTGAAGAAGCGTTAAATACCGTCAAAAAAGACGCTGAAAACCACTGGAAACCAGAAGACATTTATCGACGCATGGAATTTGGATTACAATGCAGTTATGCTCAAGGAACTATTGCTATTAGAACCCATTTAGATGCGTTTGGGGAACAAGCAAAGATCAGTTTTGATATCTTCCAGCAATTAAAAGAGCAATGGCAAAATAAAGTTATTTTACAAGGGGTTTCTTTAGTTTCCTTAGATTATTTTCTAAATAAAGAAGGAGAACAATTAGCTGATTTAGTCGCCAACTATGGACAAATTTTAGGAGGAGTTGCCTATATGAACCCTCAAATTGACGAACAATTAGATCGAGTGTTTACCTTAGCTAAGGAAAGAAATGTAGACCTAGATTTTCATGCCGACGAAACCAAAGATCCTAACTCAATTTGTTTAAAAAAAATTGCCCAAGCAGCCATTAAACATCAATTTGAAAATAAAATTGCCTGTGGTCATTGTTGTAGTTTAGCTCAACAATCTGAAGAATTAGTCAAAGAAACGATAAAATTAGTCAAAGAAGCTAATATAAATGTTATTAGTTTACCCTTATGCAATTTATATCTACAAGATAGAACCCCAGAAACTACCCCAAAATGGCGAGGAGTTACCGATGTTCACGCCTTGAAAAAACAAGGAATTCCTGTGAGTTTTGCCAGTGATAACTGTCGAGATCCCTTTTATGGGTTTGGTAATCATGACGGGTTAGAAGTTTTGAGAGAATCTGTCAGAATTTGCCATCTAGATACTAATTATGATGATTGGGTCACAACAGTTAATAAAATACCTGCACAGTTAATGAATTTATCAAATTTAGGTACAATAAGAATAGGAGCAAATGCAGATTTAGTTATTTTTAAAGCCCGTTATTTTAGTGAATTATTTGCTCGTCCTCAAAGCGATCGCCAGGTAATTAGACAAGGTCAATGGATCGACACAACCCTACCAGACTACGACCAATTAGATGATCTCATTTTTTGCTTGTGAATAATAATCACTAATTCTCAATTTTTTATTCTGCAATTCAGCAAATTGTTAATTTAGCTGCAATTTTTTTTAAGAATCTCGTTACACTAGAACCGTAAGCATATATTCCTAGTCTATTAGGAGCTTTACAAAACTTAACATAATAATGTACTATTGTTAAGGAACCGATAACAACACTAGGAATTCATACCTAAATAGAGATGTGTTCCCTTATGACACCCTGATCACTCGCTTCCATTATCAAAGTCAAAATCATGACTCATTAACAAAAAACCAATAAAACAGCAATCATAGTCAAAATTTTGTTACCATAATCTTTCCCTTTTATATATCACTATTTCTTACTCTTCATTCTGTGACACTTAACTACTAGATAAAAAATCTCTTATGAAGCTAACTAAAAGTAATCCTGATCCTGTTAGGGCTTATCTCAAAGAAATTGGTCGTGTTCCCTTGTTAACTCATGAAGAAGAGATTCTTTATGCTAAGCGCGTCCAGCGATTAGTTAACTTAGAGAAACTTCGAGACGATATCATTGAAGAAACTGGTCAAGAACCCACAGAAATCCAATGGGCTAAGACTGCTAAGATATCGAGAAAAGAATTACAATCCATAATTGAGATAGGAGAAGCAGCTAAGCGGAAAATGGTAGAAGCCAACCTTCGCTTGGTCGTATCTGTTGCTAAAAAGTACCTCAAACGGAACCTTGATCTATTGGATCTCATCCAAGAAGGAACCATCGGGATGCAGCGAGGGGTAGAAAAATTTGACCCCACCAAAGGCTATCGTTTTTCTACTTATGCTTATTGGTGGATACGTCAGGCCATCACTAGAGCGATCGCAGAAAAAAGCCGAACCATTCGCCTTCCCATTCATATCACCGAAAAACTCAATAAAATCAAAAAAGCACAACGGGAACTATCCCAACAAAAAGGTCGTGCGGCCACTGTAGTCGAATTAGCTGAAGAATTAGACTTAACCCCCAAACAAGTTAGAGAATATCTAGAAAGGGCCCGTCAACCCCTTTCCTTAGATTTACGAGTGGGGGATAATCAAGATACGGAACTAGGGGATCTTCTCGAAGATGACGGCCAGTCTCCAGAAGACTTTGCTACCCATTCCTCTTTACAGTTTGACTTAGAAAGACTGATGGAGGACTTAACCTCTCAACAAAAAGAAGTCATTGCTTTGCGCTTTGGACTCCTTGATGGACAACCCTTAACTCTAGCTAAAATTGGTTCTCGTCTGAATATTAGTCGGGAACGGGTTAGACAAATTGAGAGAGAAGCCTTATCTAAACTGAGAAAACGAAAGGCTAATATTCAAGAATATTTGGCTAGTTAATCACTACAAAAGTACCATGAGGTCGGGGGATCGGAATTTACGGTTCGGTTCTACCGACCTCAATTTTGTTAATAAACTTGTTACAGTAGAAAGGAAAGATAACTGATTAAATAGCATCAATTTCATCAAAAGCTAAATAAACAGCTAAACATCCACAGGAGGCCAACAGTGAATAATGAATTGAACCGTTCCCAGAACTTTTTTAATAGTGAAAATGAAATATCGGAAAGCTTGTGGAAATACGTTCAGTCTCTAAGTCCTGAAACCATTTCTCAACTGTCTAAACCTGACTCTGCTGAAGTTTTTCAAGTGATGGAACGGAATATTATTGGCTTACTGGGGAACCTTCCCTCTGAACATTTTGGCGTAACAGTGAGTACCAGTCGAGATCATTTAGGAAAGCTATTGGCTTCAGCCATGATGAGTGGCTACTTTTTACGCAACGCTGAACAAAGACTGAACTTTGAAAAGTCTCTACAAGCCATTAATAATAGTACCGAAAACGAAGAATAAAGCAAAATATCTTTAGGCTGGAAATTAGACTTAAACACTAGATTAATTCCAGCCATTTGATCATGACCAAGCCTTATACAACAGCTACAAATTTAAAATTCTCCTGACTAATCAGACAAAGACGAGTTCATTTTTTCTTTCTCGTACCAATTCATCAATGGAGAAGCACTAACACCATGAATAATAACTGATAATACGACGACTGAATAAGTAATCCAGGTAATTTGTGTAGCAAATTTTCCTGTTACTCCTTTACTTAAAGCATAAGTTAAATAGTAAATCGAACCCAAGCCTCTAATCCCAAACCACCCCATTAACCTTGAGGTTTTCCACGGGAGATTTGCCCCTAACATAGCTAACCAAACACCCAAGGGACGAATGAGCAAAAATAATGATCCGGCAATTAATAAAGACTGTGTTGCATATTTAAGCATCGGTTCATATAACAATAGCGTCCCTAAAATTATGATCGCAGTGACTTCCAATAACTTTTCAATTTGTCCGATAAATTCTAACTGTGCTAATCTTTTATTGGGTTGGTGAGAGTAACTTCGCTGTACTACCAAACCGGCAACAAATACCGCCAAAAATCCGTAACCATTAACCAATTCAGTCAGAGAATAAGTCAACAAGATAATACTTAACGCGACAAAATCTTCCATCAAATCATCAGCTTGACGGCGTTTTTGTAAAGTGCGATCAATCCAAACTACGGCTTTGGCTACTATAATACCCATAACGATACCTGCTGCGATCGCCCAAATCAAATCGACGGCTACCCATTTTTTAAACCAGTTTTCCCAATTAGGATTACTTTGAGCATAAATGCCAAAATAGACAAAAGGAAAAGCTAGAGAGTCGTTTAAACCCCCTTCACAAGTCAAGGCAAAGCGCAACTCATCTTTATCTTCAATATGATCTAGCTGTACCTCTGAGGCTAATACAGGATCGGTAGGAGAAAGAATTGCTGCGAGTAAACCCCCAGCACCCCAACTCATGCCTAAAATATAATGAGCGATCGCAGCTAAAGCTAAAATAGATAAAGGCATTAATAGCCCAATCAATCTAATGCTAGATTGCCACGCCCAAAGTTTGAGGGGACGATTAATTTTTAGCCCGCAACCAAATACAGACACGATCACGACAAACTCGGTTAATCTCTGCAAAAACTGCGTATCTGGCCTAATTTTGACTAATCCCAACCCATAATTACCTAATAAAATCCCAAATACAAGGTAAATCAAAGCATAAGAGAGAGGAAGACGTTTAATCCATCCTGAACCTAAAGTTACTCCCAGCAACAGCAATCCAATAACTAACAGGCTGAGAATATACGTGTTCATTATCACCTTTTGTAAAAAGCTGCCTCAATTTAGCGTAATTTTTCTAGGGGCTGAATCTATCTTAAGTGGCAAAAGAGGAATCCCGTTGGTTGAGTCGAGTGGGGGTATGTCAATTTTTCGTAGCAATAACAGGGGAGACAGTTACCTTGGCGAAATACCAGAGATCCTTACTTAGTCTCGGTGTCTGAAATTATGTTACAACAAACCCAGGTAAAAACCGTTCTTCCCTATTATCAACGGTGGTTAGAGACGATTTTGAAGGATAAAAGCAACCTCGTGGCTAAAGACATAACGTTACCAGTTTTTAATTTATCTAATCTCAGACAATCTCTGTTAATTTGGTATCAACAACAGGGAAGACACTTACCCTGGCGAAATACCAGAGATCCTTACTTAATCTGGGTCTCTGAAATTATGTTACAACAAACCCAGGTGAAAACCGTTCTTCCCTATTATCAACGGTGGTTAGACACCTTTCCTACCCTCGAAAGTTTAGCTACAGCAGAGTTACAAGAGGTCTTAAAGGCATGGGAAGGATTAGGATATTATACAAGAGCCAGAAATCTCCACAAAGCTGCTCAAATCCTATTAAATGAGTATGATGGGGTCTTTCCGCAACAACTCCCCGATGTCCTGAAATTACCTGGCATTGGACGCACCACCGCCGGGGGTATTCTCAGCGCAGCGTTTAACCAACGGATTTCTATTTTAGACGGGAATGTGAAGCGGGTGTTATCCCGTTTGATGGCGTTACCGGTTTCCCCAAAAAAAGGGATACAATCTTTATGGCAACTATCGGATCTGATTCTCGATCCGGAGAACCCCAGAGACTTCAATCAAGCATTGATGGATTTAGGGGCCGAAATATGTGTTAAAACTAAGCCTAGATGTTTACTGTGTCCCTGGACATCTCACTGTTTAGCTTATCAACAAGGCCAACAAAATCAACTTCCCATGACTGAAAAAACGAAACCCCTTCCCCATAAAAAAATTGGTGTGGCTGTTATTTATAATGACGCTGGTTTAATTTTAATTGATCGCCGTCCTGAAAAGGGTTTATTGGGTGGTTTATGGGAGTTTCCAGGGGGAAAAATAGAACCAGATGAAACCGTAGAAGACTGTATCAAACGAGAGATTAAAGAAGAGATCGATATCGAGATTGAAGTTGGGGAAAATTTAGTTAATTTAGATCATGCTTATACTCATTTTAAAGTAACCTTATATGTTCATCTTTGTCGCTATTTAACCGGAGAACCCAAACCCATCGAATGTGAAGAAATTCGTTGGGTGAGTTTAGAAGAAATTGATCAGTTTCCATTTCCAAAAGCCAATACAAAAATTATTGAACTGTTAAAAACTCATTCTATATTTTCTTGATAAAAAATTGATAAAGGAACGGCACTGATACCGTGAATCAGCACAGATCCTAAAACGACGAGACTAACCACCGACCAAACTTCTGGTAATCCCGTTTTGTGGGCTGCTAAATTAGCATAGAAAATGGCCGCTACACCAATTGGGCCAAACCAACCCATAAACAGAGCATCCAGGTATCCTTTAGTATGAGGAATAAAACGATTTAGCAATAAAAACACAGGCAGACGACGCAATAATAAAATAGCAATGACCAACACTAATCCTTGCCAACCCAGAGATAACCAGTCTTGCCAAGGTAACGCCAAACCAAACAGTGTAAACATGGTCGTAGTCGTCATTAAATCAAGAGCATCTTGCACATTTTCTTCCTTGGAACGCTCTGATCCTTTCACTACTAGATCAAAGCCGACACCTGCCATAAAAACCGCTAAAATACCATCACTTCCGATTAATTTAACCCCCCCTAACACTACAAAAGACACTGCAACCATATACACTAAAAAAGACTGTTTATCCATCATTTTTTTGCGCTGCGACCACTTCAGCAGTTTTCCTGCGAAATAACCCAAAACTAAACCAAAAATAATGGCCGCTCCCACATCCCACAACCAAATCACCGAAAACCAGTGAACAATGGGATCAGAATAAGAGGGCATAAGAATTAACAAAGGTAAAAATACAAAGGGATAAGCTAAGCCATCATTTAACCCTGACTCAGCAGCCAGCAAGTGCCGAACCCTATCGGGTAAATGTTTTTCGGCAAATTTTCCCGTGACAATGGTAGAAGCGAGAACCGGATCTGTAGGAGTCAACACCGCACCAATGAGTACCGCCACCCAAGGATCTACATTTAGAATTACATATACTAATAAACTACTAATTCCCCACATAGCCAACATCAACGGGCCAATAATAATGACTAAACTACGCCAATGCTTAAACGGATAAGCTGACTCTAAATGAAGAGCCGTGGAGATCAATTGTACAGCGATCGCCAGACGAGACAATTCTTCTAGTATTAATTCTTGGGTTCCCCAGGCATGAAGGTCAAAGATATTAAACACCGGCCCACACAATATCCCTAAAACAAGGGCAAACATCGGAGCAGATAAATAAAGCTGTTGTTTGAAAAAGCGAGACAGCAAAGCATAGGAGAAGAGTAAACCCCCTAAACTTAATAGAGCAAAATTAAATTTGGTCGGATCAAGCGACTGAGCCACAATTCAGGATATTTAACAACAAATCAATACGTTTCAATGTTTTAAATACTTAACTGATTTTTTCATCTTTCTGAGGTCTGAAATTTGACGAAACAAAATCAAAACTTTTGCTAGATGTACTCAGGGACAGTCTAGGCCAAGATGAACAGATATGAAACTATTAAAGTGATTGTGAATTTCTTCGTTTTCCTGTTTGGATTATTTCTCGTTGTATTATCCCTGATCGATGCTTTATGGACTGCCTTATGGGTAGATGGTGGCGCAGGACCTGTCACCAACCGAGTAACCAATGTGGTTTGGTGGATTATCAAAAAACTGATTCCTAAAAAGCGCAATTATTGGCTCAGTCTTGCTGGTCCAGTGATTCAAACCCTCATCGCCTTTGCTTGGGTTGGGTTGTTATGGATAGGTTGGGTAATCATGTTTAGTGCAGATAAGACTGCTTTAATCTACACTCGCGGCCCCGAAAAAACTCCCTCCGATCTCATGGACCGTATTTATTTTGTCGCTTACACAATGTCCACGATGGGTAATGGTGACGTATATCCGAGTAGCGATGTTTGGGAGTTGGCCGCCTCTTTTACGACCTTTAGCGGTATGTTTATGATTACCTTAGTAGTCAGTTTTGTCTTATCAGTGATTGGAGGCGTTACCACGAAACGAGCCTTAGCCAGTCAAATTACAGGATTAGCCAATAGTTCCGAGGACTTTCTAATTGCTATTTGGGACGGGAAAAAATTTGCAGGACTGGATTTATTCTTGATGTCCGTATCAACTCAAGTGGGGAAACTGGCTGAGCAACAATTGGCCTATCCTATCTTACACCGGTATCATGGTGCTTCTCTGGCAGAAGATAGCGCACCTGCGATCGCTGTTTTGGATGATGCCCTAACTTTACTCAGATTTGGGGTTCAAAAGCCTTATCGTCCCACGCCGTTAATGTTAAAATCTTCCCGTTCTACGGTGCAAACTTATCTAAAAACGCTGGCTTCTGCCTCTATCTATCCGTCTCCTCATCCTCCTGTTATCCCTGATCTAAGCTTACTACGAAAAGCGGGAATTCCGGTGGTTAGTGATGAGGAGTTTTTACGTTCTGTTGATAATTTAGCCCATCGTCGTAAGTTACTGTTAGGGTTAGTTGAACGCAATCATTTTCGTTGGCCGAAGTAATTCAACTGACTGAATTTTAATACTTTTAAACTTCTAAATAAACTCAATATTATGCAAAAAATTGTCTTTTTTTTTGGGGGCTTTGAACCCATTCTTCGCATTATTATTGTGGGAACATTAGCCTATCTTAGTTTATTAATTTTATTGCGTGTTTCAGGACAAAGAACTTTAACTCGAATGCACGCTTTTGATTTTGTGATTACGATTGCTATTGGTTCTACATTTGGGCGATTAATGACAGCAAAAGGGGTCTCTTTAGCTGAAAGTTTGACGGCTTTTTTGGTTTTAATCGCACTACAATCTATTTTTTCCTGGATAATGGTACGCTCTTCTAAGTTTGCTTATTGGGTCACAGCTACCCCATCGATGCTTTATTTTCGGGGGCAATTTCTCCATAAAGCGATGAAAAAACATCGGGTGACTCAAGATGAATTATTATCAGTGATTCGTCAAAATAAAATTGGTTCTCTCGAAGATGTAGAAGCTATTATTCTCGAATCAGCCGGAACCTTTGCGGTGATAAAAAAAGGGAATACTGATTATTCTGCTTTGAGTAATCTTCCTGGTATCCATTAGTGTTAACTGTTAACTTCTTACTTCTGATTAGTTCAACGTCACTCTTTAGAAGGATAATGCTTAATAATTAGATTCGTTAAGTTGAAACTAATTGTCAAAAAGTAGAGGAAATTCAATGACTGGTCATGCAAGTCATAAAGGCACTTCTCCTAAACCCAATACCAACGCAGAAGGGTCTTTGGATACGGTTACTGATGGTGTTGACCCCCATGAAATCGCACCAGATAATGCGGAAACGATGCGAGTTCAAGAAGCACCAGAAAACGAAGCAGCAACCGAAAGACCTAACAATATTTCCGATAAATAAGAATAGATAAAAAAATAAAAAAGGAACTCAGAATTATGACAGTTACTCCCGATCAAATTCCGGCTCAATCTCAGGATAGAACACCGGCATTAGAATCCCAAATGACTCCGAAGCCAGAGTATGATGATCCCAATTATAAAGGTAGTGATAAACTACGGAATAAAGTTGCTTTAATTACAGGTGGCGATAGTGGAATTGGTCGCTCTGTCGCAGTCTATTTTGCTAAAGAAGGAGCGAATGTTGCCATTTGTTATTTGGATGAGCATGAAGACGCTAAAGAAACTCAAAAAGCAGTAGAACAATATGATCGTGAATGTCTTTTAATTCCTGGAGATATTCGTAACGAAAGTTTCTGCAAAGAGGTGGTTCAACAAACATTAAATAAGTTTGGTAAGTTAGACATTTTAGTGAATAACGCTGCCGTTCAATATTTAGAACCCAGTTTACAAGATATTGATTCGGCACAGTTAGGAGATATTTTCGCTACCAATGTCTTTGCTATGTTTTATTTAACAAAGGCAGCAACTCCTCATCTAAAACCAGGGAGTTCTATTATTAATACCACCTCCATTAATGCTTACAAAGGTAACTCGAAACTGTTGAGTTATTCCACAACAAAAGGGGCAATTTTAGCCTTTACTCGTTCAATTGCAGAACCTTTATTAGAAAAAGGAATTCGGGTTAATGGAGTTGCTCCTGGACCGATTTGGACACCGTTTATTCCTGATGCTTTTGAAGAAGAAGCTGTTAGTAATTTCGGGAAACAAGTTCCCATGCAACGTCCTGGACAACCTAAAGAAGTTGCTCCTAGTTTCGTTTTCTTAGCTTCAGAAGATGCTTCTTATATGTCAGGACAAGTGCTTCATCCTAATGGTGGGGTTGTAATTGGTGCGTAACTAAGTTTATTTTTTGAACAGTTGAAAAACTCTTGCAATTTTTAGCATAAAGAGGAATCTCTTTGTGCTATTTTATGCTAGATAAGCAATTTATGTTATAGTAATTTTCATATTCATCGACTGGGTCTACCAGTCATTATTTTTATTCAAATGTCTTTTAATCGTCGTCAATTTTTAACTGCATCTTTAGGAAGTTTAACTCTTCTAACGTCTATTTATTCTAAAGCATCCGCCCAAAATAATTCTATTATTAAACCCCGAAAACTTAAAGCAGGTTCAGGGGTTGGTTTAGTAAGTCCGGCAGGAGCCACTTTTACCACAGAAGATATTAATATCGTACAAGATGCGGTCAAAGCATTGGGATTAGTTCCTTATTTAGCACCTCATATTTTAGATCAATATGGTTATTTAGCAGGAAAGGATAAAGATAGGGCAAATGATATTAATCGCTTTTTTGCTGACCCTAATATTGATCTATTATTACCCATTCGTGGGGGTTGGGGATGCGCTCGTATTTTACCTTATCTAGATTATAATCTAATTAAAAATAATCCGAAAATTATTATCGGTTTTAGTGATTTAACCACCTTATTAATGGCAATTTATACCCAGTCAGGTTTAGTTACTTTTCATGGTCCTAATGGGTTGACTTCTTGGCGGACAGCACAAGTAAACTCTTTTAAACAAGCTTTATTTACTAATAAAAAAATC
>NZ_AAXW01000029.1 GCF_000169335.1 Crocosphaera chwakensis CCY0110
TTAGGATAATGGGAACCTCTCCAATAAATTTGCTCACATTTAGTGCATTGATAGAATTCATCATAATGTTCTTTTGTCAAGGGTTCTAACTGTTCTTTTATTTCCTCTTTATGTACTGGAGTAATTAAACCATTACATCTCATACAACGTTTAAAAGGAATAATTTCTGAGAATAATTGAAATCGATTTAAAACTTCAATTAATTGTGATTCAGTGTTTTTACCCCGAACCCAATAACCATATATTACTTTGGAACGTTTCAGTAAAGCAATATCACGAGTCAACAAATAACGGTTTTGTTGATGAGAAATGTCTGCTAAGCTTTCATCAGAATAATTATTTTCATAAAGCACATCAAAACCTAATAATCTCATCTGCTTAGCTAGTTTTCCTAAATGAACATCTAAAACAAATCGTTTTTTATCTAAAGTTTTTCGTAATGTTTCTGGGTTGATAGGTAACGAAAAAAAATGAGGATATACACTAAAATAATCCTCTTCTTCTACCCCATAAGAAAAACCTACACTATTACCATTATTTAATATTAGCTCAACTTCAGGATGAGGAATGCCAACCGCTTCAATTGTATCTTTAATTGAGGGATTTCCTTTTACCCAATGAGTCAAAGTTTGTTGTTTTTGTTGAGAGGGTAAAAAGTCATTCAAAGAACCATAAAATCGAAAATTCACAGGGTATAATTCAATCATTTTCACTTTTTGCTAAATCGTTATAATCAATACTTTTTTTGTAGATGACTTACAGATCAAAGAGGTTAGTCAACTCAATTAATTCATCTTTAAATTTTGACTACTAATTCTATTTTACCCCTAATCCTGGTAAATGATTAAGCATTAATTTTCCTTCTTTTAAGGTTACTCCTTGAAAAGGATCATCAATCAGGTTTAAGTGACTATCTAAGTCTAAATAATCAGCATAAGTAGCAAGATGAGTCATGGCAGTATTTGCTAAACTACTATCAGAATAACAACCATACATTACTTGTAACTTACAGGCTTTGGCGATAGAAATCATTCGCATAACTTCACTTAATCCACCTGCTTTCATCAGTTTAATATTAATACCATGAATATAAGGAGAAAATTTGATGATATCCTGACTATTAAAACAACTTTCGTCGACAAAAATAGGTAAAGGCGATCGCTCATATAATACTGTTAAATTCCCTTCATCTCCTACATTTAAAGGTTGTTCTATATATTTAACATTTTGTTTTTCTAACCAATCACTCATATTAATCGCCTCTTTTAATGTCCATCCTCCATTAGCATCTACCGTTAAAGGAATATAAGGTGTTTCTTTACGAATAGCTAAAATCATGGCTTTATCGGCTTCTATTCCCTCTGGAGACCCTAACTTAATTTTTAATAGGTTTACTTCCATAAAATTAAGCCAATTTCTTACTCTTTCAACTGCTTTTTCTGGGGAACTAATTCCAATAGTAACAGAAATAGGAAACAAGCGATCGCCTTTTAATCCCCACAGTTTCCATAGAGGTAAATTGACCTTTTTTCCTAACCAATCATATAAAGCAGTATCAATAGCTGCTCGAAGAGAAGAGTTAAGATTATTTTCTAATAAAACCGTTTCTATTTCTTGTCTTTGTAAGGGATTGAATTTTTCTAAAATAGGAATAATTTTTGTTAACTCCTGTTGTAATTGTTCACTATTTAATTTATTTCCTTTAACAATAGAAAAAGGAGAAGCTTCTCCCCATCCTTCTATTCCTTCTGACTCTATTTTTACCCATAAATTAGTATTGCTGGCAGTTGTACCCCGACTAATAGTTAAAGGAAAACGTTTATGAACAGTAAACGGTTGAATCATTAGACGCATAAAATTAATTAAACCTCATTAAACATAATCAACGACACGATAGGAGAAACTAATATATAATCGATAGAGACATCTTATGAAGGAGAATAAATGGATCTTAAAGGGTTAATTCGTGATATTCCTGACTTTCCTAAACCGGGTATTGTCTTTCGAGATATTACCACCTTACTCAGCAATGCTGATGGGTTACGCTACACCATCGATACCTTAATGGAAAAATGTCAAGCAGCTAATTTATCCCCTGATTATATTGTAGGAATGGAGTCCCGTGGATTTTTGTTTGGGGTTCCTTTAGCTTATCAATTAAATGCAGGGTTTATACCTGTGAGAAAACCGGGTAAATTGCCGGCTGCTGTCCATCAGGTAGAATATGAATTAGAATATGGTACAGATAGTTTAGAAATCCATCAAGATGCCCTAGAAAATCACCACAGTGTTTTAATTGTAGATGATTTAATGGCAACAGGAGGAACCGCTAAAGCAACAGCAGATTTATTAGAAAAAATTGGTTGTAATGTATTAGGATTTGCTTTTATTATTGAATTAAAAGGATTACAAGGTCGTAAAAAGTTGCCTAATCTTCCTATTATTACTTTAGTTGAATACTAAAAATGAATCACTTGCTTAATAACGAATATTTTACCAACTGTTTAATTAAAATTTTCCATTCTCTAGGAACTATTTTCCTATCTTTATTTTTCAGTTTTGGAATTGTTCAATTAGCACTAGGAAATTATTATCGTCAAAATAATTATTACTAATCCTAATCACTCTTGTTGAAATAACAAATAGAAGTATCTTTGATAATTATCATGACTCAAACTGTATCTCCTAAAAAAAATAAACCTCTAAATAAATTAGCAAACTTTTTTGATGCTGAAACAATTCTATATATTATCAAACGAGTTTTACAAGGATTATTAACTATATTATTAGCATCAATTCTTAGTTTTGTTATTATTCAAATAGCTCCAGGAAGTTACTTAGATACCTTAAAACAAAACCCTAAAATTGCAGAAGAAACCATAAACCAGTTAACACAGCAATTTGGCTTAGATCAACCTTGGTATATTCAGTATTGGCGATGGTTGGTACAAGTGGTGACTGAATTAGATTTTGGCACTAGCTTTGTTTATAATCGTTCCGTTGCCTCTTTACTGGCTGAAAGAATACCCGCCACCTTGTTATTAGCTGTTTCTTCTATTATTCTAACTTGGTTGATCGCCATCCCGTTAGGCATTTTAAGTGCAGTTAAACAAAGTAGTTGGACAGATAAAATATTAAGGGTAATTAGTTATTTAGGACAAGGATTTCCTAGTTTTATTACTGCCTTAGTTTTATTGATTTTAGCGCAATATTTATCCCCCTTATTACCTGTAGGAAATATGACCAGTTTAAACTATGCAGAATTATCTCCCATTGGTAAAATATTAGATATTGGCTGGCATATGATCTTACCCACTATTGCCTTAAGTGTTACCAGTTTCGCTGGATTAATGCGCTTAATGCGAGGGCAAATGTTAGACGTAATGAGACAAGATTATATCCAAACCGCTAGGGCAAAAGGACTGCCAGAAGATAAAGTGATTTATGTCCATGCTTTACGCAATGCAGTTAACCCTTTAATTACCCTATTAGGATTTGAATTTGCTAGTTTATTAGGAGGTGCTTTTATTGCTGAATTTTTCTTTAATTGGCCAGGCTTAGGAAGACTGGTTTTACAAGCTGTAACAGCACAGGATTTATACTTAGTGATGGGAAGTTTAACGATGGGTGCTACTATGTTAATCGTGGGTAATTTATTAGCGGATTTATTATTAAAAGCCGTTGATCCTCGCATTAAATTAGAAAATCTAAAATAAAATAAAAATGCTCTCACAAATTTATTATATTGTTCGTTCAAAAGTAGATGGAAAATATTTAGTTGCTCGAATTAATAAAGGGGAAGATGAAAGACCGGTTAGCTATTTATTGGTATTCCCAGAAAATTTTGAAGCTCTGAGTTATCTCAATACTCATAGTTCAGATGTAAGCGATCGCTTTATTGTAGAATCCACTTCAGGAAACCAATTAAAAGCCATTTTACAACGATGGGATTTTCAAGGGATTGGTTTAGTCAAAGATCCCTTAATACCCAGAATTGAATTTTTATCAATGTAAAAAAAAACTGTTTCTATTAGACTAAACTCCGTACAATGTCTGAAATAACTAGAATTGAAAAATTCCTTAAAAAAAGTCTATAACTATAAAGTTAGCGTTATCAACTAAGTAGAGAACAAATCACTTAGGCATTACCCTATGGAACCCCTTTATCAATATGCCTGGCTTATCCCCGTGTTGCCCCTGTTGGGGGCAATGGTGGTGGGCTTAGGTTTAATTTCCTTTAATCAAGCGACAAACCGCCTTAGACAAGCCAATGCAGTGTTTATTATCTCCTTGCTAGGTGCGTCGATGGTGTTATCCTTTGCCCTGTTGTGGAGTCAAATTCAGGGTCATGAAGACTATACCCGTATGATTGAATGGGCTGCAGCCGGCACTTTCCATCTACAAATGGGTTATACCTTGGATCATCTTAGTGCCTTAATGTGTGTTATTGTCACCACCGTGGCCTTTTTAGTGATGGTGTACACTGACGGCTACATGGCTCATGATCCAGGTTATGTGCGCTTTTATGCCTATTTAAGTATCTTTAGTGCCTCCATGTTGGGATTAGTGATTAGTCCCAACCTAGTGCAAGTCTATATCTTCTGGGAACTGGTGGGGATGTGTTCTTACCTCCTCATCGGTTTTTGGTTTGATCGCAAAGCGGCCGCCGATGCTTGCCAAAAAGCCTTTGTAACCAACCGTGTGGGTGACTTTGGCCTACTCCTGGGAATGTTAGGCATTTACTGGGCTACCGGAACCTTTGAATTTGATCTCATGGGGGAACGTTTAGAAAACTTAGTTTCTTCAGGAATGATAGCCCCTGCGTTAGCCGGCTTATTCGCTGTCTTAGTGTTCCTCGGACCCGTTGCTAAATCCGCACAATTTCCCCTCCATGTGTGGCTACCAGACGCGATGGAAGGCCCTACCCCCATTTCTGCTTTGATTCATGCTGCAACAATGGTAGCAGCCGGTGTCTTCTTGGTGGCGCGGATGTATCCTGTGTTTGAACATATCCCTACAGCCATGACTATCATCGCTTGGACTGGGGCCGTTACCTCCTTTTTAGGGGCAACTATCGCCTTAACCCAAAACGACATAAAAAAGGGTTTAGCTTACTCAACCATTTCCCAACTGGGTTATATGGTAATGGCTATGGGTATCGGTGCTTATACCGCCGGACTATTTCACCTAATGACCCATGCGTACTTTAAAGCCATGTTATTCCTCTGTTCTGGGTCTGTGATTCACGGAATGGAAGGGGTTGTCGGTCATGACCCCGTATTGGCACAGGATATGCGTTTAATGGGGGGATTACGGAAATATATGCCCCTCACCTCTTTAGCGTTTTTAGTAGGGACTTTAGCTATTTGTGGGATTCCTCCCTTTGCTGGTTTCTGGTCAAAAGACGAAATTTTAGGTCTGGCCTTTGAAGCAAACCCTCTATTATGGTTTGTGGGCTGGTTTACTGCCGGTTTAACCGCTTTTTATATGTTCCGTATGTATTTTATGACCTTTGAAGGAGAGTTTAGAGGTAATGATATGGACATCCGGACTGAGTTATCGATGGCCGCAGCCCCTGTATTTGGGCCTGGGGCGATGGATGTGAAAGAATTAGACCATGATAGCGAAGATCACGGTCACGACGAACATGGCCATAGTGACTCTCCCCATGAGTCTCCTTTAACCATGACCCTACCCTTGCTGATTTTAGCCATTCCTTCAACGGTCATCGGGTTATTGGGTAAACCCTGGGATAATACCTTTGAGGGCTTTATACACGCCCCTGGTGAGATGATAGAAGAGGTTTCTCACTTTGACTGGACCGAGTTTGGTATTATGGCCGGGAATTCTGTGGGTATTGCTTTGATTGGGATTACTATTGCATCCTTGATGTATTTACAGCACAAAATTGATCCTAAAGCGATCGCAGATAAGTTTCCAGCGTTGTATAAATTCTCCCTCAATAAGTGGTATTTCGATGATTTTTATTACAATGTCTTTGTGATGGGATGTCGTCGTTTAGCCCGTCAAATTATGGAAGTGGATTACCGTGTCATTGATGGCGCGGTTAATTTGACTGGTTTAGCTACTTTAGTTAGTGGAGAAGGTTTAAAGTACCTAGAAAATGGTCGTGCCCAATTCTATGCCTTGATTATTTTTGGGGCTGTATTAGGATTTGTCGTTGTCTTTAGTGTCGTTTAAAGACCTTTTTCTTAGTTAATTTTAAGGGGCAAAATTGCCCCTTTTTGTTTTATACTGCAAGTTATATTTCTTAAATAATGTAAGAATCAATCTGAACACAAATGTGCCTAACTCATCACAAACGATTATACGATAAACAAGTTTACATTAAGTACCAGTTTTTTTGCCTTGAGGTTCTAAATCAAACAAAGACTATACTAGAACAATTTAACAGAGGGAAACACTGGTCAGCTTCAGCGATTACAGCTATTAGTGCGTCAAGTGCACTCTTATTGAGGGGTGAATCCATATATTCATCTGCAATCGCCGTTGCCGCTACATTGACAGTTGGTTTAGGCACTTTAGCCATCGTTTCTTCCATAAGCCTTGGAACAGCTTTGACAGGTGTATTAGCTCCCTTTGTTATAGGTGCATTATGCGCTGCAGGGATTTGGACTATAGCTAGAGATATCAAAATTATTGAACAAAAACCGAGTGGCAAAAGGAACAGCGTCATCATTTGATTTGAACGTTTTCCAATATTATAAGTCTGAATATAAACAACTACAATCTCTATACGGTCCACAATTAATTGAAGATAGAATGTACACATCAAAAATTGAGACACTATTGGTTAAAGCACTAAAACGATTTATTGATAGTCTTCACAATGATCTGCCCATGAGCGAGGAAGAATATCAAGTCATACTGGAAGATATAAAAAATATCGAAAATTCTCAACCTAACTAAATATAAGGCTAGGCTATGTAGAAAACATTTAGATAAACTGTCAAAGAATACAGATTAATTTACAGATAACTTAACATTGTCTATAATGATAAAAATGATATTAAATGTAAATTAACATCAAGAGTAAAAAAAACATTAAAAAAGTCTTAAAAGCAAAATCAAAAGAGTCTATTAGTTTAAAGTGTAGGTTGAGTAAAATAATTGCTAATAGGAAAAAATTACAAGAAAAATTACAACAAGCAACTGATAATATCGAATTTTTACTACAAGTAGAAAAAGCACACTGTGAAAATAATAGGCAAACCCTCGGAGAATCTCGCAAAAATAAGGTTAGAGAAATGGTTAGAAATGATGGATTTGAGTTTTCTGGGAAATTTACACTAGGAAGAGTTAAAAACAATGATTTTAAATAAATACTTTTATTTATTTCTTTCTAATTAAGATAACTTAAAATGCTCATTTTTTTCTTTTATAATAAAAGTAAATTAATTTATAATTTTGATCAAAAAATGACAAATATAGAAAGTCAAAAATCTGTATCCTTGCCCCCTGGAGAAACAGGATTACCTTTTATTGGCGAAACCCTTAGCTTTTTATTTGATCCTGACTTTGCCAAGAAGAAAAAAAGTAAATATGGTCAAATTTATAAAACCAATATCTTTGGCAATGATACTGTTACCATGATTGGGGCTGAAGCGAATCAATTTTTATTCCGTAATGAAAATAAATATGTTGTTTCAACTTGGCCAAAAAGTACCAGAGTTCTTTTAGGAAAATTATCTTTAGCTGTTAAAGATGGTAATTTTCACACCTCTAGACGGAAATTATTAGCCCAAGCATTTCAACCGAGAGCTTTGAATAGTTATATTCCGAAAATGACTGAAATAACGCAACAATATGTAGAAAAATGGTTACAAACAAAAGAGCTAACCTGGTATCCTGAATTAAGAAAATATACCTTTGATGTTGCTTGTAGCCTCTTAATTAGCATTGATAATGCTTCTCAGACCAAGTTAGCAAGTGATTTTGAAACCTGGTGTCAAGGATTATTTACGTTACCCATTAATTTACCTTGGACAAACTTTGGTAAAGCGTTAAAATGTCGGGCAAAACTATTACAAGAAATCGAAACAATTATTATTAATAGACAACAACAACCCAAACATCAAAATGATGCCCTTGGTATTTTATTAGAGGCAAAAGATGAAGAAGGAAATAGTCTGACAATAGAAGAATTAAAAGACCAAATTCTGTTACTTTTATTTGCTGGTCACGAAACATTGACTTCGTCACTTTCTTCTTTTGTTTTATTAATGGCGCAACATCCTAATATTTTGGAAAAGGTAAGAACAGAACAAGAAAACCTCAACATTACTGAAGACATAACCTCTGAAAAATTAAAAGAGATGACCTACTTAGAAGAGGTTTTAAAAGAAGTTTTAAGATTCATTCCACCAGTAGGTGGCGGATTTAGAAAAGTGATTGAAGAATTTGAATTTCAAGGATATCGCATTCCTAAAGATTGGACAGTGCAATATCAAATTGCTCAAACCCATAAAGAAAGCGATATTTTTCCTGATTATCAAACTTTTGACCCTGAACGATTTTCTCCTGAAAATATGGCAGATAAACAGAAAAATTTTGGTTATATTCCTTTTGGTGGGGGATTACGAGAATGCTTAGGGAAAGAATTTGCTAGATTAGAAATGAAAATCTTTGCCAGTGTTTTAGTCCATAACTGTCATTGGCAACTTTTACCCGACCAAGATTTAGAAATGATCACCATTCCTAGTCCCCGTCCTCGTGATGGTTTAAAAGTTAAAATTACCGAAGTTTGACCCTCATACATAGAAGATTATACTATGTGGATGACATTTAGAGAAATTGTCAAGTAATAAAGATTAATTTACAAAAAATTTAACATTGTCTATAATGATAAACGTAATATTAGATGTAAATTAACATCAAGAGTTAAAAAGACTTTAAAAAAGAGCCTTAAAGCAAAGTCAAAATAGTTTATTAGTCAACAACATATCCATAAAGATAAAAGAATGAGCAATCAAACCACAAACTTAACCATTATTGGAGCAGGATTATGGGGAAAAGCATTAGCCAAATTAGCAGAATATAACGAGCAAAATAACGTCCGAATTTGGTCAAGAAGTAGCAGTGAATCTTTAGCTTCGGTTATTAAAGAAGCAGACGTAATTCTTTCGGCTGTTTCGATGAAAGGAGTTCGACCAACCGTCGAAAAATTGCTAGCTTTAAACATTCCTGAAAAAACTATCTTTATTAGTGCTACCAAAGGATTAGAAACAAAAAGTATCCTTACTGCTTCACAAATCTGGCAAAAAAGTTTTCCTAATCATCCCGTTGTCGTCTTATCTGGTCCCAATTTATCAAAAGAAATCGACAAAGGATTGCCGGCTGCAACTGTAGTTGCCAGTGATGATACAGTAGCTGCTGGTCAAGCGCAAGAAATCTTCTCTTCTGATATTTTTCGAGTTTATTTTAATAACGATCCCATCGGCACAGAATTAGGAGGAACCCTGAAAAATGTTATGGCCATTGCCTCTGGAGTTTGCGATGGGTTACAGTTAGGAACTAATGCAAAATCGGCTCTACTAACCCGTGCTTTACCTGAAATGATTCGTATTGGCAATGAAATGGGAGCCTCTCCAGAAACTTTTTTTGGACTATCAGGTTTAGGTGATTTAATCGCGACTTGTGATAGTCCTTTGTCCCGTAATTATCGAGTGGGTTATGGTTTATCAGAAGGGAAAACTTTAGAGCAAGTTTTAGAAGAATTAAAGAGTACCGCAGAAGGGGTTAACACCGCTAATGTGCTAGTAGAGTTAGCAAGAAAATATAGAATAGCAATTCCAATCTCTCGCCAAGTCTATCGCCTTCTTAATGGAAAAACAACCCCTCAAGAAGCAGTTAAAGAGTTGATGGCAAGAGATTTAAAAGCCGAATTTGATGATTTAGACTTTGCTTAATTGGCGTATTTAGGTTTTGTTGAGAGTAAAAAAAACCAAAATTTTTAAGCCTTGGACTAATACTTTAAAGAAAATAATTACAACATAAATAAAATTAGATTTTTTGGTTAATTTACTCTCGCAATTATACAGAGCTATTAAACACACTAATAGCCAGCTTGTTGTTAGTTTAAAAAATGCAATGACTACAGAAAAAAAACCCAATAGAACCCGAAACTTTTTTGAATTATGGAATATGAGTTTTGGCTTTTTTGGTATTCAATATGGTTGGGCTTTACAAATGGCCAATACCAGTGCTATCTATGAATATTTAGGAGCTAGTCCCGAACAAATTCCCTTATTATGGTTAGCTGCCCCTGTGAGTGGTTTAATTGCTCAACCGATTATCGGTTATATGAGCGATCGCACTTGGGGACCATTAGGAAGAAGACGACCTTATTTCCTCGTCGGTGCTATCTTAAGTTCCATTGCTTTAGTATTAATGCCCAACTCATCCACATTATGGATGGCCGCAGGGTTACTGTGGATTTTAGACACTTCCGTTAACATTAGTATGGAACCGTTTCGGGCTTTTATTGCTGATTTATTACCTGAAAGACAGCACACGCAAGGGTTTTCGATGCAAACCTTCTTTATTGGCTTTGGGGCTGTGGTTGCTTCGGTTTCCCCTTGGATATTAACCCATGTTTTTGGGTTCAGTAATAGCACCAGTGAAGCGGAGGGTGTTCCTTTAACAGTTAAGGTGTCATTTTATATCGGGGCTGCTGTCTTTTTATTTACTGTGTTGTGGACGGTGTTTACTACAGAAGAGAAACCTCCTCAAAATTTAAAAGCCATGCGACAGGCTAATGAAAGTAAAGATGCAGGGGACAAATTAGGGGAAATTGTCGATTTAATCAAAGCTACTCCCAAAACCATGAAACAATTAGCCCTAGTGCAGTTTTTCACCTGGCTAGGCATCTTTTGTATGTTTCTCTACTTTCCCCCGGCGGTAGCTCATAATATTTTTGGTGCTGTAGAAGAAAATTCAACTCTGTACACCGAAGGCATCGAATGGGCTGGTATTTGTATCGCTGTTTATAATGGAGTCTGTTTTCTATTTTCTTGGATATTGCCCAATCTAACAGCCAGACTCGGAAGAAAAATGACCCATTCTCTGTGTTTAATCTGTGGTGGCTTGGGATTAATCAGTTTATTATGGGTTGATCGACCAATTTACGCTTTATTTTCTATGGTTGGGTTTGGTATTGCCTGGTCAAGTACCTTAGCTATTCCTTACTCAATGTTATCCCATGTCATTCCTAATAAAAATATGGGGTTATATATGGGATTGTTTAATGCCTTTATTGTCATCCCCCAAATTATTGCAGCTTTGGGTTTAGGATCAATTATGGATTACTTTCTGGATAATAATCGCTTATTAGTAGTGGTTTTAGGAGGCGTTTCTATTCTCTTAGCTGCTATTTGTGTTTACTGGGTAGATGATGTAGAAACTGTGAAAACGAATCAATCATTAGAAGTTCAACCAACTGTGTAATAGCTATAACCAAAGGGGTTAAGGAGAATTGTACCTTAACCCCTATCTAGATTAAATAATTTTGGCGGTACGAAGACCGAAATATAATCCAAGGGCGATCGCTGTAAAGATAACAATATATCCAGCAAACGCAGCAATAGCAACTCCTGACATAACTTTCCTAGACTCCTAAATTTACTAATTCTTTGTTATTTTACCTTGTCCGAGTCTGCCAGAGTCAAGCTAAAGAATCTCTATCACGTTTTTGAGGAGTATGACGATTCGGGATCTAATACTAGATCCGCTTTAGATAGTATAGTATTAACTTTCGGAGCAGGGAGCAGGGAGTAGGGAGCAGGGAGAAAAAACGTTACTCTACTAAAATAAGCGGATTTGGTATAATACACTAAATTAGCTGAAACAGTCCACTACTGTCTGCTATTCATCAGGTTACTCATACCTTGCACCTTCGATTACGTGAGCTAGTTTAGGGAGGCAATATTATTTTCTTTTAACGCTAACTTATTCATCATAATTGATTACTTTCTGATCATTATTAACTTTATTTGTTCTGGTGCAAGATGTCAGGTTAAAGAAAGTCATTAATAGCTAATATTGTTCACTGCTTTTTTAAATCCTGCGATCGCGTGTAATTTCACAGATTTATTAGGGTCATTTGCTAGTTTTTGAAGGCAAGTTATGGCTGTTTCACCCCCTAATTCTCCTAAAGAAACGGCTACCGCTTGTTTAATTTTTAGCTCTTGACTAACAAGGCAATTAGATGATAAAAAATTGACTAAAATTTGACTAACTTGGTGTCTAATGGGTTCACTTTTTTGGGTTCCTAATAAATTAATGATAATTTGGCAAACTTCTAGATTTTCAGTAAATAAGGCTTGTTTTAAATAAGTTAATGCTTTAGGGGATTCTGTCCAAATTAATGCTTGAATAACTGTTTTTTTTAGTTTTATAGGAGTTTTTTCTTTGTTAAGAAGAATCCCTAATTCTTCTATCGCTTCATCGCTTTTAATGCGCCCTAAACTTAGAGAAGTTTGTTGACAAATATCTATATTTATGTCATAAAGTAAAGGCTTTAGATGTTGAATAATATTGGATTTTTTTATTAGTTCTGATTGCATTCCCAAAGCAATAACAGCTTCTTTACGAACAGTAGAAACAGGATCAGTTAACGCTTTAATGAAGATAGGAATAAGTTTTTTTTGGTGAAAACTTCCTAAACATTCTAAGGCGATCGCTCGAATTTCTGGACTAGGATCATCAATAACTTTTAGCAAAGCTTTGATAGTATCTGAATGACGAATTTGTGCTAATGCTTTAACAGCTAATAATCTCGAAGATTCATCTTTTTGTAATAATATTTCTAAACTATTTATAGCATAAATTCCTATTTTCCCTAATCCTTCTGTTAGTATATTTAAAAGTTCTTCTTCTTCAATTGTTTGTAACAATCGAGTAAAAGAAATAATTATTTTTATATCATTAAACTCTGATAAAATACGAGCAATAAACCAACGACATTCAACTTCTATACTTTCATTTTCTAAAATCACTAATAAAGGATCAATAATCTTCTCTCCCAATTTTGGAAATAGTTTTGTTACTTGCCATCTTTGCTCAAAATCTCCTGATTCTAACAAGTATAATCCTAATTTGATTAAATCAGAATTTTCATTTTCATTTCGATCAATTGCTGTTTGAAATTCTTGTAATGCTCTATCATTATCCATAAAATAAATCTCTTAATCTATGATGGTAATACTAAGTTCATAGTCGATAGATTTTTTATTTTTCGAGACAACAGTAATCTCATAATAACCACCTTCAATAAGTTCTCCTGACCATTGATGAGTTGAAGAATCTTCTAGTATATTATTGTTACCTGTAGGAGAATAAATAGATAACAGTAAATCGCGATCACCTTCTAGGTTAACCTCAATTCTTTGGTAGGCATTTAAGTTAGCAACATAAGCATTTCCTTGACCAGGTTCTAGTTTTTTGCGCCGTTGAATAGTTCTATCTTGCTGTAATTCAATACCTATTCTTTCATAATTATTGCCTGCTTGTAATTTTGCGATGATATCTGCAATTATAGCATTCCAGATTTGACCAATAGGCTTATCGATAAATTCTTTATTTTCTTGGTCAGGAAAAGCAGCAAAAAAACGAGCATCAACTAAATCATATAAAGCACGACTGCTTAAATATAAACCATTGGCTTGTTGTTTCCAAATTGTTCGTTGACTTTGGGTATAATTACCAATTCCTTTTAATGATTCTGAACTTAAAGATTCTAGGGTAGCTAATACTTGATTAGCGGTTTCATCCCATCTATTTCGCCAAGAAGCATCATCTTTTTGATTACTTAAAATTTTATTCCTCTGACTCGGATATTTTTCCCAGAACAATTCATCAACTACCGCTACAAACCAACTATGATCTAATTCCAATTGACGACGACGGGTTCGTATTTCCGTTTTACGCTGTAACTCTTGATCACTAATTTCAGGGACTGATGCTTCCTCAGAAAAAACTGGTTTGGGTTGACTGTTTTCTTGAGCGTTGAGGATTTGAGAAATCCACAATTTTCCTGCCCACCATCCCATAGTTCCTGAGCTTAAGATTAGCATCAAAAGTAAAAATAACTTACCTAAACAGCCAGTAATTGGACTATTTTTGCTGTTAGTTACTGTCATATTCTGTTCTATTTTTTGCTTAGGGGAAACGGTCACGTTTGGCGAGGAAGTCTGAGGCATTATAGCAGACTTTACCATAAGGGTGGGAGGAGTAATCGGCTGAGGAGAAGAGTGGGTAAGGACTTGAATAACTTCTGTAGCTGAAGTATAGCGATCGCTTGGATTGTTAGCTAACATTTTTAGTAAAACTTGGCTTAAACGAGGACTGATCGCTATGTCTGGGGGAAAAATCCAGTTTAAACTCTGTCTGTCTTGTAATTTTAAGGGTTCTTGTCCTGTCAATAACACACAAGCTGTAGCTGCTAATCCGTATAAATCACTATTGGCAGTGACGATTCCTTTTTCGGTCTGTTCCTTAGGCGCGTATCCAGGTTGACCGACTTGTATCATCTTACTGGTTAATAATTCTGGATGTTTAAAATAAGTATTAGCTATGTTAGATAACTGTTTAACGCTACCAAAATCTATTAAAACTGGTAAATTATCTTCTTGACGACAAATGATATTCTTAGGGGTAATATCTCGGTGAATAATACCTTTTTCATGAAGATAATCCAGAACAGGTAAAACCTCTAATAAAAATTGTTCGATTTCTGTTTCTGTAAATAGGTTTTTTTCTTTTAACCGTTCTTGTAAGTGTTGATGATATGTTAATCCTTCTACATAATCTTGTACTAAAAAAAGTGTTGTTTTGTCTCTGTGTTGACAAGAAAATAATTCTCGAAAATGAGGAATCTGAGGATGATTTAATGTATAGAGGATTTGTGCTTTGCGTTGAAATAATTCTTCTGTTTTTTTCAGGGATGAGGTATCGCAAACATCAGGAGCAAATTCTTGGAGAATACACAAGTCATTGAAGCGATGACTATCTTGGGCTAAATAGGTTTTGCCTAGCTTTCCTTGACCGAGTTGGCGTAAAATCTTAAAGCGATCGTTTACCGTGGTTTGAGATGGTAGCCCAGTATTCATAACAAAACTCAAAAATTTGAATGAACGGTGTTAAAGATTAGGGGTCGAAAAGGAAGTCACCTTCCTCTCCTCCCATTCCGAACCGTGCGTGAGACTTTTACCTCACACGGCTCTCGGCAATTAGCCCTTTGTCATAGGTACTGTTAGTACATCGTCTTTCCATTCATAGCCATTATCTGACCTATGATATGTACTATCATTTCTGCTTTTGACTTCATGACAGTGACGGTGTAGAGCTTGTAGGTTTTTGTATGTATCCTTTCCGCCTTGTGCCTTTGGGATAATGTGGTCAATGTCTACAAGATCATCAGGTGTAAAGTGTTGTCCACAGAAATTACATTTACCTTTTTGTTTCTTCAAAAGTTTTGCCACTCTTGTTGGTGTTTCGGGGTAATTACCTCTTCTTTTGCTCCAATATGTCCAATTTCCGTCGTAGGGTGACGCTTCAGCTTTAACCAATTGATGTCTCTTTATTTCCGTTTCGGAGTGATAATACAGTTGCATTTCTTTGGTGCGAAATGTCCATATCCCGTTATTTCCGTATGAGAAATATTTACGGAGTTTTTTCTTGGTTGAACCTTTTTTAACCCTAGAGATTGCCCAAGCTCTTAGCATATTCCATAAGATGTGATCTTCGGATGAGAATGTTTCCTTACTTGCAACTGTTTGGTAATAGTTACTCCATTCTTTGATTACAGGGCTTAATCTGAGAATTAATGCTTCTTGAGAAGTCTTTTTATGGTTTTTTATGACCTTTTTTATTTTCTCATGATGAGCTTTTATTGCCTCATTGCTGGGTTTTATTAAAGTTTTAGATCCTAGTATTTCTTTATTTCCGTTTTTTCCTGAGTGATGTTTACCTACGGGGTATGAACGAATTTGAAATCCAAGGAAATTCAACCCAGTTCCAATGGTTTTTCCGTCTTTTTCTATACTTTTAAGGGTATGTCTTATAGAGGTCTTTTCTGGTTTTAATTCCAGTCCAGCTTGTGTTAACCATTTGGATATTAAGGACTTACATTGTCGTATGATTTCGAGTTCATTGTGTAAAACTACGAAATCATCGGCGTATCGGATGATTTTTGGTCGGTAGTTAAATATTTGTTTCCCATTTTTATAGATTGTTTCGGGAAATTTTCTCTCGACCTCGTTGATCATCCCGTGTAGTGCGATGTTGGCCAGTAACGGGCTTATCGTACCACCTTGAGGTGTTCCTGAATCGGTTTCCTCAAATACGCCGTTGTCTATCACACCGCATTTTAACCATTTTTTAATTAGTTGTTTCATGCAGGAAGGACAATCTATTTTGGACAGTAGGTAATCATGGTTAATCTTGTCGAAGCATTTTGAGATGTCGGCATCTAGTACATATTTTCCACCGATTTTTTGGTTAATTGATATGTATATTCTGCCTATGGCATCATGAGTGCTTCTGCCTGGACGAAAACCGTATGATGTGCCTTCAAATTGGGCTTCCCAGTATGGTTCTAAGGCTGATTTAACCAAGGCTTGCATTGCTCTATCTTTGATGGTTGGGATTCCTAGAGGTCGTTTTTCATCACGTCCTGGTTTTGGTATCCATATCCGTCTCAGTGCCTTTGCTCTGTACCCTTTAACATTAAGTTCGTAGGCAAGATTTATTCTTTGGTTGGGGCGAAGTGCCTTTATCCCATCGATGCCTGCTGTCTTCCGTCCTTGGTTGTCTTGAGTTACTTTGCGGACGGCTAAGAGCTTTGCGTAGTGTGATTTTAACAGGAGTTTTTGAAGCTTTTTGGCTTTGACTTTATTTCCTGACCTAACAGCTTGAAATATCTTCTTTTGAAGCTTAAATACTTTTCTTTGGACTTTTGCCCAATTGATAGTATTCCATTCTTGCGTAGGCTTGGTTATCCTCGCTTTTGACATCTTTACCTCTACTGGATGCTATTTCGTACTAATAAACCAGCAATACGTCGGCATATCCACATCCATTACAGATGGGCTTTGGCTTCTTATTGCTTCTCACCCCCGTGACCCATGCGCTTAAGTTTGTCACTACTTACCTACTCGACCAGTGGTAAGAGCAATCACGGGGTTAATTCGTTCCGTAGGTTTGGGTTTTATTGGTTTTAGGTCTTTTAAGGGTATCAATTACTATCAACCCCATCTCTCCCCCAGGTTACTTTTAGAAGTCTGTGTGGATAGGTCAATAAAACTTCCACTTTTCACCTTGTTCTTTTTTTGAACGCAGCTTGTCAATCAGTTAAGCTACTTAAACGTAATGAGGGTTCAAGGCGATGATTCAGCGTGATGTTTAACCATGACCAATTGACTCGAAAAACGTCTTATCATACTGATTCATGACGGGTTCTCCTTTTAACCCTGCTTCCATCCTGGGTTTTACTAAGTCCAAAACGGAGGGTTATGTCGTCATTCTCAGGATTTTACTCCTTTGACTCCGAATGTGGCTCCTTTAGCCAACAAACCAACAGTTATTCAGATTTATAGGTTCTGAACGAGCTACACGCTTGTATTTTGTACAAACTTTCTAGCTCAACGAATCACACAATTGATACAATTATAGGCAATTTGTGATCCTTAAAAAAATCTTATGTTTCAGCTAAAAATTATCTTGTTAGCTATTGTGACTTTTATGGCTAGTTTACAGTTTCAAGTAATGTCTGCGGACGCTTTAGCTTTGTCACAACCTTTGACAGTGGAAACGATGGGTATATCTAAACTATTTTCTGTAACCCTGATTAGTTAAATTTCATCCTCTCCCACTCGCGCTGAAAAAATTGCTTTTCGCAGACAAGCCATTAGAAAAATGAAAGAACAGATCGATCAAACTCTATCTTTGGTAAAATCTGGTAATTATCAGCAGGCAAAAATTTCCTTTTCTACTGCCAGAAAAACATGGTTTACTTTTGGTGGTACCATTAAAAGGATTGCTCCAGACCTTTATGAAATTATGAATCCAGGCTTCAATCAGGCCAATACTCTTTTAAATCAAAGTAATCCTCAAAAGCAAGGTTTGATTGAGCAATTACAAACCTTAAGTAATACTGGAACTAATGCTGTAAAGGTTAGCGATATTAAAGAATAGTTAACAATAAGTTTGTTATCTAAGGATTCATCTTTATTGTACAATCGTAGTATGGCTAATTTAGGTGAATTAATTCCTAGGTGCTAAGCTTGATTAGAGAAGTCTCTAGATGAGTTTTTTAAACAAGGAGAAGCAGAACTAGGAGCAGGGCGCTGAGATTTTATCTCAACTTGATTAGGAACAAAAATAAACGTTTTTTCACTAATCCAAAACGTCTGTCCGTCAATAGCGCAAGTACCTCCTGCCATCCAATCTACTACCCGTTGTGCCTTGTCGGTGCTTAATTGATCCAAAACTAAAATAACGACTTTACGAGCCTGCAAAAGCTGTAAAGCTTCACGGGTTTCTTCAACTGCGTTAATCGTTTTAACAACAACTTCTGATTGAAGATTTTGGTTAGCAGACCAATCAAATCTAGGAATACTACTCATTGGTTCTGTTGTCATAGAGAGATGTATAAGAACTATTTATAATTTTGATTAGACTTACTAATTAATTGGTCTATTTTAGGGATACAATTGATAATGCCTAAAACTATAGTTCGGTAGTAAGCCAACAGATTTAAGATGGTTTGTTAAAATGATTTTTCCTAGTATATCTGAATTATTCAAATAATTACGTATTATTAGTAACATTTTGAATTTTCTATCTTTAGGATGAGAATTGCAGCAGTGATATGATGATTAATAAGATATAAGCTACAATTTTTGTTAATTGTAGTTTTTTAACAGGAAAAATAGAAGCTAACTAACCTCAAGATGATATCCTACGAGTTATCTTTAGTATCCGTTGTGACCTCCTCAAAATTGATAGATTTTGATAAACTCTAATCTTTCTACAAGCATTTTGTAACTTTCATCAAAACCTTCCTATGGAAGATAACATATTTTTATCAATGAGATCATTAAATAACTATAAACTTTTTCATGGTTTTTATCCTGTAATAGTTTCATGATCATAACGCCTCAACCATCTGATAGTGCTTATGACAGAGTATATCAAAATTTAGGCTAAATCATGTACAGGGGTGAGAATATCTCAGCATTATAACTGTGCATTTTTGATGATAAGTAAGAGAGATGTTTTAAAATTCCTGCGTTCTAAGTTAATAAAACTGCTACAAAAACAAAACGAGATGATATCGAATATTTTTTATATTTAATTTACTGTACTAACAGTATATTTTTAGATAATGATTTATTGAAAGTCACGAGGATATAGGATAAATCTTAAAATTTCCCTAATACTTAGACAAAATCTGATTGATTTAGAGATAGTCAGGTTAGAATAATAAAGCTATTTACCTTGTGCTTAACTAGAACTGATTTGACTCAAAACAAAAAACAATCTTGACAAACTGGTCTTGAGCTTGTTTCTAGTTGGCCAACAATGGCATAATGATAAATTGTCCGAAATTGTAATCTCTATGAAAGTAACCCAGGAAAAACTCCCCGATAGTCAAATTGGCTTAGAAATTGAAATTCCCGCCGAAACTGGCAAAAAAGCCTATGAAACTAAGGTCAATACCTTGGCCCGTACTGCCAATATTCCTGGGTTTCGTAAAGGTAAAGTTCCCCGTCCTATTCTGTTGCAACGCTTAGGAACTCGTTATATTAAAGCTGTTACTTTAGAAGAATTAGTTCAGAAAACTCTAGAAAAAGCTCTAGAACAAGAATCTATTGAATCCATTGGTAACTACACCTTACGCTCCAGTTTAGACGAACTCATTGAAAAATTTAAGCCAGGGGAAGCATTTACATTTTTAGCGGCCGTTGATGTACCTCCGACGGTAGAATTAGGAGATTATCAAGCCCTTTCTATCAAAGCCGAAGAAACAGTTTATGATCCCCAACAATTAGAAGACTGGTTCAAAGAACGACAAGAAAAATTAGCCACTTTAGTTCCTGTTGAAGACCGTGGGGCTGAAATGGGAGACGTTGCTATTGTTGATTATAAAGGGGTTTCTACTCCTGAAGGTGAAGGAGAAGGAGAACCTATCGAGGGAGTAGAAGGAACTGACTTCCGTGTTGATCTCGAACCTGGAAGATTTATTGAGGGTATGGTAGAGGGTATTGTTGGAATGAAGCCCGAAGAAACCAAAGAATTACCCCTAACCTTTCCTGATGATTATCCTAGAGAAGATTTAGCCGGAAAACCTGTTACGTTTACCATTACTCTTAAAGAACTCAAAGCCAAAGAATTACCCGAATTAGACGACGACTTTGCTGATGAAGTCAGTGAGTATGAGACTATCGCAGAATTAAGAGAGTCCTTAGAAAAAGAATTTAAAGAGTCAGCAGAAAATGAAACAAAGCAAAGTATTCATACTGCCATTACTTCAGAATTGACGAACGTTTGTACAGTCGATCTTCCTGATACTTTAGTTCAAGATGAAGTGACTAGAGTGCTGACTCAAACTGCTATGCAAATGGAACAAATGGGAATTGATTTAGGGCAACTTTTTACTCAAGAAAACTTACCCAAGTTACGAGAAAATGCTCGACCTGAAGCTCTCGAAAGACTCAAACAAACCCTGATTTTACAAGAAATTGCTAAAGTTGAATCTATCACCCTAGAAGCATCAGAAATTGAAGAAAGAAGCAATGAAATTAAAGAACAATTGCAAGGACAAGAAGTTGATCCTGATAAGTTACGAGAAGTTGTAGAAGAACAACTTGTTACTGAGAAAACTCTTAATTGGTTACAAGAAAAAGCTACAGTTGAATTAGTTCCTAAAGGAACTTTAGAAGCAGAAACTAAAACTGAGTCTGAATCAGAAGAAGAAATGGAGGTAGAAACAACAGAATAATCGATAATGATCAGTAAGACTCTTCCATTTTTTCAGGAAGAGTCTTTTAATTAGTTAAGACCAGGGATCAGGAATTGACTTAAAAGGATTACCTGTCGTTTCTTCATTATATGGTAAATCTGTTGTTACCATCGTTTCTTTACTGGGATCTAATTCTTGTTTTAAAGCTTCCCAATCCCCAGGATCTTGTAATTCTTCGTATAAATTAGAATCAGCAGTAATGGTTTCTTTAGAAAGATCAATATGTGAGTTTATCTGTTCATTAATTTGAGTAGCTTGTGAAACTTCATCAAGCGATGAAATATGCAGGGAGGGTTCTAAAGAAGAAGCTGTTTTAATTGGTTTTGTCGAAGAGACTTCTGGTTTTAAAGACTGTTTAAGTTGATACAATTCTTCGGTCAAAGTCATTAGCAATGTTTCCATTTTTTCAACACGCTGAGTGACTTCTGTTGGTAATGGGGTAATAGTTTCTGATGGAGTGGAGAGGTTCGAGGAGTCAGGAGACAATCGCTGTAAGTCGGTTAAACTGATTTTTCCCTCTTTTACTAATTCTAATCCTGTAGCAATTAAAGAAGACTGTTGACTCTGTAAACTAACTTGTTTTAATTGATCTAAATTAGCCCCTTCAGCGATCGCCGTTTTTAAATCTGGGGTAATGGGATGGAATTCGTAGAGATGAACTTGCCCGTCGTATCCTTCCCCATTACATTGTCGACACAATCGTCCTTTTTCCCTCATCTGGTCGATTTCTATTTCGTTCAGGGAACGGGCTTGATAAAAGAGATTTTCACCCTTGTTTTCCTGAGAAATTCCCCATTGAGCTAATTCTCCTGTACTGACTTCATGGACGGTACGACAAGCAGGACATAAACGAGGAAGACTATATTGATGAACAACTCCAATTAAGTTATCTGCTAACAAACCAGGTGTAACCATTTCCCGTAATAAGGTGATGGCACTGATTCCATCTTCAGCGCTGAGACTGGTTAAAACAAAACGGTTATTATTCGCCATCTCTGCTGCCATACGAGCCACCGAGGGATTAGAGAGACGATCAACCATAATACGTGATTTCTCTTGTTCTAGGAGGGATTGTAATACCTCTGGATAATCCTTTTCTCTGTCGACATCAATTTCAATTTGACTCATCCCAGACAGAAGATAACTAATGGATTGTTCGACGCTAGCCATCTCCGTAGGGTTAGATATGTTTGTAGAGAACAAACTGTAAAGCAAGGATGTAGGGACTTGTTTTTCGGTACTGGTGACTAATAGTAACCCTGAAGAATACTTGAGTATTTCTTCGAGAGATTCTCTGATCAGTACATCAGGAATCAGGTTCTCTAAAGTGGGGGGTTTAACGGCACTATCAACCACCCGAATCGTCATTTTTTCGCCATAAAAACTGGGTTTAGTCTGCACAAAAAAATGAATGGTGCGTCCTCCTCCCCGTTTACGAATACGACCTTTTTGTGGGGTTTGAGATGAGTTTATATCTAACTCAGCCATCTGTTTTAAGCGAGATAAGATAGCTGAGGTTAATTTATTAGGTAAGGGATCAATCAGCGGTTTGAGGATATTTTTGTGGCGATAGCGAATGCTTAAAAAATTGGCTTCTGGTTCAATTTCTAGGTGAGTGGCTTGTTTTTCCACTGCTTTGGCCAGAAATTTATTAACAAGGGTAACTACAGTCTGAGGTTGTGTTTCGTTCGGATTAAGGTTTGTTGATGCGCTTAGTTGTTGAGAAGACGATTCATCCCCAACTATCGTAGCCTCGCAATCAGGGAATTTTTGACCAATCAAAGTGGCTTCACAATTTAAAGATTCTTGAGAGTGATTAGACATGGGTGGTTAACGATAGAGTGTAATTTGAGTTTGTTGGATAATGGTGATTAAGTTCTATAACAGTTCTTTTATTCTCTGGACTCGTTGGTTTTTAGAACCGAAAAATGATTTTTACTCTTGTGTTCCTATTCTTTCTCAGAGTTCCCAAATTTATCTCTTCGTTTACCATCTCAGCAAAAAATTTTCCAAGGGAAAACAAAAAGAGGTCTATATAGACCTCTTTTTGTCTCAGTAGAAACTAATAATTTTCTTTTTCTACCGACAATTTTTAAGATAACTTCTTTGTATCTACAGTAATCCAGTATTAGTTCCAGGTTTACCTGTGGCTAATTCTACTTTGACGATTTTACCGCCCATTTTCATGATGCGTTGTTGTTCCCGAAACCAATTATCATAGGGAACTAATTTTGTGAAAAAGGTATTTTGTAATTCCCGCTGAGTCCGAATTCTTGTTTGACTGGGAACACAAGCGGTGACTTTAAACATTCGCATGGGTCGAGTTCTCCTAAATTTTCTCAAAAATCCTCATATAACAAAGTTCGGGAGTCAAGAGTCAATACTAGTTCGTCAAAACCCATCTTTTGCAGCAAAGATTAAGCCTTTAACCAGCTAGCACTCACTCTAGACTTCCCGAACCTCCTCTCGGTAACCCTTAGTCGGTTGTTACCATTAGAGATTCTAGCTTAAGCCAGAGCAAATGTAGTCAAAATAAACACCCATTTCTTTTCCTGCGTCTGCACCAACGAGACCAGCAGTAACTTCTTTCATCGCTTGAATCGCTTGAACGGTGCTACCAACGGGAACTCCTAAAGAGTTGTAAGTTTCCTTTAATCCGTTGAGAACACGCTCATCTAAGATAGAAGGATCGCCCGCTAACATAGCGTAGGTGGAATAGCGTAAATAGTAGTCGAGGTCACGAATACAAGCAGCGTAACGACGAGTGGTGTACATATTACCACCAGGACGGGTAACATCGGAGTACAGTAAGGACTTAGCAACTGCTTCTTTAACAATAGCAGCAGCGTTAGCACTGATAACACTAGCAGCGCGTACACGGAGTTCTCCGGTAGCGAAGTAGCCTTTCAGTTTGTCCATAGCAGAGCCATCGAGGTACTTTCCTTGTACGTCGGCGGAATTAATGACGGAGGTAATTGCGTCTTGCATAGTTTTGCTTCCTTAATCTTGCCTAGTCTTCAACAGTCTTACAATTATTGGGGACGGCTTGGATAATTCGAGTTATTTTAACTCGTTTTAGCTCATCGCACCGATCACATAATCAAAGTAAGAACCAGCTTCTGCTGAATCATCAGCAGACATCATTCCGGTTGCTACTTCTTTCATTTCTCGCACACTTTGGGCTACTGCTTCAATGGGAGTTCCCAAAGATTTGTACATTTCCCGTACCCCTACTAAACCGATTTCTTCGATGGGGGTAACGTCGCCAGAAACGATTCCATAGGTGATGAGACGGAGATAGTAGTCCATGTCACGAAGACAGGTAGCGGTCATTTCTTCACCATAAGCGTTTCCACCAGGAGAAACAACATCAGGACGCTTTTGGAATAAGCGATCGCCGGCTTGTTTAACGATTTGTTCCCGTGAACCGGTTAAGGTTTCTGCAATACGTAAACGAGCAGCACCACCAGTAACAAAGGCTTTGATTCTATCGAGTTCGCCAGGGCTGAGGTAGCGGGCTTCTGCATCAGCATTCACGATGGATTTCGTGACAATACTCATTGATGGATTCCTCCCAATAAATTGAATTAGATGCTCTTAAGCTGACATCTTATACGAAATCGGGTTGCGATTGAATCGGTCAACTTGATTCGTTCTTAAGCAACCTGACCCACTTATTTTCTGGCATTGTGTTGACATTCACTATTGTTTCTTAATATTTTGTAATATTTTGTTCAGAAATTAGGGGTCAACAAGGGCTTGTTTGCTGGTGGTGTCGATAGCGGTAATAGGCAGCACAAGCCCCTTCTGAGGATACCATCGGTGCGCCTAGGGGATTTTCTGGAGTACATTGAGTTCCAAATACAGGACAGTCGTTCGGCTTTTTGTAACCTTGCATGATTTGACCACTAATACAAACCTCTGGGGTGGTTGATGGGGTCAAGGATGATAAGTCCGCTTCAAAACGTTTTAAGGCATCGTATATAGCGTATTCTGATCGTAATCCTAGCCCACTTTCTGGGATCTCTCCAATGCCTCGCCAACGACGGGGAACCACTTCAAAGACTTCTTGGATCACTTGTTGGGCTAGAGAATTACCTTGGATTTTGACGGAACGAATATATTGATTTTCACAGTCAAATTTTTCTGTTTCTAACTGTTGAATACAATGGTAAATTCCTTGCAAGACATCGATAGGTTCAAACCCAGTTACAACAATAGGCACTTTATATTTTTTTGCAATGGGTTCATAAGCTTCATAACCCATTACTGTACAGACATGACCCGCTGCTAAAAATCCTTGAACGACACAATTAGGAGATGATAACAGAGCTTCCATAGCAGGAGGAACCAAGACATGAGAAACTAACACAGAAAAATTCTTGATCCCTTGTTGTTTTGCCTGATACACTGCCATAGCGGTTGCTGGCGTGGTAGTTTCAAAACCAACGGCGAAAAAAATCACCTCTTTATCAGGATTGTCCTGGGCAATTTTTAAGCTATCTAGAGGTGAGTAAACAATACGAACATCTCCCCCAGATGCTTTAATGGTTAATAAATCTTTTTTGCTGCCAGGAACTCGTAACATATCCCCAAACGAGCAGAAAATAATATTAGGAAGACTAGCAAGTTTTAAAGCACTATCAATTAACTCAATAGGGGTAACACAAACTGGACAACCAGGTCCATGAATTAGGGTTATTTCAGGAGGTAATAAACTATCAATTCCATATTTAACAATTGAATGAGTTTGTCCTCCACAAATCTCCATAATTGTCCAAGGTTGAGTAACACTTTTTTTGATTTCTTCTACATATTTTTGTGCTAAATCTGCACTACGATATTCATCAACAAATTTCATGAGTCTCTATTTAAAAATGATAATAGACGATAAACTATGTTCTTTGGTTGAAGGCTTTTATATTTAGTTTGATGATAATTGTCGGGTTTGATTATTCCTTCAAAATTAACTTTTTTTTTGTTTTTTGTCTAATTCTTTATTAATTATTAATTTTTGTTGGTTTTATTTGAATGAGTGATCATCAATAGTTTTCAGTTATTATTTTGTGCAATGTAAGGTCAATCAGTAGAAAATTGAGCAGGGGTGTGTTAAGTTATTGAAATATTGATTGATTAACAAACTAGGCAAAAAGTTAAATTATTCACTACCATTGATAATAATTGTCGTTTAGATAAGCCAATTATCTCAAAAAGGATTATATTCACCATAATAAATGACCGAAACTTCTCAAACCCTTCAATTACCCAGTCATGAAAGTGCGATCGCTTTAGCCGGAGTCGCTGAAGAAAACCTAAAATTCCTCTCCCGTCACACAGGGGCAAACTTAGTCTTGCGAGGCCAAGAATTAAGTATTTATGGACCAGAAAAACCTGTCGAACGAGTGGTTAAAGTTTTGCGATCGCTACAACCCTATTGGCAAGAAGCTAAAACCATTTCTCGTCCCGATTTAATGACGGCGTTTCAAGCGTTGGATACGGGACGCATGGACGAATATCAAGACTTACAAAAATCTGTTTTAGCACGAACTCGCCGAGGTGAGGTGGTTCGGGCAAAAACCTTTCGACAAAAGCAATATATTAAAGCCATACAAAAACACGATGTAACTTTTTGTATTGGTCCAGCAGGAACAGGGAAAACATTTTTAGCTGCGGTTTTAGCAGTGAGAGCTTTATTAAATGATGAATGTGAACGCTTAATTTTAACCCGTCCGGCCGTAGAAGCAGGGGAAAAATTAGGTTTTTTACCTGGAGATTTACAACAAAAAGTTAACCCTTTTCTAAGACCTTTGTATGATGCTTTATATGAGTTTATTGATCCCCAAAGAATTCCTGATTTAATGGAAAGAGGACAGATAGAGGTTGCTCCTTTAGCTTATATGCGAGGACGAACTTTAACTAATGCCTTTGTTATTGTTGATGAGGCACAAAATACAACACCGGCACAATTAAAAATGGTGTTGACACGGTTAGGATTTGGCTCAAAAATGGTGGTAACAGGGGACATTACCCAAACCGACTTACCTAGACATCAAGCGTCAGGTTTAGTGGTGGCAACTAACATTTTAAAATCAGTCGAAGGTATTGCTTTTTGTCATTTTTCTCAAGCGGATGTGGTTCGTCATCCTTTGGTACAAAAAATTGTCGAAGCTTATGAAAAATTTGAGAGTTAATTATGATTAATTGATAAAACTATTCTTAGTTAATAGTCGTCTCTGGACTAATAATAGAAAGGTAAGGAGATAATAAATAATCTTTTGCTACTTTCTGTACCATTTCAGAAGTAATGTTATTAATAAGATCGGGAAATTTTTGATCAAATTCAATTCCTAATCCTAGGGTTTCATACCATCCGTATAAATGGGCAACTTCTGCATTGGTTTGTTTTCCTAATGCGTATTGTCCTAATAACTTATTTTTAGCAGTTTGTAGTTCTTCTGACGTTAATTCTATCTCGCACAGTCTCTCTGTTTCTTTTTTTAATCCTTCAATGGCAACGTTAGTATTTTGGGGGGCTGTACCAATATAAGTTACAAAGTTAGAGGGTTGTAAACGAGTGGGAAAAAAGGCAGAAACATCATAAGCAAGTCCTTGTTTTTCCCTTAATTCTACAAACAAACGACTCGATAACCCATTTCCTAAATAGGTACTTAATAGTTTTAAAATGGGATAATCAACATGATCAACCCCAACCGCTAAATACCCTAACATAATAATCGCTTGCTGACTCGATTGATGGGTGATCATTTCAGTAGGAGCAACCGTTAAGGGAGGAAAGGAGGAAAGGGTTAACGAATGGGAAGTATTTTTCCAAGTTCCAAAAGTTTTCTCAATTAACTGAACTGCTTTATCTAAGCCAATATTTCCCGATAAACTAATAATTAAATTATCGGGACGAAAATGTTCGTAATGACACTGTTGTAAATCTGCTCGACTAACTTGACAAACGGTTTCTTCTGTGCCTAAAATCGAGTGCCCATAAGGATGTTCCCCATATATTTCTGTCCGTAATTGATTGAAAGCAACATTAAACGGTTGTTCTTGTTGAGAACGAATACTTTGACAAATTAACTGTTTTTCTAAGGTAATTTGTTCTTCAGGAAAAGTAGGCGATCGCAGAATTTCTCCTAATAAGTTTAAAATAGCTTCAAAATCTGCTGAAACCGTTTTAATACTCATCATAAAGTAATCCGATGCAGTATTTCCTCCTAAGCTAGCCCCCATTGATTCAATGGCCTCTGCAATATCGAGAGAGGACATGGTTTGGGTTCCTTTTGTAATAACACTAGCTAATAAATGAAAAATCCCTGCTTTCTCTGGTTTTTCCCATAAAGTTCCTGCTTGTTTCCAGAAAAATCGCCCAGAAATTAAGTCGGCTGTTGGATTTTCTCGGACAATTAAAGTGATTCCATTCTCTAATTGCAAACGATGGATAAATTTGGGTGAAGAAACGGAAGAAGATGATTTCATTATTAATACAATAATTCTTGACGAATTAGCAAGGTTTCATAAGGGTTATGGCATATTGTTCGGGGGACAAATATTGACAAGCAAGTTCTTGTAGTTTCTCCGCCGTATATTGTTGAATCAAGATAGGATACCTTAAAGCGAGTTCCGCATGGGCTAAGGTTTGATAATAACCATATAATCCTGCTAATTGACTAGGGGTTTCCGTAGAAAAAATATAATCATGACATAGTAATCTTTTAGCTTTGTTTAATTCTACTTCTGTTATGGGTTCTTGTTGTAATTGTTTTAAGCGATCGCAGATAATTGCTTCAACTTCTTCTAAATCTTGGGGATCTAACCATGCAGTAATAGTAAACAAACTAGAATCTTGTTGCAAGGAAAAAGAACTTTCTATATCCATCACTCGTTGTTTGTCTTCCCGTAATTCTTGAACGAGACGGGAGGTTCTTGATCCGCCTAAAATAACCGATAATAAATCTAGTCCTAACCCTTTTTCTAATTCATCAATTCCTGGCCCTATCCATCCCATTAGTAAGCGTCCTTGGGCTAATCTTGGAAAATAGATATGATTGCGTCTAATTTCTGTTAGAGGGGGTTCGGGTTTAATTTCGTGGGGGGGACATTCTGACGGAATACGAAAGTTAGAAAATGTCTTTTCTATCAAGGATATGGCGGCCTTTTTTTCAATATTCCCTACCACCACCACTGTCATGTTATGGGGTTGATAATGAGTCCGATGAAAACATCTTAACTGATGGGCTGAATAGTCTTTTAATTGAGTTTCGTGACCAAGAATTGAATGACCATAGGGATGATGTTGATATAATGTCTCACAAAGGCTTTGAAAGCATATCCAATCAGGATCATCAGAGGATGAGCGAATTTCTTCTAAAATAACATCCCTTTCTCTGATAAATTCTTCGTCGGGAATGCCTGCTTGTAGTAAAATTTCCCCTAGATAGGGTAATGTCTGGGTTAAGCGATCGCCTGCCACGGTTAAGAAAAAATGAGCATAGTCGTAACTGGTAAAGGCGTTAGTTATGCCCCCATTATGCTCGATTATCTGATCGAAATCCCCTGGCAGAATGTCTTCACTTCCCTTGAAGATCATGTGTTCTAAGAAATGGGCAGTTCCTTTCCAGTGATGGGGTTCTACTCTTGCCCCCGCTTTGACCCATACATCCACTACTGTCACAGGAGTAACAGCCAGATTTTGATGGACAACCGTTATTCCCTGGTCGAGTTTAGTTACACTCACAGGAAAACCCAAAGTTCTGCAACGATTTGTCTGTTGTCTCAATGCCTAAAATAGTTAGGGTTTCTTTAATTTTAGGTTAAATTCAAGATTTTGTCTTGCTGATACTTGATAATATCTAGAAATCTTGACATTATAAAAAAATTCTGAAAGACCGCCGTACCGTTTTACCTCAGTTTATGACCTGGAAAAACCAGGTGGGTGTCGATCGCTCATCGCTTCTGTTTCCGAGTACAAGCTCGGTTTACTGCCACGATAGCTGATTAACGCCCTTAAACTCAAAGCATAGATCAAAAAACTTTATTGGCAGTCACCAATACGGCAGTCTTTCTTCTCTACCTTATCACAAACTTAAAAAATTGTGCAGCAAGCATTGCTTATTGATTTTCTAGCCAATCATACCAGGAAGATAAGCCTTCTCCTGTCACAGATGAAACTTGAAAGATAACTAGAGATGGGTTAACTTGTTGGGCATATTCAATACATTTTTTGACATCAAATTGTACATAAGGAAGTAAATCAATTTTAGTTAAAATCATTACCTTACTTTCTCGAAACATATGAGGGTATTTGATAGGTTTATCTTCTCCTTCGGTAACAGACAGAATAGCAACTTTTGCTGCTTCTCCAAGGTCAAATAAAGCAGGACACACTAAATTACCCACATTTTCAATCATCAAAATTGAATTGGGTTCTGGGTTTAATTCTGTATAGCCTTTTTCGACCATTGATGCTTCTAAATGGCATCCAGTTCCTGTGTTGATTTGCACAACTTTGCAACCAGTTTTCCTGATTCTTTCGGCATCATTAACTGTTTCTTGATCTCCTTCTATCACATTAATTTTAATTTTATTTTTTAAATCGTTAATTGTCCGTGTTAATAAAGTTGTTTTACCTGAACCTGGAGAACTCACTAAATTTAAGGCTAAGATATTACGACCTTTAAAATAGCCACGATTTTGAGCAGCCATTAAGTCATTTTTTTGTAAAATCTTTTCTTCTAAACTAATAGTCGTTCCGTGCATTTTTGCATGGATTTCTGAGGTATGATTACGAGGATGATCATGTTTATGGTTATGCTCATGGGAATGAGTTATTACTGTTCCATCTTCTAACGTATGGGTATGATGACCATTGATTTCGTCAAGTTTTCCTGTTGCAACGTTGGTTAAAGTGACATCATTGCCATCAGAACAACCGCAGGTTACACACATAATTCTTCTACCTCCATTTCTTTAATTTGTAATTCTTGTCCTTGAATAATATCTAATTCAAAACTATCGCAGCGATCGCATTGACCAAAGGGTTGAGATAAGTTAATTTCTTGACCACAATGGCGACATTTTCCTTTTCCTTCTGTCTCAATAATTTCTAAGGTTGACCCTTCTAGAATTGTATCCTGACAACAAATATCAAAACAAAAACGAATTGCCTCTGGCATAATCGCTGATAGCTTGCCTATTTCTAAGGTAACACGCTTGACAGGTGCGCCTCTAGCTTGTTCTGAGACAATAGCCACAATATTTTGAGTAATACCAAGTTCGTGCATACAGCAAATTAATTAAATCTGCTTTTATTGAATCGGTATATTTTGGATGAGGATAAGTTTTTTAGGAAATTTTAACTAAGTAATCTTCGTACCGTTTACTTTAATAGTTTATTGTTAGGCAAATTTTTGGGAAATCCGTTACAAATCATTTTTAGTAAATTTGTATTGAGAGGCTTTATTGATGAGAATAAATAATAGTTTAATACTACTACGATAAATATTATTAATCAATAAAAGCACAATAGTAGAAACATAACTAAAATTAAGCTAAATTTCATCAAAAAATAATTGGGGTATGAATATTAGAAAAAGATTTAAAGAATATCCTGAAGATATGCAGCAATGGATGATTCAACAAGAAAAAACAAAATTAACCCGTATTGAAACTGCTTTAAATAATGGGAAAAAATTGTATGAAACAATAGAAGACGATGAAAAAGACCAATGGTTATTAGGAACGACTATTTTATTAGAAAAATATCTATCTTTACTACCGCAACGAAACTGTACATTAGAAGAAGTCTCTGATGATTATATTTTCCAAGTATGGGAAATATTAGAAAATGATCCCAGTTTAAGGGAATTAATTTCTCAAGTAGAAACTAGATATGAGGGATTACTGAAAATCTAATCTTTCTGACATTTATTGAGGCGTAATTGTTTCATTAAACTATAAATCAGAGGAGACAAAACGACTCCCATCGCTAACACGAAGACTAGACCACTAAATAAAGCATAAAGAGACGCAAATAATTTAGCCCCATTGGTTAACAAAGGATTAACTGGACCCATTCCACTGAGGATCATAGATGCTTCTACCGTCGCATCAAGCCAACTTAGTTCTGCTGTCCAATGATACCCTAAAACCCCAATAAAAAGGCCCAAAATAATACAAAGTGCAGACAAACTAAGATAACTCAAAAAGTCACGCACAAATGTAGTTTCTTCGTGAGGTTTCTCCTCAAGTAGTTTGTGCATTTCCCGTGAGTCTCTCATAGCTTTTAATGAGGGACATTGTTTAGCATAAAGACAAACAGGTTTAATCTGATTTTCTGGCGATCGCCTAATTGCTGTTGGACTCTTCAAGTTTTACCCTTTTTAGTTCTAGCAACGTATCTCACTATTGAAGGATAATTCGTCTTTAAAATCTTCCCCCAACCGAATCACCCATTAGGGTGAATTCAAAGTCACCATAATTAAGACTCAGTGTTTAGTGATTCGTTTTCTATTTAATTTAGATAACAAAATAAATTAAGCACAAATACTTATGATAAAATTCAAAAGTATTCAGTAAATAGAATCAAATTCTACTAAAATTAGTTTCAGAAAGTGAATCTCGGTCTAAAACTGTAGAATTACATAAAAAAATTGCCTACTACTATATCGCAATTAGATTTAATTGGATTTCTTTTTATTTAATTCAATAATTTACCAGACAAAAAAAAGAATCAAATACAACTGATGAAATACGAGAAATGCTTATAGCTGCGTTTTCTGTATTGTCTACACAATGCCCTTCTTTTGCGCGAACATAAAATTGAGAATGAAGGAAATAACGTCCTCAAAAATTAAGGCTATAATTATGTATACAAATGTAAAAAAAATTCCTTATTCTCTTCATAAAGAGTCAATGTAGAAATAGATGTTAAAAATTCCCAAAAAAATCCCTTAACTTTAGTGTTGCAATAGCACACTAAAGAACGGATAACAACGATTGTATACACTTAGAGGGAATATAGGAGGAACAATGGGTATCGCTACAGTTAACCCAGCAACGGGAGAAACAGTAAAAATTTTTGAACCCACAACGGCAGACGAGATTGAGGTAAAACTCGCTTTAGCAGAGACGACCTTTAGACAGTATCGCAAAATCTCCCTCGAACAAAGAAGTCAATGGTTAAAAGCGGCCGCTGATATTTTAGAAAGAGATCAACGGAAACTAGGGGAAACCATGACCCTAGAAATGGGTAAACCCATCAAAAGTGCGATCGCAGAAGCGAAAAAATGTGCTTTGGTTTGTCGCTATTATGCAGACAATGCTGCTGAGTTTCTTAAAGATGTTGAAGCCCAAACGGATGCCAGTCGTAGTTTTGTCCGTTATCAACCTTTAGGGGTCATTTTAGCAGTAATGCCCTGGAATTTTCCTCTGTGGCAAGTGTTTCGCTTTGCAGCCCCCGCATTGATGGCAGGTAATGTGGGTATTCTTAAACACGCCTCTAACGTCCCTCAATGCGCCTTAGCGGTTGAAGCTATCCTCGCAGAAGCAGGGTTTCCAGCCGGTTGCTTCCAAACTCTTTTGATTGGGGCTTCGCAAGTAGAATCGATTATTAATGATCCTAGGGTAAAAGCAGCGACATTAACCGGAAGTGAATCGGCAGGGGCTAGTTTAGCCTCAGCAGCCGGCAAACAGATTAAGAAAACCGTTTTAGAATTAGGGGGCAGTGATCCCTTTATTGTTTTAGAAAGTGCCGATATTGAAGCAGCAGCAACAACCGCCGTTACCGCTAGGATGTTAAACAATGGTCAGTCTTGTATTGCTGCAAAACGCTTTATTTTAGCCGAGTCCATCGCCGATCAATTTCAATCTTTACTTGTCGAAAAATTTAAAGCCCTGAAAGTGGGTGATCCCATGAACGAAGACACCGACATCGGTCCCTTGGCTAACGCCTCGATGTTACTCGAACTCAATCAACAAGTTCAAGAAACCGTGACAAAAGGAGGGACAATATTATTAGGGGGTCAAGTGATCAGCGATCGCCCTGGTTACTTTTATCTGCCGACTATTTTAACCGATATTCCTGCAGATTCTCCTGGTTATTACGACGAATTCTTTGGTCCAGTGGCTTTACTCTTTCGGGTTAAGGATATTGACCAAGCCATTGAACTAGCTAACGATACTATCTTTGGATTAGGGGCTAGTGCTTGGACAAATGAGCCGGCAGAACAAGATCGCTTAATTGAGGATATTGAAGCCGGCTGTGTCTTTATTAATGGTATGGTTAAATCCGACCCTCGCCTACCTTTTGGGGGTATTAAGCGATCGGGCTACGGACGGGAATTAAGCATCGAAGGAATGCAGGAATTTCTTAATATAAAAACCGTGTGGATTAAGTGAGGAATCGACCATAAACAGTGGTTTTTGTCAAGGATCTTTCGTTAAATTAGACTAAGGGAAATTTGATAATCCATCCTAAACTCCCGAAATAATCTGGATAAGAGGATTTCGGGAGTCACTATTGACTAATCAGTATTAAGGGAACAAACAAGATGGGGGAAATGAACACAGCGGAATTATTGGTGAAATGCCTCGAAAATGAAGGGGTAGAGTACATTTTTGGCTTGCCAGGGGAAGAAAACTTACATATCCTTGAAGCACTCAAAGACTCTTCTATTCAATTTATCACCACTCGTCATGAACAAGGGGCTGCTTTTATGGCCGACGTTTATGGGCGACTTACAGGTAAAGCAGGGGTCTGTCTATCCACCCTCGGACCAGGGGCAACCAATTTGATGACAGGGGTAGCGGATGCTAACCTAGATGGTGCGCCTTTAGTGGCGATTACGGGACAGGTGGGAACCGACAGAATGCACATTGAGTCCCATCAATACTTAGATTTAGTGGCTATGTTTGCCCCCGTGACCAAATGGAACAAACAAATCGTCCGACCTAGCATTACCCCAGAAGTCACCCGTAAAGCCTTTAAATTGGCACAAAGCGAAAAACCGGGGGCAGTTCATATCGATTTACCTGAAAATATTGCAGCTTTACCAGTTGAGGGTTGGCCTCTCACTAGAGACTCCCAGGAAAAAACCTATGCTTCTTATCGAAGTTTGAACGCAGCGGCCATGGCTATTTCTAAGGCCAAAAATCCTTTGATTTTAGTAGGAAATGGCACCATTCGAGCCCATGCTAGTGAGGCGTTAACAGAGTTCGCCACCACCCTAAATATTCCAGTGGCTAATACCTTTATGGGCAAAGGGGCCGTACCATTTACCCATCCTCTGTCTTTGTGGACGGTGGGACTGCAACAACGGGATTTAATTACCTGCGCCTTTGAACAAAGCGATCTGGTGATTGCAGTGGGGTATGATTTAATCGAATATTCCCCGAAAAAATGGAATCCTGAAGGGACAACCCCCATCATCCATATTGGCATGACTCCGGCGGAAATTGATAGCAGTTATATTCCTTTGGTTGAAGTGGTGGGAGATATTTCTGACTCCCTGATGGATATTTTAAAACGGGCCGATCGCCAAGGAAAATCTACCTCTGTGGCCGCTGGTTTACGTAGCGATCTCGTTAGGGAATACGAAAAATATGCCCACGACGAAGGGTTTCCCGTTAAACCTCAAAAAATTATCTATGATCTTCGTCAGGTAATGGGGCCAGAGGATATTGTTATCTCCGATGTTGGGGCCCATAAAATGTGGATGGCACGTCATTATCATTGCGATACCCCTAATACTTGTTTAATTTCTAACGGGTTTGCTGCGATGGGGATCGCTATTCCTGGGGCGATCGCAGCTAAGTTAGTGGCTCCGAATAAGAAGGTGGTTGCAGTGACTGGAGACGGCGGTTTTATGATGAACTGTCAAGAGTTAGAAACAGCTTTGCGTGCCGGAACCCCTTTTGTTACCCTGATTTTCAATGACAATGGTTATGGTTTAATTGAATGGAAGCAAATTAATCAATTTGGTAAGTCTTCTTTTATTAAATTTACCAATCCAGATTTTGTTAAATTTGCTGAAAGTATGGGCTTAAAAGGGTATCGGGTAGAGTCGGCTGATGATTTAGTTCCGACGCTGAAAACCGCCTTAGAACAAGGGGTTCCTGCTGTTATTGATTGTCCTGTTGACTATCAAGAAAATATCCGTTTCTCGCAAAAAGCAGGGGATTTAAGTTGTCAGATTTGGGAGTAAACTTTTAATGGTAAGGTGGGCATTGCTCACCTTATAATGATCTATGGTTACTGTTAATATTATAAATATCTGCGGTCTCGCTGCGTGAGTGCTGTCGCACCGCTAAGTGATCTGAGATCAAATTAAGTCTTCCCCACTTTTCCAAACCGTCTTTCTCGCTGTTGATAACTTAACAAAGCGTCGTGGAGAATATGACGATCAAAATCAGGCCAAAGGGTTTGGGTAACATAGATTTCTGCATAAGCAAGTTGCCACAACAAGAAATTACTAAGTCGCATTTCTCCACTGGTACGAATCAATAAATCAGGATCTGGGATACCCTTGGTATATAAGAAATTTTCAAATAAATTTTCGTTAATATCATCTAAATTAAGCAATCCCTGTTTAACTTGTTGAGCGATCGCCCGACAACTTTGGACAATTTCTTGACGACCACCATAATTAGTCGCCACAGTAAATTGAACCCCTGTATTATTTTCCGTATCTTCCATGGAGCGAGAGATTTCTAATTGTAGGGAAGGTGGCAAGACATCTAAAGCTCCAACGAAACGAATTCTCACATTTTCTGCCATCATTTCTTGAAGTTCGCGACGCAAGACCCGTTCAAACAGGGTCATCAAAAATTCTACTTCTTCGAGGGGTCGCCCCCAGTTTTCTGTCGAAAAAGCGTAGGCCGTCAAGGCAGGAATTCCCCAATCTCGACAACAACGGAGTAAATCTTTGAGGGTATCCACCCCCCGTTGATGTCCCATAATGCGGGGTAGTCCACGACGTTTAGCCCAACGGCCATTGCCGTCCATAATGACGGCGATATGTTGGGGAAGACGAGTTTTGTCGAGATCGATTGGTAAGTCCTTTAACACAATAGGCTGCTTAACGGTCATTTCTTCTCTTCTGATGAGTTCGATGACAAAGTACGAAAGGTTGTTTGTAAGAAGCGTCTTCCCTTTGGGCCGATGAGACGACTGAGAAGACCCCATCCAGGTGCTACGGACTCTCCCTTAACGAGTAAGGCAAATTTTTTGTCGAGTAGCTCTTTTAGTTTACTGCTAGTTAGGGGACGATCCAAAACTCCTTTTTCAGCGAGGGAAATGGAGCCAGTTTCTTCGGATACAATAATACATAGGCATTGATCGACGATTTCGGTAATGCCCATAGCAGCCCGATGTCGGGTTCCTAATTGACGGGAGAAGGTTTTATCGGAGAGGGGTAAAATAACGCCGGCGGAGATAATGCGAGAACCTCGAATAAAGACGGCTCCATCATGAAGTAAGGTCTTTGGCTGAAAAATAGTTTGTAAGAGGGCTTTAGAAATTTCTCCATCAATGGGAACGCCTTGATCAACAAAGACCCTCATATCAATTGAGCCAGTGGTTTCAACAACAATCAATGCTCCTGTGCGGTTTTGGGACAGTTCTCTGACAGCTTCTACCAGTTCATCGACTACGTTATTGGGTTTGGATGCACTGGGTTTGCGTTGGAAAAATTGTAGAACTTTACCTTGTCCCAATAATTCTAAAAAGCGTCGAAATTCCCCTTGGAAAATTACCGCCATGGCTACGGCAGCCCCTAGGACTAATTTTTCTATGACAAAACTTAGCAGTGTCAATTGAAACTTTTCACTGATCACTGCTGCTAACATTAGAATTATTAGCCCCCGAACCATATACAGGGTACGACGCTCACCAATGGCCAAAAGCATTAAGTAGGTTAATAACAGAACTAAACCAATATCAACGCTTTTATAAAGTGGCTCTGGGATGAGGTCCGGACCTAGCCATTGTTGCTCAGGAGGCTGACTTGACAGGAAGTTGGATGACAAGATAAATGCTCAATGAGAACAAAAAGGAATGAGAATAAGGGGATTTAACGAAGAAGCCTTTCGGGTAAACAATCTTGTTGAATCAGATCGTCGTAAGTTTCCCGTTTGACAATCAAGTTGGCTTCTCCTTGATTGACAATAATGGCTGCTGGCCGGGGCAGACGATTATAGTTTGAAGCCATACTATAGTTATAGGCTCCGGTCCCCATGATTACTAGAATATCCCCTGGATGAGTTTGAGGCAACTGAGCATCTTTAATAACAATGTCGCCAGATTCGCAGTGTTTTCCAGCAATGGTGACGGTTTCGTTGATTTCGGCGGACATTCGGTTTCCTAAGGCAACCCGATATAAGGATTGGTAGGTAATGGGACGGGGATTATCGGACATTCCTCCGTCAACGGCGATATAGGTTCGCAGTTCAGGAATTTCCTTGCGACTTCCCACGGTATAGGCTGTAACACAAGCAGAACCAATGAGCGATCGCCCTGGTTCTGCGATCAATTGGGGTAGGTCGATTTCACAGCGTTTACAAGCTTTCATCACTGCTTCACTAACTGCTTTGACCCATTCTTCAATACTGGGGGGATCGTCTTGTTCTGTGTAGCAAATTCCCAGTCCTCCACCGATGTTTAGTTGTGATAGGTTCAGTCCATATTCTTTCCCTATTTTTAGCCATTCTACTAAAACCCCTGCTAGGTCTTGGTGGGGCTGTCTCTCGAAAATTTGGGACCCTATATGGGCGTGTAACCCCCGACAATCAAAGATTTTGTGTTTTTTAATATAGGTAAAAACGGCTTCTAGTTGATTGGGATCAAAGCCAAATTTACTGTCTAAATGACCGGTGCGAATGTATTCGTGGGTATGACATTCAATCCCTGGCGTGATTCTGATCAAGATTGGAACCGATTGACCCAGTTGTACTAGGGTTTCGAGTTCTAACCAATTATCAACGATGATGGTACATCCGACTTCTATCGCCTCTTTCAGTTCCGCTTCGGATTTATTGTTCCCATGAAAGTATATTTTTTCGGCAATTTCTTGACTAGAATAGCCTAATCGTGTTAATGATTTTTTTGTAGTGTAGAGTTCTCCCCCAGACACCACATCAAAGCCTAAATTTTCTGTCGCGATCACTCCCACCACCGCTAAACAACTCCAAGCTTTTGAGGCGTAAATAACTTGGGACTCTCCCTGGTAGTAAGTTTTAAAGTAGTCTCGATATTGACTACAAGCGGTTCTCAGGGTTGTTTCATCAAGAACGTACAGGGGGGAACCAAACTGTTCAACTAGGGTCTGAAGATCACAACCGCCGATTTCTAGATGGTCTTGATCGTTGATATTAGCGGTTAGGGGTAATAAAGACTGATTAGGCGATCGCTTGTTTGTTGGTAAGTAATCTCGTCCCGTGTGAGGCGTTTTGGTTGGTGTCGCTATCATAAATTTCCGAGTCTTAGGGTGTAACTTCTTTAAATAATGGGGAGACTTAGCAGAGGAAAGAAAAGATTAAAATAAGACTAAAAGGTTTTCCATACTGAAATTTTAGCCCCAATATCCATTGTAATCTCTCTGTTCTCAATTCTAAGACACTCTTTTTAAAAGAAATAATAAAAGGCCAGCATTCAACAAACTTCATCCTAAAACCCAGACGATCTTAAACAAAATTTCCAAATTCAAACCAGCGATTGCTCTTAAAATGCTGCCCAAACAAGGTAAGGTAAAAAGAGTGGGGTAATAATATTTATAAGTAATTATGAACGCAACAAACGATATTGTTATTATTGGCGGTGGTATCATTGGAATGGCGATCGCAGTGGATTTAAAACTGCGAGGCGCGTCGGTGACTGTTTGTAATCGAAACTTTCCTCAAACAGCCTCAATGGCTGCAGCCGGAATGTTAGCCCCCCACGCCGAAGAATTACCCCCTGGCCCGTTACTGGATTTATGTTTAAAATCTCGCTGGTTATACCCTGAATGGATACGAAAATTACAAGACCTCACTGGCTTGGATCTTGGTTATAATCCTTGTGGTATTCTTGCGCCAGTCTATAATCTCCCTTCTACTGATGTTCGCAACAATAATCAAGGTCAATGGTTAGATAAAACCGCTATTCGTCTCTACCAAACAGGGTTAGGCGATGATGTGGTCGGAGGATGGTGGTATCCCGAAGATGGACAAGTGGACAACCGTCAGGTGATGCAAGCATTAGACAAAGCAGCCCAACAATTAGGGGTTAACGTTAGAAATGGCGTAACCGTTCAAACCTTACAACAAAAACAGGGTAAAGTTACCAGTATTTTAACCAATCAAGGAGAATTAGAAGGCAACACCTACATTATTGCCAGTGGGTCTTGGGCTAGTCAAATTTTACCCCTGCCTGTACGCCCTGTAAAAGGGCAAATGTTAGCAGTGAAGATGCCTGAGATACCTAATGAACCCTACGCCTTACAACGGGTTTTATACGGACTACAAACCTACTTAGTCCCCCGTCAAAATGGACGTTTAATAATTGGTGCGACCTCCGAGGATGTGGGTTGGACTCCCAATAATACCCCCCAAGGTATAGAAAGGTTAATTAAACGAGCGACAAGATTGTATCCCGATGTCGCTAACTGGGAAATAGAAGAATTTTGGTGGGGGTATCGTCCAGGAACTCCTGATGAATTACCGATATTGGGTCACTATGGTTGCAATAATTTGATTTTAGCCACTGGTCATTATCGTAACGGCATTTTACTCGCACCGGTTACCGCTTCTCTCATTGCAGACTTAGTAATTAATCAAAACAGTGATCCTCTATTAGAACCCTTTAAAGGCGATCGCTTCCATACTCAACCCTCTCCTGCTCCTGCTCCTATGACCCCATTTAATCATTATCCTGTTCCCAAAGCTATCAACGGCTACAACGGAACCTCTAGTTTATTTTCTGAAGATGAATTAATCATTGCTGGCCGCAAATTTCACTCTCGCTTAATGACAGGGACAGGGAAATATCCTAGTATCCCCATTATGCAGGAAAGTGTGGCTGCCAGCGAGTGTCAGATTGTTACGGTAGCAGTAAGACGGGTACAAACCAACGCACCTGGTCATGAAGGGTTAGCCGAAGCCTTAGACTGGGGTAAAGTTTGGATGTTACCCAATACGGCAGGGTGTAAGACGGCAGAAGAAGCAGTTAGAGTGGCGAGGTTAGGCCGAGAAATGGCCAAATTACTCGGACAAGAAGATAATAACTTTGTCAAATTAGAAGTCATTCCCGATACAAAATACTTATTACCCGATCCCATTGGAACTCTAGAAGCAGCCGAAATATTAGTTAAAGAAGGATTTGCAGTATTACCTTATATTAATGCTGATCCCATATTAGCCAAACGGTTAGAAGCAGTAGGATGCGCCACGGTGATGCCTTTAGGATCGCCCATTGGTTCTGGTCAAGGCATTCGCACTCAAGCGAATATTGAGATTATTATAGAAGAAGCGAATATTCCTGTAGTTGTCGATGCAGGGATCGGAACCCCTAGCGAAGCCTCCCAAGCAATGGAAATGGGGGCAGATGCAGTATTAATTAATAGTGCGATCGCCTTAGCTAACAATCCTGTTTTGATGGCCAAAGCGATGGGAATGGCTACCGTTGCCGGAAGATTGGCTTATTTAAGTGGACGTATCCCAGTTAAAGATTATGCGATCGCTAGTTCTCCTTTCACCGGAACAGTTGTATGACTTCTTTATTTATTTGCCTATTGATCAAATTTCGGTGTTAAAGTTCTTAGACAACAATCCCCCATTTTTCGAGCAATTAACTAAAATTAAGCATGAAGAAAATCGGGCTGATAATGGGGTGTCTGGACAGTCCAATCATGAATTAATTGGACTGCAATATATGGCTTAATCGCGCCATTCTTCTTTACTTAATAAATCAATAATCGAATCTCTTAGCAGAAAATCATGTCTTTCTAGTTCACATTCTACATTAGGCCATTCACGGGCTGGAATATACTTGCAAAGGGTATAAATAGGTTGTCGTCGATGAAGTCTTCTTTCACGAACTAACCGAGCGGCCTCCTCTGTGATAACATCAATGGTGTATTTAGTAGGAGACTGAATGACTTTAGGCATAACGAACTTCCTCTGCGGAGTTTGGTAGACACAAAATAAATAATGACCCACTTTTCATTATCCGTTATAGAAGATACAGTCTCAATAAAAGACAACAATTTTTAATGTTAAGTCAGAGTTAACATGGTAATAGGCAGATAAAGCAAACTCTAATCTTGTTAATTTTACTGACTTGATAACAGGAGAGGGAGTAACCATACAGAGTCTGAATGCTTTTTATACCCTCTCCATACCCTTTTAAGACAAAAATTTAGGCTTACAATGCACCGGTATTGGCTAACCCTAAGATAACACCAGCCCCTAAAATATGACCAAAGCTAGTGGTTCCTAGTAATGCACCTAAACTCATACCCCCAAACATTTGAGGAGAGGGTAAACCAGGCCCTTCGCTAGGTTTAGCAATAGTAAATTTTCCAACAGCGATCGCAAAGATATTGCAGACGATCATAATCATAGCCACTTTGGGACTCCATTGAACGGTGTTGGCAACCGTAGAAGCAGCTAATAGCAAGGTAGAGTACATAACAGTGAGTTCTCCTAGAAATAATGTATCTATCAGTCTTTAATGTTAAGAATTAAGCACCTTCTGTCAATGCTCACGTTGCAATACTTAACGAAAAAAGAAATTTTGCTCTAAACTTTATTGTTGTGCTATGATAATATACTGTGCCTTGGAGAGGTGGCTGAGTGGTTGAAAGCGGCTCCCTGCTAAGGAGTTATGGGTTAACGCCCATCGAGGGTTCGAATCCCTCCCTCTCCGTTTCTGTCAGTTATCAGTGATATAGTTGAGAACTGTTTAGAATCAGCTTTTTTGTTGACTTAAAAAATTAAATAATAGAGAACTTACCGAAGATACGGGGAAGACTAAAATAAACTACCGTTTGGACATTTCTTATGAGTCAAATGATTCCCCAATGTGAACATTTACCTACCCATGTAAATAGTTTACTCGAACTGTTGCGTCAAGAACCAACATTACGTTCGCAACAAGATATTAGTGCTATTGAAGCATCCTTAAGCAAGGCAGTTTCTCCTCAGTTTGAAATTGTTTTTGCTGGAGCATTTAGTGCCGGAAAATTTATGCTAATTAATGCTCTTTTGGAACGGGAATTATTATATAGTGCCGAAGGCCATGCAACCGGGACAGAATGTCATATTTATTATGCCGAACCGAAACAAGAAAAAGTTGTTTTAACTTTCTTGAGTGAAGCCGATATCAGAGAACAAGTTAACGTCATCTGTCAAAAATTAAATATTGAACAAGCTGCGAATATTAATAACCCCGAAGTTAAAAATATTTTAACTGAAATGGGGCAAAAAATCATCGAACAAGAAGGGGGAGAAAGTAAGTCAGAAAAAGCTAAACAAGCAAAAGCATTAATCCTTTTATTAGAGGGATTTACGAATAATCGAGATCGCATTCATACCATTAATGCTGCTACTTATTCTATGGAACAATTTAACTTTTCTAACTTGACAGAAGCAGCAAGTTATGCACGGCGAGGCAGTAATAGTTCTGTGTTAAAACGATTAGATTATTATTGTCATCATCCCTTATTAAAAGATGGTAACGTTTTAGTTGATATGCCAGGTATTGATGCACCAGTCAAAAAAGACGCTGAAGCAACTTATAACAAGATTGAACATTCCGATACTTCAGCAGTTGTTTGTGTCTTAAAACCAGCTTCTGCGGGGGATATGACGACAGAAGAAACAGAACTTTTAGAAAAAATGCGAGACAATTTGGGCATCCGTGATCGCGTTTTTTATGTATTTAATCGCATTGATGAAACTTGGTACAATGGCCAACTCCGTCAACGTCTCGATAGTTTAATTCAAACTGAGTTTAAAGATCCGTCTAGAATACATAAAACCAGTGGACTATTAGGCTTTTATGGTAGTCAAATAAAACACACCAATAGTAGCGATCGTTTTGGACTCGATACCCTCTTTTCTGAGAGTGTTAAAAGCATGGGAGGAGAAGAAGAAACACCCCAGTTTGTTAGTGAATTTAACAATTATTGTGCAAATTCAGGTAAGTTAACCCGTACTGATTTCAAAGTATCGGTGAACGGCTATGAGACACCAAATGAAAATTATGTTCGCATTCTTAGCGAGTGGGGAGTCCCCTTGATTAATCAGTTAATTACTGATAGTGGAATTGAGGATTTTCGAGACTCTATTACTCATTATTTAACAGAAGAAAAACGACCTCAATTATTTTCTACTTTAGCCGATGATTTACAACCCTTATGTATTGTTTTACGGCAATATTATCTCGATCAATACCGAGATTTAGAGAGTCAACCCCGTGAAATTGATGCCATGAAAGCACAAGAATTAAATCGGCTTAACCATGAGTTACAAGAAGTGGGAATACAGTTCCGAGATCATATTGCTTATGAAGTTAATGAAATTGTTGTCAACGGGGATCATTCCTTTGAAGAAGACTTCCAAAAATTAAAAGCTAGGATGGTGACTCGGTTGGATGAATTATTACAAACTTTTTCAGTCGAAAATGCTCACCGTCGAGCAGCAATAAGTCATCCTCGTAATTCTACAGTTCCCTTACTTGCTATTTTAGTTGAGGCTTTATATTATCTTGCTAACGAGTTAGAGGATGTTTTAGTGGAGGAAGTTAAGACCCTAGTTTCCGAATTTTCTCAACGACTATTACACCGTGTTAAACAAACAGAATACTACCGTAAGTTATACCGTTTACTAGGAAATGATGGAGGAGTAGAAACTCAGTTAAAAGAAGTTGAAAAAACTTTAATTGCTGCTTTGGTTAGTGAGTCTAAGGTAGAATGCGATCGCTATGTTCGAGAAAGTCCCAGATTTTATGATGAAGGTACTTTTTCTATCTATCAATTTCGTCAAACTCTACAACAAACTTCTCAAGGTTATGACTGTAGTAGCATGGTGGAAGCAGAACCAGCAATTCGTCAATTGTTAAAGCTAGATTTTGAACCAAAAGTATCAGCAACTATCCGTAAATATTTCCGCCAAACCATTAATCAAACCCTCAAAAGCCAATTATTACCAATGGCGGATCAACAAGCAGATAATATTCTTCAACAATATGATCAAGCAAGAAACTATTTAGGGCAAACTTTAGAACAAGAAGCACAAGAAAAAATTGCTCGTAATATGCGCTTACAAGGGGAAATCAAAGAGAAAATTGCTACTTATAATACAGCAATTTCTGGAATTAATAATTGTCTCCAACGTATGCAAGTTTATGAACATCAACTACCTTTGATTAGTGAAGAAAATTTGCAACGTGAAGTAATTAAGTCTGATTTTGAAGTGATTAATGTTCCTGTTACTAATGGTCACAATTCAGATATTGATGTTGAGTTGGTGGATGTGATTTAAAAAATTGTAGGGTGGGTGTTACTCACCTTACTTTTTTGTGTTAATTTTCAATGATTTTTAGAGAGGTATATTATGAGTAAAAATGAATTACTGAAACATAATCATTATTTGGATCATGATGAGGATGTAATTGCTTTTTCTGGTGATTCTTTGGTGAAAGTGTCTAAAGTTAAAGATGTGATCAATTCGTTTATTAAGAGTCGGTTATTGAAAGTCTTAACCGATCATTTTCATCATGTAGGAATAAGAGGAGAATTTATTAACAGCTTTGATATTTTTAAATACGGACAAAACTGTGAAATTCTACAAATAGGTTCTAATGGCTGGAAAAAAGGAAAAATCAGACTTAAAGTTAGTTTAGAATTTATTCCCGATGAACCAGAAATCAAAAAAATAGAATCACCTTTAGATGATATTCGCCAGTCTATGAATTAACCATAAATCTTCGTAGGGTGGGTTAAGTAAGCAATAAATTTATAGATTATTCTGTTCATTAAATACTTGCTTAACCCACCATCTCAACTATAATTATAATAGTTTAGAGTTGCATAAAAGATAAAAGATAAAAGCGAAATATACAAATCATGGAAAATATTACTATTCAAGTTGACCCTAAAATTGCCAAAGCTTATCGAGAAGCTGATGTAAACAAACAGCAAACGATGGTTCATATTTGGAACCTTATTATTGATGAAATGATAGAAGATGACAACTTTGAAGGAATTGTCCAAGAAATTCGCCAAGAAGCAAAAGAAAAAGGACTCACATCTGAAATTTTAGAAGACTTATTAAAAGATGAGTAAATTGCGAGTCGTTTTAGATACCAATATTCTAATTAGTGGATTATTATTCTTTGCGTCGACTCCTCAACAAGTTTTTGATAGAGTAACAGCTAAAGAAACAATTTTAATTTCTGATGATACGCTTCAAGAAATAGTTCAAACCTTAATTCGTAAAAAGTTTGATAAATATTTATCTTTAGAAAAACGAGTTAATTTTATATCTAATTTAAGCAAAAAAGCAGAAATTGTTAATATTACTGAGAGAGTTAACATTTGTCGAGATCCGAAAGATAATAAATTTTTGGATTTAGCTATTTCGGGAAATGCTACCCATATCGTGACAGGAGATAAAGACTTATTAGAGTTATCTGCTTTTCGAGATACTTTAAATTGTTACACCTAGTCAATTTCTAGCTTTGTGACGATATTCGCCAGTCGATGAATTAACCTTTAACTATCCTGTTTATGAGTAAAGTGGGCATTGTCCATCCTACTAACTCGATATATTATACTGATACAGAATTGTTGAGGTAGTGTTTATGAGAGGTATCGTTAGGTATTTAGGCAACGGTAATGATGTATTTCGAGCCACCATTGGTGACGATGATATCTTTGCACAAGGGGGTAATGACCTTGTTTATGGCAATAGGGGAAAAGATGGACTATATGGTGGGCAAGGGGAAGATAGCTTACTGGGAGAAGGAGATGGAGACTATTTAGACGGGGGAGAAGATAGCGATATTCTGGATGGAGGAGAAGGAGACGATTGGTTGTATGGCGGAGAAGGAAACGGTCAAGATCATCTATTTGGTGGTAATGGCGAGGATTTTTTAGTCGGTCATGACGGTGACGACTTTCTCTATGGGGATGACGGTTCGAGTCCCTTTTATTTTGATTATTTTGACGTTGGAGACACCCCAGAAAGGGTTGAACGACTAGATGATAATGATGAACTAATTCCAGGGTGGGACTCTGATGATGTTCTGCGTGGTGGTAGAGGGAATGATTTTCTATTTGGGGAACAGGGAAAAGATAAACTCTATGGAGATGATGGTAACGATTATTTAGACGGTGGTGTAAGAGGAGATACCCTTTATGGGGGAACTGGCAATGATACTTTAATTGGGAATGATGGTTGGGATACGTTAATCGGGGTTGATTGGAATGCTAGTGACCCAGGAAAATACGAAATAGACATTCTTCAAGGGGATAATCCCAATGGTTCTTTTGGGAATGAACCTGATGTATTTGTACTAGGAAAGACCAATAAATTATTTTATGATGATGATAATATTTATAGCACTGGTATTCATGATTATGCTCTAATTAGAGACTTTGATAAAACAGAAGATATCATTCAACTTACTAAATTACCAGAGTTTGAAATTGGTTCTCAGCCACATTATCGTCTGGGAAGTTCACCGCTTTCTGGTGTACAGGGGACAGCAATTTTTTACGATGATGGTATTAGTAATGGACTCCCCTCAGAGTTAATCGCAATTGTTCAATTTCAAGGTGGTTCAACTAATCTTGACCTTTCTGATAGCTATTTTACTTATGTTTAAGTTAACTTACGGATAATGATTGTTTTACGCAGTGTTATAAACTGTAGGAAACTTTCATATCATCTAAAAAAATGATGAAGAAAACCCCTAGAATACCGATTCCCAAATCCGTTAGAGATTATGTTTTTAACAGAGATAACTATCAATGTCGAAGTTGTGGTAAAAAACAACAAGAAACCACATTAAACATCGATCATATTATTCCTTTAGCGAAAGGAGGTAGTAATGATATGAGTAACTTACAAACCTTATGTCACACTTGTAATCAACAAAAAAAGCATCATTTAGATCCTCGTTTTCGTCGCCATTTTACTTAGAGAAAATTAAGATAAATCAAGAATCTCTGTGTTGTTATCGTTGGGGAGTAGCACATGAAGATTAATTGTTCTTTCTCGTGACTTCTGACTCCTAACTCCCACCAGTGGCAACATTCCGCTAAAATTAAGGTCAAATTAAGATGATCCATTGCCTTGAGGAGTGAGTCAATAATGAATTCATTGTTAACAAAATATCGCCTAAAGTCTCCTATAGCTTGGGGTTTAGCCATTGCCTTTAGTAGTAGTTTGTTAGTAGGGTGCAATAACCAAACCCCTACTGACACGGGAACCGCCCCCAGTCCTGATGCCCCCTCAGCCGACGGAGATAGCTTAAAATTAGGGGCATTATTACCGGTCACAGGGGACTTATCGTCCATTGGGGCAAATATGCCAGAAGCGGTTAAATTAGCCATTGATGAGATTAATGCTTGTGGTGGCGTTAATGGTCAACCCGTCACTTTAGTCACAGAAGATAGTCAAACAGACCCCACTGCCGGTGGTGCAGCTATGACCAAACTGGCAGAAGTTGATCGGGTTGCTGGCGTGGTAGGGGCGTTTGCCAGTAGTGTTTCTGGGGCTGCTGTGGGTATCGCAGCGCAAAACAAAGTAATGTTAATTTCTCCAGGCAGTACCAGTCCTGTGTTTACAGATCAGGCGAAAAATGGTGAATTTAATGGTTATTGGGCGAGAACAGCCCCTCCTGATACCTATCAGGCACAAGCGTTAGCAGCTTTAGCCGAAAAACAAGGCTTTGAAAATGTGTCGACTGTGGTTATTAATAATGACTATGGGGTGGGGTTTGAACAGCAGTTTGTGGGCGCATTTGAAAAGTCAGGGGGTAAACTGGCCAATAAAGAACAACCGGTGCGTTACGATCCCAAAGCAGCAACCCTCGATAGTGAAGCAGCAGCAGCGTTTGCTAATAACCCCGACGCAGTGGCCGCAGTGCTTTATGCAGAAACGGGTAGTATTTTATTACAAGCAGCCTATAAACAAGGGCTAAGCGACGGTGTTACCGTTTTATTAACTGATGGGGTTTATTCTGAAGATTTTGTGGAACAGGTGGGCAAAACTGCCGACGATCAGTATATTTTAGAAGGGGCTTTAGGAACGGTTCCAGGAGCTGATGGTCAAGCGTTAGATGCTTTTACCACCAAATGGAATGAGAAAACAGGGAAGGATGTAACGGCCTTTGTTCCCCATAGTTGGGACGCAACGGTGTTATTAATGTTGGCAGCCGAAGCAGCAAAAGCTAACACTGGAGAAGGGATTCAAAGTAAGATTAGAGAAATCGCCAACGCTCCAGGCACAGAAGTCAGTGATCCTTGTGAAGCGATCGCTTTAGTTCGTGATGGGGAAGATATTAACTATCAAGGAGCTAGTGGTAACGTCGATATTGATGAAAATGGGGATGTTGTGGGTAGTTACGATGTTTGGACGGTTAAAGCTGATGGCACCACCGAAGTTATTGATAAAGTGAGTCCCACAGAATAATTACCAATTTTAATTATTAACAAATGTGACCCGCTACGGCGGGTTTACTTTTTTGATAAAAAATTTCAAATAAGTTAAGAAAATCTATAATCTTCTTAGTTCGACAATGAGAATTAATAGAATTTAGATATTGTGTTTCTTATGCTCAATAACTAAGGGATAAAAAAGAGAAAAATGATATCTGAATTAGCTGCCAATAAATCTGTTAATTATCTTAAAAAGTGTGGTATAGTCATCTTCATTTTTAGTTCTCTTGGTTCTCATTTTGTCCATAATACACCTCTAAAGAGTCCTATTTTTCCCAATCTATTTGGACGGCTTACTGCGTTAACTCGAATGAGTGATCAGTGGCGAATGTTTTCTGTGGTAGATCGTTTTAGCTGGCGACTAGAAATTGTGGCAATTCATGAAAGTGGAAAGGCACAAACATTGCCTATTTTTGCTGAACAAGAAAAAGAATTTTTTGAAAAACAGTTTATTGATTTTCGAGAAGGAAAACTACATCACAATTTGTTTATTTATCCCGATGCTCGTTATCACTATAGCGATTATTTATGTCGAATGTTTCAAAATGAAACTAATCCTATTCAAGCCATTCGTTATGATTTATTTTGGAGACAAATTTTACCTCCTCAACAAGCAGCAATTAGAGAGCAATACTTAACTGAAGAATTTAGTGATTTAGGAAAATTAGGAGAGTATCAATGCCAGAATTAATAAAAAAAGTAATTAAAAAAATATATGATTTTTGGTTTGCTAAAGAATCAACCTTAAGTTTAGGGGTATTTCGGATTGTTTTTGGTTTAGTTATTCTCAATATTTTATTACTCAGTTATTTTCACTGGAATGAGTATTATGGGGTCAATGGAATTATCTCTTTAGATCGGTTTATCAATGCTAGAGGCGGTTGGTTTTTAGCTTCTTTTAAATCTATTTTCGCTTTATCTAATAAAACCCAATTTGTTTGGATAGTTTATGGGCTGGGTTTAGTGGTAAATTTCTGTTTTATTCTTGGTTTAGGAACCCGTATTGCTACAATTCTTTTATATATTATTTGGTTTTCAATATGCAATCGTAATTCTGCCATTATTGATGGTAAAGATGTTGTGATTCAAATGCTGCTATTTTATAGTTGTTTTGCTCCTTTAGGAAATAGTTTATCTGTTGATAATATTTTTCGATCCAAGTTACTCAGTAAACATCGTAATACTCTTCGTTATATTCCTCCCAAACAATCTGTCTGGAGTTTAAGACTTTTACAATTTTCTATTGCTTTCATTTATCCTTTTTCTGCGATAGATAAACTGTATAGTGATATTGCTTGGCGAGAGGGGAGTATTATGTATTATATTTCTCTGTATGATGCTTGGTTTCGCTTTACTGATGTTGAATTATTTCATAATTATTTCTTGAGTCTTATTACAACTTATAGTTCATTAATGCTTGAGTTTTTATTTCCTATTTTAGTTTGGTTTAAACAGACTAAATACTGGATATTAAGTATTATGCTTTTATTTCATGTTTCTATTGCCATTGTTATGAATGAATTTGTCTTACAATTTAGTATGGTAATGTTAATTTCTTATATTTTATTTATTGACCCTGAAACCATGAAAAAATTATTCTCTAAATTCAAGAGAAAGTATAATTCAATTAGTCAAAAATCAATGATACAAAATAAAGTCAATTGATAGTAAATAAGGAGAAAATAATGAGAATTGAACAAGATAGTATGGGAAAAATTGAGGTGTCATCAGATGCTTACTGGGGCGCACAAACTCAAAGATCCCTTCATTATTTTGCTATTGGTAATGATATAATGCCAAGGGAAATGATTCGGGCGATCGGTATTCTTAAAAAAGCCACTGCTATTGTTAATAAAGATTTAGGAAAATTAAAACCAGAAAAAGCAGAATTAATTATACAATCAGCCGATGAAGTTATATTAGGAAAACTGGATCAACATTTTCCTTTAAAAATTTGGCAAACCGGAAGCGGTACCCAAACTAATATGAATGCTAACGAAGTTATTGCTAATCGTTCTATCGAATTAGTCGGGGGAATATTAGGCAGTAAACATCCTATTCATCCTAATGACCATGTTAATATGTCTCAGTCTTCTAATGATACTTTTCCCACGGCCATGCACATTGCTGCAGTAGAAGAAATACATCATAAATTATTACCGATGGTTACTAAATTACGGAATAGTTTAGAGACAAAAACTCAAGAATTTCAAAACATCGTTAAAATTGGTCGCACCCATTTAATGGATGCAGTTCCTTTAACCTTAGAACAAGAATTTTCTGGATATATTTCCCAACTCGATAAAAACATAGAAAGAATACAATTAAGTTTACCCGACTTATATGAATTAGCCATCGGTGGAACTGCTGTAGGAACTGGACTAAATACCCATCCAAAATTTGCCGAAAAAGTAGCCCAAGAAATTGCTCAAATAACAGATTTACCTTTCATTTCTGCCCCTAACAAATTCGCTGCACTAGCTGCCCATGATGCCATTGTAATGTGTAGTGGAACCCTGAAAACATTGGCCGGTTCATTGATGAAAATAGCTAATGATATTAGGTGGTTAGGATCGGGACCTCGTTGCGGAATTGGAGAACTGATTTTACCAGCAAATGAGCCAGGATCATCCATTATGCCAGGAAAAGTTAATCCTACTCAGTGCGAAGCAATGACTATGGTTTGTGTGCAAGTAATGGGTTACGATACGGCTATTAGTATAGCGGGTAGTCAGGGAAATTTTGAGTTAAATGTTTTTAAACCCTTATTAATTTTTAATTTGTTAAATTCCATTAGATTATTAGCTGATGCTTGTTCATCTTTTACTGATCATTTAGTAGTTGATTTAAAAATTAATCAAGAACAAATTGAACATTATTTAAACAACTCGTTGATGTTGGTCACTGCTTTAAACCCCCATATCGGCTATGATAAAGCAGCTAAAGTTGCTAAAAAAGCTTATGAAGAAAACACCACCTTAGAAGCAGCTTGTATCGCGTTAGGCTTTCTCAGTGCAGAGGAGTTTAAAACGATTGTTAATCCCGCCAATATGACGTAAATTAATTAATAATTATTTAGGTTGGTTGAGAAAGTTCTCTATTTATTAACGAATTCATGAGCGGTATTTTGTTGCCATTTCAGCTTATAATCATAATAGGATTCTAACTGAAAAGAACTGATGAAACCGTATCTCGCTGCTGCCATTCAGATGACAAGCAAGCCCGATCTAGACAAAAATCTAGTAGAGGCCGAAGAACTCATTGAACTTGCTGTCCGTCGTGGGGCTGAATTAATTAGTTTACCAGAAAACTTTGCTTTTTTAGGTAAAGAAGAAGATAAATTACACAAAGCTGAAGAAATTTCTCAAAAAGCTCAGAAATTTCTCAAAACCATGGCTCAGCGCTTTCAAGTGACTATTTTAGGCGGAGGGTTTCCTGTTCCCGTCGAAGGTGATCCTAGTAAAGCTTATAATACCGCTCTTTTAGTTGATCCTACTGGAAAAGAACTCTATCGCTATCAAAAAGTCCACTTATTCGATGTTGATCTTCCTGATGGTAACACCTATCAAGAATCAAGTACGGTGATGCCAGGAACTCAATTACCTGATATCTATGCCTCTCCAAACTTAGGAAACTTAGGACTCTCGATTTGTTATGATGTTCGCTTTCCTGAGTTATATCGTCATTTATCCTATCAAGGGGTGGATGTTCTCTTTATCCCTGCTGCTTTTACTGCTTTTACCGGCAAAGATCACTGGCAAGTCCTCTTACAAGCTAGAGCCATCGAAAATACTTGTTATATCATAGCACCGGCACAAACAGGCAACCACTATGCCAGACGGTTTACCCACGGTCACGCGGTCATTATCGACCCTTGGGGTATCATTTTAGAAGACGCAGGACAACAACCCGGCATGGCCTTAGCAGAAATTAACCCCCACCGCATTAAACAGGTACGTCAGCAAATGCCATCGTTGCAACATCGGGTGTTCAAATAAGAAATCTGCAACAAATCACGGTGTCTGCTTATCCTATGATTTACTCTTAAGAAACACATTGAAAAATAAGTGTTTTTCCTATCTATTGCTAGTAGCGATCGCTGCTAGTGAGAGACTTATATTACATCTTCTACCTTGTTTAAAATTAGTTAGTTTAGATAGAGAACAGAATAGCTAATTAACTAATTCACGAATAACATTAACAATAATTTCGGGTTGATCTATCCAAACAAAATGACTACTATTATCAGCTAAAATTTGTCTAGAATTTGAGGAAAGCTTGAATAACTCTTCATGGATAATCTCTCTAACATGATTAGTATTTTTTATAGGTAATAAAAAACTAAAAAGTGAAGGCTCAAAAAATGTTTTCGATTTAATACTAATTAGGGGAATATCTCCCAAGTTGTTTGCTTTTTGCACTTGAGTTGCGCTGGTTTCTAAATTCCAAATTTCTCTAGCCATTGTTACCCAATGTTGAGGACGATAAAAAGAACGTTTAACCATCCTACGACTCTCAATACTAAACTTTCTTAATTGAGGTTTGATTAATTCAAATATTCCTAAGTTTCCTAGAATTCTAATTAACCCTAATATTGCTCCCAAAATTGACATTAAAAAACCTGAAAGGAAAAATAATTTTAATAATTTAACAGATAAAGGTAAATTTAACATCCCTTTTTCGTGAAGTCCATCTGTTAAAATAATACTCGAAACTTTCTCAGGAAAATAATGAGCGTATAGCCTAACATTATAGCTACCAAAAGAATCACCTACTAAAATATACGGCGGTGAAATTTTTGCTTTTTCTAACAGTTGATCTAGTTCTCTAACAATTTCTTGACTACAGCGTTTTTTCGGACTAGAATCACTCCACCCATAACCTGGCCTATCATAGATAAAAACTTGAGTAATTTTTGCAATTTCATTGATTAAAAAATAGCCTTCTATTCCCCCTAAACTGTGATCAATAACTACTGTATGACTACCCACTCCCTTAACATAGCAATGAACCTGATAACCTCCTAAATCAATCAACTTTCCTGGAGGAAGTTGTTGCTTATTTTCCCAATAGGTCATTAACCAATGATAAGTAGTTGTCAAACTTAAAAGAATAACTTTATAATAATCAGAGGCAAATTGGCTATTCATATTGACTAATCTTGTTGGCAACTTCCTTTAATACTTGGAGACTTTTTAAAGAACTTCTAATTAAATGTATTGAATTTGACGGATTTTTGAGCATTTGACGGGCTAAAATTAAAGGCTGCAAGGTTCCATCTTCTCTAAAAGCTTTCGTCAAGTTCGGTAAATCTTGCTGACAATTATCACTAATTACCCGAATCATAGCCACAGAAATGCCTAATTTTTGACTCCAATTCAAAAGTGCATAGCCTTCCATATCGACTACATCAGCTTGATATTTTTTCCCTAATAAAATTTTTTCTTGAGCAGAACAAATAACGCGATCACTTGTTATTCCTTTCCCAATAAATGTGCTATTTCCTAACTTCTGAAATAGCTTGTCAGTCAAAAATTGGTCATATTGCCCCTTATTTTCCTGACTATCATCTATTAAAGCACACTTTTTGTACAAAATCACATCTCCCACAGAATAATTTTTAGACAAGCTTCCCCCTAACCCCATCAAGATCAATCCTTGATGTACTTTATTAAGAAAGTCTGGAGTTTGTTGCCATTGTTCTAGGAAATTAGTCAAGGGCTGAATTCCCACAGGAATAGGGATAATTTTAAATTTCGATTTATTTTTGCCCATTCCTTGGAAAACTGTCTTATATTCCATGCCTTGAGGCACTAAAACAGTATCAAAACTAGGGTTTTGAGGATTAGGGTTATAATGAGAGTGTGATCTAGATAACATTGATAATTCTTGCAAATCTTTCCTATTTGAAAAATCGGAAAAATGGTATATAAAAGGAAAGGTACTTATTGAAAATTAATGCTAATTGAGCCTTTCACAAAAGATAGCTTAAGCATAGCTTAAACACAAAAGTAATTGTTACCTCAATCTGGCAACAATTGCTTTTAATGAATGAAATCACTTATTTTTAGTTTAATTCGTCCTAATTTATTGTTCACTTTCTTCTTGCTATGGAAAACTCTATCATTCTCCAGGTTAATCAACTTGTTAAACAATTTGCTAATCATCAACTTCGGGCTGTCGATGAAGTTAGCTTTCAATTAACCCAAGGAGATATTTTAGGGTTATTGGGACCGTCTGGTTGTGGTAAAACAACCTTATTACGCATGATTGCAGGGTTTGAGCAACCATCACAGGGAACCATAGAACTCGGAGGCAATGTCATTGCTAGTGCTTCTCAGTTACTTCCCCCTGAACAACGCAATACGGGGATGGTCTTTCAAGATTATGCTTTGTTTCCCCATTTAAACATTGCTGATAATATCGCTTTTGGCTTAAATAAGAAACGATTAAGCAAAAAAGAGATAAAACACCGTATTGGCGAAGTATTAACTCTAGTGGGACTAGAAGGCTTAGAAAAACGCTATCCTCATCAACTCTCAGGGGGACAACAACAACGGGTAGCCTTAGCGAGAGCCTTAGCCCCTCAACCCGCCTTAATTTTACTCGATGAACCCCTCAGTAACCTTGATGTACAGGTTCGTATTAGACTCCGCCATGAAATCCGTCATATTCTCAAAGCCACAGGGATAACCGCTATTTTTGTTACCCACGACCAAGAAGAAGCCTTAGCCATTTGCGATAAAATTGGGGTCATGTCTTGTGGAAAAGTTGAACAGTTGGGAACCCCTGAAGCCATTTATACTCGTCCTGCGTCTCGTTTTGTGGCTGAATTTGTCACCCAGGCTAATTTTATCCCTGCTAAGCGACAAGGGAAACTCTGGACCACAGAAATTGGACAATGGGAACTCCCTTCCCCTCCCGAAACTGTCCCCGAAGGAGACTTAATGGTGAGACAAGAGGATATTAAGTTAGAACCGGATGACACAGCTAAGGTGGTGATTTGCGATCGCCAATTTTTAGGGAGAGAATACCGCTACTGTTTACGAACCCCCTCCGGTAGTCAAATTCATGCACGAACCACTTTACAAACTCAGTTACCCATTGGTACAAAGGTTCAACTTGCGATCGCTTCTCAGTCGGCTCAAGTGTTTCCCGTTGCTTCGTCTAGGGGATGAAAATCTGAGTTAATCTCTCAAAAAATCATTCCTCGTCTATACTTTCTACAATTGTTTTGCCATTCATTGCTCTTCGATAGATTGTGTTGATAGAAACAGCACTATAACCTGAATTGAGATGTTCTAACCCTTTGAGATATTAAGTAATGTTTGTCAGAGACAATATCAAAACACCAAGTAGAATTATCTGTGTCAACCATCATAACTTTATTATTTTGCAATTATTATAAATTTATCTTTTAAACATAGATATGACTATTTAATTGAGTTAAATAATCTTGAGCAGACTCAGGAGAAAGGGGCTGACTTAATAAAGGATTTGCTAAATCAAATAGAATTTCATCGATAATCCCTTGAGCATTTTCTTCCGATTCAATATCTTCTCGTCCTTCAATTGCATTTGCCCAATTTTCTACATCAGTTATAGATAATTGACCTTGTAAATAACGCTGAAGAACATGAAGAATATGCTCTTTTTTCAGTTTAATTAGGACTTCTTCACTGTCCCAACTTAGCCTATTTAGAGAGTCAAGAGTGTCTAATAAAGGCTGATCAAATGTTAGCAAAGCATCGAGTAATTGGTATCTAGTTAGATTATTCATGGATATTTTTGTTTTACGTGAATAATTGTGCCATCAGGGGTATAAGTCGTTTTTGTATAAGACAAAGTAATCCCTTCTACATCAATTTGTTTTTCGTAAGTGGCATAAGATCCTATAATATTCCTAGCTGGAACATCGGCTAGAAACGCTTTACCCCCATTAGGAAGATTATAGATTCTAATTGAGGTCGCTTGACGAGGAAGACGTTTTTGAAAGCGATTAAAATTAGCTAACTGTTTTGAGTTTAAGGAAATTGCCATAAAACCATTATATAATCTGTCCTCATCTCAGGCATAATGGTATTCATAGTCTTATTTTCCAATTATTATAACCCTTCTAATAAAATAAAACGCCCTGATAAAAAGTAAAATGAATACTACTTAATTTTATGTTCAATCACCAAAGTTGAACTACTCCATGCACCGGTTGCGTCGTAATTACGGATTAATCTTTGCCGTTCTTTTTCATTAACTAACCAACCCACTTCTAAAAAGAAAGGTTTTCTTAATTCTAATTTTGAGGGTGCATTAGTTGAGGTTCCATCAGGTAATAATAAAATTTGTCGAAGACTATCTCCTTTATCAAATATGAGCTTATTTCCTTCAATATTTGCCGTTGAACTCAAAGTTGTCCCTGAAAAAGTTAATTGTTGTTCTATTTTGTTATTATCAACTTGTTTCACTTCTAAACTTGTTTCCATTTTATCAGTAGGTCGAAAGTCAGGATAAGCAGTATAAGCGGTTCCTTGCCATTTTCCTAGTAATTGATCTAGAGTTAATTGCGGTCGTTCTTCTGCATTGCTCCCACTACGAAATTCTCTAATTAAAGTAATACTAGAAAATTTATTTTGACGATCATAAAGTAATACACAACGTAAACGGCGATCGCCTTTAATAAAGCCAAATTCTGACCCAAAGTCTGCAAAAGGCGCAAGTTGAAATGCTCCTTTAGAGAAGGTTCCTGTCTCGAAAAAAATAATTTGTCTTCCTAAAGAACGATAGTCTTGTTCATAGTCTTGAGTTGGATTTTCATCATAACTATTGCCTCCAAAACGACGCAGACGAAACTTAACTAATTTATTGTTTTCTAATCCCTCTAAATTGATAATAGAAAGCGTAGAATCAAAAATGTCCCCTTGGGGAGAAATCTTAGTAAATGATCCTTTCCATTCTCCTAGATTTTTTAAGAAGTTTTCCCAGTTATTTTCAGACATTTGTTAAAGGTGTTTTATTATTATCTCCATTCACTATACTCAATAATCAGACAAATTGAAAGTTAACGGTTTTTAAGGGAGAAGTTCCTCTAAACTATAAGGGCATTGATCGGGGAGTTTAACGCCGTACTCTAAGACCACTAAACTTACAGCATCCTGATAAATTTCTTCTAGT
>NZ_AAXW01000028.1 GCF_000169335.1 Crocosphaera chwakensis CCY0110
CGATCACTGCTTTTCAACCCAAATCAGGTTTGAGATAATCTCCGAAATTTTTATTGAAATCTCCGTTAAGATTTTTAGGGTTATGGTTAAATATTTCAGCTAAATCTTCTGCTGAAAAAAGGCCTGTTGCGGATAGGTAAAAAATCGCCTTATATTTCTCAGATAAAGAACGTTGTAAAATCTTCTCAATATCTTGTAATAAAGCTTCAATCTTATCCACATCTAAGCCATTATGATCTGCCATGTCTTTAGCTTGTTCAAGATTTGGACCAATGTCGAAAGTGGACATGAAAGACCTCCAGATATTACTTGAATCAGTACATTAAATCTAAAAAAAGTAGTCATTTTGGTATTTTCCAATACAATTTACAGAATTTCCTCTTGCCATGACACTAATAAGATTAATGCCACTCTTAAGAAAATAGGAGAAGTTCTTTCAAAAGACCACCAACATTTGTTGTATTGACTTTAAACAATCTAAACAACGACTAATTCAGGATTCTCTTTTGACGAGGCAACCCCATCTACTAAGATAAGTTGTTTAACAGGGATTCGATCAGACAAAATCATGCTAGTAAATTCATAACTATAAATCTCTAGATAAGCGTCTTCATGAGCGTAAAAGATGCAATTATCTCTTGGATAAACGACTTTTTCTCGCCATTGTCCTCTATCAATTTTTAGGATAACCATTCTGTCCGTATCGTTAACATAAATACTTTTAATTTTTTTTTCATTTACAATTGTCTGACACATATCCTTACCTTCAGTAAAGCATTGAAGTTATCATAAGGGATTTTTTGAAGATTGAAAACCAACAATTATTACTCTTTTATACCAACAATTGTTGCAATTATTTGATTACAAATTCTATCATCTTCCTGTGCGTCTTTTAGTCTTAACAGGCGATAGTCTTGTCCATGATTATCATCATAAACGACCGAGCAGTGATCACGTCAATGCTTATTTATATTGACAGAGAAAGAGAAGTAGAAGCAGGTATTTCTTACTCGGAAAACTGGGGATTATTGGAAGCGATTGATAAGACGTTCGAGTCCTTCAGTTCCGTCAAATAACACAAATGCCGATGAATATTTTAAGGGAGAAAGATGAAGATGATTTTTCTCCTTTTCTCTATTTTTGCGAAAAAAGATCTGATAATTTACATAATTTATCAAACTGATTGACAAAACTTTTAAAAATCAGTTAGACTAACAATTGTTGGTTGATTAAAATTAACTTGGCTAACACTACCTTTTTTCCCACTGTCAACATAGATTCAATGAATTTGCAAAAACTTCTAAAATTAGATAGATTCCAACAGAACAAATCGGAAAAAGCCTACAAAGAGAGTGTAGTCGAAACAGTTGAGGCTTTAGTCCGTGTTGGTATTACACCCGATGATTCTTGCAGTCTCAGTGAGTCTGTCGAAAGGGTTTTGAGTGAATTAACAGACAAAGAGACAGAATTGTACGGACAAATACCCACCAAAGAGGAAATTGAAGCAGAAATTAAGAAAACGGACAAAGAAATTGAGGGACTAGAGCAAGAAAAGTCTGAGATAGAGAGAAAAATAGCAATGATACGCTCCAAACGTAACCTAGAGTCAAAATAAGAAAGTTCTAGGTAGGGTTTTTATTGTTCATCCTCTTGTTTATCTTCCATGATATCATTGCAGTAATTGTCAGAAAGTCTCCGCATAATACCAATAGCAGAAAAGGAAGCAGTTAAAATAGGTAAATTAAGCCCAAAGAAGACAGTTGCGGCTAAACTAGCAAGATTGAGAAGATCAATGCTCGAACTAACAGTTCTGGTTAGCCATTGACGATATAAAAGGCAGAATCTCTCTCTAAAATTCAGGGAATTTATCTGTTGATCCGCTTGTCTAGCCACATCTCTCAATTTGTCCATGAAATTACGAACTTTAAGCTGATTATCTAGCTGTTGGCGATTTTCTTGAAGTTCAGATAGTCGGCTATCAATCTCTCTCAGATGTGCTTCAAGACGCTCTAAATTTTCTAGATCATCATCATTAGGATTGTTAAAGTCGTTATTCATAAAGAAATGTTACTAGAAGCCTAATCATTGGAACATTCTATCATAGAATTGAGTTTAATTTTCCTTTTTTATGCCTTGTTACAACAATTATTGGTTATTTTTTCTCAATACAAAAACGACAAGAAAGGTGAGTAATCATTAAAACATATCAATGATTTACCCACCCTACTAATAACAATTATGCAAAGACAAAATCAGATGCACTCAATTCACTAGATTGAATGCTTCGTAAGATGGCTAAATCTTTTCCGAGAGCATTAATGGTGGTATCTGCACCATTTTGAGTTAACATCAAATCGTCAAAGCTAAGATCCGTTGCACCAAAACCGATTACATCTTCACCAATGGTAAAGTCAGTGATGGTATTAGCTTCAGTAGGTAAGGTTTCGTCATCAGTAGTGAGCCAGAATTGATCCATTCCAGAACCACCCGTGACGGTATTGTTACCCTCACCGTAACCGAGGAATAACATATCATCCCCAGAACCAGCCATAATACGGTTATTGCTGCCAGCAAAAAGGATGTCGTCACCACTACCCAAGTCAATGCGACTGCGAGAACCACCAGGAGCAAAACTGACATCTACATAGTCATCCCCAGAACCAGCAAAGAGCATCTGATTATCTCCTTCAAATCGCTGGTCATCAGGTACTTCTGTGTCAAAATAATCATCCCCAGAAGTTCCAAAAACAGTCGTTGGAAGAGGTTCGGGTTCAGGTTCAGAAGTTTGATTGAGATCGATGTTGAACTGGAATATCTGACCCCCTTGGTCTGCATTACGCTCAGCAATAATGCCACCAGACTCACCACTATGCTGCACCACACCGATAAAAGTCTGTTCAGCTAAGGTCTTGCTACCGATAATTTCTTGTGCGCCGGTTCCTGCAATCTCTTCTTGGGTGTAGAAACTGCCGTCTTCCTTTTTCGCCACAAGATGAGTCACGTTCCAACTGCCTGAAAACTCAGAACTTCCTCGATTTCTGAATGTATCAGGAATGGCTGAAACTTCTGCGATCGCACGGGGGTTAAGGGAACCACCCGCTTGCGCCAAAAAGTAGCCTTTACCGTCTTCTTCTAGTTGTAACGTTTCAGAATCAACAGGCAGAACGTACTTACGCTCGCCGTAATCGTTCCCTGAATCTTCATCCACGATCAAGAAATCACCGTCAGAAGCCTTAACCCACTGTAAACCGTCAGGTTGGTGCATCCGAGCCTCTTCAATTTCTAAATGGGTTGCATGAGTCTGCGTGCCATCAGGATTATTCGGGCCAATGCTACCTTGTCCCTTGCCACCCGTTTCCAAGGTTAATGCACCATCTACACCTGCCAAAATACGGGTTACGTCTGCTGATAAATAGTCAGGTAAACCATTGCCATCAGCATCATTGTTCTCAAGCTCATTGACAATATCGGTGAACTCGATACCCAACTGCGCGCTAGGTACAGTCAGGTTCTGGACATAGCGATGCTTGGTAATATCTGGGTCAACTGCTGGATGTTCGGTCTTGCTATCCCCATTGAAATAGGTGTAACCGTCTGGTTGCTCATTTGCCTCAACCGTGCCATCTTCTAATGTGTCGCCATCTTGCTCCCACAGGAATACTTCAGTATCGGCTGCGGCCTCTGGAGTGTCGAAACCATCCCAACGGTAGCTGGTAGGGACGTACCGCGCACTGAAGGTATCAGGAGCGTCAGCGTCAGTAGCGTAGGCATCCATCATGAACTCGTCAGCATCTACGTTCTCGATACCTATATCAGCGTAGGTCGCATCATCAAGAGCCATCCCGTACAACTGACCGTATAGCAAACCATTACGACCTAAGAATGAATCCCGTTCACTGGCATCTTCGGTTAAGGCATTGCCATCTTCGTCTACACCCTTTTTCCCGATGTAAATAGTCAGAGGTGCTGGCTCGATCTCTAAGTTGTAACCTGCCATAACCAGAACAACATAGTCTTCATGACCGGAGTTCATGGGCATGATTTTTTCATAACCAGATTGACCCAATACAGGTACGGTGTAAGCCGTCTCGTTTTCAATATCGACCACCATGGAAGCCAAACCCATAGTAGTGGTGAAGAAATCTTCTCCGGGAGAAAGACGTGCGTTCTCTTCAGTGATACCGGCCGCAGCAGCAGCCTCCTCAAACATATCGCCGATGTTCCATTCCTCACCCATCAGCCATACGTCATCTTCAAAGCCGATGCCGTCGCCATACTTATTAGCTTGCTCGTAATAGGCTCCGCAGAAAGAGTGGAAGAACCAGTCTGCTAAGGTTAGTTGCTGATCTGCGTCAAACTCAACCAGTGTCCCGTCTGCTAAGGTTTGATTACCCCACTTAGCACTTAAATCATTGGGGTCATCGTTTTTGCCGTCGACGATCTCACCAAATACGTTATAAACGGTGTTGAACAAATGTCCTGCACCCTCGAACATTTCGCTGGCAGCACTGTCATTGTTGAGAAAATCTGCAAAGGCTTCACGATTATAGTCGATGGTGTGAACATGGGAGCCGGTAAAGGTCGTCCCACTTTCCATTTCCCAGGGATAGGTTTCACTGGATAAAGTTGCATAGGACTCGGACTGGTATGCCACCCTTACGGTATCTTCATCTAGTAGCCAAGCTGCTTGACCGTCAGGATAGCCAGTTAATACATGGCCGTTGTTTGGGTCAATCTCCCCCACTGTAGCTAGGGCTTTAAAATGACCATAAGGAAAGTCGGTATCACCGCTTCCTCCGTCTTGCAAATGTTCAGGCTCGTAAGAACTACCAGCCTGAGGAATAAGTGCTGTGGTTTCTCCAATATTTGGCATAGTTAGGGATTTCCTTTATTTATTGATGGATCAGATGACTTGCGGTCAGAGATTACTCCGTCTTTACAGAGCGGAGTAGTCTCCGAGTAAGCAAGGGGTAGGTCTTACCTACCCCAAGGAAAATTAATTAAGCAAAAACAAAATCTGCTGCACTCAAATCGCTAGACTCAATTTGCCGTAGGATCGCTAAATCTTGTCCTAAAGCATTGAGGGTGGTATCTGCACCGTTTTGAGTTAACATCAAGTCGTCAAAGCTGAGATCCGTTGCGCCAAAACCAATCACATCCTTACCGATAGTAAAGTCAGTGATGGTATTAGGGTTGGCGGGTAACGCTTCTGCATCAGTCACCAGCCAGAATTGATCCATACCTGAACCACCAGTGACGATGTTATTACCTTCACCAGAATCGAGGAATAACATATCATCTCCTGATCCAGCTAAGATGCGGTTATTGCTGCCGGCAAAAATGATGTCATCACCGCTACCTAAGTCAATACGACTGCGGGAACCACCAGGAGCAAGACTAACATCCACAAAGTCATCCCCAGAACCAGCAAAAAGGATCTGATTATCGCCCATGAATTCTGCATCACCTGGATTTTCTGTATCGAAGAAATCACCATCAGACGACCCCCGTACCATCATAGGAACTGCTGGTGCAGCCATAGAAGTGTCTTCAATAGTGACGGTTACACTACTATCATCAGTTGGTGCATAACCAATTTCATCGATTAAGGTGTAAGTGGTGGTTTCATCCCCTTCTGTTACCTCATCTGCAACAGTGGTTAAGGTGATGGTTGCAGAGGTTGCTCCTTCATCGATAGTGATGGCAGAACGAGCTAATTCGCCATCTTCTGGGGTTAATTGTTCTAGGTTGCTGGCGTTGGTTAAGGTGGGAGGAAATTCGATGTCTCCGAAAGCATTATCGGAGTCTACTTCAGACCAAACCACCCGTAAACCCCCTTCAGGTGCTGCTTCATCCAGGGTAAAGGTGAGGGTATAGGTTTCCCCATCTTCAGAAACAGTGGTTTTATCCACGCTTAAACCCACTTCAGAAATCACTCCCACACGAGGATCAACATCTAAGGGTTCGTCTAACTGAATCTGGATGATTTCGTTATTGTCAATATCAGGGCCACGACCAATGGAGAAGGGATAGTTATTATCATTAGCCACTAACAGGGTTTGCTCATCTAAAACGAGAACATCCTCGATAGTAACGAAGGGGAAACTAAAGAAGGTTTCACCATCATTATTGAGGTCGTCGGGATCGGCAATATTTAAGAGATCCACTAATTCGGTCTTCTCAACAAAGCCGTTTTCATCCACTTGGGAAAGATCCACCTTAAACAGTTTCTTGAAGGCCGCTTCTTCTCCCTGGTTGCCATCCCGTTCAATGACAATAAACTCGTTATCGTTAATGGGAGTCATATCACCGATCGCATGGCTACCATCTGCTAATTCGTAGTAACCAGCTAACTCGTCGGCGAAGCTTTCGGATGCGACATCAAACTCATAGATCCGTAAAGCGTTTTCAGGATCACCCATAACACGCCCTTCTAACATGGGATAGAGGGTCATTAAATCAGGACTATACCCTAACCCTTCATAACCACGAGAACGGCTTAAATTGACAAATTCAGCGTTTTCTGGATTATCAGGGGAACTAACAAACTCAGCCGTGATTTTATCTAATACCAAACGAGCAGTATCGGGGTTATCAGAGAATAAACCATCCACACCCAACGAGTAGAATTGATCGTATTCTGCTTCTGGGTTGCCGTTGTAGTCATCAGCCAAAAAGACATCTTCATCTCGGAAGGTGTAAGGATGAACCTGTAATCCTGCTTCGTGAGCGTCTTCGACTAAGGTAGTGGGTTCGAGTAACTCATTATCGCTGGTGCCAACAATACGACGTTTAGACGGGCCAATACCATCGGCGTAAGTAGCAATTTCTGCTAACCCGTCGGGGGTAATTAAATCGCTATAGGTGCGACCATCACCACTGGCCTCTAAATCATAAGGCGCACCACCGCCACCAATTAACTGAACCAAAGGAATATCAACCCCGGCCTCTGGCATAATATTTTCTGAGAGATCCTTAAGGTTGCTAACTTCAAAGGATTGGATAAAGATGCGATCGGGATCGGTAAATCCTTTTTCGACTAAGGTATCAATCAAGATTTGTGAGGTATTGATATTGATGGGAGATCCGTCAATAAAGCTTCCCTCTTCAGCAAAATAGGTGGGGTGTTTGGTTTCAGGGTAGATACCAATTTGTTCCCCGGTGGTTGCTTCAATTTCGTTAACGAGATCGATGATTTCTTCGAGGGTGGGAATTTCAAAGAAGAAGTCATAATCAGTGTTATCAGGACGAATCTCAGGAATCCGTTCTAAAGCTCGTAATTGCTTGATTTCGGCTAAAGTAAAGTCTTCAGAAAACCAGCCCGTATAACTCCTTCCATCGACCACTTTGGTGGTTAGGAGATCGCTAAATTGAGGCAATAAGTGAACGTTGGTGGTGGCTTCAGCAATGACATAATCCCCATTTTCATCCATCATGGGATTGCCATTTTCGTCAGTTTCTACAATGGCTAAAGCGTTCTCATGACGGGCAATAAGTACCCCATCTTTGGTGGGAACTAGATCAGGTTCAATGAAATCAGCACCAAATCGAATGCCCAAATTGTAGGAACCGACTAAATCAGAACTGAGGAATCCGGCCGTATGTTCAGGGCGATCGCCACTAGCCCCACGATGAGCAATTACCAGAGGATCTTCCCCATCTAAGGTATTGAAGTCGTAAATATTAGGAGTGGCAAAGGGTGCATCAATGAGTTCCCCATCGGCATTAAAGTGCAGTAAATAAGGGCCAAATTCTTCCCCGATCCAGATACTACCATCTTCAGCAATAACAATGGATTCAATATCGAAATCTGCCCCGGTTAACAGTCTTTCTGTCGTACCTTCTTGAACGATATCAAAGGGAATTAAATCGTTAGGATCAGAGAGTTGAATGAAGTCTAAAACTTCTGCTTCTCCTGTTCCCCCATCTTCAGTTTGGAAGTTAGGATCAACTTTAAAGATTCTCAGGAGATAATCATCACTATTGGCTTTCGATCCGTAACCGTTATCTGATAAGAACCAATAGTTACCATCTTCAGCAAACTGTACGCCACTAAATCCTTGTACGGGTTGTTCATCAAAGGGAACATCACGGTTATCTGAACTAATGGAATTTCCAGAACCGCCAGGGAGTCCAGGTTCAAAGGTATCGGCCGGTAAAGAAGAAAAACCCACCAGGGTAGCGGTGGGTAACTCTTCAGAAAGGGCGTTTAATTGGGTGAGTCCTAAGTGAACTTGGTCGATGTAGGTTCCCACACCTTCGACTTCGGTGCCGTAAGCTTCGTAACCGTCGCCAAGAAATCCTTGCAGAAACGCTTCGTCTTCGCTAGGTCCTTGGAAGTAAACGGGAACAGGACGACTGGTATGAGTTCCCCATCCATATTTGACATCGGGATCTGATCCCCAGAAATGACCAGACTCGTTGGGATCATCGTTCATGGTTAACTCAAGACCCCCTTCCCCTAAAAGTAAGGCTTCGGCTACCACTTCGGGGAAGTTATCGTTTAAGGTCAAATAGTGATCGTGGTCAGCAGTGACAATCAGTAGGTTTTCTTCATAGCCACCATTTTCTGCGATCCACTCTTGAACGCTTCTTACAGAGTCATCAAAGTCCTTGAGCGTCCCTAACATGGCATCCATGTCATTATCGTGGGCAGACCAGTCAATGTCTCCGCTTTCCACCATCATCCAGAAACCCTCGTTATCGTCTTCGAGAACGTCTAAGGTTGCTTCAGTTAATTCTTGGAGGGTAGGGTTTTCATCCACTTCACGGGCGATGAATTCTTCGTCAGTTTCCCCTTCTTCTAGGGGGCGTTCTGTACGAGGTCGGCCTTCATCCCGTACTGTTCCTGCTTCACTGTAGTCACTATCGGCACCGCGCCAGGGTAAGTTACCCCCTTGGCCACGGGCCCCATAAATACCAAATAACCGTTCTCCGGCATCGGGATCAATTTCGGATGCTGTTTCGGCTAATGTCTCGGATGCACCGGGCGCCCGTTCGACAAATTCGTAGTCATATTCCCCATTACGAAGCTTTTCGAGTTCTTCGTAGGTAACATAACGCTCATCTCCACGGCCGTCGGGATGTCCACCCCCTAAGACGACGGTAGGTTTGACTTCATCTACTATCTGTCTGAAGATGTTATCGGTATCTTCAATAGGATGACCAAATTCATCTAGTTCGTCTGTAACACTCTCGTCTGTGGTTTTATTCCGTTGGTTGACGTGGGCAATGGCAGCAGCCGGAGTGGCATGGTTAAAGGGAACGGAACTGACAACCCCGACGGATTTACCAGTGGATAACGCTCGTTCTGCAGTGGTTTCGACGGTTTCTTCAAAGATGTCAACGGCGATCGCACCGACATAGGTTTTAACCCCTGTGTATAATCCTGTTGCGGTTCCTGCTGAGTCGGGATAGAGGTTCTTGATATACTCTTTGTCGAACCCTTCATCGGGGTTATCACGGTTTTCGTAATAGTCGGAGTCCCAAGGACTTTCCCCTCCTTTTTCTAGGTTGAAAATAGGAACGTTACCGCCTCGGATATTGCCATCTTCATCAAGGATGGCATCTTCATCAAACCCTTGATCCCGTAGTTCTTCAAAGAAACCTTCCACTAAGGCTGGATCGGGATTGAATTCAAATCCCTCTCTAATAGGTGCTTGACCGGTGTTATGGTCAAACGGATCACCTTGTAGGGCCGAGTTACCTTTATCACCGTCAATGTAGGTATTTCCCGTGGTAGAAATGACATACCCTTCTAAGGTGTGGTAGCTTGTACCAAATCCTGCCCCTTCAGTGTAATAATCAGCATCTTGCAGGGTATCTCCTGCGAATAACTGATCAAAAATTTCTTGGTTGGTTGCCGAAGGGTTTTCTGCTTTGTACTGTTCGATCTGTTCTTCAATAATTAACTGAATTGCACTGGCACGGGTCATTTCCCAACCCATACCATCACCGATCATAATAATGACATTCTTTGCCATGTCTAATCGCCTTCCTCTATACTTTGTTCCTTGTGAATCGGGCAGCAACTTTTCGGGATGATTAAACTGAACAGAAGCAATATGTAAGCTCCTGTTACAATAAAAATAAATAACAAGTTAAGGGGGAAATTATTGTCATGAAAAGACAAGATTATTCCCTCAACGCAGGGAAATTTAATTTTTCCTGCGTTTCCTGAAAAAGCACATTAGATTAGCTAACCCACATATAAAAATATATTGATTAGTTAATTTTTGTCAAATGATTTTACGTATTTTTAATGATTTATTTTAACTTAAATTATGCTTATATTATTCTTAACCTTTTAATAATTACTAAATAGTATTTCAACTAAATTTTTTTATCATTGCATTTATAAGAATTTTTGTCAATTAAATTAATACTTAACTTAATTTTAACCCTAATATTATTTTTTTTTAATCAAAAGATGCGAGCCTGTTAGTTGTGATTGATAAATAACAAAGTATGTTAAAGCTATTGAGTATTTTTTCCATAATTTAATAGTTTTTTCATAGTTAACTGAAGCTATTGATTCAAAATAGCTTGTTTCATAATGAAGATTTCTAGCTTTGTCTATTCTTATTTCCCTAACATCTAACAGTTAAAGTTATGATTCGCTTTGCTACTTTTAATGCTTCTTTAAACCGTAATTCAGAAGGTGAGTTAATTGCGGATTTATTGACCCCTAATAATGAACAAGGTCAAACCGTTGCTGAGATTATTCAACGAGTTAATCCTGATGTTATTTTAATTAATGAATTTGACTTTGATAGTGTTGGTGGTGCTGCTCAACTTTTTAACAATAACTATTTAAACGTTAGTCAAAAGGGGGTAAATCCGATTGATTACCCTTATTTTTATGTTGCTCCTTCTAACACAGGAATTGCATCAGAATTTGATTTAGATAACAATGGTGAAGTTATTACTAATCCTGGAGAATTGGGTTATGGTAATGATGCCTTTGGCTTTGGGAATTTTCCTGGTCAATTTGGTATGGCGGTTTATTCAAAATATCCCATTGACTTTAGTAATGTTAGAACATTTCAGACCTTTTTATGGAAGGATATGCCGAATGCTTTGTTACCAGTTGATCCTGTTAGTGGGGAGTCTTATTACTCAGAAGAAGAATTAAATAATTTTCGCTTATCTTCTAAGAGTCATTGGGATTTACCCTTATTAATTAATGGAGAAACAGTCCACTTTTTGGTTAGTCATCCTACTCCTCCAGTATTTGATGGGGAAGAAGATAGAAATGGTAGAAGAAATCACGACGAAATTCGTTTTTGGGCTGATTATATCACACCAGGAGAGGGTAGTTATATTTATGATGATCTAGGGAATTTTGGGGGTTTAAAAGTAGGGGAAAAATTTGTTATTGCGGGAGATCAAAATGCTGATCCCTTTGATGGAGATAGTGTTAACAATGCTATCAATCAATTATTAGATAATCCTTATATTAATACTTCAGTAACTCCAGAAAGTGAGGGAGGTGTAGATGCTTCTAATAGACAGGGAGGTATTAATAATAATCATCAAGGAGATCCTAAGTTTGATACAGCAGACTTTAATGATAATAGTTCAGGGAATTTACGGGTAGATTATGTATTACCTTCTCAGAATTTGGAGATTGCAGAAACTGGTATTTTTTGGCCAACTTCTGATAATGCTTTATTTGATTTAGTAGGAGATTTTCCCTTTCCAAGTTCTGATCATCGTTTAGTTTATGCAGATGTTAATGTGGAAAAAAACATGATTGATTCTACTAGAAAAACAGTTAAAAGTATTAACTTTATTGGTGATATTAATTTTGACACGGGGTTTACTGTTGAAGGGACAGAATTTGGTGGTATATCTGGCTTGACTTACGATAAGTTTAACGGTGTTTACTATGGTTTATCCGATGATCGTAGTCAGTTAAATGATGCACGATTTTACAATCTTAATATAGATTTAAGCGATGGCAGTTTAGACGATGAAGATATTAGTTTTAACAGTGTTACAACTTTATTAAACGAAGATGGTAACCCGTTTATTAATAATGGGATTGATCCTGAAGGTATTGCTGTAACCTCACGGGGTACTTTATTTATTTCTTCTGAAGGCAATGCTAATACCTTACTCGATCCGTTTGTCAATGAGTTTTCTTTATCTGGACAACAATTTAATACGTTACCTGTTCCCGAAAAATTCTTACCAACAGCCGATCAAAGTAGTGGAATTCGCAATAATCAAGCCTTTGAAAGTTTAACCATTACTCCCGATGAACGCTATTTATATACAGCCGTAGAAAATGCGTTATGGCAAGATGGAACGAATTCAACTCTAGAAGATGAAAGTGCAGTAAGAATTTTGCAATATGACTTAGAAACGGGAGAACCTAGGAAAGAATTTCTCTATTTTACTGATACTATTCCGAATGATTCTAATCCGTCTGGGGGATTTGCTGATAATGGGTTAGTAGAGTTACTAGCGATTGATAATACAGGAACTTTTTTGGCGTTAGAAAGATCATACGCTGACGGGGTTGGCAATAATATTCGCCTCTATGAAGTTAACCTACAAGGTGCAACAGATATTAGTCAGTTTGAGAGTTTAGCCATTGATCCTAATAATCCGAATGATGGTCTATTTGATGTGGATGCGGTTGCCCAAAAACGTCTATTAGTTGACTTTAATAACTTAGGTATAACCCTAGATAATAGCGAAGCATTAGCTTTCGGTCCGACTTTACCGAATGGCAATCAATCCTTAATTGTTGTCAGTGATAACAATTTTAATGACAGTCAGTTTACCCAGTTTACAGCGTTTGAATTAGATATTGATTCTATTCCCTTTGTTACCCCAACCTTAGAAACTCCTTCAGAAATTCGTTATGATAATCCCACTGATCCAGATATAGTAGAAGGTTCGGACTCAGATGATCCTGCAATTTATATTCATCCCGATGATGTAGAACAAAGTTTAGTCATTACAGCACTAAAAAATGGTGGTTTAGCTCTTTATAACTTAGACGGAAACGAAATACAAAAAATTACCCCTGATAATATTCGTTATAACAACGTTGATCTGGTTTATGGGTTTAACTTAGATGGAGAAAGTATCGATATTGCAGTTGTTAGCGATCGCCGAAATGATACGTTAGTCATCTTTAAAATTGATCCCACCACACAACAGTTAACAAATATTACATCTTCTAATATTTTAGAAAGCATTTTTGGGGTAGATGATGGAGAAGCAACTGCTTATGGTTTAGCTACGTATACCAGTCCCGTTACTGGACAAGTTTATACCTTTGTTTCTCAAGCAGATGGGGATCAAATTACACAATTAGAATTAATATCTGATGGACAAGGTAACGTAACTGCTGAAATTGTTCGCACTTTATCTGTTCCTATTCCTGATGATAGTGAAGTAGAAGATGCACAAGTCGAAGGAATGGTAGTGGATCGAGAATTAGGATATTTATATGTAGGTCAAGAAGGGTTTGGAATTTGGAAATTTTATGCTGAACCTGATAGCAGTGATACAGGAACAATTGTTGATACGGTAAAAGATATTAATCCTAATAGTAATTTAACCGCAGATGTAGAAGGATTAACCATTTATTACGGAGAAGATGGGAAAGGTTACTTACTTGCATCCAGTCAAGGAGATAGTTCTTTTGCTGTTTACGATCGCCAGGGAAGTAATTCTTATTTAGGTAACTTTGTGGTAGGAGAAAATAATGGGATCGATGGTGTCGAAGAATCTGACGGAGCCGATATTATTAATGTTGCTTTAGGGGATAAGTTTCCCAAAGGACTGTTAGTGGTTCATGATGGATCAAATGAAGATGCAACGGTATTTCAAGATCCAGAAGATGGGGAAATTCAGAATTTTAACACCAATTTTAAATACATTGATTTAGAAGATTTAAACGCAACTTTACCCTTTTTTAAATTAGATACAGAGGGATACGATCCCCGTAACCCTGTCCCCAACTCTCTTATTAATGGTATTGCAAGCGGTGACACCACCCAAAATAGTACCGTGTTATGGGCCAGAAGTACCTTTACAGGAGACGTTACTATTGAATATTCTACTGATGCTAACTTCTCCTCTGTCATCGCAACCGAAACCCTAACTGTTACTGATCCCACCCTTCCCGTTAAGGTGCAAATTGATAACTTAACCCCTAATACCGAATACTACTATCGTGTGACAGATGCAGCAGGAGACACCGCAATAGGAGAGTTTAAAACCTCTGCGGAACTGGGAACCAATGCAGGGTTAAGGTTTGGAGTGAGTGGAGACTGGAGAGGGGAGTTGGCCCCGTATCCTGCGATCGCCAATGCAGTGGATCGGGATCTGGACTTTTTCGTTGAACATGGTGACACTATCTATGCAGACATCGAGTCTGATGCAGTGAAAAACCCCGACGGAACCCGCAAACAACAAGCAGAAACAATACAAGAGTATCGTGCCAAACATAGCGAGGTGTATGACTCCCGTTTAGGGTTCAACTTTTGGGAGGAGTTACGATCCAAAACTTCCATCCTTGCAACCATCGACGATCATGAAGTCATTAACGACTTCGCCGGAGGGGCCAATGCAGATACAGATGATCGCTTCAGCGAAACAGAAGGGTTGATTAACGACACAGAACTGTATGAAAATGGGATGCAAACATTCCAGGAATATAACCCCCTCAGAGACGAATTTTATGGGGATGTGGGGGACGAACGCTTTAACGGAGAACGGAAACTCTACCGCTATAGTAATTATGGGAGTGATGCTGCTGTATTTGTCTTAGATACTCGTTCTTTTCGTGATGAAGGGTTAGATGGGCCAGAAAACTTTTTAGATACAGGTGATCGCTTGGATGTCTTAAATGAATCTTTAACTGAGGATCGAACCTTATTAGGAAGTGTCCAACTTTCCGATCTCAAACAAGACTTATTAGAGGCAGAAAATAACGGTATTACTTGGAAATTTGTCATGGTCCCTGAACCCATACAAAACATCTTTCCAGGGATCAATACCGATGCGTTTGAAGGGTATGGAAAAGAGCGGACAGAAATACTCAAATTTATTAATGAAAATAGTATTGATAATGTGGTTTTTGTAGCTGCGGATGTTCATACTACCTTTGTTAATAATCTTACCTATCAAGAAGAAATAAATGGCGAACAAATTGCCACCAATGCGTTTGAAATAACTACCGGCGCTGTGGCCTTTGATGCACCGACAGGAGAATTTTTAGCAAATATCTTTTTATCGGGTAATTCTGAAGCACAAACTTTATATAATTCCCTACCTATTGCACCAGATACTGATGACATCATTAATGACAAAGATGATTTTGTTAAGAGCTTAGTCAACGAGACTTTATTAACTCCATTGGGATTTGATCCATTAGGTCTGAACAATAATTTAGAGCAAGCTGACGGATTAATTGATGCGACTTTACTACAAGGTGATTATTTTGTCGGTCATACTTATGGTTGGACAGAGTTCGATATTGACCCTGAAACACAGCAATTGAAGGTAATCACCTACGGAATTGAAGCTTATTCTGAAAATGAGTTACTCGCTGATATTGATAATATTATTTCTCGTCAGCCAAAAATTGTTAGTGAATTTGTTGTTAATGCAAAGGTTAATAATGCTTTCCCGAAGACAGTTTACAGCACAGATAACGATGACTTTATTGACTCAGTTGAGCCTGATAATAGTTTCAATTTCAATGGCGATAATCAGATTCTTTTTGCTGGTTTAGGGAATGATTTTATTGACGTTTCTGTTGCACCAGGAAACAACATAATTAATCTAGAAGAAGATGATGATATTGTCTTTGCAGGAGTTAATAATACGTTATATGGAGGAACAGGAAAAGACACCTTTTTTGTGGGAACGGGTGCCGGAAATAATACCATAACAGGAGGGGAAGATGCTGATAATTTTGTTATTGTTACCGATGAAGAAGACTTACCCATTGCACCAAATATTATCACTGACTTTAATCCGTCAGAAGGAGATACAATTAGCCTCTTAAATACCAGTTTTGTTTATGGCGATCGCGGAGCAAATTGGGATACCATTCAAGACAATAATGACACCGTTATCACTGTTTTTGAGCAACCTGTTGCTATTCTCCAAAATACCGATGCAGATAGCTTAAGTTTTAATGATTTCTTCTTCTCTAATACGAGTGATTCTGAACCATCTATTGATGATCCTGTTCCTGATGATAATGATGTAACACCCATTACTGAAGGGGAAAGTGAATCAGATATTGATGATAATTCCAATCCCACAAATTCCGATTCAATGGTAGAAAATAATGACCCCAATACTCTCCCGCAAAGTGAAGACCAAGGGGAATTATTCGACTTAAGAGAATTTAGCGGAATGCAGGTACAAGCAGACTTTTTAGTTAGTCGTAGTGCTAGTTTAAATAACTTCGTTGGCTTTTATGAAATTGACGATCTTACGGGAACAATTGACGGTATAACCCCAGGAGATCAAGGTTATCGAGAGGCTGCTTTATCCCGTCAACTATCGGAAATTGGCTTACAAATTAAGAATAAACAAACAGCTAATTTCACTGAATTATTGACAGGAGGCAGTATTTATGCTCCCTTTATGATTGTTAATGCAAATCCGGAAACCATGACAGATTCATCAAAACTTTACTTTCCATTTTTAGGAGCCAATGATGATAAGAAAGATCGCATTCGTCTCTTAGATCAAAACATCTTTGGTTTTGAAGATCGCAGGGATTTTGATTACAATGATTTGATTATTGAAACAACTTTAACAGTCATTTAAAATAACTTCCTTGATATAAAACAGGAAGGTTTTTAACGATAAGTTTCAATAGCCCGATAAAGCAACTCTTAGGTTAACAGGGTGTTTGGACAGGTTTTACTTAAATAAATCTAGACATTCCTCAGCTAAAATTCCTCCAGTTATTTGAATGTCTTGAAAGCCCTGAGTAACCACATTTTGACAAGTCAAATTAATTTGCTGTGTTCCTAATGAGATCAGTTGTTCAGTCGAAGCCCCAAAAACAATGTGAGAAACTCCAGCCCACACACAAGCAGCAGCGCACATGGGACAAGGTTCACAGGTGGTATAAAGCGTATAGTTTTTGAGTGAATCAAGAGAATAACCAATTTTCTGCGTCATAGCCCGTAAAACATTGATTTCCCCATGAGCAGAAACATCATTATCCCTTTGGGCTGTATTATAGCCTCTCATGATAATTTCATCGTTGTTTACTAATATAGCCCCGTAGGGTAAATCGCCTTTTTTGGCTTCTACTAGAGCCTCACGCATAAATTTTTCGTGATTCATATTGATAATAGCTGCTTTGAAGGATAAATAAGTGAAAGGTTGGTTTTACCTCTAGTTAACATATTAGTTAAAAAACGTGATGAATACCAGAGTTTTAGTTTTAACTTAGTAATAATATTAATGTTTTAATCCTCGTAACACTTGTAAATCTTCTTCATCAAAACTTTCTCGGACTCCATTCCGAATTAATTCCGAAAAGTCTTCATTAGGAACCATAAAACAGATTGCATATAAACGATTTTTACCAATATTTCTAATTTCGTGAATCCCTGTAGGACGAACTAACAAACTATCCCCTGGATGCAAAGGGATATCTTTACCATCGCAAACCGCTAACCCTTCCCCTTTAAGGATAAAAAACATTTCTAGTGCAAAATTATGTCGATGGGTTGGGGTACTTCCTCCAGGATCAAAGATTTCGATGCAAACTGTCAACGAATCATCGGCCATACTGGTATCAAAGACGATCGCTAAACGGTTGGTATCATGGGGAGTGATGCGAAAAACTTGATAATCTTCAGGACTTTTAATCACTGGAATCATGCAGTGATCGCTGGATATGGTAGATTGGGTATTCATAGTTACCATTTAGAATTGTCACTTTTTTCTTACTATTCTAAAGCAGTAAAAATAGTTGTCACTAATACTAGCGTAATCCCTGCTCACTTTTTTCCTGTGAGATATTGTTTAAATGACACACCTCTCTCTATTTTCAATGTTTCATTTTTCTGCTTACTCCATCTAATTTGTTTCATTCGTTATTGTTTTATTTGGCTTATTATTGATCCTCTTTAAGTAACCAAAAACCGCTAAATGTCTCTACATCGGGACGAGATTGAATGGCTAGAAAATGAACCCCTTTCGCTTTATTTTTGGTGTCTTCAAACCCTTGGGCCTCAGCAACACTACTTTTATCAGTTAAATTAGCTAAAATCCAACTATCACTTAACCCAGTTTCTAAAGAAAGGATGGGACGGGGTTTTTCTTGCACCTTGAGACAGACTAATTCTAATCCAGACATCCAACCAGCTAAGGGTAAAGCCCGTTGAGAAAAGATGATAAAACCAGGAATTTTCGTGTCAGGAGAAAGATCAACCAACTCTAGGGGAAACCCTTCCCCAAAGCGAATATCCCACTCTTTCATGTCTTCAAACGCTGATGCTTCAAGACTGACAAAGGCCCATTTATCGGACTTGTCTCCTCTGACTGCATCAGGTAAAGCGATCGCATTGAGGGTAGGATAGGCTACAGATGCGTTAGTGGCTGCTTTCTCATCATAACCTTCTTGAGAGGGATAAAAGTCTTGAAAACGTTGATTTAGCCAATGGTTGAGGGTATAGGTGCGACGACTAGGAGAGGCAACAAGTCCCGCATCTTCGCAAGCTTTTACTATCATATTATTCATCTGACGACGGAAAAAGCGGATTTTGCTGGGGTTTTCTCCTGCTTTCTCTATGGCTATTTCTAATGCTTCTCGTAACCAGATCGAGTTAACTGTATTGGGGGGACAAAACTGAGCATAACGAAACCCTTTATCTAAGGACTCTGTTGTATCTGTCTGGGTTTCACAGATCAAGACTTCCCATTGTTTTTTGTTATTTTCGTCTAAAATTGGTCGTGAATAAAAATCGAGTTCCCAAACTTTGCCCATGATTTACCTTTAATGGTTTACCGAATCACAGTAATATCTTATCAGATTAGTAAATCAAAAAATATTTATTATTTCAATTATTACTAGAATTAAACTTAAATGAAGTGGCATGGTAAGGTAAGCAGTGCATTAGCCTACTCTTAGTGATAAGAAAAAGAATATATATAAATCTTTTTTAATGTATTATTATCAACATTAGAATAATTACTAAATATTAGTTTTCTTTTCTAATTTTATTATTATATTATAATTCATCTAAATCAATGATTTATTATTATTTTCATCATAAGGAATTTTATCATTTGGTTTTGGGAAATTCTTATAAATAAAATTAATTATAAATACACAAGATATAATACTTAGAATTACATATAGAATTAAAAAAGGTTCATGTTTTTCTCTATAATTACTAATTGATATAGGCGATAATTTTAAATCTTGAAAATAAACAATGAAGAATAAAAAGCTTAGTATCAATTTTTTTAGAACTTGATAAAAAAAAGTATTTAATAAATTTTTTGTTTTAAAAAATAAAAAAGATGAAATTAATCCGTCAAAAAATGTTGATATAAGTAAGGGGACGAAAGCTATTGATGATAATAACGATAATAACAAAGATAATAACAATATTCCTTTTTTGTTTCCTAACTTAAGACACCATTTTTGTAAAACTATACCTTGAAATATAATAGTAAATGGAAGAATCTCTATAAATATAGATAGTACCAATAAATTTAGTATAAATTCACTAACACTTAAATGAAAATCATTATTAATGGAAGTTTTGAGATAGTAGTTAATATAGTCAGGATAAACAAAAGAAAAATAATAGCCAAACAATCTCCAGAATGATACAGCAAAAAAAGTATAAATAATTGCAATTTTTAAAATTAATTGCCAAGCAACTTTTAGATTAGGAATAAAATGTTTAATTTGAAACCCAGCGATTTTTAAATCTCTTAAAATCAACATACCCCAAACAATAACTATGAGACAAGCTAATAAGTATTCCGTTAATTTATCCATATTATCAAATAGTCTATTTGTGTCCCAATCATTAATAGTATAAAATATACTTGCAGCCATTATAATTACAGTTGCTGAACTCAAAAAATAGAATACGAAAATCTCTACTAGATTAATTTCCTCAAAAGGAATATTTTCTAAGGACTCGTTGGGCAAATTTCCTGAAGAAATTACTAAATTTTTTGGTGGAATTACTGATAAAAAGAATAAGCCAATAATACTCAATAATCCTAACCATCCCCAATGAGATGAATATCCTTTACTTTTAATATAATGACAACATCCTCTAATAAAAAGGAAATATCCACCTACAAATAATCCAAGTGCTATCAATCCCAAAAAACTATATAATTTTGAATTTTCTGAAATAATATTGGCATTTGAAAGTCCAGCAATTATAATAGGAAAGATAAGTTGAATACCTAATGCTTGAAGAATTAGTTTAATTGCTTTATTTTTATTCTGTCTATTCATTAGTGGCATAACCATAGTTAAATTTAATATTAGAAACAGCAAGTATTATACTATATATACAAATTAAAACTGAGCAAATTTTAATTATAGTTTAATGAGCCAATTTTTCTAAATTTCTTTATAACCAGAAGAATGAAAGGGGTTTAAATAAGTTCATATATTACTTCAAAAAAAATAATCAAACATTAATAATTTTAGGTTAAAATACCCAAAATTAGATAAATTGAAAGTGAAATCTTGATTTGTTTAATCTAAAGAGCAAAATAAAAAGTAAGGGATTTGGTTAATTTTTGTAAATCCTTTGAAACCCTTGATAAGCGTCACTTCCGACTTATAATCATAAAGATTACATGAACCTTTGTTGAGGTCTATACTTATGGTTGCATCCTCTGAAAAAAATAACATTGAATCTGTCTTACAAGAAGAACGAGTATTTCAGCCACCCACTGAGTTTTCTAACAACGCACATATCAAAAGTATTCAAGACTATGAACAACTATACGAAAAAGCTAAAAATGATCCCGAAAGCTTTTGGGCAGAATTAGCAGAACAAGAATTACATTGGTTTAAAAAATGGGATAAAGTTCTAGACTGGAACCCACCCAATGCCAAATGGTTTGTCAATGGCAAAATCAATATGTCCTATAACTGCCTCGATCGCCATCTTAGCACTTGGCGACGCAACAAAGCAGCCATTATCTGGGAAGGGGAACCAGGGGACTCTCGCACCTTAACCTATGGGGAACTGCACCGAGAAGTCTGTCAGTTTGCTAATGTACTCAAAGATATGGGAGTCCAAAAAGGCGATCGCATCGGTATTTATATGCCCATGGTTCCCGAAGCAGCGATCGCTATGTTAGCCTGTACTCGTATCGGTGCGCCCCACAGTGTTGTTTTTGGGGGGTTTAGTGCCGAAGCATTACGCGATCGCTTAGAAGATGCAGAGGCAAAAGTCGTCATCACTGCGGATGGAGGTTTTCGCAAAGATAAGATCGTTCCCCTCAAACCCGAAGTGGATCAAGCCCTCGAAAATGGGGCTTCTAGCGTCCAAAAAGTGATTGTGGTACAACGTACCAAACAAGACGTTACCATGCGCGAGGGACGTGATTATTGGTGGCACGATCTCCAAAAAGATGCCTCTCCTAAATGTGATGCAGAGGTAATGGATAGCGAAGATCCCCTATTCATTCTCTATACCAGTGGTAGTACAGGAAAACCCAAAGGCGTTGTCCACACCACCGGCGGTTATAACCTTTACACCCACATGACCACAAAATGGATCTTTGACCTCAAAGACACAGATGTTTACTGGTGTACTGCCGATGTGGGTTGGATCACAGGACATAGTTATATTGTTTATGGTCCGTTGTCCAATGGTGCAACATCCTTAATGTACGAAGGGGTTCCCCGTCCCTCGAACCCTGGTTGTTTCTGGGATGTAGTAGAAAAATACGGAGTCAATGTCTTTTATACCGCACCCACTGCTATCCGTGCATTTATGAAGATGGGAGAAGAGTTACCAAACGCGCGGGATCTTTCATCCTTGCGTTTATTAGGTACGGTGGGAGAACCCATCAACCCCGAAGCTTGGATGTGGTATCACCGGGTTATTGGGGGTGAAAAATGCCCTATCGTTGATACTTGGTGGCAAACCGAAACCGGTGGGATCATGATTACTCCTTTACCTGGTGCAACACCCACCAAACCTGGATCAGCAACACGACCTTTCCCTGGTATTATTGCTGATGTAGTGGACAAAGACGGTAATGCAGTTCCCGACAATGCCGGGGGATATCTCGTCATTAAACATCCCTGGCCCAGTATGTTACGCACTGTTTATAAGAACCCTGAACGCTTCCAAAAGACCTACTGGGACCCCATTCCTCAAGTTGAAGGTAAACCGGTCTATTTTGCTGGTGATAGTGCCAGAAGAGACGAAAACGGTTACTTTTGGATTATGGGCCGTACCGATGACGTGATGAATGTGTCTGGACACCGTTTGGGTTCAATGGAGTTAGAGTCTGCGTTGGTGTCTCATCCTGCGGTTGCTGAAGCGTCTGTGGTGGGGGTTCCCCATGAGGTAAAAGGGGAAGATATTTATGCCTTTGTTACCTTGAAGGATAATTATAGCCCCAGTGACGAGTTAAATAAGGAGTTAAAACAGCACGTTGTAACTAAGATTAGTGCGATCGCTCGTCCGGGTACTATTCAGTTTGCAGAGGCATTACCTAAAACGCGATCGGGTAAAATTGTACGACGTTTCTTACGTCAAATAGCTGCCGGTCAAGACATTGTTGGGGATAAGTCTACTGTCGTTGATCCGAGTGTTTTGGATAAGTTGAGAGAGAAAGGTTAATTGTTAGTTTAGGGTGGGCTTTTTTGAGTCCACCTTACTTTATTATTTATTTGATTTTAGCTATAATTACTTGGCTGTATAATAAAAATATACTAAGAACAAAGCTCTTTTGGAGTATTTATGTCTATCGAGTTTCGGTTTCATCCAAAAAAAGCTGTTGAGGCCGCAGCAATCTTATTAAAGTTACATGGTAAACCTATGAAATATTTAGGCTTGCTGAAAATGCTTTATATTGCTGATCGTATGGCATTAGAACAGATAGAAGAACCCATCACAGGAGATCATTATTTCTCTATGAAATATGGTCCGGTTTTGAGTAAAGTTTATGATTTAATTAAAGGGCAACTCGTGGATCATACTTTACCTCTTTGGTCTGAATTTATTTCTCCTCGATATAACAAGCATTATGTATATTTAAAAAAAGATCCAGGAAATGAAGAACTTTGTGAAGAAGAAGAGGAAATAATTAAAAAAGTTTATAAAAAATTCGGACATCTTGATCCTTTTACTGTTGCTGAGTGGACTCATGATCTCAAAGAATGGCAAGATCCTGGTAATTCTCGAATTCCCATTACTATTGAAGAAATTTTGAAATATCTGGGAAAAACTGATGAAGAAATTGAAGAAATTCGTCAGGAGGCTGCACGAGAGTATTATTTAGATGGGGCATTAAATGGCTAGTATTTCGATTAATTTAGGAGACGCATTTTTAATCGATACACCTCCTAATCAACAGCATCTTTATATTGCTATTGCCAAAACATCTAAAACTAAATATTTATTTGTTAATGTAACAACTAGAAGGCCAAAGTCTGAAACTGTGTGTATTCTTAACCCTGGTTTAGATGTTCCTAAATTTATTAAACGTGAATCAGTTATTGATTATCGCTACGCAAGGGAAATGGATAGTCAAGAATTAGCAAGAGTCGTTACTCATAATAGTCCAATTCCAAAAGATACTTGTTCCCCAACCTTATTAAAACGAATTCAACAAGGAGGATTAGCTTCTAAACGTCTCAAAAATAAATATAAAACTGCATTACAAGAATTTTTAAATGATCCAGATCAATAAAACATTATAAAATCGGAGTAAAATAACTAGAATGAAGCCTAAAGTTTGGATTGAAAAAATAAAATTTAGTGATGATTCAGAAGTCACCTTTGATTCTAATCAAATTATCGTATTTGTTGGTCCTAATAATGTAGGGAAAAGTGCATCATTGAAAGAACTAAATACTTTAACAAGAACCAATCACCCAAATAGAAGGGTTATCAAAGACTTCAGTTTAAGAAAAGAAGGTCAGCTTAATGATTTACTAGAATTTTTCAACCGATACTCAGAAGAAAAATTTAATCCAAATAGCCCAGATCCTATATATACAGGTTATCAATTTAGCTTACCTAAAAGTAATATTTCTAGTTGGTGGAGTATGAGTAATCAACTCTCGAATTTACATCCTGTGTTTGTTAATTTAATTAAAACTGAAGATAGATTAACTGCTGCAAACCCACCTAAGAACATCTCACTAACAAAAGATGCAATACAACATCCGATTCACTTTTTACAAAAATATGATGATATAGAAAAAGAATTTAGTGATTATTTTAGGCAAGCATTCAGTCAAGATTTAATTGTTCATAGAAATGCAGGAGATCATGTTCCTTTACATATTGGTCAAAAACCCATACCTAAAGAGGGTGAAGATAGAGTTTCAAGAAGTTATGTAGAAGAATTAGAAAAGCTACCTTTATTACATCAACAAGGGGATGGAATGCGTAGCTTTGTTGGGGTTTTATTAAATGCTTTTATTTCTAATCATAATATATTATTAATTGATGAACCTGAAGCATTTTTACATCCTCCTCAAGCGAGACTTTTAGGGAAAATGTTAGCCAAAGATTTACCAATAGATAGACAATTATTTTTAGCAACTCATAGCAGTGATTTCTTAAGAGGATTATTAGAAGCACAAGTTTCTAGACTAAAAATTATTAGAATAGAAAGAGAACATGATATCAATCAAATTAGTGTTTTAGATAATTCAGAGATTATAGAAGTGTGGAATGATCCATTACTGAGACATTCAAATATTTTAGATGGTTTATTTCATTCTAAAGTAATTATTTGTGAAAGTGATTCTGATTGTAGATTTTATTCAGCAATTTTACAAAGTATATATGAAAATGAATCTAATATTAGTCCTGATTTTCTCTTTGTTCATTGTGGAGGAAAACATAGAGTTAGTTCTGTGGTGAAAGCATTAAAACAATTAAACGTAAATGTTAATACTATCTTAGACTTTGATGTTTTAAATAATCAAAACCCATTAAAAAAGATTTTTGAAGAATTAGGAGGTGATTGGTCAATTATTGAAAAAGACTGGAAACTTGTTAAAACAAAAATAGATGAAAAAAGACCTGAACTTACAACAGAAGATGTAAAAAAAGAGTTGAGTTTAATTCTTGAATCAACGACAGACAGAATTTTTCCTAACAATAAAATAAAACAAATTGACAGTATTTTAAAAAAAGTTTCAGCATGGCAAGATGCTAAAAAAGTCGGTAAAAGTTTTGTTCCTAATGGTGATCCGACCAAAGCTTATCAAAGATTAATTATAGAATTAGAGAAAATAGGATTAATAATTGTAGAAGTAGGAGAACTAGAAAGCTTTGTTAGATCAATTGGAAATCACGGACCAAAATGGGTTAATGAAGTATTATATAAAGACTTAGCTAATGACCCAGAATTACATGAGGCAAGAGAATTTGTTAAAAAATTAATATAGTGCGATTGTTGTAAAACCTTTCTTATTTCAGCTATTAATCCCATTGATTTGATTAAGGAGTTAGACAATGAAAATTAATATAGATAAAGATCCAGCCATTATTGAAGAAGCTTTACAAGTTTTAAGTCAACATTTAGAACAGTCTAAATTGATGCGTTTTTTAGCTATTTGTAATTTAGGTAGTGTAGATGATTTAAACCTCAAAGAAAAACTTTTTGAAGGGGAAACCGTAGATAGTCTCTATGAAAAAATAAAAATTCTAGAAGATGAGAATAAAATAATGTAATGCACCAAATTTCTGTTATTATTTCAACCTATTTTCTGATGATGATCATTGAATTTAGGAAAATTCTTTTTTTTAGGGTGCATTACACTTCGTTAATGCACCGAATTATTGTTATCATATTAAACTATTTTATGGTGGATTACCCTACGGCCAGTCTATCCTAATGTAATAATGGACATAATAATATTATGCCCCTACAATAGATAAAATGGTCAAAAAAGATAAACTAATTGAGCGTTTAAAAAATAGTCCCAATAATGTAACCTTTACAGATATTCGTAAATTATTAGAATTAGAAGGATTTATACTTGATAGAATTAGTGGTAGTCATCATATTTTTCAGAAAGCTGATACAATTTTTGTTATCCCAGTACATCGTAATCGAGTAAAATCAGTGTATGTTAAAAGAGTTATCCAATTAATAGAAGGAGAATAAATATGAATTATCCTATGGTTGTTTATCCCTGTGAAGAAGGAGGATTTGTTGCTGAAATACCTGCTTTAAAAGGATGTTTAGCGCAAGGAGAAACCCTAGAAGATACCTTACAAGAATTAATGATTGTTCGAGAATTATGGTTAGAAACTGCTCAAAAATCGGGAAAAAAACTACCTGATCTTGAAGAGGCGATCGCTAAAGTTAAAACCCTAAGCTAATCGATTTTCTAGGGTGCATTACATTGGATTAATGCACAAAATTATTGTTATTATCTTAACCTATTTTGTGCTTATAATAGTAGAGGCAAAAGCGATGAACAAGAATTCTGATAGTAGCAAAGATAATAAAAATGATGAATTAAAAACCTTATTACAAGAATTAATGACCGCTATTGAAAGCGAAAACGAACTAGATAAAGATAAAAAAGCAGACGCAGCGAATAAAGTAAAAACTATTTCTAAAGCAAGTCAAAACCCAGAAGATGAAGGGTTACAAAAGAAAGCATCTCGCGCCATTAAACTATTAGAAACTCTTACCAAAGGTTTAGAACCTGCTACAAAATTAGCGACTGCTTGTAAGATAGTTTTACTGAAAATTATTAGTTTATTACCTTTTATTCCTTAGTAGTGGGTTGCAAACAATTACTCAACATGAATAATATCTTTTAAACCTAAGAAATTATAGCGATTAATTAACCAAATTAAAACAAAAGTGCTGATTAATAAAAAAATAATTATCTCTAATTTTTGATAAGAATTTAAAGTTAAACTTGATCCCATATAAGTTAATAAAAAGGTAGGGGGAATCATACCAGCTAAGGTACTACAAGAATAAATGGGTAAGGAAATTCCAGCTAAACCAGAAGCATAACTAATTAAATCAAAGGAAAATAAAGGAATTAAGCGTGTGATAAAAATCAAAAAACCTAGATAAACTTCACCTTTGTTTTTAGAAAAATAAAATACTTTTCCTGTTAACATTTTAAGAGCATTTCTTCCTAGGTTACGACCTAAAAAATAAGCTAATAATCCACCTAAAAATCCACCAATAACACTATAGATAGTCGCTAAAATTGGACTCCAAACCATACCAGCAGCCATTACTAATGGTAAAGCTGGAATATGAGAAATGACCACAGAAATGATTAAAATACTAATATAAATAAACGGAGCAATCCAACCCGTTTCTGCTAAAACTTTTTTTAATTCTTCTGAGTTAAATAGATCCCAGTCAAGATGATTATGTCCCCACCAAGTTAAAAAAATAGTAGCAATGAAAAATATTAATAATAATCTGTGTTTAGATTTACGGAAAAATGAAAACTTCTGAAACTTTTTTAACATTTTTCCCAACCCGATAGAAATACTTAGAAAAGTTCAAACAAAATATTTATATATATTCTCCCATAATTAACTTTATTAAAATAGTCGTAATTATACTTAATTTGATAAAAAAATAGGCAAACCATGACAAGTCTACCTATTAAATAGTATCTAAAATTGTCTTAAAGAATTAAGCAGGATAAATCCTTAATCTGCGGTTAGGTTCCTCTCCAAAACTATCAGATTGTAGTCGATAATGTTCTACTAATTCGTGCTGCATTTTCCGAACTTTCGGCGATCGCGGTAATAATTCCACGGGTTGACCTTTAGGCAGCACAATCTGTTCTACCGCCAGTCTTGCCTCTTCTAACGCCTCCAACTCATCATCATTACTGCCACGGGTAAACAGGCGTAAATCAGCAGTTTCAGGGGTTTTCGCCTCATCCATCCCTAACAATCGTTGCAAAGTTCGAGTAATTTGAGGAATGGTGTTAGATTTTATTCCATGAATAGGAACTTGACGCGCTTTTGCCACCTGACGTAACTTAGATTGATTTTTCAAATGCGATCGCAAGGCCACCACCACATCCGCACTATCTAAGTCTTTGGTCAAAACAATGGGCAAATTCAGCACCTCGATCACCTGTTCTAACTGCGATCGCCCAATACCATAGGGATAAATATAGACAGGAAAATCCTCCCCATTGGGACCGGGAACCCTTACTTTATCGCCTTTAGGTTCGGGTTGAGACCAAGACGCATCTAAAAGACGGTCAAACTCTGATACAGAGCTTAACTTATTACCTTTTTTCGACCCAAAGGTCGCCACAGGAGTCATTTTGCCCGACGCACGCCATCCTTTGGGCTGTTGTATCATGTCTCCCATACCCCGTCCAAAACTAGCAGGGTTAGGGGTCAAATCAGGTTCTTCTTGGGTAATTTGAACGTTTCCATTCTCATCCACCGTTCTTACTTGGGGGTTAGGTTGCCCATTCCGTAGCAAAATGTCGATAGTATAAGCCACATCGTCATGAACCACCCATTTTTGCCGTTCTAACATTTCGATGGCAATTTCAAACGTAGGGGGTGCTTTACGTTCTAAGACGGTTTTTTGTGACCCTCTTCGTCTGGCTTCATCATCCCCTAACGTAACTGCTTGAATGCCTCCCACTAAATCGGACAAGGTGGGATTTTTCATTAAATTTTCGATCTGATTACCGTGAGCGGTTCCTACTAACTGCACTCCTCGTTCAGCAATGGTACGAGCAGCTAAGGCTTCCAATTCCGTACCAATTTCATCGATAACAATGACTTCAGGCATATGGTTTTCCACTGCCTCAATCATCACCTTATGCTGTAGTTCAGGGGCTGCTACCTGCATTCGTCTAGCGCGACCAATGGCCGGATGAGGAATATCTCCATCACCGGCGATTTCGTTAGAAGTATCGATAATAACCACTCGTTTATCAAAGTCATCAGCTAAAACCCTGGCAATTTCCCGTAATGCAGTTGTTTTACCCACACCAGGACGACCTAATAAGAGTAAAGATTGACCCGTTTCTACCAAGTCCCGAATCATAGAAATGGTGCCAAAAACAGCCCGTCCCACCCGACAGGTTAAACCGATAATATCTCCCGTTCGATTCCGAATGGCACTGATACGGTGTAGGGTACGTTCGATTCCTGCTCGGTTATCACCGCTAAAAATTCCCACTCGCTGGATACTGTATTGTAGATCAGAAGCAGAAACAGGGGTGTCTCCTAGATAGATAGCTTCCCCAGGAAAACGAGCTTCTGGAAGTCGTCCTAAGTCCATGACCACTTCAACTAAGCGATCGCAGTTAGGATGGTCTTTGATTTGATTGCGAATGCTTGAGGGTAAAATATCGAGCAGTTTACTAAGGTCGTCGGTAATCTGCATCCGTTGGGATAACGCTTTTTTGGGTATAGATGGCACTGTTATGGATGATGTATTTAAAAAGTTATTTGTTTTGGGATTTAACATAATTTAGCGAGCTTCGTCAAGATACTTAAGGTGAGTTTGGAGTTTATTTTCTCCTTGTCTTTCTTACTCTCCTTACTCAGTCACACTGCTTATTGTTAATCTCTCTCTTAGGGGTGACACCAAAGAATGAGCAGTTTCTAGTGCTTGCCAGAGTAATTCAGGAAAATCCGTCATATTAGTTGACATCGCTGGTGCTTCGATGGTTTCTAGAAAAGGGGAGATTAAAGTGCGAGCATAACTACCATAGGCAACTCCTGCTATGGTTTTTTTGTAAGATGATTGAGGTTGTAATAAACCCAATTGTTTTAATTTGGGGACGGTATGATGATTCGTTCCCCCTGCTAGTTGCACCCATCCTGGTAAATCAGCGTTTAACACTTTTTCACCCAATCGAATGGCTGCATGGGTGGTTCCTTTACCAATATCCCCACTCATGGGACGGCCATCGGTTTGCCAGATTAAGGGACAGGGTAAGGGGGAAATGATCTCGTAAAGGGTTTGTAAATAGTTAATTAACCCTTCTCCGTCAGGACAACTAATGGCCAGCAGTTTTAGGTGTTTTACGCCAGGAGATAATTGTTGCCATAGTCGTTTAAACTCCTTTTCTCGTCCTACTTGGGTATGAATTTCGACGGCATCGACACAATTATTTTTGATCAACGGTAGGATGGTTTGGGGGGTAATAATGTGCGATCGCGTTTCAATTAGGTTTAAGGGACAAACGGGTAAACAACGACCACATCCGTAACATCGCTGTTCTATAATCCCTGAAGGAGCGATCGCTTGTGCTGGACATATAGACTCACAAGGACGCAAACAATCAGTAGGACACAAGTTTCCGTTAAAATAGGCTTTACGGAAGTGAGGATCTTCCCCATCGTTCAAACTAACCATGAGCCAAGGTTTATTTACCCTCGGATATCCTTTAGTTTGAGCAATTTCTGTCCATTTTATCCCTAAATTTACTCCTTCTATGGCTGCATTAATTACCGCAGGCTCTGCTGCAACATCGATACAATTAGCACCGGCTAAAGTGTAAATTAGGGACAGACTACGAATGGCTGGCAAGTCTTGGAAACTTGCGCCACAAATGAGTTTGAACCATTGCCCTGTTTTTAAGGACTGTAAAGGAGATAAATTATCATTCACTTTTCTATGCTAATAGTTTTTAATCTGAATTGTCATGAGTTTTTAAGATTCGTGGTTTTTGAATTATAGTTGTAGTTTATTGTATCACAATTTATGACTCATGGGGGTTTTCTTTTTTGAGAATGGTCTGATGTCAATGTAAGTCACTAAAATACACTCTAGACTAATTGTCTTTAAAATCGAAAAAAATCATGGGAATAGATTTAGAATTGAAACAAATTTCTTGGCCTTTGATGAAAAAGATCAAAGATATACCTCAAGCTATTGAAATATACCTATATGCTGAGTTTTCAGAATCATCAGCAAAAAAACGACAGACACTAAATGATGATCAATTAAATAGTGACTATTTAACATATTTAGATGAAGATGAAAGACAGGAAATTTGGAAATCAATTATTAGAGATTTGACAAATCACTTGGAAGAATACAAGAAAATCAAAAAAGACTTAAAAGAAATTATTACAGAAGGAAAAAAAACAAAAAAGCTAGAGATGGAGAGAATTTGGAAAGAGACTCATTTTATTTTAACTGGAGAAAAATTTTTCTCTAACAATCAAATAATAAAATTTCCTGGTATTAATGCAATTTTAGGTGGAACAATAACAAAAGGTGAATCTACTTATGATTATGTTCGTTATTATAATCCTCAAGAAGTAAAGCAAATAACAGAAGCATTATCAACAGTTTCTGACGAAAGAATAAAAGAAATTATCCAAGAATCAGGACTATTCCTAAAATCAGATATCATAACTTTCTTATTAAATCAATATCACTTATTATCTGAATATTATCAAGATACAAGTCTTAAAGATAATGCTATGTTGGTATATCTCACATAAAGGCAATTATTGTTAATTCAAAGATTTTTTCTTTATCTCTTGAACCAATATGTTGATAATATCATTAATATTAATCGGTTTAACAAGATGATGTATAAACCCAACTTTTAGACTCTTTTCAATATCGCTTTCAGACGCATTGGCTGAAAAAGCAATAGCTAAAAGCTTGTTTTTTAGCGTTGGAAATAAGCTTTGTATTTTGTGAAGAAGATCATGTCCACTCATAAGAGGCATATTAATATCACTAATTAAAATATTAGGTTGAAAGGACTCAACAATCTCTAGAGCTTCAAATCCAGACATAACGGCTTTGATATGAGCTTTTTGAGATTGAAAAACACATACTAATAGATTTAGTGAATCTGGTTCATCATCAACAATTAATACTTTGATCCCTTCTAAATTTGTTAAGGTTGAAATCTTTGGTTCTTCATCTGTGACAGTTTTTTTGTCTTCATAGAGAATGGGAAAAGCAACTGTAAAAGTTGCCCCTTGATTAATCCCCAGACTATCTGCCTTAATCTTGCCATCGTGCATTTCAACGAGATTACGAACAATGGTTAGTCCTAACCCTAGTCCGCCATAATCTCGGTTTTTAGAAGACTCACTTTGACTAAAGCGATCAAAGATATAAGGTAAAAATTCTGGTTCTATCCCTTTACCTTGATCTTTAATTTCAATCAAAGCCATACCATCAACAGCAGACAAAGAAACGGTGACTGTACTATGACTAGGGGAAAACTTAATGGCGTTAGATAATAAGTTCCAAACAACTTGGTGTAGGCGTGTTATGTCACCGCTAATTGGATGTACATCGGTGTCTAACTTGGTTTCAATGGTAACAGATGATTTTTTAGCCATCAACTGAACTGTTTCAATGGCACTGAGAATAATTGTTTTGAGATCGAGTGAACATTTTTGTAAATGAAGTTTACCCTGTAAGATACGAGACACATCGAGTAAATCTTCAATTAAATGGCTTTGTAATTTAGCATTACGATCAATAATTTCTACTGCTTGTTTCGTTTGCTCAGGGGAAAGATTGCCCCGATTTAACAATTCGCACCAGCCGATAATAGGATTTAAAGGAGTACGTAATTCATGGGAAAGCATAGCTAAAAAGTCATCTTTAGCACGATTGGCAATTTGTGCTTGATGGTATAACCAAGCATTATCAACTGCTTGTGCTGCACGTCTGCCAATTTCTTCAGCGATCGCCAAGTCTTCTGTTGTTAAACGACGATTTGAATAACCTGTTGTTACAAAAGTTATTACCCCTAAAGTATTTTGTCGAGCCACTAAAGGAACCGCCATCAGAGAGAGAGGATAAGTTTTTTGTATCACTTTCTCGTGTTCTAAATTTTTAGTCGCCTTAGAAATCATCTCATCCGTAAATTCAGAAATTAACAGAGATTTCTGCTCGAACAACACTTTAGCAGGAGGATCGTATAAATTATTTTCGGGGGGATATTTGAGAACTTCTTTAGCTAGTTCGGACTGATGGGGATCACTATAGGCAATTGAGACACGATTCACTTGATCGTCTTCTATTAAATCAATAAAGCACCAATCAGCAATGATGGGAACGGCTAAATGGGTGACACGATTGAGAGTGGTTTTATAATCGTCTAAAGATGATGATAATAAGATACTAATTTCTGATAAAAAGCGATATCTTTCACTACTTCGTTTTTGCTGTGCTAGTAATTGTTCTTTTTCCAGTTGTGCTTGCTTTTGTTCAGTGATATCAACGGTAATACCAATCATACGATTGGGTTGACCATTTACATGATCAATAATACGGCCTCGCCCTAAAACCCAATGAAGGCTACCATCAGGATGAATGACGCGATATTCAGCTTCATAATCTTCATTGAGTGCGATCGCTGTTTCGATGATGACTTGGACTCGATCTCGATCATCAGGATGTATTGAGTCATTTAACCATTGGTCATAGGTAAATTCATCATCAGGAGTCCGACCAAAATCCGCTTTGCACTGAATTGATGTTATTAAATTTTTATTGGGTAACTCTAATTGCCAAGCACCAAATCGACCAGCACGAAGAGCTAACTGTAAATAATCTTCTTTAGAATCGGAGAGAGGCGTATTTGACATACCATTACACTACCTTTTCTCCAATAGGCAAATTTAAAGTAAAAACTAAGTTTTTACGAGTAATCATAATGGAGAATTTAAGTTAAAAGATCCAACCAATAATTTAGTATAAGGGAACAAAAAGATTAATTATCCTCTTGTTTCCTTATACTAATTATTAATTAACCCTATCTTGCATTCTTTGCCAACGGGGATCGGGATCTTTAACAGTTTGTTGTAACTCTTCCCAACGTAGACCGACAGGCTTAGGAGTGGCAGGATTAGAAATAGGTTGACTACGGCCTTTTAAAATGGAAATGGCTCGATTGTATTGAGGATCAGCATCGGTTCCCATTAAGGTTGGATCGCTTTTGAGACGAGCTTGTTGCTCCATCGTCAATTCTAAATAGACATTGGGGCTAATGCCTTTGTGATTGATATCAGTGCCACTGGGAGGATAATAACGAGCAATAGTCACCGCTAACCCTGAACCATCTGAGAGGTTATGAACCGATTGTACGGTTCCTTTCCCATAAGTAGTTGTTCCGACAACGGTAGCCCGTCCATTTTCTTTGAGGGCCCCTGCTAAAATTTCGCTGGCACTCGCTGACCATTCATTAACTAAAACCACCAGAGGTAAGTCGGTTAAAGAAGTTCCATTAGCCCAGAAATGGCGATCGCCTCCTTTGCGGTCAATGGTGCTAACAATTTCTCCTTTTTTCATCCAGAGACGGGCAATATCGACACTGGCAAAGAGTAAACCCCCTGGGTTTCCCCGTAAGTCAAGAACATATCCAGAAACTTGTTTTTGATCTAAATCTTCGATGGCCAGTTTCATTTGTTCAGTGGCGTGGGAACTAAATTCATCAAGTTTAATGTAACCGACGCGATGGCCTTCTTTTTCTTCGAGATGATAAGTAACTGCGGGGATTTCAATTTGTTCTCTGGCTAAGGTCACTTGAAAAACCCCTTTTTCCCGTCGGGAGAGTTGTAGGCTAACTTCTGTTCCTAGTTCACCAGTAATAGCTTCTTGTGCTTGTTCTAGGGTCATTAATGCGGTGGGTTTGCCGTTGATACGAATCAGGCGATCGCCTCGTTTTAATCCTGCTTCCATGGCGGGGGAATTTCTCACCGCTTCTACGACGTAAATTTCACTGGTACGTTTATCAATGGCTAATCTTACCCCAATTCCCGATAATTCCCCTGTGGTTTGACTGGTTAATACAGAAAATTCATTCGGGGGTAAAAAGCGAGTGTAAGGATCTCCTAAGTCTTCTAAGGCTTCACGAATGGCTTTATAAGCTTGTTTTGGACTATCGTAATCCTCAGATAACAGTTCCCGACGTTTTTCTTGCCAATCAACTCGATTAAAGTCTCGATTTACAAATTCATTATTGACGATTTGCCACATTTCGTCGACGATGGCTTTAGGATTGTCTTCTAAGACTTCTGGTTGGGGCGCACTCTTGACGGGAAGGGCTAAAGTATGGAGAGAAATCGCTGCTAGGGTTCCACCTAATATGAGTGATTGATGACGGCACAAGGATTTTATGAGGTTATTCATAGGGTTTATCGATGTCGAACGGGAATTAAAAAGCAGTTTATGTTAGCCAACCGTAATAGATGAACAGCTTATAGACCATTAGCCAGCTATTCACCTAGTTTGGTTCTATGGTACACGCTCTTAAAAAATTATGACGCTTATTTCCATTAAGAGTTCTTAAAATTTCGGAATATTTAATTTAATACTTTTTCTTTATATCTTAGCAAGCAGTTAACACCGATAACTGCTCACTGGTAACTTTTCCTCATTTATAATCGAGACATCATCGGCAGCTTAAAGCGCATTTCTAAAGATGTTCCGTCTCCTGGTGGGGGATAAATACGAATATTGGTCGTAGGAGCAAATTCTTTGAGATATTTAGCCAAGGAAGGAAGATATTTTAAAACTTCCCAATTTTGTCGTCTATCCGCACAAACAATAATTAACGTTAAGGCTGTGCCACAGGTGGTTAAATACCATCCGGTACGGGATAAGACGGTTTGAGTTAGGCGATCGCAACTTTCATAAAAATAACGGGTTACCGCTTGATCTAGTTTGCGTTGTAGAGAATCATCAACAGGGGTGCTAGGGGGTAAGTCTTCGGGACGAAGATAAAAATAATTCATTAAAGTCAATATTATTTTTCGATTGCTTTTCTATAATTTAATTACCGTAAATTGGCCTTTTAGTCAATATCTTTTAATGGAAAATTATCACAAAATAATGACTAATTATCTAACTTTCCTCGCACTAAAATGACGGTACTTTTCACTTGTTGAGCGATCATTTTAGGAATATTTCCTTGCATCACTTGAACTAATAACCCTTCGCGACTGACCCCTAACATAACCACATCACAGCTTTCTGCTTCAGCTAAATGAATGATCGCATCTGCGACAGACTGGGAACGAACAGGGAGGGGAATAACAGGACGTTCTAGTTCTTCTTTTAAGCGTTTAGCTTCAATTTCTAAGGCTTGATAATTAGGGGTCGATTTATGGGGGGGAAATACTTGACATAACCAAATAATAGGGGATCGAGGACGAGTATATAATTTTGTTAATCCGGGTAACAATTCCATAGCCCGTTTGGCATTGGGACCACCAGCAATAGGAATTAACCAAGTGGTATCTTTATCTAAAATTTGGGGATAAGCTTCTTTTTCTTGTCCCAATTTTACTAAGATTAATTCGCAAGTCGCTTTGCGAATTAAAATGTCAATGACTGGATCAAAAATGGTTCCTGGGGTGTGATGGTCATCGGTCCACTCTAACACCATGAGATTAATGTGTCGTTCTCGAATGGTGTCTAAAATGGCTTGAGCGCGATCGTGGGCGACACGAATTTGAGTATGAACTGGGATATGATAGTGACGGCCTAATCTTTCAGTTCTTTGTAACAATTGACGACTGTGTTGGGTAATTACGGGGGTTTGAGCAGGATCACTATGTTTGGGAACGGTAATCACCTGTAGACATTCAATTTCTTGGTTTTGTTGTTGAGCGATCGCTGAACTAATTTTAAACAGAGACGTAGCCGTATCAGGGTTAACTAAAGGTAATAAAATACGACCGTCTCCAGCTAAGGGGGCCCGAGTTTGATAGGCAATATAGGAAGGATCAGGAACCACTTCGTTAATGGTGGTATCATCCCCTTGTAATTGATTGGCTTCAACCCGAATAATATCCGTTCGAGTGATAATTCCCACTAACTTATGACCTTCTGTCACAGGAAGACGGGACAACTGATAACGGTTCAGCAGATATAAAACATCACTCAGAGACGCTTCTGCTTGCACTGTAATGGGTCTTCGGGTCATAAACTCCTGTAAAGGAGTATATCCTGGTTCTTTTTTTAATTTCGCCAGATCCGTTTGAGTAACAATGCCCACCAGTTGACCTTGCTCTACCACAGGAAACCCTCGATGACTGGAGTTAGACATGGCTTGTAGCACTTCATCTAGCGTTAAATCACTAGATAAGGTTTCGACTTGAGACTCCATCACCTGAGAAGCGGTTAATTTTGAGAGAAAATCTTGTCCTGTGGCCGCTTCGTTGATATAGATACCCCGAGCGTGTAACATATGTTCGTACAGAGAACCCCGTGAAACACTTTCGGCCACGATATAAGACACCGCACAAGTGACCATTAGGGGTAAGACTATGTTAAAGTCTGTATTCAGTTCAAAGACAAAGACGATCGCTGTTACTGGTACTCTAACCACTGCCGTAAAAAAGGCTCCCATTCCTGCTAGAGCATAACTTGATTGTGCGCCAGTTCCCGTCACAAATTGTTCAAAATCTCCTACCAAATAGCCTAAAGCCGATCCTAACACCAGAGCCGGACCGAATAACCCTCCAGGAGCATTGCAACTATAGGCCAAAATGGTGAGGAAAAAATGAGCCACAAACGCTAATAAAATTCGACTCCCATCTAATTCTCCTGTAACTAAAAAGATGCGAAGTCCTGCATTATCCCGAAAGAAAGGAGGCAATAAAGCGATAATAATGCCTGACACCATTCCCATTAAGCCAATACGCCAGGATAAGGGTAAATTGAACTTTCTTTGTATTGTGACACTGGTTAGGAGTCCCCGATTAAATAACGCCCCTAATAGTCCGGCTAAAATGCCTAGAAGTAGATAAAAAGGAATGTCTGAGATAGAAAAGGTAATATCGGGCAGTTCCAGTAGTGAAGAGGGAAAATTGAGGGTAGATGACTGTAAAATTAACGAAACCACCGCTCCGGTAAAGGAGGCAACGATAGCCGTTTCTAAGGTTAACCCTGAAACATCTCGCATCAACTCTTCAATGACAAACAAAACCCCGGCAATAGGCGTTGTAAAACCGGCTGCTAGTCCTGCTGCTGCTCCGGCTGCGATCATTTGTCGTCGATGTTCTGGGGAGGTGGGAACCCAGTTACTCAGTTGTGCTGCTAACGCTGCCCCAATATGCACTGTTGGTGCGCGACGGCCTAAGGTTAAACCTCCGCCTAACACTAAAATGGTTCCAATAAGTTTAACCACTGCTACCCGTAAGGATAAGGGAACTGGATATCGAGCTAAAGCTGCTTTTACTTGAGTGATACCGCCTCCTGTAGCAGTTGGGGAAAAGGTTTCAATGATCAAACCCGATAAATAACCTAAGATCAGTCCGCCTAAAGGAAGCACCCACATTGCCCCAAACTGGTTGGCTAAAGCGACACGCCAACCCCCTAACCAACCGACTCCTTGTTTCAGAATTAAGGCAGCGATCGCAGAAAGCACTCCAATTAAACTGGCTTCAACTAAGGCATAACGGGTATCCGTGGCATTAAATGCCAATTTTCTCGATTTGAGCCATTGATAAAAACGTCGAGGCATTGAATAAGGCTGCATGGATTACCCAGATTGCGCCAGTCTTTCTTGATCATAAAAGATATTTTACGGATTTCAAGCAAAATCCTCTATATTTTTTTATTTAAACTGTACTAAGTATGCCAAGTCGCATTTTTTGACTTGAAGTTTCAGAAGCTTTATATCTTGATGAAGAAAAAGCCTATTGTCAGGTAGAGTGAAATGAATATATAGGTAAGTGCTTGATTTTTTTGTCAGAATTAACCAATTTACTAACAAGGTTAGGGAAAATCTTCCCCTAACGTTTCTTTTAAATAGGCTGATAACTTTTCAAGGCGTTTAGCTTCTGCGGGTGAAACAGAAGTTCCTTTAGTTCGTAAATCAAAATATCGCTCTACAGCTGTTGCGATACGTATGGTTTTTCCTAGTTCTTTTAACCCTTCAAAATAAGTTGTGTTTTTCTTCTTATTGGTTAAAGGATAGCCAGATAAACGATCATAGGTTTCTAATACTTCTGTTGCTATATTTTGCTCAATTTGACCAGGGGCTAAATCAATCCCTTTTTTAATATTAATCACAATATAAGGACTGACTTCTTCACCGTTAGTTGAACTCACCAAACCTTTATTATCCATCCATAAATTATCTAATTCAACGGGTTCAAAAAAGAAAGCATAACTCCCTGTCTGTAAGGGAGCTTCTCCAATGGGTACGGCTTCATCTTTTGTAGTCGGATAGAAGGCAAAAGTTGTCGTTTTTATTTGAGGTTGAAATCGGGGTTCAAGAATTGTTTTAACAATATTATTAACTCCTTCTAAAGCAACTTTTCCTAAAGTCGTATAAGGGACAAGACTAGGAAATGCAGCCCCTACATAACCTATAACTTCTCGTAACGCACCAGTAACATCTTCTAAACTTGAACTACCCAATCCTTGACAAAAGCTACTAAAAGAAAGATAAATTCTTTCAGATTTTTGATTCTTTGAAAAATTTTTTAAAAAATCTTCAACTACTGCAACATTTTCAGCCCAAACGGTTTCTAAATCTTGAGACACTTCATCAATATGGCTAAGATAATGAGCTTTGAGAACTGGTGTTTCTACATCACCGATTCCTATCTGGCTCAGAATAGCAAAATAATTATTATTAAATTCCCCCGCTTTATAGTGACTTTTATACTTTGTGTAAAGTTGATGAGGAATATAGTTAATAGATATAGTAAAGTCTTCGGCTGGTTCGATTAAAGCATCGTTATCTTTGATGTATGGATCTAGTAAAGAACCAGGCTGAAAAATAGGTACTCTGCCAATCGTTGAGCTTGTCACTTAAATTGTTCCTTATTCCTTTAAATAGTTAACAGCTTATCGCTATATATTAATTATCTCATTATTTACCAGAGTCAAAATTTACGAAAACTTATAGAAAATTTTATTATCGTAACGTAACCTAAGTTTCGGATCAGAAAAGGGAGAAATAGTTGGCTATAAATTAAGATAAATACTTTATTTTGCTTTGAAGATTAACTCAGGTTACTGAGATAAATGAATTTGAGGATCTTGTGCTACCCAACCCACAGGAGATTTAAATCGTACTTCAAAATGTAGATGAGGATTTAAAATATCCGGCCGTCCCGTTGTTCCCACAGACCCTAACACATCCCCCATTTGTACCGACTGACCGATGCGTGTGTTAAAGCGACTGAGATGACCATAACGGGTTTGTCTGCCATTACCATGATCAACAATGATTAAAAAGCCATAATTTCCCTCTTGACCTACATAAATGACGTTACCAGAGTCAGCAGCTAAGACAGGGGTTCCTTCTTGGGCCAAAAGATCCATCCCTCCATGAAAAAAAGACTCTCCCGTATTGGGTTCAATGTGCCATCCGTAAGTTAATCCCACTTGTGCGATCGCAGGCAACGGATAACCCCTTAACCCAGTATAATTATCTTGAGACGGACGTTCCCCAGGTTTCCAATTAACCCCAGGAATAAAGGCAACTTTTGGCGTTTCTACACAACCATTAATCTCAAACAAAACATCGGCCCGAACACCATAAGCAGTGGATAAGTCTTGCCAAGTCGCGCCGTTGGGTACTGTAATTTTAATGCCATTAAAGGGAGGAATTAAAATGTCTTGTCCCACCTGGACTTGTCCCCCTTGGAGACTGGGATTAACACCGATCAAGGTTTGAGGAATTAGATTATACTGTTGAGCGATACTTTCGATGGTTTCCCCTGAGATGACCTGATGACGTTGTAAACGGGATAAGACAGGAGTCGGACACAGTTCCGACAAAGGAGTTTGAGCGATCGCAGATAAAGGGGAGAACCAGGAGATCGCAGAAAGTAAAGCAATGACCAATCTTGCTGTAAAACTATTTGTTTCTACCCATAAAACCAGTAAAAAAAAGCTTACTTTTTTGGCAAAATTCATCATTATTTACTCTTTTTTGGTCACTGTTCTATAAAACTCTTAAAATACTGGGAATACTGTCAATTGCCTCTAAGGTACGAATTTCATCTAAAGCGGTACGAAAGTTACCTTCACAAACCTGGTGAGTCACCACAACAATCTCCGCTAGTTTCTCTTGAAAGCCAATTTGTACCACCGACTCAAGACTCACTTCATGGTTACCGAAGGTAGTCCCTAAATGACCGATGACCCCTGGTAAATCTTTGGTGAGAAAACGGGCATAAAAACGGGTATTAATAGCTTCAATAGGCGTAATTTGACAAAAATGTTGATGAACACAACTTAACAAAGGATCAAGGGTCTCAGTTAGTCCGCTACTTTTGAGGATAGCCACAATATTCATAATATCCGATACCACTGCGCTGGCTGTTGGGCCGGCTCCGGCTCCAGGTCCAAAAAACATTACTTGTCCCAAGGGACTCCCTTCCACGAGAACCGCATTAGAAACTCCGTTGATATTAGCTAAAGGATGATCTTTCGGAACAAGGGTAGGATGAACCCTTAATTGTAATTGTTCGGAGATTTCGCCGTCTGCTCCTTTGGCAATGGCTAATAATTTAATGACAAACCCCAATTGATCGGCATAGGTAATGTCTGCTGCACTCACTTGACGAATGCCTTCGCAATAAACATCCTCCCGCTTAACTCGTCCTCCAAACCCCAACGAGGCTAAGATAGCGATTTTGTCGGCCGCATCTAACCCGTCTACGTCGGCAGTGGGATCAGCTTCAGCATAGCCTAATTTTTGTGCTTCTATAAGCACTTCAGTAAAATTTGCTCCGGCGGTGGTCATTTTGGTCAAAATATAGTTGGTGGTGCCGTTCACAATACCGATAATACTGCTAATACGATTAGCTCCTAAGGACTGTTTCAGGGGTTTAATGATGGGAATACCACCACCGACAGCTGCTTCTAAGAGGACGTAGACCCCTGCGTCATTGGCTGCTGCGTAGATTTCATCGCCATGACGAGCAATCACTGCTTTATTAGCGGTAACCACGTGCTTTTTTTGAGCAATGGCTTGTAAAATGAGCGATCGCGCTGGTTCAATGCCTCCTAATAATTCGACAATTATGGCAATTTCGGGATCATTAACTACTGCCTCTAAGTCAGTGGTGATAACCCCTGGCGCGAGTTGAACTTGACGAGATTTATCGAGCGATCGCACGCCCACTTTACCGATGCTAATCTCTTGTAATAACGGATTTCGTCCTGTCGGATCTAGTAAGATGTGTGCGGTTCCTGTTCCTACTGTTCCTAAACCGAGTAAACCAATTTTTACGGTCACTGAATGTTACTCCTATTTTCCGATACTTTTTACCAAAGGGACTAGATTAATTTAACAATTACCAGTGACCAGTCACCAGTGATCACTCAATTTTTAATAGTTATTATTTATTGACGGTTCTTGACTTACGCCGTCGACTGGAAAAAACACCCTTCGTTAATTTTGTAATATCTTCAATGGTGTTGGCCATTTTCACCCCTGCTTTTTTGAATGCCGTAATGGTTTGATTTTCGTTGGTTTTCCCTGTTTGATAAGAGAGTTGACTGGCAATAATGCTGGTGGCATCGCCAAAATTACGGTTAATGGGGGCTTGAATCCCTGGAAGATAGGCAATAACTGGTTTTTCGATGGCTGAACCGATATATTGAGCAGCCAATAATTCTGCACTACTGTAGGGATGGCCAAGTAAAACGATCGCCTCGGTGGTTTCGTCTTCTTCCATTATTTGTAACCACTGTTCAAAGTTCGATCCCATGACTGCATCGCAGCCGAGACTAATGGCTAAAGATTGCCCTAAACCTGCTTGCGATAGAGTTTTTGCGACTTCATCCATTAAGCGATCGCAACGGCTAATCATTCCCACTGGTCCGGTTGTATAAAATTCAGGTTCCATAATGCCTAGCCAAAACTGTTCAGGAACCAATAACCCTTCACTCCCTGATCCTAAGACAAAACTATTGGTCACTTGAGCTTGTTCTAGGAGAGCGATCAAATCTAGGGGAGGAACCCAAGAGGTAACAATCACTAACTGTTTAATGCCGGCGGCCATGGCTTCTAGCCCTGCATCTAATACTTCATAGGGAGGGGTTAAAATTAAGCTTATATCGATTTCTCCAACTGTCTTGACTGCTTCTTCAACCAAAGTAAAAATAGGAATATCATCAATTTGGTCTATTTGTTCTTCGAGGGTGATCCCTGCGACAATGTTGGTTCCTTGAGCTTTCATCCGTCCGGCATAACTAATTCCCAAAGGATTAGTGATTCCTTGAATTAAAACTTTACTATCGGCTTCCCATTTCATGATTGTTATATTTTCGATTAAATTGATCTAATTACTAATTAAAGCAACGGTTTTTTTCACTGCTTCGTTAAGATCCTCAAAACAATGAATCGGTAAATCCCCAAAAGACGTTTCTCTAGACTCTAAATCCCCTGTAGCCAGTCTCAGAACCCATTTGACGGCGTTAGAATTAAGATTAGGGTTAACTTTTCTTTGATGCGCCGAATTAGCTGATGTAGGTCTAGATAACTGTTCTTCGTTATCGCTTGTCACCTCTAAAGGTTGACAATAATCTTTCATGGCTTCGGCTACTAAGTCCGATGTTTGCTCACTACTAACAATATTGATCAAAATAACTTCTACCTCAGCAATATTAAGTATTTTGTCGATGGCAATTCCTAACTGTTTAATTAAGGATTTACTGCTACTTTTTTCTTCTATAATAAAAGCCCCTATTGGTTTTCCTTTCTGATTAAGAATAAGATCCCAAGTGGTTAAGGTGAGTCCTGAACCATTACCAATAATTCCTACATTACCTCCTTTGTCCTTGCTGCCAAGCCAACGGGGTTTTTGAGGGGGAGTGGTAACGATGTTTCCTTGGGGGGTAACGGTGGATGGACGATCAGCTTTGGGAGTGAGAAAACTCAACAAATCTAAATGACGGGATAAGGCTGTATCATTAACGGTAATTTTCCCGTCTAACGCCATTACTTCTCCAGAGGCACTAACAGCTAGGGGGTTAATTTCAATCAAGTCCAGGTCTTTTTCGATAAACAATTGATACATTTTTTCGAGGATAGTGCTAACCCCATGAATGAGACGACCTTTAAGCCCCATTTTTGTAGCTAAACGACGGGCATAAAAGGGAGAAAACCCTTGATCGAGAACCACTTTTTGCGTATGTTTTAGTAGGGTTTCTACGTCAATGCCTCCTTTAGCTGAACCCATTAAGACAGGTCGTTGTAATTGATAATCGAGCAGAATAGATAAGAAAAATTCTTCCTGGGTGTCATAGCGAGCTTCTGCGAGAATGACTTCAGGATATTCTCCTAAGATAGGTAGACTAAAAATGGCCTGGGCTGCTGCTACTGCATCAATGGTATTTTGTACAAAACGAATCCCTCCGGCTCTTCCTCGTCCACCGGAATGAACTTGAGATTTGAGAACCACTGGATAACGGATGTGAAGATGTTTGAGTTCACTTAATTGGGCAATGGGTTGGGAGGGTAAAACGGGAATGCCTACCTGATGAAACAGTTCTTTTGCTTGATATTCCAATAAATCCATTTTTCTTGTTTGTTTGTCCCATTAACGAACTTGTTTGAGACTTTCGACTTTTTTATTGAATAGTTCTGTAATTAAACTTAGCACTGTACGATTTTCCCGAACTTTGATGTTAGCTGTTACAGACATTCCTGATTGTAAAGGAATATCGCGCTCGGCGGTTTGTAACTCTTGTTGGTCTAGTTCTACTTTGGCGGGAAAGCGATAAAATTGATGAATTTCATCGGGTTCTAGAGCGTCAGAACCAATAGACATTACCTCCCCTTTAATATCGCCAAATTCACTAAAGGGAAAAGAATCGATTCGTACATCAACTTTTTGTCCCACTCGCACGAAACCGATGTCTTGGTTAGTAATATTGACTTCGGCGATTAAATTATCGTCGGGGACTATTCTTAATAGGGGTTCGGTTTGATTTGGGGGGGGAACATAACCGGGGCCAGCTTTAAGATCGAAGACAGTACCACTCACTGGTGCTTTAATTTCTTGATATTTGAGAGTCACATTTGTACGACTTATTTGACTTCCTAATTCTGCAATTTGTTTATCGTTTTCGACGATGGATTTATTTAACTGACTATCAATGTCGGCAATTCTTTCGTTATTATCAGAAACTTTATCCCTCAAGTCTTTTTCTGTTAGTTTGACGGTATTGACTAATTGAGCTTGTGCCTGATTCATGGCAATTTTTAAACGTTTTTCTTCTTCTGTAAATCGTTCAATTTCTTTAAGACGATCTTGAACTTGTTGTTTTTGGCGATCGTATTCAATGGTTCCATTGGAACGTTGTTCTGTCAGTTGTTGCCGTCGTTCAGCGATGGTTTGTCGCTGTCGTTCTACTTGTAACCTAGCCACACCCCCTTCTTCGGCCAATGGTCCAATATCTTCTAGGATGGCTTCTTCAATTTCTAGGGCTTTTTCTGCTTCAGCGATCGCTTTTTCGTTTCTTTGTTCAATTTCATTCAATACTTTGCGATCGTCGATCAATTGCTGTTTAGCATCGGCTAATTCGACTTGAGTTTGTCTCAGTTGTTTTTCTAGCTGATCCATTTCTAGTTGGGCTGCTAAGGCTCTAGAAGACGACTCTGCTTGAGAGGCTCTAAGTCGAGCTAGTTGTTCTGGACTTAAGGCGGTTCCTGGGCTTTGATTTCCTAATTCTGCTTGATAGAGACGATTTTCTGCAATTAAGGCTGCACGGTTACGGGCAAGGGCTGCTACTTCTGTAGGTAAATCTAGTTTAATAATCGCCCGTTCTACGTCTGAGGGGTTGAGAGAGGCATTCATCAAGGTACGATAAAATCGATTTTCCTGTTCTAAGGATGCCTTAACTTTTTCTAGGGACTTTAATTCTGCGGTACTGGCTTCAGAATCTAAGATAACTAAGATGTCGCCTTGTTTAACTTTCTGCCCATCTTCGATTAATACCTTTTCAACTACTGCACCACCTACTGGGGGGGCGTGGACTTCTTTGACGGCTTCTTGTGGTTTAAGTTGTCCTTGTGCTGGCACTACTTGTTCTATTTTGGCAATGCCCGCCCAGACAATGCTCGCGGTGGTTACGCCGATAATAGTCCAGACAACTCCTCTAGACCAACTGGGAGATTGACGAAGGATAACGGCTTGTTCGGAGGTAATGGGGGCAAGGAAATTACTCGATAAGGGGTCGTTGGAATGAGTGGTGGCTAAAGCTGATGAACCTTGATCTGAGTTTTTTTGAGTGAGATCGTCGTCTCGTTCGTGTTGGCCATTAGTGTTAATCATAATTCATACCTGATAAATAGGATTAAATGGGTGTTGAATAGAGCAGCAGTGACCAGATATCAGTTACCGAATATTACGTTTTGAGATCGGCTTTATTGATGGCCTTCTTGTTGTTGATAGAGATAGTAATAACGACCTTTGAGAGCCATTAATTCGTCGTGGGTTCCTTGTTCTACTACTGATCCTGAATCCATCATTAAAATGACATCGGCACTTCTGATAGTGCCTAAACGGTGAGTAATAAAGAAAACCGTGCGATCGCTAAAGGCATTCAACAGGTTTAGACAGACTTGCTGTTCGGTAGCATAGTCTAAGGCACTGGTGGCTTCGTCTAGGACTAGGATCTGAGGATTTTGCAGTACAGACCGAGCAATGGCGATCCGTTGTCGTTGTCCCCCGGACAGGGCTGAACCTCTTTCTCCTACATTGGTATTGTACCCATTGGGTAGGGTCATGATAAACTCATGGGCTGCGGCGACGGTGGCGGCTTCTATGATCTCTTCGGTGGTGGCATCGGGGTTAGTGAGGGCGATGTTATCCTGTACTGAACCGTCGAATAAAAGGGTTTCTTGGGGAACCACACCGACTTGACGACGTAAGGAATACAATTCCACTTTAGAAATATCATAGCCGTCGATTAAAATGCGTCCTGCTTCCGGTTCATACAGTCTTGAAATTAGTTTAGTTAGGGTACTTTTTCCGGCACCACTCCCTCCCACAACGGCGATGAAGGTGCCGGGGGGAAAGTCGATATCGATGTTTTTTAGTTGCAGGGGCCCGTGTTGTTTAAAGCGAAAAGAAACATTTTCGTATCTAACGCCTCCTCGAATGGCAGGCATCGGAATATTACTGCGATCGCGTTCCGCTTCTTGAGGAGTATCGACAATATCGGCTAACCGTTCTAAGGATAGGGCGGTTTCTTGGAAGTTTTGCCACAGTTGAGTTAGTCGTAAAATGGGTGAAGTTACGTAACTGGCAATGATGCGGAAGGCGATTAATTGTCCTAAACTGAGTTCTTGTTGCAGCACTAAATAAGCCCCTACCCATAACACTAATAGCCCGGATAATTTATTGAGAAAGCCACTGGTAGAACTGGCTAAAGTGGAGGTAATGACTGTATTAAACCCGGCTGAGACGTAACGGGCGTATTTTTCTTGCCATTGCCAACGCGATCGCAGTTCAATATTTTGTGCCTTCACGGTTTGTATCCCTGACATCACCTCAACTAAGTAGGACTGGGTTTGGGCGTTTCGTTCAGCTTTGGTTCTCAGTTGACGGCGAATGGTGGGGGAGAAAACCAAGGTCATGGCCACAAAAATCGGTACAATGCCCAAAGCAACCAAGGTTAACAGGGGACTATAAACTACCATGACTGCAATATAGACCACCGAAAACACTGCATCTAAGACGACGGTTAGGGCAGTTCCTGTTAAAAATTGACGGATATTTTCTAATTCATTAACCCTTGTGGAAATTTCCCCTACCGGTCTTCGTTCAAAATACCGTAGAGGCAACCGCAACAGGTGATCAATAATTTCTGACCCTAAACTCATATCGATGCGGTTAGTGGTATCGACAAATAAATAAGTTCGCAGGGTGGTCAAAACTGCTTCAAAAATGGCAATAATTAATAAAAATGTCCCCAATACTTGTAACGTATCCGCACTATTCTGCACAATCACTTTATCAATGATTACCTGAATCATTAAAGGATTAGCTAAGCCGAATAATTGTACAAAAAACGAGGCAATAAAGACTTCAGCTAATACCCTGCGATATTGTCGTAAGGCAGGAATAAACCAACTTAAACCAAACCGTTGTTGAGGGGTTTCTTTGGTGGGTTGTAATAATAAAACTTCTCCTCCTTCTCCCCACATTTCTAAGAACTCACGGGGACGACGACTTAAGATGCCCAGTTCTGGCACTGCTATGACCACTTCTTTCTCACTCACGTCGTACAAAATCGCCAAACTATCTTGCCACATGAGTAAGGCAGGGGTTTTTAATTGAGTAAAAGAAGAAGCTGGAATTTTAATTAATTGGGCATTCAATCCCATTAATTCGGTAATTGCCCCACATAAGGGTAAGGATAGGGTTCCTGTTCGTTGTAATTGTTGCGCGAGAATGCGACGGATGACATCTCGACGATAGGGCATCCCAAAGTATTGACTAAGCATCTGAAAACAGGCTGATCCCACGCCTAAAGGGGTTTTTCCTTTGACAAACGGATAGGATTTTCGCCTTTTTTGGTTCCTAGTAGGTTCTGGGGGAGGAGCAACTCCCACTACTTCTACATCTGCATAGGGAATCTCTTCTTCTTCTTTCTCTAATGAAATAGCAGTCGATTCTTGGCCAATATTTAACTGGCTTTGGTATTGGATTTCTCCTAGATTTAACAAGGGTAAAATAATAACACGAGCGGGCTGAGAACCTTTCACCTCTACAGATGCTTGGCCATGGTCTGTTATTAAACGGCTACCCACTGCAAAATTTTCGATGCTTCCTCCCCCACTCACTAACCATAGTTGTTGTTGATGCTCTGGGGGTAAACTATTTTTTCCTGGGTCTAAGTAGTAAACTTGAGCATCTTCTAAGAGGTCTTCGGCCAGGGATTTGATATCGATATCTCCTTGAGCTTGTTGCGCTAAATAAGTGCCTAGGAGATCATAGAGTTCACTAATGGTACATTGGTCTTTAAATCGCTCTTTTAGCCTGGGATATTCTTCTAATAACCGCCAAAAGTCTTCTTGTTTTAGGGCTAATCCGACCGCTTCTGTGGAGGCGATAACGGTTTCGCAGGGAACTCCTCTGATCAGGTTAACGTCTCCTACGATAGATCCTGGCTGTAGTCTTTGTAGGGTACTGGGCATTTTTGTTCGAGGGTCGTACCCTAATAACCGTCCTTGTCCTTCTAAGAGGATGGTCACGTAAGACGATAGTTTCCCTCGCATTAAAATCACTTGACCCATACGATAACGCCAAATTTGACATTTGTTAGCCATTTCGGTGATGGCGGTTTCGGATAATTGGTCAAAGGGGTCTATGTGATAAAGAAAATCTTGTATGTCGCTAGTAGTATGGGTCATAATGACGCAATCAAGTTAAGAGCTTTCGATTCTGTTCTTCTAATCCCTAAGCGCGGAAGTTTAGCAATCTTTTGCTGAATCTTTGTGACAAAAGTCTGTCTAACTATGATAGAGGGTTTTAATAAAAATATTAATTGAGATTCTCGTTAAACATGACTTTTGTTGATGATCGACTCTTGTATTAAGACAAACTTAAGAAGTAATTAACTTCAAAAAATGACTTAAGGTTTTCATCAAACTTGAGGTTGAAGAAGAATTATTTACCCTCTTTTTTATAATGAATCCTTCCAATAATTTCAATAGTTTAATTAGAGTTTTCAGTATAACTCTGTTCGTCCTCTTGGAACCCTTGAGAGGGGGAAAACGAAACATTTTGTTGAAGTTGGGCCAGTAACCAACTTTGGAAGAGTTCGTTAAGTAGTCGTTGTTTGGTATTGTCATCGAGTTGGGCTGACATATATTTTTCTAAACGCACAATAATCCACCATTCTCCCACTTGAGTTGGGGGTGATAGTTGTCCTGGGCGACTGGCTGCTAAAATTTGGGCAATCTTGGGATGAGGCGTGTTAAGTTCTACTGGCCCGAGAAGTCCCCCTGTTTGAGCTTCTGAACCCTGAGAATATTGTCTGGCAAGTTCGCTAAAGGTATTTTCCCCTTCTTGAATACGAAAATAGAGTTCTTGGGCAACTCCTGGATCTTTAGTACGAATTAAAGAGTAAACGACCCGATCTAATTGTCCTTTACATTTGACAAAATAAGGGTCTAATTTGTCTCCCCAGGTAAGGTGCTTAAATTTTTCGATTTTTAAATCTCTGACGCTTAATGTTTCTAATTGTTCTGGGGTCATGCCATGATGATTTAACCAAACTTTTAGTTGATTTTCGTCGCTAATTTGTTGCTTTTGGTAAAATTGTTGCTTGGCGAGGGTGGTTTCTTCGGGTGTACAGGTTATATCGGCGATCGCTTGGTCGATGATGATTTCTTTGGCGAGTTGAGGTAGTAAGCGATATTGGGCAAGTAAAGGATATATGTCCTCAGATGAGATGGCTTGATCGCCAATTTTCAACACAATGTTCATGTTTTCCATTTTCCTGTTCACAATTCTCATTGTATCTTTTCTTCCCTACTACTTTCTTTGTTGTTTTACTTCCCTTAACTAATCCTTAATTAAATTCATCTTTATCTTCTATCGATTGATTCCTAAGTTGTTTGGTTTGTTGTTTTTTTCGTAAACTATTCAAGGTAACAATGATTAAAGTAATCACTGTAATGGGAATGACAAAGAATAACATGACACTACTAAAGATAGTCAGTCCATCATGTTCGGTTGCATACAAAATTAAATAAGTTGTGTAGGCAATATAATAACTTAAAAATAAGCATCCTTCCCAACGGGCAATCACGTTACCGGTAAAGAAAATGGGTAAACAAGCAATAGCGATGGCTACCATTACGGGTAAATCAAAGTGTAAAACTGCATCGGATACAGGAACTCCTATCGGGGAAACCATAGCACATACGGCTAATACGGTTAAAATATTAAAAATATTACTTCCAACTACATTCCCTACTGCAATATCTCGTTCTCCTTTAATGGCAGCCACGACAGATGTGGCTAACTCTGGCAAAGAGGTTCCTGCAGCCACAATAGTTAAACCAATAATTAAGTCACTGACTCCAATTTGACGAGCAATGGTGGTAGCACTCTCGACTAACCATTGTGATCCCAATACTAAGAACCCGACTCCTAATAAAATAAAGGCAATATTTTTAATCCATTGCATCAGGGATAAAGGGCCTTTGTTACCATATTCTGTTTCATATTCAGAATCAGGATCACTGGATTCTTTTGACCCTTGATAAATCAAAAATCCTGTATAAATAATCCCACCTATTAAGAGAATAATGCCATCAGAACGGTTAATCGTTCCATCAAGACCAAAAAAGAAGGTTAAACAAAAAACCCCGATCATAATGGGAACATCTAAACGGATTAACTGTTGCGCTACCATCAAGGGAATGGCTAGAGATGATAATCCCAAAATGACTAAAATATTAAATATATTACTGCCGATGACATTACCTAAAGCTAAGTCCGCTTCACCGACTAAACTAGACTGGACAGCAACAGCCATTTCTGGCGAACTGGTTCCATAGGAAACAATGGTTAAGCCAATCACCAGGGGGGAAATGCCTAAACTTCCAGCTAGACGGGCAGCTCCTCTTACTAAAATTTCTGCCCCAACCACTAACAAGACCAGTCCCGCTACAAGTAACCCAAAAACGAAGATAAAATTCATTCAAATTTGTTTTTATTTATGAACAAGTTAAATTATGTTACAATCATGAAACAAAATTTTAAAAACTTTTTAACCTTAAAATTCTAGAAATATGAGTCATGACTATGATAATGGTCTAACTATGATAATACAGTTAGCTGTTGATCTTAAGCATAAACCATTTTAAAGATTTTTTTTATAAATTAATGAACTCATTAAGGATAAAGTAAAAAAAATCAAGAAAAAAACACTTAAGATACTTGTTAGCAAATTGATAATTAACAACTAATTATATCATTAGTTCTCCTTATTGGAAAAAAGTTTTTTATTTCTAGACATTGAGTAATAATTCAAAAAGCAAAAATATATTTTAAAGTCAATACAAAAAAATAATTACCTTTTAAACAACAATAAGATTTTAGATTATTTTTAAAATAAATATAATGATAAAGTATTTAATTATTGTAGTAGATAATAGTTGGAAACCTGGAAATGGCGACCCGACAATCATGGGATGGTTAACAGTTTTTTTTTATTTTATAACTGCTTTTTTATGTTTTAAATGTGGACAAAAAAATGATAAAAATAATTTAATTTGGTGGGGATTAGCGTTTATTTTAGTGTTGTTAGGCATTAATAAACAATTAGATTTACAATCCTGGTTTACTCTAATAGGTAAAAAAATGGCTATAGAACAAGGATGGTATGAGAAACGGCGTATCGTTCAAAAGGATTTTATTATTGGATTGATTGCTATTAGTTGTGCTAGTGTAATGTTTATAATGCAATGGATGGGAACAAAAATTAAACATTTTCTATTACCCTTATTAGGTCTTACTTTTTTGGTAATTTTTATCCTTATTCGAGCAACATCATTTCATCATGTTGATCAATTATTAGGATGGAACATAGGAGGAATGCAGATGAATTGGCTATTAGAATTAGGGGGAATTAGTTGTTTAGCGATCGCAGCAATTAAAGAGATTTTTGCTTCTAAATAAAAGGAGTCAGGTGTCAGGAGTTTATTATAGTTTTAATAATTTAGCGATCGCTGGTAAGAGTTCGTTACACGCTTGAATAAATTGAGTCGCGTGGGGAATATTTGAGGTAATTCCAAATAGAGCATTTTTTGACAGTCGGGCTAATTTTTTGAGATTACTATCTTCTGGATTATTAGCGGCTTGACTTAGGGTTTCAAGTGCTTCTAATGCTTCAAATTTTTGAACATCTTTGAGATGTTCTTCAGTTTCTATAGCAGTTTGTAATTCTTTTAAAATATCTTTAATATTTGCTTTTCCACCTTCGGCGTTATCAGGAAGTTGTTTTATATTATTAGAAACTTGTCCACTAATCTCCCCTAAATTAACAATCGATTGATTAGCGTTAATATCTCTAAGATTGGTGTTTTGACTGTTATCAATTTTTTTAGACAAAATAAATTCCTCCTGATGTTGATAATAAAAACTTGGTTTCGCTAATGTAGTCGTAATCATGGTTTCTAGGGATTGAATACGACTATCTTTTTCTTCTAATCTTGCTCGATATTGTTCATTTAATATTTTTAATTGATTATAGTTAGTAAAATACTCCCTATTCAATTCAGAATGATTTGCTTCCGGTGCAGTTGCTGCTCTAATTAATAGTTTATCATCACCTCGTTTTTCGAGAGCGACAATTTGTAATTCTGCGTCTGGATGTTCTTCTGCTAACTGTTTAAAAGCAATGGCGATGGCACGAGGATCAATTCCTTGGTTATGATAAAGATCGAGCGTATTTACTAAGGGTTGAATAAATTCAGCAAAGTCGCCATCTTCAAATTCTTCTTCCCAATTATCTGGTTTACGGCGTTGGTTTGGATCGCTTTTTGTCGGTTCTCTCATAAAGATATAACGACATCTTACTCCTTGTAAATTGGTATGGCTAGTAATTCCCCAATCTTCAATAGTTGCACCTGTTAATGTTGCCCCGGTTAAGTCGGTATTATCTAATTGTGTTTGAATTAATTTTGCTCTCGATAAGTCAGCATCTTGTAAATTGGCGTTACTTAAATCTGCTCCTATAAAACTAGCATCGGTTAAATTAGCTGCTTGTAAATGAACCCCTCTTAAGTCTTGGCGATCAAAATTTTTATTAATTCCTGTTCCGATTAACCATTGTTTTAAATTGCTGTTACTGAGGTAGGTTTTACCTGGACGAATCCGATCTAATTTTTCAGTGTTTTTAAAACAAGTACGGATTAAAATCGCTTGTCTAAAATCGGTGCTTTTTAGTGTTGCTTTGGTGAAGTTGGTATCTGTTAGATTCGTATTTTTAAAAGTAGTGCCACCGCTTGCAGCAAAGGCGACAGCAAAGTTGCGTATCCAAGCATTTCTAGAATCGCCTTTCATGGCACGATAAGCAATATAATATGCCAACAGAGCTAGTATTACCGCTCCTAAAAAAGCTCCGTTTCCAGCACCAGTAAAAGCAAAAATTTTAGTTCCACTGAAAGCGAGGATAAAGCATCCAAAACCAGTAAAACCGTCTCTCACAATAAAAACTACGGCAAAAACTACAGCAAAAGTTGCAATAAATGCTCCAGCAAAGGCGATACTGAAAACTATACCAACAATGATTGCTGTCACTACAGTTCCAGCTAAGTCAGATCCAGGCATTAAGGTAAAGACTATACTTGTAACAATTGCTCCAATTAAAGCAGAGGCTATCGCTACCACTCTTAAACCCCTACCTAGTCCTTTAAAATATGTAAAAAAACAAAAAATTATTAATACAATTAGGCTTGTCCATGCTGCCACTTTCTGTGCCATGCTAGAACTATTAAAAAAATAAGCAATTAAACCACCAATAAAAACAGAAGAAATTCCAGCTATAAAAAGAAGGATCAATACGATCAATAATAACCCTATCATCCAGCGTTTTTGTAGCCCTGCTTTAGCTCCTGTAAAGTTTGCCCCTGTGAGGTTTGCTCCTTTAAAGTTTGCCCCTCGGATATCACAGTTACTAAAGTTTGCCTCTGATAAGTTTTCTCCTGCAAAGTTTTGGCCTCTCAGTTTTTGATTTGAGAAGTCCCGTTGTCCTTTTTTGTAACTATCTGTAACTGTTGATACTTTCATAATAAGTTTTAAGTAGGGGCGAACGGCCGTTCGCCCCTACAGGATTTACTATAGGCATTGATAAAAATACAAAAGGGAACAATTTAAACAATTATGGCTTGATTATAAACAATAATTTTTTTATAGTCCAAACTCCGAACTCCGAACTTTAATTACGTTTCTTTCTCAGTTAAAATCAAACGAATACTAAGAGCGATCGCAATAATTGAAACAGGAATCACTAAAATATTCCACGTTACAGTCTGAATGGTTTCAGATTCTAAAATACCTTTAATAAAAACAACGGTTAATAAGACAACTAATATTTCTAATAAGGTCTTTTTCAGAGTAGTAATACTATTAACCCGCAACCAACTAGGATAGTTGATTAAATTATCTTGAGATCCAAGAAATAAAAAATAAATTCCTGAAGCAAAATATAACAAAGCTAAAGCGACTAAAAAATCATCTAAGGCTTCTAATAAATCAACAATAATAATAATACTTGATTCTACTTCACCCCTTGCGGTTTCATTTCCTGTGGCAACTCTGATAAAAACTTTGACAGTATCTACTGTTCCCAAACCAAACATAAAGATGGAACTAACGAGAGAAGAGAAAATGGATAAAACACTACTATAACGACTCCACTTGATTATTTTAAGGAAAATATCAGTTTTTGGAGGTTCTGATGTTGACATAATTATTACTTAAAGATTTTTGATATATTTTATATTAAAGTACAATTGTAATTAAGATGATTCTTTCATTAAAGGTTAGTCATTATGGTTGTCACCTCTCAAATAATGTCTTTAGAAGACTATTTTAACTATGACGATGATACAGAGACTCGCTATGAACTAGAAGATGGAGAGTTATTAATTATGGCTCCTGAAAGGGACTTGAATTTACGTATTGCCTCGTTTTTATTTGCTTATTTTCTTCAGCAGGGAATTCCATCATATCGTTTAAGAATTGGAACAGAAATTGTAGTTACAGGAACTAGAGCAACGGTACGTTTACCTGATTTAATGATATTAACAGAAGAATTAGCAACTGCCTTAAAATCAGCGAGTCGTTCAACGGTAACAATGGATATGCCACCCCCTCAGTTAGTTGTAGAAGTGGTATCACCAGGGAAAAAAAATAGAAATAGGGATTATCGTTACAAGCGGTCGCAATATCAAGCTAGAGGAATTTCTCAATATTGGATTGTTGATCCGATAGAACAACAAATTACTGTATTAAGTTTAGTAGAAGGATTATATGAAGAAACAATATTTAAAGGAAATGATGCGATCGCCTCATCCATATTATCAACGTTAAATGTAACCTCTCAGCTAACAGTAACAAAGGTTTTACAGGAAACATTGTAAATAAACTGACTTTTGCCTCTTGCCTATTGCCTTTTGCCTTGAATTTAAAAATTTTTCACCAAACGAAAGCCAATATGAGTGGTTCCTGTATCTGGTGACTGGGACTCTCTAGCAGCAGGACGATAACGACTACAATAATTCTTAGCACAGAGATGAGAACCGCCTTTTATAACATGAACTAACTTATCCTGGGGCTTTTTCGGGTCATAGCCTATCTTGGGTCCTTTAGGGTTTGTTTTATGCGCCATATTTTCCCGTTCCACTTGATACCAGTCTTGCGTCCATTCCCAGACATTCCCAGACATATCATATAACCCATAGCCATTGGCTGGAAAAGAACCAACCGGAGCAGCACCTAAATAACCGTCTTCTTTGGTGTTAAAAAAAGGAAAAATGCCTTGCCAAGTGTTGGCATTTTTTGCCGAATATTGATCGCCCCAGGTATAGTCTTTTCCTTGGAGTCCCCCTCGCGCTGCATATTCCCATTGTGCTTCGGTAGGGAGTTGTTTATCTGCCCATTTTGCATAGGCTAAAGCATCATCATAAGAGATATGAACAACGGGATAATTTTCTTTGCTGAGAATATCACTCTCTTCTCCATAAGGATGCTGCCAGTTTGCCCCCGTTACCCAGTGCCACCAACTAAGATAAGCAACCCGTTCGATACCTTCATTTGGGGGTTGAAAGACCAAAGATCCAGGTTTTCTCTGTTCGTCGGGAAGGTTGGGAAACTGTTCTTTAGAGAGGGGACGCTCCGCAATAGTTTGATAACCGGTTTCTTTGACAAATTTGGCAAACTGTGAGTTAGTAATTTCATAAGTATCGATACAGAAACTATCTACCGTTACATCATCAACAGGTTTTTCTTCAATAAAGTCTTGATTATCAGATCCCATGCGAAAGGTTCCCCCAGGAATATAAGTCATTCCTTCTGGACAAGAGCTTGAAGTTTCAGCCCCTACATTTAAAGGATTTAACAACCAGAAAAAGGATAAAAATAGAATTAAAATAAAAGATTTCATGATTCTCATTACGACATAATTACAATATGAGTTTACATTGAATTATTTGATCTTGACACTGCTTCAAACCGTTTAAAATAAATATCTCTAACCTTTGGATCTGACATACTATGATACTTATGATAACTACATTGGCGACAGAGGTGCCAGTACATTTTTTGTGAGGAAACATGGTCTTTTTTACTTAAAATTGATTGGCCAATATAACCACAGCGATCGCACTGAATAAATTGCTCAAATTCTTTAGGAAGATCAAGAAAACAAGCTCTCATAAAAAGAGAGAATTCTGTTTGAACTACTGCATCAAGAGAATCAAATTCTTCTAAGGGATAAAAACATCCTTCATGTCCAGTGCCTTTAAGAGAAAGTTCTTCAACAATTAAAGACCAAACAAATAAAAGTGGCTCGTAATACTTAGTATAAACTTGATCCATCATATAAACAACAGTTTCAGCCGATAATTCATCCAATTCATAGGCTCTTTTAATTCGTCCCGCCATTGTTAGAGGTTCGTCTAATCGTGGGAAACTATCAATGTTTAATTCTTTGCAAGTATATCTAAAATATGACTCAATTTCATCCTTTTCCAATTTCGGATTAAGTCCTGCCAAAATTCTTAAATTTGGGGTATCTACTCCTTCGCATAAACGTTCTACTGCCCACTCAATATAATCCTCTGCCATAGCACAATTCAACGCACGATTTAATAGTAAAGTTTCAGTCATCATTTGGTTAAATGTTGCTATAGTATATAAATAAGATTATTTAATTCTATTTATAAAATAAATCTTAAATTTAATCTAAGTTATCCTTAAAATCTTAACATAGTTCAAATATTTTTTCTTCTCTAAGAAACTGAGTAGCTTGGTTAGAGTCAATTGGTTTAGAAAATAAATAACCTTGTCCTAATAGACAACCTAGTTCTTGTAAATATTGTAACTGAGTTTTAGTTTCAATTCCTTCAGCAACGACCTCTATCTCTAAACTAGATGCTAACATTAAAATGGCTTTAACAAATTGCAAATTAGGATTACATTGATTCAGTTTTTGAAGAAAGGAGCGATCAATTTTTAAGGTGTTCACAGGTAATTCCTGTAAACGATTTAAACAAGAGTAACCGACTCCAAAATCATCAATACATAAATGAATTCCCATATCTTTTAGTTTCTGTAATTTCTCAAGGGAATAATTTTCTGTATTTAGAGTATAACTTTCTGTAATTTCTAGTTTTAGAGATTCAGGGGGTAAATGACTTTCTTGAATAATTAATCCTATTTGTTCGACAAAGTTATCTTGTTTAAATTGAATGGCGGATACATTAATATTAACCCTTAAACTATCATGATTAGGAAACTGTTTTGTCCAATAAGACATTTGTTGACATACTTGTTTTAAAATCCACCATCCCAGTGGATTAATCAATTGTGTTTCTTCAGCAATGGGAATAAATTTTTGTGGGGATATCCACCCTTCTGTCGGATGTTGCCAACGTAACAATGCTTCAAAACCATTAATTTTTCTAGTTTTTAAATGAACAATTGGTTGATAATATAAAGAAAATTGTTGAGAAAATTCATTGTTTTTTATATTTTCGACTGCTTTTTTTAACTCTCTTTCGAGTTGAAGACGAGCAAAAACAAGAGCTTGCATATCTGGATTAAAACATTGATAATGACCTTTTCCTTGTCGTTTTGCTTGATACATTGCAATATCTGCATCTCGCAATATTTCAGTGGCTTGGTTATATTTAAAAATATTAAATGTCATGCCAATACTAGCACCAATAGCGACTTCATTATTATTCAGATAAAATGGCTGACTCAAGGTCTTTAAAATCCGTTGTGCAATAACCTCAGCTAATGACAATTCTTTGAGATTTTTTAACAAAATTGCGAATTCATCACCACCAAAACGAGCGACAGCATCACTAGAACGAACACAAGTTTTTAAGCGTTGACTGACTACTTTTAAGAGATCATCTCCTATCAAGTGTCCTAAACTATCATTAACCATTTTAAATCCATCGAGATCAATAAATAATACTCCATATAAATAGTCTGAGTTAACAGAAGCTGTTTTCATTTCTTGTTTTAGCAAATTAACAAATAACTCTCGATTAATAAGACCTGTTAATTTATCATGAAAAGCATCATGTTTGAGTTGTGCTTCTCTATCTAATAATTGAATTTGAGTTGTTTGCAGTTCTAACAAAGTTTTTGTTAATTCTTCTGTACGCTCTTCTACAAGTTTTTCTAAATTTTGATTAAATTTTTGGAGTTGTTTTCCCATCTCGATTCGCGCTTTAATTTCTTTTTTGAGAAATTTATTTTGTTGTTCTAGAGTTTTAGTTAGATGTCTCAAATCAAGATGTAATTTAACTCTTGCTAATAATTCTTCTTGGATAAAAGGTTTTGTAATATAATCAACAGCACCGAGAGAAAATCCTTTAACTTTATTAAAAGTTTCATTTAAAACAGTCATAAAAATAACAGGTATATCTACGGTTTCTGGTAATGACTTTAAAGAACTACAGGTTTCAAATCCATCCATTATCGGCATCATTACGTCTAATAAAATTAAATCAGGTAATGTCTTTTTTGCTTGATTAATTGCACTTTCTCCTGTTTGAGCAATTAGAACTTTATAGTCTGCTTTTTTTAGACACTGAAAAAGAACCTGAATATTATTCGGGTTGTCGTCAACAACTAAAATTAATGGTTTTTCCATTGAGAACTTTTTATTACAATTCATTAAAGTTTATTTTTTATTTAACAATTGGTATTAAAAATATGCTGAATTTTGTTGATTTCAAAATTGTGCGTTGCTTGAAGTAACCAATCATAGAAATCACTATGTTGAAGATCATTTTGTTTTAAAATTAATGTTTCTTGTTCAATTTTTTCAACATCTCCTGTTTCAATAGCATTTCTTAATTCTGACATATCAATTCCTTGAGGCAAAGTAATTTCTAAACTTGGTAAAGTAATATGAGACAACTTTTGAGAATTGTCTGTATGGGGTTTAAATTGATAAATCCATTCAAGATTTAAGAATTGTTGAATATGATTAAATAATTCGATGGCTTCGATAGGTTTAGGCACAAAAACATTACATCCTTGTTTTAATGTTTTTTCTTGATCAACCACAGAAACACTCGCACTAGAAGCAATAATGGGTGTCGTTTCAAATTGAGGTAAATTTCGTAATTCTTTGGTCATTTCTAAGCCATTCATCTCAGGCATTAAAATATCTGTAATGATTAAATCAGGCTGAAAATCAATCGCTTTTTTCTATGCCTTCTTTACCTTGTTCTGCTTCAATTATTTCAAAACCAACATTTTTTAATAATTTAACTAAAAATAAGCGGTTATCTTGCATATCATCAACCACTAAAATTTTCCGTTTATTACCTTTATATCCTTTTATATTAACCTGATGTTCAGATGGTTTTACTTC